>JANYGB010000047.1 GCA_025359445.1 Sphingomonadaceae bacterium
TGAAAGGATCAAGCGAAAGACCATCGAGCATCGGCGCTTGCAACACCGCAAGCTTGCCGCCTAACATCAACCCCAAGACGAGGCCTGCACTCCGCTAATCTACGCCGCACTTTGCGCCAAATGTTCTGACGACGGACAGATCCGATCGCCGCGCGGCGCAAGCGCGAGGGAATTCTGACGTTTGGCAAGGCGGCGGCGAATGTCTTGGCCGAGCATCAGAGAGCTGGCGCAATGCCAAGCATCGCGGGCAATGGCTTTCGACGGTGCAAGCCTATGCATTTCCGCACTTCGGAGATGTTGCGGTGAGCGAGATTGAGGGGCCCGAGGTGGGCGATGCTCTGGTTGCGATCTGGCTCGAAAAACCCGAACCCGCCCGCCGGGTCAGGCAACGCATAGTTTCAGTGATCGACTGGGCGACACTGGCGCCCGAGTTCGGGACGAAGCGGGTTGCGGCCAGACGGGGAGTCCAACCGGGAAAGGTACAGTTAGGACATCTCGCCTGCCGCCAACGCGCGAGATCAGCCGCGGCTTCGGCAAGGTGCCGTAGCGGTCCGTATCGATGGGCGGTGGCGGCAGAAAGTGCATGCCCAGCCTGGCAAGCACGGGTTCGATGACCCGGTGCTTGCCGTGCATGGTTGCGCCTGTCGCTGTGTTGCCATCAACCTCGAACGCGCGGGCCACTGCGGTCAGGCCGTGACCTTGGCAAAGTAGTCCGAACGCATGACTTCGACATCCGAGAGGAAGGTTACGCCGGGTCGCTTCTCGAACAGGCGGGCAAGGCCCCGGGCGACATCGGCAATGGCATTTTCCTTGGCCACGCCGACAAACATGACGAGGCCGCTCTGGTCATTGAAGATAGTCTTGCCTTGGTGGAAGCCGCTGTGACCCATGCCGGCCACGTCGCGGATCATCGTCCAACCACCGATGCCGGCAGCCTTGAGCAGTTCCTCGACGAGGGCGTAATCCTCGGCCAGCAGCACGATCTCGATCTTCTTCAGCCGGTGGAGCATCAGATCGCCGAATGCAGCGTTGGTCATGTTCAAAACTCCAGTTCCTGGTTTGAGGGTGAAGCATTCCAATGGACTGCCAATTCCACATCGCGCCGCCAGCGCATGGCCTTGCCGGTGCGGGGATCGATGACGACGAGAGTGACCCAGCCTTTTCCAAACAGACGGGCAAGTATGTCGTTCGAATCCACGGCGCGCTCGACGAGTTCGAAGGGCGAGAGCACAACCGTCATCAGCCGCTGCGGTATATGGAACGGCGTGCCGTCGTCCATGAAGAGCGACTGACGCGGCAGTCCGACCCTGAGATCACCGCCATTACCCTGCAGGACGCCGATCCCACCGACCACGTTCTGGGTGACCTTGTCGCCAGAGCCATAGCGGTCGTTGTCGATGGTCGAGAACAGGTACTGGCAGTTGATCCACTGAGCGACGACCATCGGGGCCGTGAGGATCGTCGTCAGCGCCGTGCCGTCGGCATCAGTTTGCCAGTCATAGCTGTGAAGGAAAGCGCGCCCTTCGAGATCGATTTCCCGGGTCAGCGCGCGCGGGCCGACGATGAAGGCGGCATTGCCGGCAAGGCCCCACTCCGGGCGGACTTCGCCCCAGTGCACGGCGCCTACCATCAGGTCAGCGGCAGTCCGGCCCAGTAGCGCTGCCCGTCGCTGCCGATTGGCCGCCCCTGCTTTCGCCAAGCTTTCGTCGAGGTGCTCGAGATCGTCCGAGTGGCTTTCCGGAACGGCGGAGCGATCGAAGATCACCACTTCATCGGTTGTCGTGTTGTGCTCGGCCGCAAGGAACCACGTCGTTTCTGGCAGGGCAAAGTCGCAAGCCGCCAGATCGTCGCGAACTTCTGGATTGTTGAGGATGGCAGCCAAGATCCGGGCGTTCGGTCCGCCAGCGTGTCCGCCGCAGGCGCCGCAGTCGAGCGCGGCGGCGTAGGGGTTATTGACTGCGCTGCCGCCATGGCCGACCAGCGCGACGATCCGCGCCGTCTGCGCCGGCAGTCCTGTCAGCTTGAACAGGGCAAGGGCGAAACCAAGCTTCTCTTCCCGGGTGAAGGTCGCCGTGCGGCCATGATCCCCGTCATGCCCCAGCGACGGGGCAAACGCTTTATGCCGGGACGGCGCAAACGCGCTTCCGATTCGCTTCACGAGACCCGGTGCCAAAGTGCGCGCAGCCATTAACAGACCGGCTAGCGGACCGGTTGCCTCCGCTGTTGCAAAGGCGGTCGCGGTCCCCCCCTTGCCTGCATCAAACAGGGCCGTTGCCTGCCTTGACCGCGCCTGCCCGGCAGCCAACGCAGCTGCTGCCTGGTCGCGGCCGGGAATCGGCACTTCACTGACATCGTGCTGCGGCGAGAGCAGCACCGGAAGCAGCCGTGTGCGGCGTTCGTCTCCGAACCTGTGCAGCGCGATGGGCAGGCCGAAGAATCCGGCATAGCCGTAAGTTTCGAACCGTCCCTCGGCTTCCAGCGCGCGCCGGAAAGGTTCGGAGCGGACATCGATGCAGAACACCAGCTGCGCATCGGGAGTCCCGATTTGCGGCAGTGAGGCGGCGGCAGACTGGAGCTTCGGTGCCAACGCGTTACTATAAGTCCATTCTGCGGCGGTCTGAAAAATCAGGCCAAGAGTGCCTTCCGAGATTCTGGCGACCTTGGCGAAGCGGGCGTGGCCATGCATGCCAAGCCCGGCAACCGTCACATCAGTCAGTCCGAAATGTGCAGCGAGTGATGAGGAGGTATTCGGCGCTTCGTCCGCAATCGTGGCGTGCGGAGCTGCCCCGCCCCGCTCCAGCAGCAGCCAGAGCGCGAGGAGATCGGCCATACCAGCGGGCGCGCCGGCAGACATTTCGGGATCGGCATGCTCGTTGCGCCAGCGGATATGCCCCGCCCAACCCGGTAGCCGCGCCACCAGTTCGGCGAGCCTGGTTTCCTCATCCCCGTGATCGATCCCTAGCGCGACAAGCCCTTCGGCAATCGCTTCCAGCGGGTCGCGCGGTAAGCTCAGCAAAAGTTGCTGCCCGGTCGCGCCGGTAAGCGCGCGGAACTCCGGATCGTAGGCAATGGCTGCTAGTGCCGCCCGGTAGAGGCCGAGCTCGCGGTTGGGCATGGGGCTCGATGCCTGTCCCTGATCGAAGAAGGCGGCGCACCACTTGGCGATGAAGCCGGCCGTAGGACCTGGTTCGCGCCGCTCATCGTCGCGATCGTATGCCGGGAGGTCCAGCAGGTGGGCCATTAGCAGGTCGAGCCGGGAAATGTCGGGACCGACTAGTTCGAAGGCGGCATTGAGTCCACCGAGATGCACGATAGCCGCATCGCGCAGCTCGCGTTCCCCGATCTTTCCGGCGGCGAGCAGCTTGCGCCACTGCGACAGCGGCAGGCTCTCGCGCGCGCCGAACCTTCGTGCTGCAAGCCTGACCGCCTCATCGAATGGCAGGTCCTCGAACCCGGCGAGCGGATTGACTGCAATCGCGCTTTCGAGCGGCCAGATCGGCGGAACCGTACGGCCAGAAAGCGCCACTATACCTGCGACCTCGGTCCGGGTCAGAATCGGATCGATCGCGACGATACGAGAAATCATATTCATTTTTGTTCTCCGGGAGGGGCTGCGAGCAATCTGCCGGCATTCAGAAGTTGGACGTAAAGCGGCAGAGGAACGGGCCGCTGGGCTGCGACATAGTGCTGCTGCAGGGTCCATGCTCCGAGGAAGACGACCAGCAGAATGAGCATGGCCCAGTCAGGCGCGATCAGGGCTGCGTCGCGTCCCGCAGCCACCCCGGCCAAGCTTAAGCCGCCGCTGTGGAAGGCGACCAACGCAATCAGCGCGAGCAGCAGCGTCACCCGCGCCCGCATCGGCATCTTGGCACCGAGCCAAGCCACGAGCGTCGCCGATGCCGTCGCAAAGGCGAGCAGCAGCGGAATAAGGTTAGCATTGCCCTTGCCGATGGAGACGACAGAAAGTGCGGCACCCAGGGTTGCCGCCGCGATGAGCAGGCTCGCCCTTCCCGAGAGCACGACTGCCGGCCTTCGCGCCTTAATACCGATTGCGGAACCCGAGCCGAGGAACAGCCATGCCTTGAACAGGCCATGCGCGATGATGTGCCAGAGTGCGGCGGCATAGGCACCGAGCCCGCAGCTCATGATCATGAAGCCCATCTGCGACACCGTTGAACCGGCGAGCGAGCGCTTGATGTCGGGGCGTACCATCATGATGCCCACTCCGAAGATCGCGCCGAACAGACCGAGCAGCATGGCGACCGCACGCGCGAAGGGGGCAGCTTCCAGCACCGGTGCGAAGCGGATCAGCAGGAAGCCGCCGGCATTGACCAGACCCGCGTGCATCAGGGCCGAAACCGGGGTCGGAGCCGTCATTGAAGAAAGCAGCCAGCCCGAGAAGGGCGGCACGGCGCAGCGGGCTGCGGCGGCAATGACCAGTAACAAGGCTGCGGCATTGATTGCAAAGAATGGCAGCTGTGCGACCCCGGGAAGGATCACCCCGACCTGCATCGAACCGCTCTGCCAGCCAAGGATGCCGAGGGCGGCGAGCAGCACCGCATCGCCAATCAGGAAGGCGCGGCGGGCGCGCGCGGCAGCTGCGCTGGCTTCGTACCAGCCATCTGCATGGCCGATTAGCCCGGCCAGAAGCCAGCCGCTTGCACACCAGGCCGCACCCAGGGCAATGAGGTTATCGGTGAAGAGGAAGCCAAGCACCGAGGTCACGAGGAGGCCCAGCCTCACGAAGAAGCGCGAGGATTGCCGATCGGCGCGCATGTAGCGCAGGGAAAACGTCGCAACGATTGCGGCGACGAACAAGGTAAGCAGCCCGATCGCGGTTGCCAGTCCTGCTGCAGGTGTGGCCACGCGGCCCGACAGAGCCCAGACGATCAACGCGCTAAGACCCGCAAAAAAGATTCCGGCAATTGGTATGCCGGGTGTGCGGGTGGCTTCTGCTCCCGAAAACTGCATCGAATGCCCCTTTCGAGGGCGCTTATGCGTCCATGGCAATCATTGTTAAAACAAGTTATAGAAATACCAATCATTGACGTTCAACATGGTAAGGATGAACTGAGGTTATGCCCGGAACTCGAACCCTCGACCTTGATCTGCTGCGCTGTTTCGTGACGATTGCCGAGACCGGCAGCTTCACCCGCGCCGGTGAACGGCTGGGGCGGACGCAGTCCACGATGAGCCTTCAGGTCAAACGCCTCGAAGTCCAGATCGGCCGCGCCGTATTCACCCGCACGCCGCGTTCGCTTAGCCTGACCCCGGAAGGAGAACGCCTGCTCGGCCCAGCCCGCCAACTGCTGCGGCTGAATGATGCCGCAATCGCGGAATTGTTCGAACCCGACATGACCGGCCGGGTGCGCATCGGCGTGCCGGAAGACTTTGCAACAGCCCATCTCCCCACCGTTCTGTCAGGATTTGCCAAAGCTCACCCTTTGGTGGAGCTGGAAGTTACTTGCGATCTTACGCTCAACCTTCTGGATAGGTTTCACCAAGGCGCATTCGACCTCGTCCTGGTAAAACGCGAGCCTTCCGCGCAGCTAGAAGGTGTGCGTGTTTGGCGAGAACCTCTGGTCTGGGTGGCCCGCGATCAGCTTGCGGTTGCTGGCCAGTCCACCGTCCCACTGGTCGTATCGCCCGAGCCCTGCGTCTATCGAAAGCGCGCCATCGACGCCCTTGAGGCGGTCGGCCGTAAGTGGCGGGTCACCTATACCTCCACCAGTCTCGCGGGCAGCCAGTCAGCCGTGAATGAGGGGCTTGGCATCACGGTGCTGCCACGAGAAATGGTGCCGCCTTTTCTGACGCCGATCGTTGATGACCCGGATCTGCCCCCGCTCTATGACACCGAGATTGCCTTGATCGAATTGCCGGGGCTATCGCAGACTGCCCATCGCCTCGCCCTGCACATCATCGCCGCTCTCGAAAGAGGGTAGGCGAAACCGACCAACAATCGGTTCGCGCCGGTCATGTTGACAGCAGCATAGTGGAATTAGTTGCTGTCCGGTGCTTGGCCCGCACGGAACGCGTAATAAATGTCGAACGCATATTCTGGAAGCACGGTGACCAGCACCAGTCCGGCCAACATCAAAACTTGCGACACTCGGCTTTCGACGGCCTCTGCCCCCCACGACAGCATGAAGCCCGCCGCGAGGATTGCGCCGCCAAATATTCCTGCCTGAGCCAGCGGACCAGCGGCCGTGCCGTGAATCCGCATCACAATAGCTGCGGTAGCAGCCAATACGGCGAGCAGCAGATAAATCAGGAACCGGGCTCGCCATCGCCTAGCTGGCTTTTACGCCGGGCCACTCTCGCCTCACCCGCCAGTCGGCGAGTTCGCGGAAACAGTAGCATACCAGTGCCACCTACCAATGCAGGCAATCCAATGAATAGGGATTGATAATCCATGTTTTCACTCATTTGACGACATCACGAGTATGTCCGTCTAAATGACCGCTTTCCACCCCAAATGCCGCGTTGCGGCTGGTTCACGAACGACCCGGTTACGAACGCTGGGGCGCATTATCTCCGCGCCCTTTAGCCGACGTTCAACAGTGCGGCGAAGATGGAGTTCACGCTCAGCGGGGGTTGTGCCGCGTCATTTCAGAGGTTGACGAGCCGCAGTTACGTCAATGGGATCAAGATTTCGACCCGGGTGCCATGTGCGCACGGAACAATTGAAAAGCTGCCTTCAATTTGCTCAATTCGGTGGCGCATATTGCTTATGCCATTGCCTGATTGCTGGGCTAAAGTGCTATCCCCCAGTCCGCTGCCATTGTCTTCGACGGAAATAGTCAGGGCTGTATCGTGCGCATTGATCTTTACCAGCACCCGGTCGGCCCCCGAGTGGCGGATGACGTTGGTTATAATCTCGCGGTGCGAAGACATCAGGCCTTTGTAGGTTGGGTAAGCGAGTAGCCGGGCGTCGACGGGATCATCAGACAGCGGCCACACCAGACTGATCTTCGCAGCTTCAAGGCGTTCGGCAGTATCATGTCGCAGATCGGCCATGACCCGGTCCAGTGCAACCTTCTGGCCGGTCAAACTGCTGATGATTGCCCGGATATCCGCCATCGCCTTGCGCACATCGGTGCGCACCAGCGCAACATCGCTGCGATGAAGGCTTGTGAGCAATCGCGCGCTCACATCATCATGTAAATCACGCGCGATACGTTGCCGTTCCTCGTCAACGCCGCGTGCATATTCTTCACGTGCGGCTTCTGCCTGATGCATCTGCGCGACCAGTTCGGTCACCAGCAAAACGTGATCGGCATCGAACAATCGGCGACCGCCGTCGCGGTAGCGTAACAGCAAGGCGCATTCGTCTGCGGCTGCGGGTATGACTATTTCAACGCCGTCTTTGCGGACCTTGCCTACCTCAATAGGATCGTCGCAGGTTAAGACTTCGAGCGGGTCGAACAGCCGCACCAGCAAAGCCCGCCACTGGGTGCGCCGGGTTTGTGGCGTGGGAGCATAACCAACCCCTGCTGCGGCCTTGAAGAGCTCGCTGTCGCTCAGCGCGGGACGCCCAACCATCCAGTGCCAAAGCCATGTCCTTGCCGGAAGATAGAGATAGCCGACCACCAAAAGCGCGGCGGCAAAGGCAAAACGCCCTTCAACTCCGAGCCAGTAGATCAGCAGCGCATCGACCGCCAGGAGCGCCAGCACGGCCGCCGCCCCGAGAACCAGCCGGTATGTCCAGCGGTCGAGCGAGATCAGACGGAAGCGCCCAACCCCAAAAGCGAGACTGCCATAGACAAGGAATATAGGCAGGATCGAAAGGCCGTCACCCGCGACCAGGTTCATACCCAGCAGCATAGGCGCCGCCATGAACAGGTTAAGGCCGACGATCCCCACAAATATGACGGTTCCAACCCATTTGAGCGTCGCCCGCCCGATGGGATCGTTGCGGGCAAGCCGCCACTGAGCGAGGGCGATGCACAAAAAGGCGCCGCACTGGACCAGCAATATCGAATAAAAAGTCGAAAGCGTTAGCCATCCAAGCGCATTGCCAAGGCCGCACAATGCCGCAACCCCGATCAGCGCCAGCGCGTATCGGGGTTTGACCATCTGGCGCGGCTGGCAAAGAAAGAGCGCCAAGATCCCGGCACCGGAGACATAGGTGCCGAGAAAGTTCAACCCCCACATCAAGCGGAGCAAATTGCTGTCGGCGGTCAGTTCGCGGGCATCGTAAACGGCTCCGCTAAACGCTGCAACCATCACCCCGAGGCAGGATATCATGAACATCCGCGCTCCCCAGTCGCGCGGTCGCAGGATGATCAGCCACAGTCCAAGTAATCCGATCCCCGCACCTTGGGCGAGCAACATCCAGATATCTGGCGATAGCTCGGTGATCCTGCGCGCAACCGGATGCAGCACAACTGTGGTCCACGTGGCACCTGCCGGAAATGTGAGATTGACTGGCGATGACGCGCCAATTCTGGCGAGTTCGTCGCGCTGAGCGAACCAGAAACGGACGGCCCGCGCCGACCCGGCGGGCTCGAAGTCCGGGACAAGTTCGCCCGCATTCTGATCGATTTGCCCGGCGCGGCTTGAGAAGGTGATGCGGTCACCCGGCGTGAGCCGCTTGACCTGTCCGGCTTGAGCGGCGGTCAGCACGATATCCTGGCCAGATGTCGCAAAGCTGACACCGAGGGACGGCATCCGCAGTGCCGTGAAGATCACCAGCGCACAGATCGCTATCATGGCGTAAGCAGCGAAGAACACTGCACGTCCGGGTGATCGCACTTTGAACATCAAGCAGTTGTAGTGGGTGGGGATCACAAGGCAACGACATGGTGGCTTTCACCACCCACCAATGTCAGGCCAGACTTCGTTTCGCCGCTTCAAGTGCTGCTTCGGCGCGTGTGGCGATACCGAGCTTGCGATAGATATTCTTGACATGCGACGCGACCGTCTGACTGCCGATAGTTAGAATTAGCCCCGCCTCGCTCAACGTCAGTCCACGCCCGATCAGCTGCAAGACCTCGGTTTCGCGCTCGGTCAATGGGGGTGCGTCGTTTAGAGGTGTTCGCTTCAAGCCGGCATGAATGCGGAACTGATCCAATATCCGCCGGGCAATCGAAGGCGAAATCGGTGCCTCCCCGCGCTCGAGGCCGCGCAATTGTGTGACCAGTTCCTCAGCATCGCGGTCCTTGAGCAGATAGCCATGCGCTCCCGCTGCCATTGCATCGAGCAAGTGGCTGTCGTCGTCGTAGATCGTCGTGACGACGACTTCGACCTCGGGATGTTGCTGCTTGATCTCACGAATCAGCTCAATTCCCGAGCCATCGGGCAAGCCGAGATCGACCAGCGCCAGAAGACCCAAGTCCGTGGTCACGCGGTTGGCGAACCAGCGCCGGGCAGATTTGAGATCGACTGCGTGATCAATCGCAATGTCGCCAAAGGCCTGACGGAGAACGTCACTTAGCCAGACGCGCGTTTCGCCAATGTCTTCGACGATGATGGCACTGTGTGCGGTTTTGATTTGGGGGGCATTCACGTTGCCAATCTAGATCAAATATCGCCGATGGGTATCCCTCGAACAGGGGAGAGACAGTCGGCGTGCGGCGACATAGAGACATGTTCGATTTTGGGCAGTCTGGCTCTGAAAAAGCAGGAATAATCACACATGAATAAGTTTGGCCGGACAGTCTTGCTTGCATCTGCGGCGGCAATTGCATTGCCAGAGATCGCTTTTGCGCAAACCGGCGTTTCGCTGCTCGGCGCGCTGCCCGGTGCGCCATTGAACAGTAGCGGCGGCGCAGTTGGTGTCAGCGCCGACGGCACCGTCGCAGTAGGAAGGTCGGTGACGTCCGACGTCACGTCGAATGTGGCGTGGCGCTGGACGGCTGCGGGCGGCATGGTCAGCCTTGGTTTCTTACCAGGTGACGACAACAGCGAAGCTCACGCTGTCTCTGGCGATGGCAACGTCGTGGTCGGCGATTCGCTCAACAACGCCTTTTTCCGGGCCAACACAGCCAGCCAGCCCTATCATGCCTATCGCTGGACCCAGGCGACCGGCATGGTCGATCTCGGCCTGCTGCCGGGCGATACCGGTTCCCATGCCAATGCGGCATCGTTCGACGGCAGCGTGGTGGTCGGCAATTCGGGGACACTATCCACCTCACATGCATGGCGTTGGACGCAAACCGGCGGCTTGACCATGATTGCGTCCAACGCACAAACGGCGACTGGCGAATCTAGCGACGGCACTGTCGTCGTCGGCAAGGCATCCTATAGTCCGGGCTACACCCGCGCCTATCGCTGGACGGCGGCGGGCGGCTTGGTCAATATCGGGACGCTCGGAGGCGATCCCAACAGCATTTTCAATAGCAGCTTTGCCACCGGCGTCTCGGGTGACGGAACGACGGTGATCGGCAACGGGAATATCGGCACCCACATCGAGGCTTGGCGCTGGACGCAGGCAACCGGTATGGTCAGCCTCAGCGCGCCGGGCTCCAGCAATTCGAGCTTCGACGCCACCGCCAGCAGCAACGCGGTCGGAGTAAACGCCGATGGAACCGTGGTCGTTTTCAACGTCAATTGCGGGGTGATCTGTACTGGGGCCTATCGCTGGCAGAAAGATAGTTCAACCAACACTTCCGGCGGCACTGCACTGCTCATCAAGGATTGGCTGGCGGCAGGCGGCGTGAGCACGACCGGTTGGACATTTACAAGCGTAGGCGGCGTCAATGGCAACGGTAATGTCGTCGTTGGCGGCGGCACGTTCAACGGTTTAACGCAGGCGTATATTGCACGTGTCGGTCCGGCAACGACGCCGCCTCCTACCCCCACGCCAACTCCCACGCCGACGCCGACCCCAACCCCGACTCCAACGCCAACGCCGACACCGGCTCCCACTCCGACCCCGACCCCCGGCAATGGCGTGGTCGGGTTGACTGACCTAGCGATCAGTCTCGCTAAAACCCGCCAGTCGGTGACGCATGTCGGGAGTTTGATCGGATTGAGTCTGGATGGCGCCCATCATAATATCCTAATGGATTCGCCGACTTTGGATGCAACGGGATGCCTTTGGGTGACCGCCGATGGCGCTGGTCTGCACCGCGATGGCAACGGCCACCTTGGCGCTATCGAGATAGGCGCGTGCCATAACCTTGGCAAAAGCGTGCGGATCGGCGCTGCCGTAGGCACCAGCGGTGTACGGCAGCAGCAGCCGTTTGGCGGCAGGAACAGGCTTGATGGCACGTATGTTCTGGGCGAAGCCGACTGGGCAATTCCCAATACAAGGATCGTGGTGTCCGTGCTTGGGCTGTACGGGCGCTGGAATGCCTCGCTGATCCGGGGTTATGGGACCGCCGGGTCCACACCGTCTTCGGGCCAGGCCCGCGTCACCGGATACAGTCTGCGCGGCAGGCTGGACTGGCAAGATGCCTTCAGTCTCGGCGCGGTCAGGTTCAGTCCCTCCGTCTCGTACACCAGTACTACCAGCCGGATGGATGCCTATCAGGAAACCGGCGGCAACGCCCCTGCCTTGTTCGGAGCACACCGCCATACCCAAAGCGAAGTCCGCACGACGCTGACAGCGGGTTATGATCTGAGCAAAAGCACCCTGCTCCGTTTCAACCTCGAGTATGTCCACCGGTTTGACCGCGATTCTGGATCATTCGTCGTCGCCAATGTTCTGGGCGTCATCAATGTGGCCAATACGTTCGCGGGTCTTCGAACGAATCAGGACTGGGGCCGGGTCGGCTTCGATCTCGATCATCGGTTGAGCAAGAATAGCCTGATCTCGCTTTCCGGCCATGCCTCGTCCGTCGGACAGGACCCTGACTATAGCGCGGCAGTCGGTTTCAAGCTGCTGTTTTGACGAAGAACAATTCGGCCATTGGCCATCATTGTCCGTAACCGAGCCAAAGGAGAACGACATGCGTACCCGTTCCATAATTGTTGCCGGACTACTCGTTGCGATGGGGTTGCCTGCGGCGGCGCAACAGATCGAGCATGGGGTCACCGTCCAGCATGGCTGGTTTAACTCTCGCACTGCAATCGAGCCGATCCAGGTCAAGAACCTCAACGGCAGCCAGATCAAGGGCATGCAGCGGGTCGCGATCAGCGTGTTTAACGTGGAGTTTCCCGACGAATTCCACCTGGAGGCAAAGAGCTCAGGCACGGCAGGCTCGATGGGGAGCGCCTATTCTGCTAACTTGACCACGCATCTCGTCGGAATGGATCTGGCGTCACGGCAACGGATTGCTGATGCGGCCTACGCCGATTTTGTCGAGGAGCTGAAAGCAGCCGGTTTCGAGGTTATTGACCATCCTGCACTGCTTGCCGCAGCACCTGAAATTTCCACCTGGACCAGTGCGCCAAACGGATGGCAAGGCCGCTTCGGCACCTATCTGGCCCCCACGGGTATGGCAGTTTACCCCATGTCCGGCGACACCAAGAAGCGCCAAAACTCGGGCATGTTTCGCCAGATGAACCTTTTGGTGAATATGGCGGCAACATCGCAGGCCTACAAGCGCTCGGCCTATGTTGCCCGCGATGCCAATACCTATGTTCTCGCCGTGTCAATCGTCGTCGATTACGGGGTTTACAGCACTTCGGGAGATCGGCGCGGGTTTGGAAAACGCGTGTCGGCCGGGTTTGAGAAAGGCGCAGCGGTTGCTGCCGGAACCCTGATCGATCCGGCTACTACGGTGCGCGTGTGGAACACGCACTCAGGCGGGTTCCCGACGTTGCTCACACTTCAGCAACCGGTGATTTCGGATGCCGACATCGGCCCTGATACCGGCACTCCCGGCGACTGGACAATCACCACCACGCCAAAATTATTTATGCCGCCGGCCCTTGATGTCATCAAGCGTGCCAACGGTGCGATTGTCTCTACGTTGGTCGCCGGTCGATGATCGGCGGCTGTGAAACGAATGGTTACTTGTCGGGCCGCTTCGATTTGCGAGGCGGTCGGCACGATGTCGGTTGAAGCTTCCGAGCCCAATCGCATCGCGGCCATGTTGTCCGCGTATTAAGCGAGCGTTAAAACTTACCAACCGCGCCAGCCTTGAAGCTACACCAACCAAAAGGACGATAAAATGACACGATTTGTTAAGTTGGCCATCGTCAGCGCCGCTTTCGGCATAGCCGCACTCTCTCCAACTGTCGCCTTCGCCAATAGTGGTTACATGACTTGCCTGCTGCATCGACCGACTACTGACCATGGTGGATCGCGCACCTATTTTACTTACCCTTTTCAAGCTGACAGTTCAGTCGAGGACGCTATGACGGCGAAATTTCAGGCAGTAGCCATTGATTCCGGTATGCTGAATGCGACCGACCAAACAATCGGAGGATGTCATTGGGAAGCCACAAAAAAGCAGGCATTTGCCGTCGCAAAGGGCTTTCTGGCAAAATATCCGGGCAACGAATTCGATTTCAGCCACGCAATGGAAGTAGCGCTCAGTAGCGGGCGTTGAGTGTTGGATCAGAGCTGACATCGGCCTCAAAATTCGAGGCCGAGTACTGCTGATTTTTCTGCCGCTTGCCTCTACAAGTGGATAAACACAGGAGTTATCGATGCCCTGCTTTAAACAACCATCCCGCATGTTTACTACCTTTGGCCTGTTCACCCTTGCCATCGCTTCTTCGGTCGTGTCAGCGCAGGCGGACCCTGCCAGCGACGAAGCCACTCGTCAGAGCATGATGGCCGATATGCGGGCGAGCGCGGCTGCAAATGATCGGGCCAATTTCGATAGCCAGCAGCGCCAGCAGGCTGACGCCGCGCGGTACAGCGGCAGCGGCGCAAATTCGGGGACGACAAGTGGCGGCGGCGGATCTTCGACGAGCGGCAGCGGCGCAGGCTCAGGCGGCTATCGGGCGGAAGGACCGCGCAGTATTGTATCCAGCTACACATTTACTGTCCACCGTCAGGAAAGTCCCGCCGCGCTTATAAGCCGACTTGAGTCCGAAGCCGCTGCGGGCAACGCACTTTCCGCGTTCAATCTCGGCCGCATACTTTACACCGGCTTCGACGGCATCCCGCGCAACGACGCGACCGCCCGGCGTTGGTTCGGGGAAGCAGCGCGACTGGGCCATCCAGGCGCGCAATCGCAGTTCGGTCACATGTTGCACGATGGCATTGGCGGGCCCACCGACGCTGCAGGCTCGCTCAACTGGCTCAAGAAATCAGCAGATCAGGACGATAGCTACGGACAGGCGCTTTACGGCTTTTACACAATCTCGGCAGTCGTGGGTGATGCTCAGGCGCCTGAGGCGGTTGGCTACCTGACTCGGGCAGCCGACAAGGGAGAACTTGTCGCACAGGCAACGCTCGGCACGGTCGTCTATGCTCTGGGCGTTGGTGCTGCTGCCGACAAAACCCTCTCAGCCCACTACAGCGCACTAGCTGCCGCACAAGGACATGCCGGATCGCAGGTCCAGCTGGCGCGGCTGTTGCTGACCGGCCACGGCGTCGCGATGGACGAAGCAGCTGGAGTGAGCTGGCTTCGCAAAGCTGCCGCACAGAACGATAGCGAGGCGATGACATTGCTCGGTCAACTTGCATTTACCGGCAAGGAAATGGCGCAGGACAATGCCGCGGGCGCGATGTGGTTCAAGCGCGCTGCCGACGCGGGCAATCCCGCAGCGGCCGGCCAATGGGCACAGCTTTTGCTGGGAGGCGATTACGGCGTTGCCAGGGACGAAGCGGAGGGCGCTCGTTACGCGCTTATTTCGGCGGAGAAGGGCGATGCCAACGGCCAGATGACGCTGGCGCGCTGCTACTATAACGGCAACGGCGTTCCGGTTGATATGGGCCAAGCACTCTTTTGGTTCCGCAAGGCGGCAGCGCAAGGTGACGTCGGTGGCCAGCAGGCTCTCAGCGACCCGAAGATGGTCGAAGCGGCACGCCGACAATGAGAGAATGGCGAGTGCTTGGCCGACGGGCCTCGCCACTCCCGGATTTGCATTGCACCCGTTTGGGCTGAAACTCCTCCAATCCGAACCAAGGTTGCGCTCGACACACACTTGTCGATATCGGCGACCGAAAACAGGCCCGGAGTTGCCCCAAACAATCGCGGATTACATATCAAATTGTACCAAATGGCATGTCGCAAGGTTCGAGTTGCGTCATGACCAAAGCGGTGGCTAACTTAAGCATTTAGCGGCCAGATCTTTCATCGGCTTAAGCGGCTTTTGCGAAAGTGCGCTGGCTTCCGCGACCTGAGAAGCGGCAGTGGCTTTGCCATAACGGTGCTCCAAAGCGTTGGCTGTATCTGTCAATTTTTGAGATTGCGCCTCCATCGGCGCAAGAAATGCATCGAGTGACTCGGGCGAAGTAGAGGCACTTTGCCCTCGCGTTCGCATGGTCTTTACGTTCTCAAGAGTAATTGCCGCGCTGTTATGAAACGCAAGACCAAGCATCGCACAATTGCCTGGCGTCGCCGCCAGGACGCCAGGAACCACCTCGGAATAGGCGGCGGTGGCGGCCGAGCCGATAAGCAAGCTGCAGAGGGCAAGGTGTAGTTTGATCATACGAAATCTCCGTTGGTTAAACTTATTGCGAGATCATTCGCCTCAGGCCATCCTATCAACATGCAATAGTCGTTTGGATCCCATTAGTGAGGAATCTTATTGAGCCACGATCTCCAGTTTTTTGGTCGCGGCATTCCAGATCATCGGTGTTTGAGTGCACACTTCTGCGTCAACTGTCAGGCCGCCGCAAGTCTCTGTCTGATTGACCCTGGCAACGGACAAAGGCTTTGTCCTCAATGACAAACTGTAAAAACCACCGGACGCCGCAATGATAGGATCCAGCGCGTTTCCAGCCGTTACAAACAATTCCTGTTGAAGTTTATACTCGCCAGGGTTGTCGCACGCAGCGATAGTGAGCGACCAATCGCGCAGGCCATCGCCGTCAATGTCGGGAATGGAGGCCGGCAAGCTTACTTCATCACTCGCGTAGTTGGTGTTGCATTTTGCACTCGCCGCTAGCGACGCGGTCATCACGTTTATCGGCACATCAGGGCGGGTTAACGGGATCGGGTCGATGAGGCGCACGATGCTATTGCCGCTGGGTGTGGCGCGCTCCTCCATCCTTCCTGTTGTGCCGTCCCAGGCAAAGCTTGCGGGGCATGCTGAAGCCCCAAAGGTGCCGCAATTGCCGCCATGAAAATCAAAGTCAAACACGGTCTCTCCATTGCGATGGGCGATAGTATATTCGCGCACCATCACATTCCAGACCCGGACCGGGTGACCGCCTTTCGTGCCGCGCCATATCTCGAAATTGCAACCGCCGGTGCCGCACCAATGTGTGTTTATCACTTCATTATAGTCAACCAAGTAGTCTGGGATGCCGTCACGGTCGATGTCGGCGATCTTGACCGCTCGCGCCAACCGGGCCGGCGTCAACCGGTCATCAGCTTCCGATTTTTCCTTGCCAACGATACGCGCTACATAGAGCCGTTCGCCTCTGAGCGGGGGCGCAGATTGCCTTGCCTTGGCATCTGCGGTACCAATGACGCACCCCATTAGTAAAATACCAATAATTACGATCCGTATCATGCCCCTACCCAATCAAATTCAGCCATAGCTTGTCCTGTTAGCCCATAGCGAACATAGCCATCAGGCCCAGTGTCAAGACCATCGCACTCAGCAGCGCTATTCCAAGCTTGCGACGCGTGCGCAGCAAGAGCAGACCAGCCACACCTAACAACACTGGCATCAGTGCAGCTACGATTAGCAACGAAACAGCACCCTCCATAACCCTAGCAAACCCTGACGTGTGTGATTGAAGTCATGCTTGATTAACCTCGTCGGTCGCCATATCTCCACGGCGGTAACATAGTCCGTAAACTAACCAAAACTCTTTTACATTAGAACTTAACATATGAGTGCAGGTGGATCCTGCAAGGCTGCGCGCGTCGAATATCTCAACTTACGAGCCACTCTCCGTCAATATCCTAATATTTCGATGTTCGCGATATTACCGCTATGTTTCATTTTCATCGAAGCGATGTTTGACTCGAATATTAAAGTCCAATTATCGGCAATCAGCCATCTTTTCATAGGCGCGGTTCATAGTATTTTATTCGTTCGAAAATACTTGCGATCCGCCGAGATCGGCCTCGATTATCAGCTGTTTGGGCGGGTACGTAAGCGCGTCCGGTTGCAGCGATATGACATAGGCATCCCAATCGGACATGCGCCGCAGGTCCGCGTGGTAATCGAAGTTGCCCCCGTTGTTGAACGACATCTGCACCGTTTGCGGCCGGGCATTTTCGATAAAGCCGAACATCACCTAGGACACGCGATCTCGGCGATTGCTGAAAGCCCCAGAAGCTGAACGGCACTGCGCCCGGGACCTCTTCCAGAACGAAGCACGAGCCATCTGCAGGGCCCAAACATGCCAATTGTTGAATGACCATTTCTTTCCGTAGTTTTCAGGAACGATCCCAGCAAACACCTTCTCCCCAGCACTGGCTGCAGCGGCAGCCAGTGCCGCGCCAATGACAATCAGCGCGCCGCGACATGCCCGGCCGAGCGAAGGCATCACTTAGTCAAAGTTTTCGTGCACTCGTCGAAGGCCCAGAACCGTGGACGATGTTGCGGGCAGCTAAGTCGGCTTTCCACCCGGAAGCGCCATATCGGTTGGGAAGTGAAGGTCCCGATTGCGGACGTTCGGTTGCACGTGCATCTTGCCGACATGAAGAATATCCAGATCACCGACGGTGCCGCCAACGCAACGTTTTCAATCTTTCAGGCTTCTGACGAAGAGTTTGAAGCGGTTTTCCCTGGCGGCAGCGAGATGGAGATCGTTGAGGATGTCGTGGCGCGGTTGGGCGTGCAAGTGGCGGAAGAAGCTATTTCGCCGATTTGGCAGCGGTCTGTCTTGAAACGCGAAGCGGAAGGGATTCACGGCACGTTGTTTTACGACGGTGAGCATCGACGGAAACACCTGCCTATCTCGACGGGAATTTGATTGGCCAGTTGGATCGATCAATCCTGCGCAAAGGGAACATTTTGACAGTCGGCGCCAAGGTCCGCCTTCCACCCCGATGCGGGGATTCCCAAGTCAGTTTAGACATCCCAAAGTTGCCCTTATTCCCGCGGATCGGGGACGGAACCGGAAACCCGATCAAACGTTCTACGTTCGAGCTTATCGTACTCCAATTCTGCTCACTGGCGAGAACTTCGCCGCGAGGACTATCCAATGAAAAAGTTGATGATTGGCGCCGCCATCGCCGCGCTTGCACTGGCCCCTGCAGTAAGCGCTTCGGTATCGCCCACCAAATATGTCGGTCACGCGATGGCCAAGAGCGCCAAGGTATCGCTCAAACAGGCGCGAGCCGCTGCGCTCAAGGCTCGTCCTGGCCGGATCGTCGACCAAGAACTCGAAAAGGAACGTGGCGGTTCGGGGCTGCGCTATTCGTTCGACATCATGAGCCGCGGCAAGATTATCGAAGTCGGGATCGATGCGATGACCGGCGCAGTCCTGGAGAACGGTGCGGAAAATCCGGCTAAGGAAGCCAAGGAAGAGGCCACAGAGCCCAACAAGTAGCATCCAGCAAAGGAGGGGCCCTGCGCTATTGAAGTGCGCGGCCCCTTTCGTCTGCTGTCGTTCAATTAGCATGCCGCCCAATCGCATATGGAACCGCTCGATGAACGCACCCACAGTCAACACGGCCCGACGTATGCTCAACAAGGTACCCGAGGTTACGCTCTACTTCTGGGTCATCAAGATCATGGCGACAACGGTGGGCGAGACCGCCGCCGACTTCCTCAATTTCAATTTGCATCTGGGACTGACCAACACCTCGTTCCTGATGGGCGTTTTGCTGGTCGCAGCACTGGCAGTGCAGCTGTGGTCGCGGCGGTACGTCCCCGCTGTTTACTGGATCGCAGTGGTGTTCCTCAGCGTGTTCGGGACGTTGATCACCGACAATTTGTCCGACAATTTCGGCGTGGCCCTAACGACGACCACAACGATTTTCAGCATTGCTCTGATCGCTACCTTTGCCGGCTGGTATGCCAGCGAGAAAACCCTGTCGATCCATTCGATTTTCACGACGCGGCGCGAACTCTTTTACTGGACCGCGATCCTGTTTACGTTTGCGTTGGGCACGGCCGCGGGTGACTTGGTGGCTGAAGGGCTCCAGCTTGGCTATGCGACTTCAGCGCTGATCTTCGCGGGCCTGATCGCTGCGGTGACAGCCGCTCACTATTGGCTGAAGTTCGACGCCATCTGGGCGTTCTGGATCGCCTATGTGCTGACCCGCCCATTCGGGGCCTCGTGCGGCGATCTGTTGTCGCAGACCAAAGCTGACGGTGGCCTCGGTCTGGGCACCATCGGCACTAGCGCATTGTTCCTGATCGTGATCCTCGCACTCGTTACCTATCTTTCAATCACCAAGCGCGACGTGATCGAAACAGCCGTTTGATTGCGATTACACAGAGGACCTGTTTGACGTCGTGGAAGGCCTAGTGGAGGCTCAATCTGGAGAATCGTGACGGACTACCTGATCCTTTTTGCTGTGGTGCTCGGCGTGAACCTGCTGCCTGCCTTCGGCCCACCAACCTGGACCGTGATCGTCATCTACGGCCTCAGCACAAAGATGCCTCTTCCTGCCTTGGTGATTGTTGGTGCCACCGCCGCCGCACTCGGCAGGTTCGCGCTCGCCAATGGGTTCCGGCTGGTTCGGGGCCATATTCCGCAAAAGATGAAACGCAACCTGCAGGCGGCTGGTAATGCGGTCGAAAAACACAAGCGTGGATCTTTGGTTGCGATTGGTATGTTTGCGCTTTCACCGCTCCCCTCGGCGCAGCTGTTCGAGGCTGCCGGTCTTGCCGGGGTCCGGCTCGTCCACTTTACCGCCGCCTTCTTTGCTGGTCGAATTGTCTCGTATTCAATCTACGCTGCTACCGCAAAGGGGATCGAGAAAACGAGCATGGGAGGTGCGTTCAAGCATTATCTGACCAGTCCGATCGGCATCGGCATGGAGATACTCATGCTCGGACTGCTCGTGGCACTGGCGCAAGTAGATTGGCAAAAGCACCTTGGCAGCAAGGCCTCCTGACGCCACCTCGTGTGCCTGGGAAGTCGATTCTTGTTCGATTGGGTCGCGATGCACTCATTAGGGCACAAACATCATATGTCTGCTTTCCACCCCAATCTCGCCGCTGCGGCTGGTCAGCGAACGACCCGATTGCAGACATTGGCGTTGGAGTGTCTGCCGACAACAACTTCAACCGTCGACCTGACAGAGTGATCATCGACGGGGAGGCGATTTGGTTTCCCTTGCACCGATTTCCTTCGTCAGAAACGCCCAAAGCAGCGCTGCTCGCGTTGCGTCTTCGTTATGGTCAGCCCCCACCGAGTGCCCGCCCTCGACATATTCGTGATAATAGACCGGATTGCCGAGTGCCTTAAGCTTTGCCGCTGCCTTGCGCGCATGTCCTGGATGGACGCGGTCGTCCTTCGTAGAGAGATAGTAAAAAACCGGCGGATAGCGAACCCCCGCGCGGATGTTCTGATAGGGTGAATATTGAGACATAAACGCCCAGTCGGCTGGCTTGTCGGGGTCGCCATATTCATCCATCCAGGAAGCGCCCGCCAACAGATGCGAATAGCGCTTCATGTCGATCAGCGGCGAGCCGGAAATGACTGCGCCATAAAGATCCGGTCGCTGGTTCATTGCCGCACCGACTAGGACGCCTCCGTTCGAGCGGCCCGAAATAGCGATTCTTTGCCGCGCGGTGACACCGGTTCGAACGAGGTCCTCGGCAACGGCATGAAGATCATCGAAGCTATTCTGGCGCTTTTCGCGCAGCGCCGCTTTGTGCCAGGCAGGACCGTATTCGCTTCCGCCCCGGATGTTGGCGAGAACAAATGCACCGCCATCCTCTACCCAGAACAGTCCAAGCGGACCGGAGCGGTATGGCTGGTCAATCAGGTAGGTCGGGGTCTGGGCAGCGCGAAAGCCACCGTAAGCATGGATCAGAGCGCCGGTCGGCTTAGAGATGCCTTTCTTCCGGACCAGGAAATAAGGGATCCGTGTGCCGTCTCTGGAACGAGCAAAACGCTGGGCAACAGTGAATTTGGAAGCGTCAAATTGTGCTGGCAGCGATTGCACCACGCGCGGCGCTCCGCGGCCAGCAGACACCGCCATTAGCTTGGTCGGAAGCAACATGCCTTCAACCGTGAAGAATGCCAAGTCGGTCTTGTGGGTCGTTGCAACGATGTGGACCGTACTGCTGACGGGAACCTGCACATTGCGGCCAGACCAACTGCCATTCGCCCGGCGGTTGTATGCGAACAACTTGCCCGAGACATCGTCGAGTTCCTTGATCCACAGAACATTGTCGCTGGCGGCCACTTCCTCGATTGCTTCGCTGGCGCTGGGCATCATGACCAGGGTTGGCGTTTGTTGGTGCCCCGAAAGCATGGCGGCGATATCGTAAGCCACTATGGCCCCCGGCTTCAAGCTGCCAAGAGGATCGATCAAAGAGACAATTGCCTGTCCACCGACCACAGCCCGGAACTGGGCGGTTTCGGGGATCGGAAGCGCAACCCATCGGCCGTCGGCAGCGAGCATCGAGAGGCGGCTGGTGTAAAAACCGGTTCCGCGATCAATAACTGGTCGGCGTATATCGCCGTCCATCACCGCGGTCGGTGACATTCGAATGTCGGATTCCGCTCCTTCCGCGATCACGGATGCGGCGCTCCATGCCATTCCACGCTTCCAGGTCTTAACAGTGCGTGGGTAGCCAGAACTGGTAACGGTCCCCGGCCCCTCGACGGCAGCGACAAGCAACGTGTCCCGGTCAAGCCAAGTGGATTCGTTCTTGCCCTCCGCAAGGGTAAACCCATCAGCGACGAAACTGCTCGATGGAAGGTCGAATTCGCGGATGACGTCTGCGTCGCTACCGCCAGGGCTTAATGCCACCAAGCAGCGCTGATACTCGGGTGGAAGACAGTCCGCGCCATGCCAGACCCAGCTCTTGCCCTCGGACTTGCCGAGCGCGTCGACGTCGATGATCGTCTTCCACTGCGGTTTGCCGGCAAGGTAGGCCTTCAACGGGGACAACCGCCAAAGCCCGCGGGGATGATCACCATCGACCCAGTGATTGGCGACAACATCGCCCATGACAGCGTCGGGCGTGGCGATGCGCTTTGGGTCGTTGAGCAATGCGAGCGCGCGGCTGCGATGCGCCTCGAAGCCCGGAACGGCCTTTAGCACCGTCTCCGTTTCGGCATTCCATTGCTTGACCTGGGCAAGCGGTTTGGCGCCCTGGATGTCCTCCAACCACAAATAAGGGTCTGAAGTTTGGGCGACGGCAGCGGTCGCGGAGATGGCCATCAGGACCAAAAGCAATTTTGAACGCAAGAAACTCTCTCCGAAATGACTTATGCCAAAGTAGGACAGCCAATGCGTGCCTTGTAAAGCGCTGAAAATGCTCCGCGCCTCTGCAAGAGCGATCAGGCGGCAACGACCAAACAAAGGCTAATGTCCGCTTTTCACCCCAACTCAGTAGTTCATTCAGACCATGGGCTGCCCCATAAGCAGACTTCCCCAAGGTTCTGTTAAATAACGCCTTTCCTCCAAAGGCAAGAGTGAGCGCCTTTTCCAGGAAAGCCAAGGCGCGGTGTCACCGATGCGCGGCGCGATGAGAGTCGCGCTGTCATCTGTCAGGTGGCCATTTAGACCAAGCTTACCGGCAGGAAGGCGTCGAATTTGTCGGACCCCCGCACTCAAATACCTATGCACAAATACTTGATTTCCATGAAGTCATCGAGCCCGTGACGGCTGCCTTCGCGGCCGAGGCCCGACTGTTTGATCCCGACGATCCCCGCCTCGAGCGCCTCGGCGACGCGCCACACCCGCGACAGATCGCGCGCGTAGAAATAGCTGGCGAGCCCGAACTCGCTGTCGTTGGCGAGCCGGATCGCCTCGGCCTCATCGGTAAACCGGACGATCCCGGCGAGTGGGCCGAAGGTTTCCTCGCGGGTCAACAGCATGTCTGCGGTAACTCCGGCGACCACCGTCGGCTCGAAATAGGTCCCGCCACGCGCGCTGCGCTGCCCGCCGACCAGCACCGTCGCGCCCCCGGCGAGCGCATCGGCGAGGTGCTCCTCGACCTTGGCCACGGCGGCTTCGTCGATCAGCGGGCCAAGCACCGTGCCTTCGTCCATCCCGTAACCGACTTTGAGTCCGCGCGCCCGCTCGGCGAGTTTGGCGGCAAACTTGTCGTAGACCCCGTCCTGCACATAGAACCGGTTAGTGCAGACGCAGGTCTGGCCATTGTTGCGGAATTTGGAGACGATCGCGCCATCGACGGCCGCATCGATATCGGCATCGTCGAACACAATGAACGGCGCATTCCCGCCAAGTTCCAGGCTGAGCTTCTTGATCGTATCGGCCGACTGGCGCATCAGCTCGCGGCCGACCTCGGTCGAACCCGTAAAAGTGAGCTTGCGTACCGTGGGGCTCGCGGTCAGCGCCGCGCCGATTTCGCGCGCCGCGCCGGTGACCACGTTGATCACGCCCTT
Organism: Sphingomonadaceae bacterium; assembly: GCA_025359445.1. GTDB lineage: Bacteria > Pseudomonadota > Alphaproteobacteria > Sphingomonadales > Sphingomonadaceae > Novosphingobium. The sequence goes on from JANYGB010000047.1 coordinate 23,513, forward strand.
TGGCACTCCGGCTAGTTCGCCCAGCACGGCAAAGGCCAGCGCCGAAAACGGGGTCTGGCTGGCCGGCTTGATCACGATGGTGCAGCCTGCCGCGAGTGCCGGGCCGAGTTTGCGTGCGATCATCGCGTTGGGGAAGTTCCACGGGGTGATCGCCGCGACCACGCCAATCGGCTGGCGCAGCGTGACGATGCGCCGGTCGGCGGCGTGGCTGGGAATGACCTCGCCGTAAGCGCGCTTGCCCTCTTCGGCGAACCATTCGATGAACGAGGCGCCATAGGCAATCTCGCCGCGCGCTTCGGCGAGCGGCTTGCCCTGCTCGCGGCTGAGCAGTTCGCCGAGCGCGTCCTGATGCTCGATCATCAGGTCGAACATCCGCCGCATGATCTTCGCCCGCTCGCCCGCAGTTTTGGCGCGCCAGGCGGGCAGCGCCGCTTCAGCGGCGGCGATCGCACGATCTGTTTCGGCCGCGCCCATCTTGGGGACGGTGCCGAGCAGGTCGCCATTGCCGGGATCGCGGACTTCGATCGTCTCGCCGCCGTCGGCATCGCACCATGCCCCATCGATGAAGCACTGCTGGCGCAGCCAGGCGGTAAGGTTGGGATCGGTCATGGGCTGGGCTTTCTTGGCGTAGTCGGATGCGAAACGGTTCAGGCCGCGCGGGGTTTCCGCATCTGTCCCGCATAGATGACGAGCGCAGCGATTACGCCGATGAACCAAGGCCCAGTCGTACAGTCGCACAAACAGGAGCGATGTTCCCGCGAACGCTGCGGGGAAGGCACTGTGGAGGAAGCCGGGCAGGTTGATCGCGACCGGCACCGCGAAAGCGATCAGCGCCGCCGGGTTCCAGCCGCGCGCGTAGCTGTACTCGCCGTCGGCCTGGTAAAGCGCATCGAGGTTGAGCTGCGCGCGGCGCACCAGCCAATAGTCGGCGATCATGATTCCCGCGATCGGCCCGAGCAACGCGCCATAGCCGGTTAGCCAGACGAAAATGTAGCCTTGCGTCGATTCGAGCAGTTTCCGCGGCATTATCGCTGCGCCAAGGATCGCGGTGATGTAACCGCCGAGACGGTAGGATATCTTGCGCGGCCACAACGACGAGACATCGTAAGCCGGGCCGACCAGATTGGCGGCGATGTTGACCGAAACGGTGTCGATGGTGATGACCAGCAGCCCGATCAGCACGCCGATCCCGGCCAGGTTTCCAGCGAGCGCGACCGGATCCCAGATTGCCTTGCCGAAGATCACCACGGTGGCAGAAGTCACGACCACGCTCATCAACGCGAGCGCCGCCATCGGCCCGGGCAGGCCGACCGCCTGCCCGACGATCTGGTCGTTCTGGGTCCGCGCAAACCGGGTGAAATCGGGGATGTTGAGCGCCAATGCCCCCCAATAGCCCGACATCGCGGTAAACATCGGCCAGAAGGTCGGCCAGAACTGGCCTTCTTTGGCCCCGCCCGGTCCGAACGCGCTGGGCTGGGCCATGATCGGGCCGATCCCGCCGGCACGGTCGAGCGCCCACCACACCAGCGCAATACAGACCAGCACTTTCAAAGGAGCGGTCCACGTCTCGAACTTGCGGATCGCGAGGATGCCCTTCTCGACGAACACCAACTGGGCGAGCCAAAATACCGCGAACGCGGCAAGCTGCCCGGTGCCGATCCCGAGCCAGGCTATCGGTGCGCCGACCAGGCTCCGCCCGGCGATCACGCCCACCAGCGTGAGCAAGGTGTTGCCGCCGATCCAGGTCTGGATGCCGTACCACCCGCAAGCGACCAGCGCGCGGGCCAGCGCGGGGAGCCGCGCGCCGATCGTCCCGAACGAGGCCCGCGCCAGGACCGGGAAGGGAATGCCGTACTTTGCCCCCGCGTGCCCGATCAGCAGGATCGGAACCAAGACCACCAGGTTGCCGAGCATCACGATGGTCACCGCCTGGATGGGCGACATGCCCTCCTCGATAAAGCCCGAAGCAAGCATGTAGGCCGGCACCGCGATGACCATGCCGAGCCACAGCGCGAAGTAATGATACCACGCCCAAGTCCGCTGCTCGAGCGTGGTCGGAGCGATATCGGGATTGATCAGATCATTGGTCATTATATGCCACTCCCCTGCCAATCACGTCTTGCGATGCACGACTGGTGCGGCGAACAGCATCTGTCAGCTTACCCGCATTGCGGATATGATCCGGCGCTATCGTTGCTGCAATCGGCGTCGATGCCGATAGCCTGGCTGTGGCCCGAACCCTTTACGAGAAGCTGTGGCAATCGCATGTCGTCGCCGACGAAGGCGATGCGATAGCGCTGATCTATATCGACCGGATGCTGCTGCACGAGGTGAGCAGCCCGCAAGCCTTCGCCGGGCTGCGCGCGCGCGGGCTGAAGCCCCGCCGGCCCCAAGCGCATCTGGCGGTGGCGGATCATGCCGTTCCGACCAGCGATCGCCGAGTGATCAAAGACGACCAGGCGCGCGCGCAAATCTCGTTACTGAGCGCCAACTGCGCCGCGGCCGGGATCGAATATTTGGCTCTCGATGATCCCCGGCAAGGCATTGTCCACGTGATTGGGCCTGAGCAGGGCTTTACATTGCCGGGAATTACGCTGGTCTGCGGGGATAGCCATTCGGCGACCCACGGCGCATTTGGCGCGCTGGCTTTCGGGATCGGGACCAGCGAGATCGAGTCCGTGCTGGCCGCGCAAGTCCTGCTGCAAAAGCAGCTCAAGTCGATGCGCGTGACGATTGACGGGGTACTGCCCGCGGGGGTCTCGGCCAAAGACGTCATCCTGACCCTGATCGGGCAGATCGGCGCGTCGGGCGGGGCCGGCTATGCGCTCGAATATGCCGGTAGCGCGGTCCGCGCAATGTCGATGGAAGCGCGCATGACCCTGTGCAACATGACCATCGAAGCGGGCGCACGGATCGGATTGGTCGCGCCCGATGCGACCACGATTGCCTACCTTGAAGGACGACCCCGCGCGCCCGCTCCGCTGCCGGTGGAGCAGTGGCTGGCTTTGGCGAGCGATCCCGATGCGCTGTTTGACCGCGAAGTGGTGCTCAATGCGACACAGATCGCGCCGATGGTCAGCTGGGGAACCAGCCCCGATCAGGTCGTCCCGGTGACCGGCGTGGTGCCAATGGACGCTGGAGCACGGCAGCTTGAATACATGGGCCTCGGCGCCGGCGAAACGCTCGCCGGACTGGCGGTCGACCGGGTGTTCATCGGCTCGTGCACCAATGGCCGGATCGAAGACCTGCGCGCCGCCGCCGCGGTGGTTGGCACCAGCAAAGTTGCACCGTCGGTGGCTGCGATCGTAGTCCCGGGTTCGGGACAAGTCCGCGCTCAGGCGGAAGCCGAGGGCCTCGACCGGGTGTTCATCGATGCAGGCTTTGAATGGCGCCTGCCCGGCTGTTCGCTGTGCGTGGCGATGAACGATGACCGGCTCGCCCCGGGCGAGCGCTGCGCCTCGACCTCCAACCGCAATTTCGAAGGCCGCCAGGGGATCGGCGCGCGGACTCACCTGATGAGCCCGGCGATGGCCGCAGCGGCGGCGAGCGGCAATCCAGGCCTTTTTTGCGGCGATCGGCATGATCGAGTCCACGCTTTGCAAACCGTCGCGCGGGCCAACCTCGCTGATCAGGATCTCGGTGGAAGACATTAGCCGTTACTAGCCATATAATTGGCAGTTCTGGATGCAAATGACGATCCAGGCCGAATTTCGGACGAAGGATAGCAAGCGCGGATGTTCCTGACCCATAGCCGTTTAAATGAGTTAGGTTAGGTTGGGTGCCTTTCTCCACAAGCCGAGCTTCCCCTGCGTCGCGCGGTCGGAATAACAGAACAGCATCAGGTCATTCACCGCGACGAAGCGGCGCTCCGACCAGGCCGGGACCACTACAATCTCGCCCATCGAAAGCACGAAATCCGCGCCATCAATCGACAGCGTACCGCTCCAATGTTGCTCCGCATGGCCGGCAGAGCCGGAGGAGAGCGAGGAAGAAGGATCAGCCGAATCGCCTGCTGGCAGAAGACCTCCGACGAAGGCCGCGACTATCTCTCGATCAAACTCTACGATCCCAGCTTCACCGCCCCGATCTTCGCCAGCGAGCGTCCACCCACATTTCGCCATGCCAAGCGGAGCCGGTCACAACTGACCAGTGGCTGGCTTGAAGTAACCGTCCTTCGCGCAAGTTGTTACGGAGCGCGATTAAGCTAATTCCGCATTTTGCAGCGCCTAAAATCTTGTTGCGCTCGCCCCGCTCTCTCAACCTAAGTCCCTTGCCAACCGCATTTTTACGCCGACAAACGGGCATGGCTAAGCCTCCATCACCATCACGCGCCCGACCTGCGGCGACGCAATCGTTTGCCGTAAAGGCGGCGGCGCTCGGCGGCAGCGCGATAGAAAACGGCGCAGGTCCCGATAGTCATATTATCGTTGGCATCGGGGCCTCGGCTGGCGGACTTGACGCATTCCGTTCGTTTTTATCGGAGATGCCGATCGACAGCGGCATGGCGTTTGTGTTGGTCCAGCATCTCGACCCAGACTATAACAGCGCCTTGGCGGAGCGATTTCAGAAACAAAAGCGCAACCCTTGGCCTGTTCGATGCCAAGGAAGCCGGCGAGGCCAATTACTTGGTCACGATCTGCGCCGTGCTCAACAGCCGGCTGGGGCGCGATTTCGGCCAGTACAAATCGAGCACGCTGATGCGCCGGGTGTTACGGCGCATGCAAGTGCTCCATATCGAAGACCCGAACGAATATATTGCCCAGCTGCGCAAGCTGCCGAACGAGCCTGATTTGCTGTTCCGGGAAATGTTGATTGGTGTAACGCGGTTTTTTCGCGATCCGGCAATGTTCGAAGCCCTGGCAGAGACCGTCCTGCCGGCTTTGATTGCGAGCGGTGAGCCCGACGAACCAATCCGCATCTGGGTGGCTGGCTGCGCGACGGGCGAGGAGGCCTATTCGCTCGCCATCCTCATTAATGAAGCGCTCGCACAAGCCGAATCCACCCGGCATGTTACGATTTTCGCAACCGACATAGATGATCGGGCCGTGACGATTGCCCGGGCCGGACTTTATAACGATATAATCGAGGCTGACACCACGCTCGAACGATTGGAGCGGCACTTCGTCAAAGAAGGGGAGCGTTACCGGGTCGCGAAGCACATTCGCGATATGTGTGTGTTTTCAACGCACGATCTCGTTAAAGACCCCCCGTTTTCCAGGCTCGATATGATTTCGTGCCGCAATTTGCTGATTTATTTCGAAGCGCCGTTGCAACAGCGGGTTATTGCCACCTTCCATTACGGAATTAAATCCAACGGTTTCCTGTGGCTCGGCCCATCGGAAGCGATCGCCGCAAGTGCCCGCCTGTTCAAGGCCTTCGACAAGCGTTGTCGCATTTTTAAGCGGCTGGATGTCTCCGCCGAAATCCCGCGGATCCCCATTACCGCGAGGCTGAACCCGGCCCCCCCGGTGCAGCGCACGTCCGAAGCCGACACCATCGATGCGTTGGCCGCGCGGGCCATGGCGCAATACGCCCCGGCCTACATCGTATTCGATAGCCAGCATGAAATTCAGCGGTTCTCGGGCCCGGTGGCCAAATATATGGAACCGGCGAGCGGCGGGGCCAGCCTCAACCTGTTCCGGATGTTGCACACACAGCTGCGGCCGCCAGTGCGGAACTTGGTGCGCAAGGCGCAGGAAGAGCAAGGTCCGGTCCAGGAAACCGTCAAGTTTGAAGTTGCCGGTCAGCTCCACACAATAAATCTGATCGCCCAGCCACTGACCGAGGGGGTTGGCGCCCAGCGCTGCATGCTGCTCGCGTTCCAGGAGGTTACCGCAGGGTTGCAGGCCGACTTTTCGGTAAAGCCCGACAAAAACCCGCTGGTCGATCATGAGCACAGCGAACTGATTGCAGCGCGTGAAAAGCTCCAGACCATCACCGAGGAACTGGAAACCGCAAACGAGGAATTGCAAAGTTCCAACGAAGAGTTCCAGTCAGTCAACGAGGAACTACATTCCACGGTTGAGGAATTGGAGACTTCCAAGGAGGAACTGCAATCGATCAATGAAGAACTTCAGACGGTCAATGCAGAGCTGAACAATCGTGCAGACAGTTTGGTCCGTTCCAACAGCGATCTTGCCAATTTATTCGATAGCACGTCGGTCGCGACGCTGTTTCTTGACAACAAATCGCAGATTCGACGTTTTACGCCTGCTATCACCGAAATATTCAATATCCGCGAAGGCGACGAAGGCCGGCTAATCAGTGACTTCTCGTCGCGCCTGGCTGGATCTGCGCTAACCCAGGACATCGCCACCGTGCTGCGCGATCTTGGCTCCATAGAACGCGAAGCCGAATCCGATGATGGCCAGGCGGCCTACCTGCTTCGGGTCAAACCGTACCGCGATCTTAACAATGTCATCGACGGCGTCGTCATCACGCTGATCGTTATTTCCGAACGGAAAGCGCTGGAGCGTGATCAGGCCCACCTGGCCGCAATTGTCGCATCGTCGGAAGATGCGATTATCAGCCACGATCTGGACGGTACGATTACCAGTTGGAACGCCGGAGCCGAGAAGATTTACGGCTATTCGGGCGATGAAATGATCGGCCAGCCGATGGCGACCTTGCTTGACGATGCCCAGATGGATGAATGGCCCGCCAATCTGATCCGCCTGCGCCAAGGCAAACCCGTTACCGATATCGATATCAGCCGGGTGACCAAAGGTGACCGGGTAATCTATGTATCATTGACGATCTCACCGATGCGCGATGCGCAAGGTGTGATCATCGGGGCTTCGGCTGTGGCACGCGATATCGCCATGCGAAAGCTGGCCGAGGATCACTCGGCCATGCTGATGGCAGAGCTCGATCACCGGGTGAAGAATATCCTGGCGGTCGTCTCGTCGGTCGTCACGCAGACGCTCAAATCAGGCGGATCGGACCAGGCCGCTCGAACCGAGCTTGAAGGCCGCATCCAGGCCATCTCACGCGCGCATGGGCTGCTTCGGGAACTTGGCGGGGTTGAAAGGGTCGCTCGGCAGACTGGTGGCGATGGAACTCAAGCTTTACAAGCAGCGTGCAAACCTGAGGGCTGCGGGCGACGACGTTGTGCTGACGTCACGCGCGAACCTGAGCATGGGCCTGGCGATCCACGAGCTGGCGACCAATTCGGTTAAGTACGGTTCGCTTTCGACCGAACAGGGACATCTTGATGTGACCTGGCGCGTTATCGATGCAGAGGGCCAGCCGGTACTTGAGATATTGTGGCTGGAAACCGGTGGGCCCCCAGTTACGCCGCCCAAGAATCGCGGCTACGGAACCAAATTGATCGAACTCAGCCTGGTTCGAGGACTGTCTGCCAAAGTGAACCGCGAATTCCTCAAAGCCGGGGTTCGCTGCGACATTTCTATTCCGTTCACCCCCGAGATCGGCCGCATCCGCTCGGCCCCAGCTGCGGGCGAAGAACCGTCATGAGCGACACAGCAAAATGCAGGGTGTTAGTCGTCGAAGATGAACCGCTGGTCGGAATGGACATCGAGGATGCAATCGATGAACTCGGCCACGATGTCGTCGGCCCGATAGCCGAGCTTAACGAAGCATTGGCAGTGGCGCTTGATGGTGAGCTTGGCTGCGCGGTGCTCGACATCAATATTCGCGGCGGAAATTCCTACCCGGTAATCGACCTTCTGTTGCGACGAGGTGTGCCAGTTTTGCTGATGAGCGGGTACGACGTGCTAACACTGCCCGAACGACTGCGCGAAGAGACGCTGTTGCAAAAGCCGTTTACAACTGGCCAACTGGATCTGGAATTACGCAATCTGTGCGCCCGGGCCGTAAATTCCTGACAAGCGAAGCATTGTGCGATTGGTGCAAAAGGATCCCAGGTATGGCGAATGATTTTCCCATAGTTTGCGTCGGCGGGTCGGCTGGTGGGCTCGACGCGTACACGCGGCTACTGAAAAATTTGCCCGGTGATTTGGGCGTTGCAATCGTGATCGTAAATCACTTGCGAACTGTCTCAACGATGCTCCACCGAATCCTCCCGAATTACACTGCGATGCCGGTCGAGCTGATTACCGAACGCCTGGACGTCCGCCCGAATTGCGTTTTCATCATTCCAGAGAAGCGCGATCTCCACGTCCTCAATGGCGAATTTCGCCTCAAACCGATTTCGAAGCCGCACGGCTGGCCCGATGTCATCACCGTCTTTCTGCGCTCGCTGACGCAGAACTGGACCGGTCAGCTAATTGCGGTGATTGTTTCGGGCTATGATGGCGATGGAGCGGCTGCACTGTGCGGGATCAAAGAAATTGGCGGGATCACGATCGCCCAGCAGCTCGATACGGCCGCGCAACCCGATATGCCGCAGAGCGCTATCGAGAGCGGCTGCATCGACTTTATTCTCTCCCCTGAAGAAATTGCCCAGAAAATCCGGCTAATCACAACTACGGGTCGAGGGGCCAGCTGAGACCAGTACCAGACCAATAGTTCCGAAACTACTTTCGTTTTGTTGTGAATGACCGATGCCAGGATATCCAGGGAGTTTCCACAGGTGGTCCAGCTATGCGGTGGTTGTCATGGATCATGCCGCGAGCGTGCCGGTGACTCAAGCATCTCAGTCTAAGATTGCGCCGGCGAGCCTGAGGACTAATGACGCTGGCAACCTTGCTCATTGCCACCGTTGCGTCCGGGAATGGTGCCATCGTCGCTTAGACCTGACCGTTGCCCAATTCAGACAGCTGCATCCACGGCGTTGATAGTCTAACGGCTATAGCGATATGCAAAGTTTTATGGAACATTTGAACTTGAAGAGGCTTAACCTATGCGCTTGATCGATCACTTCATTGCCGGCGGTACGGGCGGGGTTGCTCCTGCCCGCAAGAGCCCAGTTTACGATCCCAACAGCGGCGTGGTGCAAGCCGAAGTAGCGCTGGGCGATGCCGCACTGCTCGATCGCGCGGTTGCCGCTGCCCAAGCCGCACAGCCCGCCTGGGCCGCGACCAATCCGCAGCGCCGCGCGCGGGTGATGTTCAATTTCAAAGCGTTGGTTGAAACGCATATGGACGAGCTCGCCGCGCTGCTCTCCAGCGAGCATGGCAAGGTCATTGCCGACAGCAAGGGCGATATCCAGCGCGGGCTCGAAGTGGTCGAATTTTGCTGCGGCATCCCGCATGTGCTCAAAGGCGAATATACCCAAGGCGCAGGGCCCGGGATCGATGTTTATTCGATGCGCCAACCGCTCGGCATCGGCGCGGGCATCACCCCGTTCAACTTCCCCGCGATGATCCCGTTGTGGATGAGCGCGGTGGCGATGGCGACCGGCAATGCCTTCATCCTCAAGCCGAGCGAGCGCGATCCCTCGGTGCCGATGCGGCTGGCCGAGCTGTGGCTTGAGGCGGGGTTGCCCGATGGCATCTTCCAGGTTGTCCACGGCGACAAGGAAATGGTCGATGCGATCCTCGATCATCCGGCGATCGGCGCAGTCAGCTTTGTCGGTTCAAGCGACATCGCACATTACGTTTACAACCGCGGGGTCGCCGCAGGTAAGCGCGTGCAGGCAATGGGCGGGGCCAAGAACCACGGCATCGTTATGCCCGACGCCGACCTCGACCAGGTGGTGAATGATCTGGCGGGCGCGGCCTTCGGTTCGGCGGGCGAGCGCTGCATGGCGCTGCCCGTTGTGGTGCCGGTGGGCGAAGATACCGCCGAGCGGCTGCGCGCCAAGCTCATCCCCGCGATTGCCGCATTGCGGGTCGGGGTCTCAACTGACGCCGAGGCGCATTACGGACCGGTGGTAACCGCAGAGCACAAGGCCAAAGTCGAAGGCTGGATCGCCAAGTGCGCGGCCGAGGGCGCAGAGCTGGTGGTCGATGGCCGCGGCTTCACGCTGCAAGGGCATGAGAGCGGCTTTTTTGTCGGCCCGACGCTGTTCGATCACGTCACGCCCGAAATGGACAGCTATCACAACGAGATTTTCGGCCCTGTGCTGCAAATCGTCCGCGCCAAGGACTTTGAGGAAGCGGTCGCGCTGCCAAGCAAGCACCAATACGGCAACGGTGTCGCGATTTTCACCCGCAACGGCCATGCCGCGCGAGAATTTGCCGCGCGGGTCAATGTCGGGATGGTCGGGATCAACGTGCCGATCCCGGTCCCGGTCGCATACCACACCTTTGGCGGCTGGAAGCGTTCGGCTTTTGGAGATACCAACCAGCACGGCATGGAAGGCATCAAGTTCTGGACCAAGGTCAAGACCGTCACCGCCCGCTGGCCCGATGGTTCGCCTGATGGCGGGAATGCTTTCGTTATCCCGACGATGGGCTGAACCAGTGAAGCAGCGCGTCAGCAGTGGATCCCCGCTCGAGCCGGTGCTGGGTTTCTCGCGAGCGGTGCGGACAGGACCGCAAATCATGGTCGCCGGGACCGCACCAATCGAACCCGATGGATCGACCACGCCGGGTGATGCCGCCGCGCAAATGGAACGGTGCTGCGCGATCGTCGCTCAGGCTGTCGCCGACCTTGACGGGCGGATCGAAGACACCGTGCGAACCTGCATCTACCTGACCGACCGCGCTGATTTCGAGACGGTCGCTAGGGTTCATGGCAAATGGTTCGGAACCGCCCGCCCAGCTACGACCACGCTGATCGTATCCGGGTTCATCCGGCCCGAATGGCGTGTGGAAATCGAAGCCGAAGTGATGGAGTACCAACAATGAGCAAAATCGCCTTCATTGGCCTCGGCAACATGGGCGGCGGGATGGCTGCAAACCTGGCCAAAGCCGGGCACGAAGTGCGCGCGTTCGATCTTTCCGCCGAAGCGACGACCCGCGCACAAGGGAATGGCTGCGCTATCTTCCCAACCGTCCGCGAAGCCGTCCAAGGTGCCGCTGCGGTGGTCTCGATGCTGCCCAACGGCAAAATCGTCGAGAGTGTCTACACCGGCGAGGTGATCGGCCACGCGCCCGCCGCCGCGCTGCTGCTCGATTGCTCGACCATTGACGTCGCCACGGCCCGCAAGGTTGAGGACGCGGCGCGCACGTCAGGCTACGAAATGGTCGATGCGCCGGTTTCGGGCGGGATCGCTGCGGCCAATGGCGGCACATTGACCTTTATGGTGGGCGGGAGCGGCGCAGCTTTTGCCAAGGCCGAGCCGATCCTTGCGGCGATGGGCAAGGCGGTGATCCACGCTGGCGAGCCTGGCGCGGGGCAGGCGGCCAAGATCTGCAACAACATGATCCTCGGAGCGACGATGATCGCCACCTGCGAATCCTTTGCGCTCGCCGAAAAGCTGGGGCTGGACCTGCAGACTTTCTACGATATTTCGTCGAAAGCCTCGGGCCAGTCTTGGTCAATGACGTCTTATTGCCCCGTCCCTGGCATCGGTCCGTCAAGCCCAGCGGACAATGGCTACCAAGGCGGATTCGCCGCCGCGCTGATGCTCAAGGACCTCAAACTGGCGATGGAAGCCGCACAAGGTGCCGGGGCGCAGGTGCCGATGGGGGCCCGTGCTGCTGAACTCTACGCGGCCTTCACCGCGGCGGGAGGCGGCGGCACGGACTTTTCGGGGATAATCAAGACACTCTAACCCGCTCATCCGTCTTCGCAGCTTTGTCCAGCGTCGCTGGGCGAGGAAATGTCTGGCTGATTTTCTGGTCATATTCGTGGCAGCTAAACTCAAATTGGCAGCCTTTCAAAATGCCAAATTGCTTCCACTTACAAATCAATCGATGTCATAACCGGTCGATGACTCAAACCGACATGCCGCATCGACGCCGCAATCTGCTCACCGGGGAATGGCTGCTGGTCTCGCCGCATCGCGCCAAGCGACCCTGGCAAGGCGAGGCGGCAGCACTCGCTGCACTGCGCCCGCCAACGCACGAACCATCGTGCCACCTTTGCCCGGGCAACACTCGGGCGGGCGGCGAGGTGAACCCCGACTATGCCGGAACTTTCGTCTTCGCCAACGACTTCCCGGCTTTGCTGGGTGAAGACGGCCCCGCGCAACCGATCCAAGACCCGTTTGAGACCATGCCTGCAAGCGGGGAGGCGCGGGTCATCTGCTTCGCGCCCGACCACGGCGCGACTTTGGCCCGGCTTGAGTCCAGCGAGCTTGAACGGGTTATTGCGACGTGGTGCGATCTTTCCGCTGAACTGGGCAAACGCTGGGCTCACGTCCAGCTGTTCGAAAACAAGGGGGCAATGATGGGTGCGTCTTCACCGCACCCGCACGGGCAAGTATGGGCCAGCGATTTCATTCCCGAGCTCGTCGAGCGCGAGAACCGCCGCCAGCGCGAATGGTTCGAAGCCAAGGGAACGGTTTTATTGAGCGATGTTGCGGCAGCTGAACTGGCAGCGAGCGAGCGCGTTATCGAGGTCAACGCCCACTGGCTGGCGGTCGTCCCGCACTGGGCGGCATGGCCGTTCGAAACCCTCCTGGTTGCGCGCGGCGACGTCCGCCGAATCGAAGACTTGTCCGTCGAAGCTCGCGCGGCTTTGGCAGAAATTCTGGCGCAAGTGCTGCGCCGCTATGACGAACTGTTTGATAACGACATGCCCTACTCGATGGGCTGGCACGGCGCTCCACACGGGCTGGGCGACGATACCGCACACTGGCGCCTGCACGCCCACATCCTGCCGCCGCTGCTGCGCTCAGCGACAGTGCGCAAGCACATGGTCGGGTTTGAACTGCTGGCCGAGACCCAGCGTGACCTCACCCCTGAAAGTGCCGCAGAGCGCCTCCGTTCGGTAGTGATCACTCGGTGAACCTGCTCGAACGGACCCACGCGGGTTTTGCAGCGACTTTCGGTCATCCGCCGGTCGGCGTGGCCTTCGCTCCCGGCCGGGTCAATTTGATTGGCGAGCATGTCGATTACAACGACGGGCTGGTACTGCCAATGCCGATCTTGGCGGGCACCGCAGTCGCCTGGTCGCCGTGGGCAGAAGATCAGATCGACGCGGTGGCGCTCGATTTTGGCAATGCCCGCGACCGTTTCACCATCGGCGTTGCCCAGCCGCACCAACCAGCGGACTGGCGCTCTTATTTGCGCGGGATGGCAGGGTGTATGGCCGAACGCGGATATCGGGCGCCAGGAGCGAAGCTGGCGATTGCCGGCTCGATCCCGCGCGGATCAGGACTGTCTTCATCGGCATCGCTGTGCGTTGCAGTCGGCCGGGCATTGGCTGCGGCCAGCGGAACGCCGGCGCGCCCACCACGCGAACTTGCGCTAGCCGCCCAGGCCGCCGAGCAGGAATGGGCCGGGGTCAATTGCGGAATTATGGATCAGATGGCGATCGCGGCGGGCAACCATGGCCACGCCTTGCTCATCGATTGCCGCAACCTGTCTACGCAGCAAGTCACACTGCCATCTGACTGGGCGGTGATGATCGTGCAGTCAGGGGTGCAACGAGGATTGGTTGACGGCCACTACAACCAGCGCCGCAACGATTGCGAGGTTGCTGCTGCGGCAATCGGAGTAGCAGCACTGCGCGATGCGACATCCGAGCAAGTCGAAGCCGCTACGCTCGGTCCGACGACGCGCGATCGCGCGCGCCATGTCGTGTCGGAAATTGCCCGGGTCGGCGCAGCAGTCGGCGCGATCGAGGCGCAAAACTTGCCGGCGCTAGGCATGATCCTGCGCGCCAGCCATGCTTCTCTCCGCGACCAGTTCGAGGTCAGCGTGCCGGCGGTTGATGCGCTTGTGCGGTGTCTCAACACGGCAATCGGCAGCAATGGCGGCGCCCGGATGACTGGCGGCGGATTTGGCGGGGCTGTCGTGGCTGTGATGCGTAGCGAAGACATTGCGCAAGTCGAAGCTGCACTGCACGATGGTTATCGGCTGCCCGATGGTTCAACGCCGCTCCTCATGCCGGCCTGACACCCGGCGCTCACCGCACAGAAAACCGTACCCGGTCCATAACCCGCCCGCTCGCATCGACCAGCGCGAGCAAGTGGCTGCCTTTGATCAAAGGCATTTGCGGCGCGTCCTGCGCCGGGGCGAAGCGTTTTCCATCCAGGGTTAGCGAAAGGTTTGCTGCCTCGCCGGTGATCGTGATTCCGACCGATTGGCGCGCGGGCGGGATGTCGGGATCGAAGGCGTAGACGCTGCCCGAAACCGGGTTGGCGATACGCGGGCGGCGCGCGAAGCCGGGGGCAGCGGCGAACTGGCCTTGCGCGGTGCCAGGCAGGAACCATTCGCGCCGCGGCGGTTCGCGCAGCCCGGCGAAGTCGATTTGGTTTGGCTGGATGTCGCTTGGCCGTGCAGGTTGCCGCCCGGGCTGGCCGCGGTGCAGACCGAGCATTACATCGCGCCAAACCGGAGCTGCGCCGCTGGTGCCGGAAATAGCCCGCATCGGATCACCTTCAAGGTTGCCGACCCACACTGCGACGGTGAAGCGATCGGAATAGCCGATGCACCAGTTGTCACGCATTGCTTTCGAGGTGCCGGTCTTGGCCGCGGCCCAGAACGGTAGCCGCAGAGCTGAATCCACTCCGAATGTGCTCGCCCGCGCGCTGGAGTCCGAGAGGATATCGCCGACGATCCACGCTGCGCCAGCATCAAGCACTTGGCGCGGGGCAACCTGCGGATCGTCAGGCTTGAGCCGCAGCGGGCTAGCCAGGCCTAGGTTGGCGAGCGTCCGATAGGCGTTGGCTTGTTGCAGCAGGGTAACCTCGGCCGAGCCTAGCGCGAGCGAGAAGCCGTAGTACGAGCCGTCACCCTCCAGCCCCTCGTAGCCCAGGTCCCACAACCGGTCGCGGAAGTCCTGCACCCCGTCGAGCAGCAACGCCCGCACCGCCGGCACGTTGAGCGAATTGGCGAGCGCCCGCCGCGCCGAAACCGGGCCCATGAATGCATTGTCGTAATTGCGCGGGACGTAAAGCCCCGAAGCGGTGTCGAGTTGCACGGGTGAATCATCGAGTATCGACGCAGCAGTGAGCCATTTGCGCTCGATCAGCTGGGCGTAGAGGTGCGGCTTCAATGTCGATCCGGCCTGCCGTAGCGCCGCTGCGCCATCGACCGAGGCAGCGGTCGAGCCCAGGCCAACTCCGCCCACGTACGCGAGCACGTTGCCGCTCTTGTTATCCAGCACCACCACCGCGCCATCGCGGACCCGGCGCGGGCCGAGGCCTTGCAACTGATGGCGCAGCGCGTCGGTGGCGAGCGCCTGCGCCGCCGGATCAATCGTGGTGGTGACCTTCATTCCGGGAGCAGTGAGCAAGTGCGCCGCGAGGTGCGGCGCGCGCGCGGGATCATGGGTGCCCATCCGCTGTGCTCCAGCCGCACTTTCAGCCAGTGCGCCCAGCGCCGGGCAGTCGGCCGCTGGGAGTAGCCGGCAAGCCCGCGCGGCCAGCGCGGGCGGCGGCGCAGCGGGATCGCGCAGCAGCGCGGTGAGAAGCGCCGCCTCCCGCCGATCGAGCTTGTCCGGATTTTTGCCGAACAATGCCAGCGCGGCCGCGCCCACCCCTTGCGTCTCGCCGCGAAACGGTGCGAGGTTGAGATAGGCCTCGAGGATCTGGTCCTTGCTCCAGCGGTGCTCGAGCGACCAGGCGGCGCGCATTTGGCGCAATTTGTCGAACCAGCCGCGCGCTCCCGGCCTGCCGATCTCGGGCCACAGGAACGCGGCTGTCTGCATTGTGATGGTTGACGCGCCGCGGCTGCGCGCGCCGTTCACACGGCTGCGCATCGATCCCGCCATCGCCAGCCAATCGACTCCGCCGTGGCTGGCAAAACGGTGGTCTTCGGCTGCCACAACGTCGCGGCGCAGTTCCGGGCTGATCGCCGAAAGCGGGGTCCAGGCAAGCCGCCGCATCGCGAAGTCCACCCGCACCTCGTCGAGCAGTCCGCCGTCTTTGTCGTAAAGCCAAGCCTCGCTCGACTTCCAATTGTCGCTAAGCTTGGCAAATTCGGGAGCCTTGGGCGGCGACGTGCGCCAGTCGAGCGCCACGCCCGCCAGCGCCAGCACAGTCACGAGCGCGAGCAGAACCCGGTTACGGCGGCTTCGTGGCAGGTGGGCTAGGACCCCCACACCGTCACCGGAGCAATCGGAAACTGCCCGCGAATCTCGGGCGCGTACATCGCCTCGACCCGCGCCGGGGGCAGCGCGAAGGTGCCTGCCGTGTTGAGCCGCAGCGTGTATTCGAGCACCGTCGTGCCGCGCGGCAGCCAATCGAAGAACGCCTGCCACGACCCGCGTGAGCTTTGCACGTAGGCCGGCCACGCACCTTCGCTGGTTTGGCCAGACTGCAATTGCTGCGATTGCCCGCCGAGCGATGACATGACTACCGCGCCCGGCGGCAGCGGATCGGACAGCGCGACCCAGGTCCGTTCGGCGCTCGCCTCGATCGTCAGCCGGACCCGCACCACATCGCCTTGCGAGAGCTTGCCCGGCATCTTGGCCGAGACCACCGTAAGGCTGCGCGTCAGCTTGTACCCGGCATTGAGCGGTGCAGTCAGCGGCACCGCAGCGTGGACTGACACCGTCGCCCATGGCCCTGCCCCGCCGCTTTGCGACAAGGTCAGCGGCCCATCGATCAGCGGCAATTGCACCGGCGCGATTGGCGCGAGGCGCGGCCAGCTCAGGTCGAACACCGCGGTGCCCAGGGCCAGATGCGTGGTCCCGGCAATCGCGGAGGCCGGGTACTTGGCGGCAAAGCGCCGCGCAACCAGCGCACCCCAGGCATTGGCCGGGGTTGTATCCCAGTGCCCGCGCAACTGCCGCGCCGAAACGCCGACCATCATGCGGGGCATTTCGGCCGACCAACCGGGTTTGCCGAGCACGGCATCGAGCGCCTTGATCGCCATCTCGTCGCCGCTGGTCATCATCCACCACGGCGCATTGTTGCGGTCCGACAAGTCGAGGCGGGTGCCTTCGTAAGTCAACCGCTTGCGCAGTTCGCCCTCGGCAGCAGTGCGGAGCAGGCTGGCGCGCGGCGCACCGGGCAGACGATCGAGCGCAACTATCCAGTCAGCCAGCGCCGAAGTCGGCATATCGGCCGGGACCATGTCGATCTTGGCAACCAGACCCGGCTGCGCGGCCCCGGCGCGGGCGAGCGCGCTCAGCGCGGCTATTTTCACAAGGCGCTCGTCGGCAGCGTAGCTGCGGCTGCGTTCGATCCGCCCTTCGACTACGCCCTGCAGTGCGGCAACCATCTTGGCCCGCGCGGCGTCCGGAATGGGCAGCCCGGCAGCGCTGGTGACGGCGAGGACATAAGCTGTGAGCTCGCTCGATCCGCGCATTTGCGCGTCGGGCCAATAACGCACTAGCCCGTCACTATCGAGGTAAGTCGGCAAGGCCGCTGCCAGCGACGTCCACGCAACGCCATCGCCAGCCACCACGATGCGCGAGAGGCGCTGTTCGAAGCAATCGTAGGGATAGGCGGTCATGTAAGCCTGCACCCCGCCCAGCGGCGAGGCGAGCGTATCGCTGAGATCGACCGTGACATAGCCGCCCGGCAGCGCGCCAAACGGCGTCGCGATCACCGGCGCGGGATCGCCGACGCGGAGCAAGCTCGCCGCCCAGACTTCGATCGGGATCGCCGGAATTACTTCCTGCGTTGCGGTCAGCGTGTCGCTGGCTTTGCCGTCGCTGCTGCGCGCCTTGACGGTCCATTTCAGCACACCCGGCGCGGGCGGCGCATTGAGGCCCCAGCGTACTTGTCCCGCCCCGCCAGCGGGTAACGTGATGGTGAGCGGCCCGGCCTTGGCAACGGCGGGTTCGATCAGCGGCTCGGCAGTGATCTTCATCGCATGGTCGGACGAATTGCGCAGTGTGAACACTGCGTCGTAGTGATCGCCGGTGCGGACCAAAGTGGGTAGACCCGAATAGAGCGAAAGGTCCTGCGCGGTGCGGATGGTGGTCTCACCGGTACCGAATAGCTGTGCGCCGTCGGTCGCCACTGCGACCAGCTTGAAGCTCGACAGCGCATCGGACAGCGGCACCGCCACCTGCGCCTCGCCTTTGGTATCTAGCGTCACGTGACCTTGCCAGAGCAGCACTGGCTTGAAGTTCTCACGGTTGACACCCGAGGCATCACCCGCGCCGCCGCCGCCGCCCGCCGCCACGGCTTTTTTGCCGTAATGCCGCTTGCCGACAACCTGCATCTGCGCGGTCGAGGTGGCAACCTCGAGGTTGCGCTCGCCCATCATCGCTTTGAGCAAGTCCCAACTGTGGTTGGGCATCAAGGTCAACAGCGCTTCATCGACTGCAACGAAAGCCACATCGGCGCTGCTCGCCGGGCGGCCATCAGGGCCTTTGACTGCGACCGTGACATTGGCGGTGTCGCGCACGCCGTATTTCGCCCGGTCGGGCTTAAGCGCGACCGCTAGTTGATGCCCTTCCCAGCCGACCTTGATCTTGGCAAGCCCGATCCGGTAGCTGGGTTTGCCCAGATCGACTGTCGCGGTTGGGCTTGCGGCGTCCTGGCTGAAGAACGGCAGGTTCCAGTCACGCGCCAGTTCGGATAGCCACAGGCTGCCACCTTTGACGCGCCCGCGCACTGCCATAACCGAGACATAGACATTGGGCGCATAATTTGCGGGCAGCTTGACCTCGACCACCGGGTCCGCGCCCGACAGCTTGGTCACGAAGCTCGACAGCACGCCTTCGCGCTCGACCGTGACCAATGCTTCGGCGGCACGGAACGGCATGCGCACCTGGAAGCGCGCGGTATCGCCGGCTTTGTATTCCAGCTTTTCAGGGATCAGGTCCATCCGGTCGCCATTATCGCCGCCGAACCACCAATCGTCCTTGCCCGCGAGCCAGACCGATTGGACCGCGCGGCTTTCGCGGCCCTGATCGTCCGTGGCACGGGCGATCATCGTGATCTCGCCCGAAATCCCCGGCGCAAGTTTGCAACTGGCGCGCCCGGTCTGATCGGTGCGTGCGAGGCAGCCGCCCGGCAGCTTGGTGACCTTTTCCTGGTTATCGTAAGCATAGAATCCGCCGATCAACCGGCGCCGAGCGGTCAGGATCTCGCGCGAGTAAAGGTCGACTCGCACCGTGCGGTTTTTAAGTGGCTGGCCGTCGAGCCCGACCACGACGGTCTCCAAGCGCAGATCGTCGGCCTTCATCATCCAGCCGTCGGTGCGCAAGCCCACTTGGAGCGCAGCGGGATAAAGCGTCATTGAGCGCGAGGCGGTCATCGTTTCGCCGTTGGCATCGGGGTAATCCATCTCGACGCTCAGCGTGACCGGCCGGGTGATCGGCTGGCCGACCGCAATGTCGGTCTTGGCGGTGCCGTCTGCGCCCAGCGTTGCGGGCAGCGTCTCGGCGAACGGCAATGTCGGGGTGGGTGCTTGCTGGTAACTGTCGAGCGGTTTGGTTCCCTCGGCAAGTTCCTCACCGCCGAAAGTGAACTGGTCCCAACCCTTGGGATCGGGAAACCATGCGGCGTAGTCGGTTCGCAGCGTGACCGGCAGTCCGCCTGCCCCGCCGCCCGAGAGGTAACCGACGAACAGCGATAGCGGCACTGAACCGGGCTGGACCAGCGCTTCCTTGGGCGCTTGAATCGTCGCGCGCATGTTGGGCAGCTTGTATTCGTCGACGCGGATCGACTGGCCGGTATAGATCGTTTTGTCACCGACCACGAAAGTCAGATCGTAATCGCCCAGTGGTGCGCCTTGCGGCACGGTCCAGCTCCCTTCGCTGGTCCCGCCTGCGCCAATGGTGACCGCCTGTGAGAACTCGGTGTCGCTGCCCTCATGTTTCAGCACCAGCTTGCCGGTGAAGCCCTTGGGATAGCCGAACCCGGCCCCGACCGGCCGGCGCATGATTTGCTTGAAATGGACAGTCTCGCCAATCCGCACCAGCTCCCGGTCGAACACAGTGTGAACGGTTTCCTGCTGCTCGGTCGAGCCGAACGACATGTCGAAATCGTAAGGCGAGATGCCCTGATCCCAGTCCGACAGGGTAAAGCTCATATCGCCGCCCGCGCGCGCCGAAACCATCAGCGGGACATCGATCTCCTGGCCTTCGCAAGTCCCCCCCAAGTTCGGTTCCGGCAGGATTCCGGCGATGCTCAGCAGCCCGTTGGCGTCGGTCTGGCCGTACGCGAGCAGTTTGCCGTCGCAGGCGTTGGAGATGCGCACCGCAGCCCCCGCAACCGGCGCGGCATCGGCCAGCGAAGTCACCCACACCAGCGAGCTTTCACGGCCCCATTTGAAATGCACCGCCATATCGGTGACCAGCGCGCCGGCCGCGACATAGCGCACCGCCGGCCGTCCGAGCAGAGCCGCGCCAAGCGCCGGGCTGGCCAGCTCGACTACGTGGAAACCCTTGTCCGGCAGCGGAATCCCGACGACTTCGAAGTCCTTGCCTTTGCCCGGCAGGCCGAGTTGCATTGCCTGTCCGCCCGGCATGAGCAGCGGTTTCTCGCGGGTGTGGTTGACCGCCGTGGTAGTGCCGTCCTTGTGCTCGGTGAAGGCGTAGTCGCGGTTCTCGGCCTTATCGAGTCGGCGCAGCCACGCTGCGATCTGCGCGTCGTCATCTGCGACCTTCTGGCTCTGCCCGGCAACCGAGGTTGCCTTGCCGGCCAGCTCTGGCTCGACCGCGCGGACTGTCACCGGCAAACTGGCACCCTCGCTTGCCTCGATAATTCCGAAGCTCGCGGCAAATTTGACCAAAGGCGGCGCGGCGGCGAAGCGGATCGCCAGCGGGAAACGGGCAGAATTGGCAAGCGTACGGCCCGACAGGTCCTTGATGCCGGCGGGAAGCACGACTTGTGCGGCGGATTCGACCGGGAAGCCGCCAGCGAAATTGAGATCGGCGACTTCGGCCTTGTTCTTGTCATCCTCGTCCAGCGTGGGTGCACGTTCACTGCCGTCGGCAAATCGCAACCGCACTGCCAAGGCTTGCGCACGAGGAATCGAGGCGGTGAAGCGCAGGTGTGCCGGTGTGATCGGATTGCACGCGGCCTTGCCGTTGACCCGGCTGCATTCGAAATTGGCCGCAAAAGCCTGCCTCACGGTGAAATCGAATCGTTGGTCGCGGCCAGCTGTCTTGCCTGCGTCGGTGGTGATAGTTGCAGGCCAGACCAACGACATATCGTGCTTGGGAGGCAAAGGACGGCGGCATTTGAGCGCCATGACTGTGCGCAGCGCGGTCCGCCGCGCGGCAGGATCACCGGGCAGTTCATCGGCAATCTGCGCTTCGCTGAAAAAGCCGGTGCGGCGCCAGTCGTTTTGGCCGAGCCCGTCGAGGATCTGATCGACCGCTGCATCGCCGAGCACATCGACCGCAGCCGCTTCGCCGATCCCGTCGATTGCGCAGCTGGCGCGCGCCGCAACCGAAGCCGGGCTCGCCGGGACATTGGTGGCGATCAGGAACACCTGATCCTCGTCGATCTCGTCCCCGTCGGCGCCGGGCGCGAGCACCGACAGCACAGCGGGGCCACCCGTGTCGATGCCGAAACTTGTCTTGCCCTGCACTCGGCTTCCGCGCAGCGTGGCGAGGTTGGGACGCAGCGTCACCGTGCAGGTTATGCCGCCTGGCAACGGCGCGGCAAATTCAATTACGAAAGTCTGTGGATCGGCCCAGCGGCCAGTTTGCGCAGGCTTACAATCGCTGGTCGCGGCGGGTTTGGCGCGCGGATCGCCCAGCGGCACCATCGCTTCGGAAAAGCGCAGGGTATACCGGTCAACCGCGCCGCTGCTTGCGCCAGCGGTACCGGGAGTTGCGAGCACGACTTGCGGCGGAGTATCGCCCTGTGCAGCCAATGGCAGCAGCAACAGCGCAGGCAGTACCCAATTCCAGCCAGCCTTCACGTGTCCATCCCCCGAGTCGAAACCAGCCCGACTGTCACGTAATCAGGAGTACTTGTCTATCGGACCGGCTGGCTAAATCGGGGTGCAAACGCCCGTGTCAATAAGACCGCGGCAACCCCAGCACATGTTCGGCCAGATAACTCAGGATCAGGTTCGTGCTGATCGGAGCGACGGTATAAAGCCGGGCCTCGCGAAACTTGCGTTCGACATCGTATTCTTCGGCAAAGCCGAACCCCCCGAAGGTCTGCACGCACATGTCGGCAGCGGCCCAACTGGCTTCTGAGGCGAGCAGCTTGGCCATGTTGGCCTCGGCTCCCGGGTTGCCGCCTTGATCGAAGGTTTGCGCGGCGTGGTGGACCATCAGCTCAGCCGCGCGCATCTGCGCATAGCACCGCGCGATCGGGAACTGGACGCCCTGATTCTGCCCGATTGGCCGGGCGAAGACGCTGCGGTCCTTGGCGTAAGCGCTGGCCTTTTCGATGAACCACTTGGCATCGCCAACGCACTCCGCCGCGATCAGGATCCGTTCGGCGTTCATGCCCGAAAGGATGTAGCGGAAACCCTTGCCTTCCTCGCCGATCAGACTTGAGGCGGGGATGCGCAAATCGTCGAAGAACACCTCGGTGGTCGAGTGGTTCATCATCGTGCGGATCGGCTTGATGGTCAGGCCCCCACCTCCTTCAGACTTAGCGCCGATAGCCGCGCGCATATCGACCAGGAAGATCGACAGCCCCTCGGTCTTGCTCGCGGCCTGGTCGCGCGGGGTGGTGCGCGCGAGCAGCAGCATCAGGTCCGAATGTTCGGCGCGGCTGGTCCAAATCTTCTGGCCGTTGATCACATAATGATCGCCGTCTTTCACCGCGACCGTGCGCAACGAAAGCGTATCAGTGCCACTGGTCGGCTCGGACACCCCGAACGCCTGCAGCCGCAGCGAGCCTTCGGCGATCCCGGGCAAATAGGCCGCCTTCTGCTCAGGCGAGCCATAACGCAGCAGCGTGCTCATGATATACATCTGCGCGTGAGCAGAGGCGCCGTTGCAGCCCGACGACTGGATTTCCTCCATGATCACCGCAGCCGCATCGAGCTTGAGACCCGAGCCGCCAAATTCCTCGGGAATCAGCGCGGCGAGGAACCCGGCCTTGGTCAAGGCATCGACAAACTCGCCAGGATAAGCGCGCTCGCGGTCCTTTTCACGCCAGTAGTCGCCCGGAAATTCAGCGCAGAGCGCCTGCACCGCGCGGCGAATTTCGGCGATGTCGTCGCTTTCGGTCATGCCGCGCGCTCAAACACCGCGGCGATGCCTTGCCCGCCGCCGATGCACATTGTCTCAAGGCCATACTTGCCGCCGCGCCGCCCAAGTTCGCGGGTCAGGTTGGCGAGGATGCGACCGCCCGTCGCGCCAATCGGGTGGCCAAGCGAGATGCCCGAGCCGTTGACGTTGAGGATGTCGTGACGGCTGTCATCGTCCGACCAGCCCCAGCCCTTGAGGCAGGCGAGCACTTGCGGCGCAAAGGCTTCGTTGAGCTCGATCAGGTCCATGTCGGCCATCGACAGCCCGTTACGCGCGAACAGCCGCTCGGTGGCGGGGACCGGGCCATAACCCATTCGGCTCGGATCGACCCCGGCAGCAGCCCACGAATGGAACCACGCAATTGGTTCAAGTCCCAATTCCTCGAGCTTGTCTTCGGCCACCACCAGGCAGGCGGCGGCGGCATCGTTCTGCTGGCTGGCGTTGCCTGCGGTTACCACACCGCCCTCAAGCGGCCTTAGCTTGCCCAGGCTCTCCGTCGTGGCATCGGCGCGGTAGCCTTCGTCGTGCGCGAAGACGATCGGATCACCCTTCTTCTGCGCAATGGAAACCGGCACCAGTTCATCGTCAAATTTGCCTGCGGCCCAGGCCGCAGCAGCGCGCTGGTGGCTGCGCGCGGCGTAAGCATCGCAAGCCTCGCGGCTGATATCCCAGTCCTTGGCGAGGTTTTCGGCGGTTTCGATCATCCCGCTGATCACCCCGAACCGTTCGGTCGGCTGGCTCATCACGCGGCCTCTGGTGAGCCGATCGTGCAAGGTCAGATTTCCGGCACGCACGCCCTTGCGAATATCGACCGAGTAATGCTCGACGTTCGACATGCTCTCGCAGCCGCCTGCAACGACAACGTCGCTCATCCCGGTCTGGATCATCATCGCCGCGTTGACGACGGCCTGCAGGCCCGAGCCGCAACGCCGGTCAAGCTGGTAACCCGGAACCTCGATCGGCAGCCCGGCGGCGAGCCACGACCAGTGCCCGATGCACGGCGCTTCGCCGTTGCCGTAGCCCTGGCTGAACACGACATCTTCGACCCGCGCGGGATCTATTTTGGTGCGTTCGATCAGCGCCTTGAGAATCACCCCGCCCAGTTCCCCGGCGGTAACCGAGGCGAGCGCCCCGCCGAACTTGCCCACCGGCGTGCGGATCGGGGCGACAATTGCAGCGCGGCGCAGGCTAAGTTGAAGCATCGGTTCGTCTCTTTCTCAGAACGCTTGGACCGCTTGGACCACAGTCCAAGCCCAAAAAAGTGGATGGGGCGCACGGCCTCGGAAACGGGCGCGCGGGGACCAGTTTGGCGAGGAAATAGACATTGAACAACAATGCCATGGCCGTGCCGTGTAGGACAGCGCAGAGGCGAGGGCATCAATCCCGCTCACGGTCGCTTGTGCGAACCACACCGCGATCGAGCAGCGCGGCGAGCGCGTTCGATGACAGACCTAGCCGTTCACTCAGTACCTCCTCAGTATGCTCGCCGAGGTAAGGCGCGGGGCGGGGATCGCCCACTGGCATATTTGGCACATTGGCGAACGAGCGGGTGGCGGGATATACGAAGCCGCTGGGGTTGGCGGGCGAGGGGCCGAACAGCGGATTACCTGTCACCAGTTGCGGATCCTGCGCCATCTCGAACATCGTGCGATAATGCTCAAAGGTCGCTCCGGCGGCGCTCAGCCGCTGCGCCAGATCGGCGTAATCGAGCTGTCCTGCAGCGCCCTGCAGAATCGCAAAGATCCGGTCGCGCTGAGCGAAGCGGTTGGCATCGCTGGTGGCGAAGCTCAGCCCGCTCGATTGTTCGAGCGCGGCGATCTGGTCACTCACTTCCATCGCTGCATTCAACGCATTCCATTGCTTGGCGGTGAGCGCGGCGACCATGAAGCGCTTGCCGTCGCGGCTGGTGAAATCGCGGCCCAAAGCGCCCCAGATGGCATTGCCGAGCCGTTCACGGTCAGCGCCGCGATAGAGCATTTCTGCCATCGCTCCGCTGTTCGCGGCAGTACCGATCGCGACATCGCCCAAAGGCACGCGCATTTCGATCCCCTCGCCGGTCGTATCGCGGTGGCGCAGCCCGGCGAGCAAAGCGAAAGCGCAGTAGGCCCCGGTGATGAAGTCCCACGCCGGCAGCGGCTGGTTGATCGGCGGGGCGGTGGCCGGGTCCCAATCGGCCGGGCCGGTCATCAAGGGATAGCCGCTCGCCGCGTTGACGGTGAAGTCCATCGCCTGGCGGCCATCGTGCCAGCCCATGATCCGCACCGAGACCAGCTCGGGGCATTGCTCGGCGATGGCCGCATGGCTGAGGAACGAATCGACCGGCAAATTGGTGATCAGCACTCCGGTTTGCCGCACCAGCTCGACCAACATGGCGCGGCCTTCCTTGCTGGTCAGATCGATGGCGACGCTCTTCTTGGCGCGGTTGAGGTTTTCCCACGCCAGGCTGCGGCCCTCGGTGGTCAGCAGCGCGCGGTCATAATCGAGCCCGCCCGCCGTATGGTCGACCCGGATTACCTCGGCGCCCAGCTGCGCGAGGTACAGCCCGGCGGTGGGCGAGGCGACGAACGAGGAGACCTCGATCACTTTGAGACCGGTCAGGAGCTGGTACATGGCAACTGCCCTTCCAGCCTTCAGCCGCAAAGATCAAGACCAAGTTAACCGCGCGGTTAGCTCGGCATTGGCAGCGCAATAGGCTTGCTTGGCGCGCGCATGGAATTACTGCGTTTCGCGACTGGCCCGGCAGACGCTAGCGGCCCCCTGCGAAAGACGATGACCACAAGCCTCACTCACCTCCAGCGGCTCGAAGCCGAAGCGATCCACATCATGCGCGAAGTGGTGGCCGAGGCGGAGCGTCCGGTGATGCTCTATTCGGTCGGCAAGGACAGCGCGGTGATGCTGCACCTCGCGCGCAAGGCGTTCTATCCCAGCCCGCCGCCGTTCCCGCTGCTCCACGTCGATACCACCTGGAAATTCCAGGAAATGTACCGGCTGCGCGACCAGATGGCCAAGGACAGCGGGATGGAGCTGCTGGTCTATCAAAATCCCGAGGCCAAGGCGCGCGGAATCAATCCGTTCGATCACGGCGCGCTGCACACCGATATGTGGAAGACCGAGGGGCTTAAACAGGCGCTCGATCAGTGGCAGTTCGATTCGGCGTTCGGCGGTGCGCGGCGCGATGAAGAGAAAAGCCGCGCCAAGGAGCGGATCTTCTCGTTCCGTACCACCAGCCACGGCTGGGACCCCAAAAACCAGCGGCCCGAACTGTGGAACGTCTACAACGCCCGCAAGCATAAGGGCGAGAGCATCCGCGTCTTCCCGATCAGCAACTGGACCGAACTCGATGTGTGGCAATACATCCAGCTCGAAGATATTCCGATCGTCCCGCTCTATTTCGCCGCCCCGCGCCCCACGGTCGAGCGCGACGGGATGCTGCTGATGGTTGACGATGATCGTTTCCCGCTGGCACCCGGTGAGGTCCCGCAGATGCGCTCGATCCGGTTCCGCACGCTCGGCTGCTATCCGCTGACCGGCGCGGTCGAAAGCACCGCTGCGACGCTGTCCGAAGTCATTCAGGAAACCCTGCTCACCACCACCTCCGAACGGCAGGGCCGGGCAATCGACAAGGATGCCGGCGGCGCCGGGATGGAGCTCAAGAAGCAGCAGGGGTATTTTTGATGAGCTCGCGCATCGTCATCCCGGCGAAAGCCGGGACCCAGCACAATAAAAACTGCCGTCGCATGGCGACGTCGTCTGTTTGCTCGGACTGGGCCCCGGCCTGCGCCGGGGTGACGGAGGTTCGCGATGTCTGACACCTACGTCACCGACACCCTGATCGCCGAGGATATCGACGCTTACCTTGTGCAGCATCAGCACAAGGACATGCTGCGGTTCATCACCTGCGGCTCGGTCGATGATGGCAAGTCGACCCTGATCGGGCGGCTGCTGTACGATTCCAAGATGATCTTCGAAGACCAGCTCGCTGCGCTGGAAGACGCCAGCAAGGTCTCGGGCACGCAGGGGCAGGATATCGACTTTGCGCTGCTGGTCGATGGCCTCGCCGCCGAGCGCGAGCAGGGCATCACGATCGACGTCGCCTACCGCTTCTTCAACACCGAAAAGCGCAAATTCATCGTCGCCGATTGCCCGGGGCACGAACAGTACACCCGCAATATGGTGACTGGCGCATCCAGCGCTGACGCAGCCGTGATCCTGATCGATGCGCGCAAGGGCGTGCTGGTCCAGACCCGGCGACATACCTACCTGTGCCACTTGCTCGGCATCCGCCATCTGGTGCTGGCGGTGAACAAGCTCGATCTGGTTGGCTATGACCAAGTGGTGTTCGACGCCATCGTGGCCGACTATGTCAATTTCGCGCAGGCAATCGGCATTTCCGAGTTCACCGCGATCCCGATTTCGGGCTTCAAGGGTGACAACATCACCAGCCTTTCACCGCATACCCCGTGGTATTCAGGCCCGACGCTAATCGAGCATCTCGAGCAAGTCGAAATCGACGGTACGCGTGAGGCGGGCCAGGCATTTCGCATGCCGGTGCAATGGGTCAATCGCCCCAACCTCGATTTCCGCGGGTTCGCCGGGCTGATCGCCAGCGGGACAGTGAAGCAGGGCGATGCGGTGCGGATATTGCCCGCCGGGACCACCAGCACGATCAGCCGGATAGTGACTCTCGATGGCGATCTGGACGAGGCGCAGGCTGGCCAGTCGGTAACCCTGTGCCTCGCCGACGAGGTCGATTGCTCGCGCGGCAACGTGATCGCCGCAGCTTCCGCCCCGCCCGAGGTTGCCGACCAGTTCGAGGCGAGCCTGGTATGGATGAGCGACGAGGCGCTGATCCCGGGACGCGGCTATTGGCTCAAGCTGGCAACGCAGTCGGTCTCGGCGACGGTAAAGCCGCCCAAATACGCCATCAACGTCAACACGCTCGAACACCTTGCGGTCAAGACGCTAGAACTCAATGCGATCGGCGTGGTCGAACTGACCACTGACAAGCCGCTGGTGTTCGAACCTTATGCGCAAAGCCGAACGCTCGGCGGGTTCATCCTGATCGACAAACTGACCAACGCGACGGTCGCGGCGGGGCTGATCAACTTCAGCCTGCGCCGCGCGCAGAACGTGCACTGGCAAGCGCTCGACGTCAGCCGCGAGGCGCATGCCGCGATGAAGCACCAACAGCCCGCGGTGCTGTGGTTCACTGGCTTCTCGGGCTCGGGCAAGTCGACCATCGCCAACCTGGTCGAAAAACGGCTCCACGCTCTGGGCCATCACACCTTCCTGCTCGATGGCGACAATGTCCGCCACGGGCTCAACAAGGATCTGGGGTTCACCGAAACCGACCGGATCGAGAACATCCGCCGGGTGGGCGAAGTGACCAAGCTGATGAGCGATGCCGGGCTGATTGTGCTGACCGCCTTCATCAGCCCCTTCGCGGCCGAGCGCGACATGGTCCGCGCAATGGTCCCGCCAGGCGAATTCGTCGAGGTGTTCGTCGATACGCCGCTGGCCGAAGCCGAGCGCCGCGATGTGAAGGGGCTGTATAAAAAGGCCCGCGCCGGAACCCTCAAGAACTTCACCGGGATTGACAGCCCTTACGAGGTGCCACTGCGCCCCGAACTGCGGGTCGATACGACCAGCGAAAGCCCGGAAGCTGCAGCCGAACGCATCGTTGACTATATCCTCGGCGCACGGAGCGAAGCATGGATGCCCACGATCTGAGCGATGTGGCGCTCGCCGCCCAGTTGGCAGGTGAAGCAGGCGCGCTGCTGGCCGACTTGCGCGCCTATGGCGACCGCACCGGCAAGGCGCTGGGCGATGCCGGCGACAGCGCTGCCAATTCATTGATCTGTAACGCGCTGCGCCTCGCGCGGCCGCACGACGGGCTGCTGTCCGAAGAGGAGAAGGACAATTCCGCGCGGCTCGAACACGCGCGGGTGTGGATCGTCGATCCGCTCGACGGGACCCGCGAATATGGTGAGGGGCGGAGCGACTGGGCGGTGCATGTTGCGCTAGCGGTGGGAGGCAAGCCTTTAGTGGGGGCGGTAGCTCTTCCCGGATTCGATGGCAGCCCGGTGCTGCGCAGCGATCAGCCTGCCGAGCTGCCTCTCGCCACAGGAAAGCCGCGCTTGGTGGTCAGCCGCACCCGCCCCGCCGCCGAAGCCTTGGCGGTAGCCGAAGCGCTTGGCGGCGAACTGATCCCGATGGGCAGCGCCGGAGCCAAGGCAA
This sequence comes from Sphingomonadaceae bacterium, assembly GCA_025359445.1. GTDB lineage: Bacteria > Pseudomonadota > Alphaproteobacteria > Sphingomonadales > Sphingomonadaceae > Novosphingobium. The sequence continues at coordinate 52,799 of JANYGB010000047.1, forward strand.
TGGCGGTGGTGCTGGGCCAGGCCGACATTTATCTCCATTCGGGCGGGCAATACGAATGGGACAGCTGCGCCCCGGTCGCGGTAGCGCTAACGCATGGACTGCATTGCTCGCGGCTCGATGGCTCGCCGCTGATTTACAATCAGCGCGATACCTACATGCCTGATTTGCTCATATGCCGGATGGAATGGGCCGAGCGGGTGTTGGCAATACTTGATCTCACCAAACCCCGTTCGTCCTGAGGAGGGATTGAGCTCTTGCGAAGACGCGTCTCGAAGGACCGCGCGCGCCGGGTGGTTCGAGACGGGCCTTCGCAAGCGCTCAGTCCCTCCTCACCACGAACGGCGCTGGACGGGGTGGCCCGATCCTAAGCCGGAATCTGATTGAATGGGATGCCCTTGTCGGGACGGTAGTCCTGCGGCAGCCCCAGAACCTTTTCGGCGATGGTGTTGAGCAGCACTTCGTCCGAGCCCCCGGCGATCCGCCCGGTCGGCGCGTTGAGCCAGCTCGTCCCCCAGTCTTCCTTGACATAGGCGTGCTCGTCGAACGGCAAGGCGGCGGTGCCCTGCAGATCGAGCGCCAGTTCGGACAGCTTCTGCCTGCTGCGCACCGCGACCAGTTTCTGCAAGCTTCCTTCGGGGCCGGGTTGCATCCCGGCCTGCATCATCAGCATCGCCCGGCGGGTAATCGAATCGAGCCCGGCACGCATCGCGTGATTGCGCGCGATCGCTGAGCGGATCCGGCCATCCTCGATTGCTGGACGGCCGTTCAATGTGGTTTCCTTGGCCAGCTTGACGAATTCATCGAGGTGCGGCCCGAACCCGGCGCTGTCGGTCGCGATGTAGCGCTCGATCATCAGCGTGTGCAGCGCAAGCCCAAACCCGCCGCCAACTTCGCCCATCCGCTGGTTGTCTTCCAGCCGGACGTTGTCCAAGAACACCTCGTTGACGTGACTATCCCCGCCCGCAAGCTTGATCGGGCGGACTTCCACGCCCGGTGCCTTCATGTCGACCCAGAAGTAAGTCAGCCCCTTGTGCTTGGCGACGGTGGGGTCACTGCGGGTGACGATCACCCCGTAATCCGAATATTGCGCCCAGCTGGTCCAGACCTTCTGGCCGTTCATCCGCCAGCCGTTGCCGTCTGGTTCCACCTTGGTGCGCAGCGCGGCGAGATCGGACCCGCCCGATGGTTCGGAGAACATCTGGCACCAGATTTCCTCGCCGCGCAGCGCCTTGGTCACGCGCTCCTTCACGAATTCGCGGTCCTGCCCGTAATGGATCATCATCGGCACCGGCATGCCCAGCGAAATCCCGAAGAAGCCCACCGGCATGCCGTAGTGCATTTCTTTGGCATCGAAGGCGATCTTGTGGAGATTGCTCAGCCCCTGCCCGCCGTATTCGGGCGACCAGTTGATCCCGGCAAACCCGGCGTCATAACGCGCCGCCATATATTGCCGGCCGAGCGCGAGGTCTTGCTCGACCGTGTTACCGCTGCGCGCCTTGCGGGCGTACTTCGGCGCCATGCTGTCAAGGAATGCACGTGCCTTGACGCGATAGGTTTCAAGTTCGATCATGCCCCAGCCCCTTCGTTTTGATATTTTCCCGCAAGTTGATCGACCAACAGGTCTTCCCAGAACAGCAGGTTGCCCTGCTCGATCCCCAAAGTGCGCGCGCGGCGCATGTGGAGGTGGAGGCCCTGCTCCCAAGTCACCCCGATCCCGCCGTGGATTTGCACACAATCGCGCGCGGCGGTGTCATAGGCCTCGGTGGCGGACAGCCGCGCGTCGGCGGCGGCGATCAGGAAGTCAGGCGCGCCTTCGCTGGCCGCGGCGTGAATGCAGTTGGCGCGGGCGACTTCGATCAGCCCGTACAGCTCGGCGATGCGGTGCTTGATCGACTGGAACGCGCCGATCGGCTGGCCGAACGCCTTGCGGGTCAGCGAATAGTCGCGCGCAATGTTCAGCAGCGCCTCGGCCCCGCCGACCTGCTCGTGCGCGGTGACCACTGCCATCCGGGCGAGCACGTCGCGCGCAAGGTCAAGCGCGGTCTGGCCCTCGGCGAGTACTGTCGCAGGGGTGGCGGCGAAAGTCAGGTCGGCATAAAGCCGCGAATTGTCGAAGCTCGGCACCGCGGTCCGCGTGACATCGGTGAGAGTCGCCACGACGAGTACCGGCTGCCAGTCGTGGATGGCCAGCACCACCGCGAGATCGGCCTTGAGCCCGCCGATCACCGCCGGCTTGGTGCCAGTGAGCTTGCCCTCGGAAAAAGTGACCGCTGAGCCGGCCGGAAGCGGATCGCTGCCCTCAGCGAAAGCCACCGTGGCGAGCTTCTCGCCCGCCGCCAAAGCGGCCAAGTCATCAGTGTGTCCGGCAGCCAGCAAGGCCTGCGCTGCGCCGTAACCCACCGTCAAAAACGGCGCGCCCGAGGTTGCGGCCCCGGCAGCCTGCGCCACCAGCCCCAGTTCGGTCAGCCCAAGGCCCAGCCCGCCATGTTCTTCGGGCAGCGCCAGCGCAGTCCAGCCCTGCTCGACCGCAGTGTCCCAGAATGGCTGATCGATCTGCGCGACCTGCTCGAGCAAGCCAAGCAGCCTGCCTTTGTCCATCCGCGCGTCAAGCACGCGGCGGCTTTCAGTGGCGATGGCCTGCTGGCCCTCGTCGTACAAAATCGACATGGCGCGAATCTCTCCTCTTGCCGCCAACCTTTAATCGAGCGATTAACATGCGCAAGAGTGCTCAAGCGAGACATCGCCAAACCTTTGGTCCCCCTGCCCGCGGCGCAGTGGCTTAAATCCTTGCCTTGCAGCGGTTGGTCCGCTAACCGCGCCAGCTTCATCGACACGGATTCGATAATCTGCCTGGCCATCAAGGGCTGCCACGGCTGGTTGACGTGTCTTTACCAAGGAGACGAAAATGCCCAAGCTCAAGACGAAGAGCGGCGTCAAAAAGCGCTTCAAGCTCACCGCCACCGGCAAGATCAAGCACGGTGCGGTTGGCAAGCGGCACCGATTGATGAGCCACAATGCCAAGTACATCCGCCAGC
>JANYGB010000055.1 GCA_025359445.1 Sphingomonadaceae bacterium
CTGCCTTCATTGCCGCCGGTGTTTTCGTCTTCGTCCATTATTCCGCCATTGGTTTGGCAGGAACTTCCCCCGAAGCCCCCGCACGCGCGCTGGCCATTTGGCGCAAGCGCGAGTCGAATTCCAGCTTTCTCTTCAGCAAACGCTGCTGTTCGGCATAAGATCCCTCAGAAAGGTCACGCTCGAACCGTGCGGTCGCCTGCGCCAACGCTGCTTCGAGCGCGGGCCGTTCGACCAGCAACCCCACCGCCGAAGCCAATTCGGAGCGGGCCTGTTCGTCGGGCGCACCCTCGGTCAGGAAAGTAAATCGCACGGCTGCATATTCTTCTGGACCCGGAGCAGCCATACCCCGGCTGGCCAATATGGTGCCAAGATGCTGGGTTTCAAGCACTTCGCCATCATCGAGCGCGTCGATCAGCACGCCAAAGCGCGGATCGGGCAATTCGGCCGAGGCCAGCTGATCGCCATGCCGTGCCAATTCGCCCGGATGGCGCATCAAACCCGCCAGCACTGCCGCCGACAAAGCATCGCGCGAAGCGGCGCGGCGGCGCAGCCGCGCCGTTTGCGCGGGGTCACTGCGCTGCGGCGCAGGAATGCCTCGTTTGCCCGGCGTCCAAGCGCGCTGTTCGCGCTGCGGGAAAGCGAAGGCGGAAAACCGGTCGGACAAGTCGCGGCGGTACATTGCCTGGATATCGCGATCGGCAATCGTTTCGACATGCGCCATCAACCGTGCCTTCAAGCCGGCCTTGTCCTCTGGAGTAGTGAGCGGGACAGCGGCTCGCTCATGTTCCCAGATCAGGTCGAGCAGGCCGATCGGTTGCGCCAATAGCTTTTCAAGCGCGGCCACCCCGTCGCGCTTGATCAGATCGTCAGGGTCCATGCCGGTGGGCAGGCGCACGATCTTCAGGCTGTGCGCCGGTCGCAACATGGGGAGGGCGCGGGTTGCGGCGCGCATGGCTGCGCGCTGCCCGGCATTGTCGCCGTCGAAGCACAGGATCGGCGTTTCGACCAGCCGCCACAGCATCTCAAGCTGCCGCTCGGTCAGCGCGGTGCCCATCGGCGCGACGGCATCGGCAATGCCGGCTGCCGCGAGCGCGATCACGTCCATCTGCCCCTCGACCACCACGATCCGCCCGGTCTGGCGGCTCGCGGGTCCGGCGCGGTGAAGGTTGAACAGGGTGCGGCCCTTGTCGAACAGCGGGGTATCGGGCGAGTTGATGTACTTGGGCGCGTCGGTCTTGGCGGTTTCAAGAATGCGCGCGGCAAAGCCGATCACCCGCCCGCGCGGATCGTGGATCGGCATGGTCAGCCGGTCGCGGAAACGGTCGTAAGGCGGTTTGTCCTCGACTGCGATGCGCAGCCCCGCCTCGATCAGCATCGCCTCGTCGAATTGCCCAAGCGCTGACTTGAGCGCCTGGCGCCCGCCCGGCGCAAAGCCGAAGCCAAACCGCTCCATGGTGTGCGCATCGAACCCGCGCGAGGCGAGATATTGCCGCGCCTTTGCGCCCTCGGGGGTCTCAAGCTGAGCCCGGTACCAGTCCTGCGCGGCCGCCAGAACATCGTGTAGCCCAGCCTGCTGTTCGGCCTTCGCCGCCGCACGCGGATCGGGGGCAGGGACCTCCATGCTGGCCTCGGCGGCCAGTTCCTTGACCGCATCCATGAACGAAAGCCCGCGCTGGTCGGTCATCCAGCGGATCGCATCGCCGTGCGCGCCGCAGCCAAAGCAGTGGTAGAAACCCTTGCTGTCGTTGACTGTGAAGCTGGGGCTCTTCTCGTTATGGAACGGGCAGCACGCCTTGAACTCATGCCCCGCCTTGGTCAGCCGCGTCGTGCGAGAGATTACTGCGGATAGCGTGATCCGCGCGCGGAGTTCATCCAGCCATTGGGGGGAGAGGGACATCGCCTCCTTATGTCAGCTAAGCGCCGCTTTGACGAGGCCCGAAGCTTTGCCCATATCGAGCTGACTGCCATGCCGCACCTTAAGCTCGGCGATCACTTTGCCCATGTCCTTGATGCTTTCGGCGCCCAATTCGGCCTTGATCGCAGCGATGGCGGCAACGGTGTCGGCCTCGCTCATCTGGCTCGGCATGAATTCTTCGATCACGGCCAGCTCGGCCTTCTCGGCGTCGGCAAGCTCCTGCCGGCCGCCTTGTTCGAACATGGTGATCGATTCGCGGCGCTGCTTGGCCATTTTCTGCAGCACATCGACCACCAGCGTGTCGTCCTCGGGCTGGCTGCTCGCGGTGCGCAATTCGATGTCCTTGTCCTTCAGCTTGGCGAGGATCAGCCGCACGGCGGCGAGGCGGCTCTTGTCGCCGGCCTTCATCGCGCTGACCTGGGCGGCCTTGATCGTATCGCGGAGCATTGCACAAAGTTCCTTCGGTTGGGGAAAGCTTGGCTCTAGCGGCGAATTTCCGCTTTTCAACGGTTGACGGCCAGCCGGTGTGTCTCTAGCCGCAATTCCTTAGCAACATCGCTGGAAAACCCGCACCCGGAGCGCCCTTAAAAATGGCCGACGCCGCTACCTCGCACGCGCCTCAACCAGCTGGCGCGACCGGCGTTCTCGTGCTTGCCGATGGTCACGTCGCATGGGGCCGGGGGTTCGGCGCGGAGGGCGCTGCGGTGGGTGAGGTGTGCTTCAACACCGCGATGACCGGCTATCAGGAAGTGATGACCGATCCCTCCTACGCCGGGCAGATCGTCACCTTCACCTTTCCGCATATCGGCAACGTCGGGGTCAACGACGAAGACTTGGAAGCCCATGTCGATGGCGCAGTCGGCTGCCTGGTGCGCGAAGAGGTTACCGCGCCGAGCAACTTCCGCAGCACCGGCACCTTCGGCGATTGGCTCGCGGCCAAGGGCAAGATCGGGCTCTCGGGCATCGACACCCGCGCGCTGACCCGCCGCATCCGCTTGCTCGGTGCGCCCAATGCAGTGATCGCGCACGCGGCCGACGGCAAGTTCGACCTGCCAGCGCTGATCAAGCGCGCGGGCGACTGGCCGGGGCTGGAGGGCATGGACCTCGCCCGCGTGGTCAGCCGTTCGGGCAATGAGGAATGGCAGGGCGGGGTGTGGGCGCTAGGCAAGGGCTATGCCCGCTCACCGCATTCACCGCGCCCGCACGTGGTCGCGATCGATTACGGCGCGAAGGACAATATCTTCCGCAACCTGGTCAAGGCCGGAGCGCAGGTCACCGTGGTCCCGGCCACCGCCACGCTGGAGCAAGTGCTGGCGCTAGACCCCGCCGGCGTGTTCCTCTCCAACGGCCCGGGCGATCCGGCGGCGACTGGGGCCTACGCAGTGCCGGTAATCCAGGGGCTGCTCGAAGCCGACGTACCGATCTTCGGCATTTGTCTGGGCCACCAGATGCTCGGCCTCGCAGCGGGGGCAAAGACCAGCAAGATGCACCAGGGCCACCGCGGCGCGAACCATCCGGTCAAGCGGCTGGAGGACGGCGTGGTCGAGATTACGTCGATGAACCACGGGTTTGCGGTGGATAATGCGTCGCTGCCCGAGGGAGTGGAAGAGACGCACGTGTCGCTGTTCGATGGCTCGAACTGCGGGATCAAGATCAAAGGCAAACGCGCGTTCGGCGTGCAGTATCATCCCGAGGCGTCGCCGGGGCCCATGGATAGTTTCTATCTGTTTGAGCGGTTTGTGGGGATGTTGGGGTGAAAAGGATCAAGCCAGCACAACAAGGAACAGCAGATGGTCTTTGTGGCCTATATGGTTTGCTCAACTTCCTACAGAACTCTCCGCAATTCTATGACGATGGCTCGACAGCATATCAGCAGCTAATTTTGGCTGCTGACAGATGCGGGGTGCTTACTCCTTGGCACCTATGTGAAGGCTTCCAGTGGTTCGATTTGTTAGAAATATTCAACGTCGTCTCGCGAAATTATCGTATGGCATTTGTGGCCCGTCCAATTGACGCGATTGCAAAAGGTCTCGGTTCGGGCGCACCTTCAGATGTCGTCAAATCAATAATCGAAGCTGGAGGGGCGGCCATGATTCACATCAATGCCGGTGGCCACTGGGTCTTGGCTCACGCCATCAAGGATGGTGGCTTTTTGGTGGACGACTCCGGCCAAGCTCCGAAGCCCTATACCTTAAAAGGGAATGGACTAACCAAACGAGGAACCGACACGGTCGAAGGTTTGGCAATTCTCCCAATCAATTCAGAAATGAGTAGTTGGCCCTAATGCCCAAACGCACTGACATTTCCTCGATCCTCGTCATTGGCGCTGGGCCGATCATCATCGGCCAGGCTTGCGAGTTCGACTATTCGGGAACTCAGGCGATCAAGGCGCTGAAGGAGGAGGGCTACCGCGTGGTCCTGGTCAACTCCAACCCCGCCACGATCATGACCGACCCGGACATGGCGGATGCGACCTATATCGAGCCGATCACGCCCGAAGTCGTCGCGGCGATCATCGAGAAAGAACGCCCCGACGCGCTGCTGCCGACGATGGGCGGGCAGACCGCGCTTAACACCGCGCTGGCGCTGTTCAACGATGGTACGCTGGACAAGTATGGGGTGCAGATGATCGGTGCCGATGCCGATGCGATCGACAAGGCCGAGGACCGCCAGCGGTTCCGTGAGGCGATGGACAAGATCGGGCTGGAAAGCGCGCTCAGCGGCGTGGCGCACAATGTCGATGAGGCGTTCGCGGTGCTCGAACGCACCGGGCTGCCCTCGATCATCCGGCCCAGTTTCACGCTCGGCGGGACTGGCGGCGGGGTGGCCTATAACAAGGCCGAGTTCGAGCAGATTGTGAAGTCTGGCATCGATGCCTCTCCAACCAATGAAGTTCTGATCGAGGAATCACTGCTCGGCTGGAAAGAATTCGAGATGGAGGTGGTGCGTGACCGCAAGGACAATTGCATCATCATCTGCGCGATCGAGAACGTCGATCCGATGGGGGTCCACACCGGCGATTCGATCACCGTCGCGCCCGCGCTGACGCTGACCGACAAGGAATACCAGATCATGCGCAACGCCAGCATTGCTGTGCTGCGCGAGATCGGGGTCGAAACCGGCGGATCGAACGTGCAGTTCGCGGTCAATCCTGCCGATGGCCGCCTGATCGTGATCGAGATGAACCCGCGCGTGTCGCGTTCCTCCGCGCTGGCTTCCAAGGCGACCGGCTTCCCGATCGCCCGCGTCGCGGCCAAGCTGGCGGTGGGCTACACGCTCGACGAGCTGACCAACGAGATCACTGGCGCGACCCCGGCGAGCTTCGAGCCGAGCATCGACTATGTCGTGACCAAGATCCCGCGGTTCGCGTTCGAGAAGTTCAAAGGCGCCGAGCCGCTGCTCTCCACCGCGATGAAATCGGTCGGCGAGGTGATGGCAATTGGCCGCAATTTCAAGGAATCGATGCAGAAGGCGCTACGCGGTCTGGAGACCGGCCTCGACGGATTCAATCGCGTGCTCAGCCTTGAAGGCGCGGGGCGTGACGAGATCACTGCCGCATTGTCACGCCAGACGCCGGACCGGCTGCTGATCGCCGCGCAGGCCTTCCGCGAGGGCTTCACGCTCGATGAAATTCACAGCATCACGAGCTACGACCCGTGGTTCCTGCGCCACATCGAAGAAATCATCGCCGAAGAAGCTGCGATCATGCGCGACGGGCTGCCCAACGATGCCGCGGGCCTGCGCCGCCTCAAGGCGATGGGCTTCTCCGACAAGCGGCTCTCCATCCTGGCGGTGCGCGGCATCGGCGTGGCCGGCGGAATGGGCGAGACCAGCGCCAAACGCTCTGGGCTGTTGCACGATGCCTTGCGCGCCATGGCCGGGGCGACCACCGAGGACGAGGTCCGCGCGCTGCGGACCAAGCTTGGGGTCCACCCGGTGTTCAAGCGGATCGACAGCTGCGCCGCCGAATTCGAGGCGATCACGCCGTATATGTACTCGACGTATGAGGCTCCGCTGTTCGGGGAGCCCGAGAACGAGGCGATGCCGAGCGACCGCCGCAAGATCGTGATCCTGGGCGGCGGGCCGAACCGGATCGGGCAGGGGATCGAGTTCGATTATTGCTGCTGCCACGCCTGCTACGCACTCGAGGAAGCCGGGTTCGAGACGATCATGATCAACTGCAACCCGGAAACGGTCAGCACCGATTATGACACCTCTGACCGGCTTTATTTCGAACCGCTGACCGCCGAGGACGTGCTCGAAATCCTCCGCGTCGAACAGCAGAACGGCGAGCTGGTTGGGGTCATCGTGCAGTTCGGCGGGCAGACCCCGCTCAAACTGGCGCAGGCGCTGGAGGACGCGGGCATTCCAATCCTCGGCACCTCGCCCGACGCGATCGATCTGGCCGAAGACCGCGAGCGCTTTGCCAAGCTGGTCAACGATCTGGGCCTCAAGCAGCCGCTCAACGGCATCGCCCGCAGCCGCGACGAGGCGGTCGCGGTGGCGAACCGGATCGGTTTCCCGGTGCTGATGCGGCCGAGCTACGTGCTGGGTGGCCGCGCGATGGAGATCGTCGACAGCATCACCCAGCTCGACAATTACATCACCACCGCAGTCTCGGTCTCCGGCGACAGCCCGGTGCTGATCGACCAATACCTTCGCGATGCGATCGAATGCGATGTCGATGCGCTGTGCGATGGGGAGCAGGTCGTCGTCGCCGGCGTGATGCAGCACATCGAGGAAGCCGGGATCCATTCGGGCGACAGCGCCTGCACCCTGCCGCCCTACAACCTCCCCGTCGAGATCATCGCCGAGATGGAGCGTCAGGCCGAATTGCTGGCCTTGGCGCTGGGCGTCAAAGGCCTGATGAACATCCAGTTCGCGGTCAAGGACGGCGACGTGTACCTGATCGAGGTCAATCCGCGCGCCAGCCGCACCGTGCCGTTCGTGGCCAAGGCAATCGGCCAGCCGGTCGCCAAGGTTGCGGCGCGGGTGATGGCGGGCGAGAAATTGTCCACCTTCCCGCCGTTCAAGCGCACCTTCGATTACATGTCGGTCAAGGAAGCGGTGTTTCCATTCGCGCGATTTGCCGGGGTCGATCCGGTGCTCTCGCCGGAGATGAAGAGCACCGGCGAAGTGATGGGGATCGATGCGAACTTCCCGATTGCCTTCGCCAAGAGCCAGCTCGGCGCGGGCACGCGGCTACCCGAAGGCGGCACGGCGTTCGTTTCGGTCAAGGACAGCGACAAGCCGGTGATCCTGCCCGCAGTGCGGCAACTGATCGAGCGTGGCTTCACCGTTATCGCCACCGGCGGCACCCAGCGTTACCTCGCTGAGGCCGGGCTCCCGGTCGAGCTGGTCAACAAGGTCGCCGAAGGCCGCCCGCATATCGTCGACAAGATCATCGACGGGCAAATTGCCTTGATCTTCAATACTACCGAGGGCTGGCAAAGCCTCAAGGACTCGCAATCGATCCGCGGTTCGGCGTTGACTGGCAAGGTGCCATATTACACAACCGCAGCGGCATCGGTAGCGGCAGCACAAGCAATTACCGCCTTGAAGGGCGCAAAGCTTGAAGTCCGGTCGTTGCAGGATTATTATAGCAACTGAACAATCGCGTTCTTCCGCCACAAGCGACTGTCCCGGCTCGCAGCCTCGAAGGCGCGGGGGAGGGTTCTAGTCGCTGCGGAGGGGGCCGACAGGAGGAAGTCGTTATGGCAAGTGTTGAAAAGCTACCGATGCTGGCGGAAGGCTATGAACGCCTGATCGGTGAGCTGAAAGCGCTGCGCGTAGAACGGCCGCTGATCGTCGATGCGATCGAAGAAGCCCGCGCGCACGGCGATTTGTCGGAAAACGCTGAATACCACGCCGCGAAGGAACGTCAGGGCCAGGTTGAGATGATGATCTCGGACCTGGAGGACAAGGTCAGCCGCTCGCAGATCGTCGATCCGACCACATTGTCGAGCGACAAGGTGATCTTCGGGGCGACGGTCAGTTTGCTCGACGATGACGACAAGCCGGTGAAGTACCAGATTGTCGGCCCGTATGAAGCAGACGCCAAAATTGGGCGGATCAGCTACAATTCGCCGCTCGGCAAGGCGTTGATCGGGCGCAAGGCGGGTGAGGAAATCGAAGTTACCGTGCCTGCAGGCGACAAGTTCTACGCGGTCAAGAAGATCGAATTCGTTTAGTCGCGTCATCCCGGGCTTGACCCGGGATCGCTGCCGACCTGACGCCAACTTGCATTGATGCGGCCAGCGGTCGCGGGTCAAGCCCGGGACGACGTTACCGCTTCAACATATCCGGCTGCAACATGCGGTGCAGGTGCACTACTACATATTTCATCTCGGCATCGTCGATTGTACGGCGCGCGGCGCTGCGCCAGGCTTCTTCAGCGCTGGCGTAGTCCGGAAACAGGCCGACGAAGTCCATCGCATCAAGGTCTTCGAATTCGACCGTCTGCGGGTCCTTGACCCGGCCGCCGATCACGAGGTGCAGTTTCTGTTCGGACATGAGCGCAAATCCCGGGGAGGGGTGGAAACGCGCGCATAGTCAGCCTGCGCGCAGTGCGCAAGTTCGGCTTAGCCCTTAGCGGCGTGTTTACCGGCGCAGGCGCGTGGCAAATTTCATCGCTTCACCGGCGAGCCGCAGACCCTGGCTGCGGGCGCTTTTGCCCGCGCTGGTGGAACGGTGGCGCAACGGCGCGGTGGTTTCGGTCAGCTTGTCCAGCCCGTCATGCGCAGCTTCGCCAGCGGCGTCGCGCGCCTGCTTGCTGTATGCAAGGCCGAGTTCGGCCGCGACGGTTGCAGCACTGATCGCGCGGCGCGCAGCCTGGGTGGCAAACTTGCGCGGCAGCAGGGCGGCGACTAAAATCCCGATGCCTACGCCTGCCGCCACGGTCAGCAACGGATATTCCCGGGCGAGCCCGCGATAATTTTCGGGCGGATAGGCATCGGGCAAAGGATCGCGGCGTGCCGCTGGTGCCAGCGCCTTGCCGTCGCGCTTTAAGCGCGCTTGCGAAGCAGAAATGCGGGTGGCGACGCGCTCACGGCGCAGATCGGACTTGCTCAAGCTGGTTACTCCTGGTCGGACCACGCGCTTTCGCCCGGGCCCTGAACGGTTACTGACTTCGATCCGAATATCCTGCCCAGCAATCTGCCGAGCGGACCTCGTAACCACCAAACCAGCAACACCGAGAAGGTTCCCGCCAGCACGGCTTTGTTTTCGCTAACCACGTCAATACCAGTAGCGACAGCTTCATCGGTTTCCTTAATGACGGTGTCCTTGATCCGCCCGCCGATGCCGCGCGCGGAAAGATCGGCTTTGACTTGCTCGACCCCGGTATCGACAAGCTGCCGGGCTGCTTCGCGGTGCTGGCGATCCGCGATCAGGCGCAGCTCTGCCTTGCTCATGGCGCGGTGTCCTTGGCGGGTTCATCGGCCAGCGCGGCAATCATGCGCTTCCAGCGGCGACCGGCGGCCAACCCGGCCAGAGTGGCAGCGCCCAGAATAACCAAAACGGTCAGCCCGGTGGCCGCCCAGATCCCGATGATCTGGGTAATCCCCAGCAGCACTCCGACAACCAGGGCCATCAATGCAAAGAACACCAACGACAGCGCCAGCGCGGCCCATCCGGCGATGCCCTTGGCACCCGCACCAGCGACCGCTGCGCGCGATTTTTGGTACGCGAACTCCGCCTCGAGCAGCGTGCGGCCGTCACCGGCAAGGTGCATGACATCGTCGACCAGCGAACGCGCTGCCGCGTCGCTGGCCGACGGCTTGATCAGAGGCGGGGAGGCATTGTCCATGGCCAGCCGACATGACGCACGCAAAAGCGCCCTGTCAATCGATCAGGATCAATCTTCCGACGAACCGCCGCGGAACAACCGCGCCAGGAAGAACCCGGCAACCGCGGCGATCCCGACCGCTAGGCCCGGGCTTTTGCGCACAAAGTCCTTGGCGTCATCGCCCAGTTCACCCAGATCTTTCGAATCGATTTTGGCCGCAGTTTCCTGCATCGAGCGTGCTGCAGTGCGGGCATAATCGCCGTAGCGTGTGCCGAGTTTATCATCGATCGTCCCGGCATTCTCCGAAACGACCTTGCCGAGGCTGGCGATCGCGTCACTGGTCCGCGCCTTGCCATCCTTTGCCAATTCGCCGGCCTTGCCCTTGGCCTGTTCGGCCATGGTCTTGGCTTCTTGTGCCCAATCGGTACCCTTGGCAGTCACCTGGTCGCGGTAAGCTTCAGCCTTGGCCTGCGCCTCTTTACCCAGCACGGCGGCACCGGCGCGGGCTTCCTCGATTGCCTTGGTGAACTTCGCCTTCGCTTCGGCCGTGGCAGGCGTGGCAGCGGCGGACTTGCGCGCGGCAGTGGGCTTGGTTGCCGAAGCTGCCTTCTTGGCGGCATGCTTCTTCGCTGCTGGAGTATCGGCCATGACAGTACCCTTCCAAATTCTGATAGCCCGCGGACTGGGGCGCTTTGCAGTATGTGGACATCAATCCCGCAGCGTTCAAGTGGTTCCCCGCGACCGCAATTGCGATGCAACTTGCAGCCGCGCGCGGCGCTGCTAAGGCGCGCGCATCGTTTAGCGCCACCTTAGGCCAAGCCAACCGAGGACCAGCATGACCACGATCATCGATATCCACGCCCGCGAAATCCTCGACAGCCGGGGCAACCCGACGGTGGAAGTCGATGTCCTGCTCGACGATGGCAGCTTTGGCCGCGCCGCAGTGCCGTCCGGCGCTTCGACCGGGGCGCACGAAGCGGTCGAGCTGCGCGATGGTGACATGTCGCGCTATCTGGGCAAGGGCGTGCTCAAGGCCGTTGACGCGGTAAACAACGAGATCGGCGACGCGATCCTCGGTCTCGATGCCGAAGACCAGCGCGATATCGACGGCGTGATGATTGAACTCGACGGGACCGAAAACAAAGCACGGCTCGGCGCCAATGCAATTCTCGGTACCAGCCTGGCCGTGGCCAAAGCCGCTGCCAATGCGCGTGGGTTGCCGCTCTATTCATACATCGGCGGAGTTTCGGCGCATCTGCTGCCGGTGCCGATGATGAACATCATCAACGGCGGCGAACACGCCGATAACCCGATCGACTTCCAGGAATTCATGATTGTGCCGGTTGGGGCTCCGACTCTGGCTGAAGCAGTGCGGTGGGGTTCGGAGATCTTCCATACGCTCAAGAAGGCGCTCCACCAAAAGGGCTTGGCGACCGCAGTGGGCGACGAGGGCGGCTTTGCACCCGACCTGGCAAGCACGCGCGCGGCGCTCGATTTCATCATGGAATCGATCGGTCAAGCCGGCTTCAAAGCGGGTAGCGAAGTGGTTCTGGCGCTCGACCCTGCGGCGACCGAGTTTTTCAAGAACGGCAAATACGAAATCAGCGGTGAGGGCCTGAGCCTGTCGCCCGAAGCCATGGCCGAATATTACGTTAAGCTGTGCGCCGATTACCCGATTGCCTCGATCGAAGACGGCATGGCTGAAGACGATTTTGTCGGGTGGAAAGCAATCACCGACCAGATCGGCCACAAGGTCCAGCTGGTCGGTGACGATCTGTTCGTGACTAACCCGGAACGCCTGCGGATGGGGATCGGCAAAGGCCTCGCCAATTCGCTGCTGGTCAAGGTCAACCAAATCGGCTCGCTCACCGAAACGCTCGACGCGGTCAGCATCGCTCAGCGCGCGGGTTATACTGCGGTGATGAGCCATCGCTCTGGCGAAACCGAGGATGCGACCATCGCCGATCTGGCGGTCGCAACCAACTGCGGCCAGATCAAGACCGGCAGCCTCGCCCGCTCGGACCGTCTCGCCAAGTACAACCAGTTGATCCGGATCGAAGAAGAGCTGGGCGATGCAGCGCGCTATGCCGGGGCAGGGGCTTTCGCGCGCCTCGCCTGATCGGCTCAGGTTTTGGGCAGCAGCGGCGCGCACAAGGTCCGGAGCACCAGGCCCAGCAGCCGCACTGGCGGATGGCACACTTTGTTGAGTGCCCCGCCAATGCGCTGCGCCAGCGTCGTCCCGCTGCCGAGCCACTCGGTGGCGGGCGGAGGACCGGTAAAGCCATAAGCGCCGCTCCATTTGTCGTCGTGGCATGCGGGGCCGAATGGCCCCGAATTGTCTGCCGTATGACCGAGCAGCTTGGCTCCAAGCGGGCCGCCCAGCAGTCGCGGAGCAAGCGCCAGCAGCACGGCGGTGAGCCCCAGCGTCAGGATATGGAGCACCAACACCGGCGGGGTCAGGTGGTCCTCCAATAACTCGGTGAGGGCATCGACCAACTTGCGGCGGAACCGTCCGCCGTGCGGATCGTAAGCTCCCCAGCGCCAAGCATAGGCGAGCCAGTCCGGCTCGGGAAATTGCGGATCGTTCCACGAGGTCGAGATTATCTGGCAATTGCCGGTCTGGCTCAGATCCCAGGCCGCGCCAGCTTCAACCCGGTCGAGCAGGCCCAGTTCGATCCCGACCACAGCCAGCGAGCGTTTGAAATGCACCAGCTTGCGTTCTTGCGGATGCGCATAGCTGGCATGACCAAACAGCGAGGCATGCAACCGGATCCGTCCATCTGGTTCACGATCCAGTGCGACGATAGCGTCAGACCCCAAGTGCTGGTCCCCGTTCTGGTGCTGCGACAAGAACGCGGCGATGGGTTGCAGCAAGGCATGATCAATGCGGATCACCGCCAGTTCCCAATCAGCCTCATGCATTCCGGCGGGCCACAGGCTGAGCCGTTGATCGGTCCGCAGCGCTCCCAGCAACCGGGGGCGCAGCCGCACCAATCCGGGTCCGTCATACGGGTAGAACATCCAGAACTGGAGATCGGTATGGCCTTGCGCGGCATCGTGCAGCGCGCGGACGTAAGCGCGCGCACCTGGCAGATTGCCACGCCTTGGGTCGTCCCTCGGAGCGAGTTCGGGTTCGAGCGCAGGACCAGCAATAGCAGGATCCAGCGTCAACCAGTAACGCTGCAATTGATCAGGCGCGGCCGGGCCTTTGGGCAAGTCGGCAGCCAAGGGGTGGCGTGCTGCTACTGCACCACTGGCACCATCAATCAACAAACAGCGCGCCAGATACCATTCGACGCTGGAGGGAAAATAGGGTTCTTCGGGATGAAACCGGATGACCGGCGCATGTCGTTCGATCATTTGCCGCAACAGCTCTGCGGTGAAAGGCAGTTGGCCCGGCCAACTTGTGGCCAGCGTCCGATCTTCTCTTGCGGCCATTTGTGTTTCCCCCCAAGCTTGAGTTTAGGAGCCGGGCAGGAACGCGCAAGCCGCAGTTGCAAAGTCACTTTGCGCGGTTTAATCGTACGTTTAAATTGGCCGGCAGGGAGAGAGCATGGCTGAGTTTCCAACGCATCCGGGCGAAGTAGAACCGGATTGGCTGAGCGAGCGCCTGCGCGCTGCGGGGGCACTCGATGGGGGACGGGTCACCGCGATCCGCTGGGAAGCGATCGGCACTGGGCAAGTCGGAGATTCAGCCCGGTTTCACCTTACCTATGACCGCGACACCGCAGCGCCCGGCACCGTCGCAGGCAAGTTTCCCGCCGCCGACCCGATGAGCCGCGGGACGGCGGCGGCGTTCGGGCTTTATGCGAAGGAAGTGGGTTTTTACCGCGAGCTTGCGCCGCTGCTTGACGTCCGCGTGCCTGCGGTGCTGGCTGCCGAAATTACCGCTGACGGGGTGGATTTCGTCCTGCTGTTCGAAGACCTCGGGCCGGCGCGCGGGGGTAACCAGTTGAGCAGTTGCACCCATGTCGATGCGCAGGCGGCCATGCAGCAGGCCGCCGCACTGCACGCGCCAAGCTGGGAAAATCAGAAAATTATCGGCGCTCACTGGCTGCACCCACGCGAAGGCCAGATCGATCAGATCAAGGCGCTTTACCCCGGCGCCCAGGCCATTTTCCGCGAACGCTACGCCGACCTGCTCGAGCCGGAATACATGGCGGTGTGCGAGCAGCTCAACGACGCTGCCGATCATTGGTTTGGCCGTGACGGAACTCCCAAATGCTTGCTTCACGGCGATTTCCGGCTCGACAACATGCTGTTCGATATCAAGGGTGGCGCGGAAGCCATTGCGGTACTTGATTGGCAAACCGTGGCGGTCGGCAACGCCCTGACCGATATCGGTTATTTTATGGGCACCGGGATTGGTAACGCACTGCGCGAAGAACATGAGGGCGAACTGCTCGACCTGTATTGCGCCGAAATGAGCATGCGCGGCGTTCCGCTCGATCGTGAGGACATCTGGGATAACTACGTGCTTGGCGCGCTCCACGGTGTGTCCACCGCCGTGTTCAGTGCCGCATTTGTCGAGCGGACAGAGCGCGGCGATGCGAACTTCCTGTCGATGGCGCGCGGTGGCTGCGCGTTGGCGCTGGCGCACGGCAGCCTCGCCAAACTTACCGCCTGACGATGTGAAACGAACTATCAGCCAGCCCGTTCGTTTCGAGCGAAGTCGAGCCAATGTGCGCGGTGTATCGGCTTCGCTCGATACGAACGGGTGAGGAAATCAGGAGTTTTAGATATGCTGACCAAGGGCGATGACTATCCGCTGCACCAGACCCCCGAACCGGTCGCCTATGCCGGAACTGACCGCAACTTCTACGACCGTTATTTCTTCAACGGCTACGCGCCCGACGGATCGGGGTTCTTCGCGGTTGCCTTCGGGATTTATCCGCATTTGAACATCGCCGATGCGCACTTCTCGGCGATCCGCGACGGGGTGCAATACAACCTCCACGCCAGCCGCGAACTGGGCATGGAGCGGATGGACCTGCAAGTCGGGCCGATCCGGATCGAGATTGTCGAACCGCTCAAGATTTTGCGCGTCACCGTCGATGGCGAAGGGCTCAAGGCCGACTTGATCTTCACCGGGCGCGCTTTCCCGATCGAGGAGCCGCGGTTCATTCACCGCATCGGTCCGCGCACTTTTATGGATTATACCCGGCTGACCCAGAACGGGCACTACGCCGGCTGGGTCGAGATCGACGGGGAGCGGCAGGAATGCGCGCCGGGTACCGCCGGGACGCGCGATCGCAGCTGGGGCGTGCGCCCCGTCGGGACCAGCGACCAGCAACCGCACGGCACCGGGGTCGTGCCTGGCTTTTTCTGGCAATGGACTCCGCTGAACTTCGCGACACGCAGCGTGTTCTTCCACGTCAACGCCGATGCCAAAGGCAACGTGTGGAACACCCGCGCGGTGATCGCGCCTGATGGCGCGGATGCTGCTGCGCTGATCGATAGCGAAGGCACAATGGACGCACCGCTTGCGTCGGGTACGCGCTGGCCGGGCGGCGGCAGCCTCACCATCGACGGACTCGACGGCCCCGAGACGCTGACGTTCAAACCGCTTGGCCGGTTCCAGATGCGCGGGCTGGGTTACACCTCTCCCAACTGGGGTCACGGGCTGTGGCACGGGCCACTAGCGGTCGAGCGAGAAGACTTCGGACTTGAGCAGGTTAATCCCGCGACCATGGACAATTACCACGTCCAGCTGCCGTGCACGGTCACCAGCGACCGGCACGGCGAGGGCGCCGGCGTGTTCGAACAGCTGATCATCGGGCCGTACGCACCGCTGGGGCTGAGGGAGTTTCTCGACCTGGGCTGAGCCAGCCTGCTTATTTCATCAGCGTGACGTGGCCGGTTTTGTTGTGCTTCATCTCGCCGCCGGTGAAGGTCATTGTCACCGCCCCGTCACAGGCGCTGCTGCTGCATCGTTCGCTGATTGATGGTGCGCTGGCTTCACGGGCCACGGTCATGTTGGTGCTGATCCGCGCCGGGGTCGAATCGATCCGCACAACACCGCTGCGCGCATAAGACGCCGCCGCAGCTCCGCCCCCACCTTTGGTGCAAACCACGCTAACGCTGCTCACCATATAAACTTCGTCGCCATGCGAGATGGTCGCGCTGTCGATATGTCCCGAGGCACAGGCCGCTTGATATGGCATCGTGATCTTCTGGAATGTAAAAGACAGTCCGTAAATCTCGTCTTGGCTGGCGGCAAAGGCGAGGTCAGGTGAACCGTCGCCATCGACATCGCCCGCGACCACTACAGCGCCCCCAGCGAGTGTTCCACCGGCCTGGCCAAGCCCGGCGTGCACCGTGCCCTCACCGCCGCTTGCCGCCATGCGGGCGCCCTTCCCGGTGGCAAGGTCCCAGCTGGCGCGGTTCGGTTTTGCCCCTTTAGCAGCCGATGATGCACTGCACTGACCAGCGTTGCACACCCCGAATGACCACGAATCAACGGTGATTGGTGTGCTCGCCTCACCTTTTTCAGGCGGAAGTTGGAGCAGGTAATCAGACGATGCATAAGCTGGCATGGCGATGCAAGCAGCTGAAAGCGCGAAAAATATTCCGGTTATCTTGGACATGGTACCCTCTCCCCTTGGTGACCCGCCATGATGCTGCGCCACCATGGATGAACTGAAAATGACCCGTTTTGGCAAATCCGGCAAGTGAGTTAGGGCTTTTGGGGGCACGCTAGCGCAGCGCAAGCAGCACCCCGGCACCTGCTGCAATCAGGCTTACTCCGACCAATCGCGATCGATCGACCCGTTCCTTGAGCGCGAAGAAGGCGATACCAACGCCAAACAGGATCGAGGTTTCACGCAGTGCTGCAAGCCGAGGCACGTCGCCCAACCGGTACGCCCATAATGCAAAACCGTAAGTGATAATTGAGAGCGATCCAGCGATCAGGCCCGGCTTCCATTGCGCACGCGCTTCGCTGAGAAAGCGCGGCCCGCGCCAGATCGCGAACAATGCACCAATGCCACCGCCCAACATCAGGAACACCCAGGCAATGTAGGACAGCGACGATGGAGCGGCTCGCACCCCGGCTGCATCGATCACGGTATAGGCCGCGATCGTCGCTCCCGTTGCCAGTGCCCAGCCCAGCGCATGTCGTGACGGTGCGTTCCACCAAGCCGCGAGCATCGTTCCCAGGCTCACCAACAGCACGCCGGCGGCCACGGCCCATGTGATTGGCTCACCCAGCGCAAAGATTGAAACCAGAGCGGCTATCACCGGAGCTACTCCGCGCATAATCGGGTAAACCGCGCTCATGTCGGCACTTTCAAAGGCCTTGATCAGGCAGACGAGATAGACGAGGTGCGTGACCCAGCTCGCCGCTAAACAAAGCCAAGCACCACTCGGCAGCGGCACCACAAGCACGAGCGGCAGGATCAGCAATGCGCTAGAACCATCGATGAGCGCGCGGCTCGACATTTTGTCGCCGCCTGATTTGAGAATGGCATTGACCACAGCGTGTGCGGCGCCCGATCCGAGCATCAGCAGCGAGGCGGCTGCGATCACGGGGGTTATTGGGTACCGGCGTGGTCGAGACTGGCGAGTTGCTCGGGGCTCAAGGTCAGGCTCGCCATGCCGCACAGTTCCCTGACCTGCGCAACGCTGGTTGCGCTAGCAATTGGGGAGGCAATGCCCGGCTGCACGGCAAGCCAGGCCAACGCAATTTGTGCCAGCGGAGCGCCGGTTTCGGCTGAAATAGCGTCCATCGCGGCCAGCATCGGCGCGCCGGTCACGATCAGTTTCTTCATCCGCCCGCCGCGCACCGATTTGCCGAAGTCCGCTTCGCTCCGGTACTTGCCCGTAAGGAATCCGTTGGCGATGCCGTAGAACGGCAGCATCGCGATCCCGTTTGTGGTGCACAGTGCCTGCAAGTCCGCACCGTATTCTGCGCGCGATACCAGATTGTATTCGTTCTGCAGCGCGGTGAAGGGCATCGATCCGGCGTCTTTAGCCGCCTTCAACGCCTCATTCAGCCGCGCAGCCGAGAACTTCGAGGCACCGAGCGAGCGTACCTTGTGCGCGGCCCCTCCGAACGCCGCAACGATATCGGCGATTGGCAGTTCCGCGAAATCCTGATGCGCATAATAGAGATCGAGATAGTCGGTCTGGAGCCGATCGAGCGATTGCCCGAGCGATTGCAGCAGCCGCGAAGGTTCGTATAATTCTGCGCCGCCAAGCATCCCGGTCTTGGTGTGGATACGCATATCCTGGCGCACGCCCCGGCTCGCCAGCCAGGCGCCGATCACGGTCTCGCTCTCGCCGCCTTTGTGCCCGGGAACCCAGGCTGAATAGACGTCCGCGGTATCGACCATCCGGCCGCCCGCTTCATAAAACGTATCGAGGATCGCGAAACTCGTGTCCTGGTCGGCGGTCCAGCCGAACACATTGCCGCCCAGGACTAGCGGGATGCCTGCGATTGCCTGGTTGGTCATGCGAACTTCTCCTTGAGCGCGAGCAAGACCATCGCCGCTTCGGCAGCCTCGCCGCCCTTGTTCTTTTGCTTGGGGTCGGCGCGGACCAAAGCCTGCTGCTCGTTCTCGACCGTCAGGATACCGTTGCCGATGGCGAAACCGTCCATCGTCAGCGCCATGATCCCGCGTGCGGATTCGCCTGCGACAATCTCGAAATGATAGGTCTCGCCGCGGATCACCACGCCGATCGCGACGAAGCCCTCGTATTGTCCCGACGCCTCGGCGAGCGCGATCGCACCGGGAATTTCGAGCGCACCGGGGACGGTCATTCCCTCGACCTTGTGCCCGGCAGCCTTGAGCGCGGCGCGCGCGCCTTCGATCAGCATGTCGTTGAGATGGTTGTAAAACCGCGCTTCGATAATCAGGAAATTGGCCATTGTTACTCCGCAGGGATCGGGCGCTCGCCCACGATGTTAAGGCCGTAGCCCTCGATAGCAACGACATTGCGGTGCGCATTGCTCAGCAAGATCAGCTCGTGCACACCCATATCGGCGAGGATCTGGGCACCGATGCCATAGGCGCGCAGGTCCATGTCGCGCGCCTCGCCGCCGCCGAGTTCGCCGCTTTCCTGCGGGCGAATGAGCAGCACGATCAACCCCGCGCCCTCGCGGCCGATTTCGGCCATGGCGCGCTGCAAGGTGCGCTTGCGCGGGCCGGGCTGGCCGAGCATGTCGTCGAGAATCGAGACAGTGTGGACCCGGGCGAGGGTCGGCTTCGCCGGATTGATCTGCCCCATCTGCAACACGAAACTGTCGCTGCCGTCGATCTTGTTGCGGTAGGTCAGCAGCTTCCATTGACCGCCATAGTCGGAAGTGAAGGGCACCTCGGCAACGCGCTCGACCAGATGGTCGTTTTTGCGGCGGTATTCGATCAGGTCGCGGATCGTGCCCATCTTGAGCCCGTGGCGGCGCGCAAATGGGACGAGGTCGTCCATCCGGGCCATTGTGCCGTCCTCATTCATGATCTCGCAAATCACGCCTGAGGGGTTGAGCCCGGCGAGCCGCGAGATATCGACCGAGGCTTCGGTGTGTCCGGCGCGGACCAGCACGCCGCCGTCGCGCGCGATCAACGGGAAGACGTGGCCGGGCGTGACGATATCGTCACGGGTCTTGCCAGCATCAATTGCCACCGCGACGGTGCGGGCGCGGTCACCGGCCGAAATGCCGGTGGTCACCCCTTCGCGCGCTTCGATCGAGACGGTGAAGGCGGTTTCGTGGCGAGTGCCGTTGGCGCGGCTCATCAGTTCGAGTCCGAGCTGTTCGGTGCGGGCCTTGGTCATGGTCAGGCAGATCAGTCCGCGGCCGTGGGTAGCCATGAAGTTGACCGCATCGGGGGTAGCCATCTGCCCGGGAATGACCAGATCGCCCTCGTTCTCGCGGTCTTCATCGTCGACCAGCACGAACATCCGGCCGTTTCTCGCTTCGTCGATGATTTCCTCAATCCCGACCAGTACCGGGACTTCGTCGTTGTCCGAGAGGAACTGTTCGAGTTTGCGCATCGTGTCGGCGGTGGGGTTCCAGCCATCCTCGGTGCACTCGCGCAGTGTGTTTGAATGGAGCCCAGCGGCGCGCGCCAGACCGGCTCGCGACATCCCGCCATCGTTGACAAGGCGGCGGACGCGTTCGATCAGAGTCGTTGACATCAGGGATAGTTATCACATCAAAATGTGATCACAACGATTATGTCACATCCTATGCACATTCATCGGCCAATTAGTCGCCTTTGAACACCGGGGTGCGCTTCTCAAGGAACGCGCTGACCGCCTCGGTGTTGTCTTTTGTGGCGTGTGCCACCGCCTGCATTGCGGCAGACATTTCAAGCACGCCGGGCAGGTCCATCCGCTGCGCATCCCACAGCAGGCGCTTGGCCATCCGCACCGCGAACGACGGATTGCAAGCGATCCGTGCCGCCATTGCATGAGCGGCACCCAGCAGTTCGGCGTCGGGCACGACTTTGGATACCAGCCCGATTGCCAGCGCTTCAGCGGCGTTGATTGTTTCGCCTGTGAGTGTCAGTTCCGCCGCCTTGGAAAACCCGACGATGCGCTGGAGCAGCCACGCGCCGCCGTCGCCGGGGATGATCCCCAGCTTCACAAAGCTCTCGGCAAACTTCGCGCTTTCGCCCGCAACGCGCAGATCGCACATGCAGGCAAGGTCAAGCCCCGCGCCGATTGCGGCTCCGTTGACCGCCGCGATCACCGGCACCTCGAGCGCAGCAAAAGCCAGCGGCAGGCGCTGGATCCCGCTCTTGTAATTGCGCCGGGTCCGCGCCGGCAGGCTGGCGTTGAGCCCACCCGAATCGGGCATCATCGCCTTCAGGTTGCCGCCGGCCGAAAAGGCCGTGCCAGCCCCGGTCAGGATCGCGACCCGCACATTGGGGTCATCTTCCATCGCGGTCAGCGTGCCGAGCAGCGCCTCGATCAGATCGAGATCGGAAACCGGGTTGCGCAGCTCGGGCCGGTTGAGCGTGATCGTGGCAATGCCCGCGGCATCGAGGCTGTAAAGAACCGGGGCATCCATGTGCATCACTCTCCTGACAAGGTCATCCCACCAACCGCTGGATGAACCAGAAGCTTGCGGTTATCCCGATTGCATAGCTCGCCGCAAGTTTTACCGGGCGCAGCGCGGGCGGGGCAAATCTGCGGACCGCGAACAGCAATGCCAGGGTCAAGGCAACAATCACCAATTGTCCGGCCTCAACCCCCAGGTTGAAGGTCAGCAGCGCGGTCGGCACATCGCCTTCGGGCAAGCCGATTTCGCGCAGGGCACCCGCAAAGCCAAAGCCGTGGATCAGCCCGAATCCGAAGGCGACCACCCATGGAATACGCTCGGACAGGCGCGGGCTGGCCGGGTCTTGCTTGACCACTTCGACTGCCAGAAACACGATAGACAGCGCGATCAGCGCCTCAACCGGAGCCTGCGCCAGCCCGATCACACCCAGCGTGGTGCCGACCAAAGTAAGCGAATGGGCGACAGTGAAGGCAGTCGCCGCGCGCACCACTACGCCCAGCTTGCCGAGCAGCAGCACCAGCGCAACCACGAACAGCAGGTGATCGTAGCCGGTCAGGATGTGTTCGACCCCGAGCACGAAATAGCTGCGCGCGATGTCCCAGCGGTCGGGAACATTGGCAACCGTGACCGTGGCGTGTCCCGGAGTTAGCCGCGCCGCCTGGACCGGGCGACCGAGCGGCGCGATCCTTACCAGCGCGTCGGTGAACACCGCATCCATCCCGGCGAGGCCGACGCTCGAACCGACGAGGTCCGTGCTGCAAGTGAACATCGATTCCGCGACCAGTGCGGCACCTTCCAGCCGCGCCGCCGGGACAGACTGGCGGCACTGCGGCGGTACCAGCGGGCGGGCGTGGGTGGCGAGGCCGCCGAGCACAGGGGCTTTCCACACCAGCTTCCAGTGCTGCACATCCTGCTGAGTCAGTTCGAGATAGCCGGGGCGCAATTCGTCGGGTGCGGCTGGCGACGCGGCAATTAGCGCCAGCAGCAAGGCCAGCAGCCATTTCACTTGGGCAGCTCGATCGCCACGTCATAGCCGCCGAGCATCTGCTGGTACGCCTCAGCCTGAGCCTTGGCGATCGCCGCCGCGCGCCAGTCGTTGGTGACGCGCTGGCGGACCGTGGCCAGGCTAGGTTTGCTTGGCGCCGCGCGGGCGCTCACCCGGACGAGATGCAGGCCCAGTCCCGAGGCGATCGGGCCTTGCCATTGACCCGTGGGCTGATCGCGCAAGGCCAGCGTGAATTCATCGCCGAACAGCCCGGAGATGTCGCTTGCCCCGGCGCTGTCGAGCTTGGCAGGGAGCGGAGCGGGTTGCGCGTTGATGGGCTTGCCACTTCGCAGATCGGTTAGCTGCGCATTGGCAGCGGCACGACTGTCAGGGGTATCGGCCCCGAGATAGACCTGTTCAAAATTGGTGCGTGGATCGTCGGAATAGCGCGCCGGGTCGCGGTCGATCATGGCCTGCAACTGCGTATCGCCCGGCTCGGCGGTTTCAGCATCGGCGACGGCCAGGCTTTCCAGCTTGCGCCGCATCCGCCGCACCACAACTTCATCGCCCTGATCGAGCCCAAGCCGCAGCGCCTCGCGGTAATAGACCTGATCGGCGACGTAATCGCGGATCATCCCGTCGGTTTCGTCGGGGCTGGGGAGGCGGTGGAACGATCCGTAGAACCGCTCAACCATCGCTCCGACCACCGCCTTGTCGACGACGATCCGCCGCTCGCCCAGATCGGGCGCGCGGCCGGAGAGCAGCCAGAACACCGCCGCCCCGGCGATCAGGAAGTGGACCAGCGGCTCCTTCAACAGCGCGCGGGTCGACGCTTTCAATTCCATCAAACCGGCCAGATCAGACCGGATTGTACCAGATCGCCGATGTATAGCCGCGCTCCTGCTGCTTGAGCGTGATCGCCGGGTCGAGCGTCAGGTGGTATTTGACCATGTCGTAATCGACCCAGGTCGGGGTCGGGATCATCAGCACGCGGACGTAATAGAACGCGCGCTGGCCTGGGTTGAACTCGGGATCGCTCCACACCGTCGCCAGCTCGGGCGCGCCGATGGTGTTGGTGTAGGTCGCCTTGGTTACGTCAACGGTGTCACCCACAGCGGGAACCTTGCCGCCAACCGGCTTGCGCTGGTCCATCGCGCTCCACACAACGTTGAACACTTTTTCGTGCGCCGCGCCAGCCTGATCGACCCAGCCCTTGACCACTTGCACCCGGTCAAGATTGCCATCGATCGGGTCCTTGAGCGCCGAGACGATGAAGCTCGGCGCGCCGTTGCCAGGCGTGCTTGGGCCGTGCGGCTTGAGCGTGCCGCCCATCGGCACCCCGCGCTGGTACCCGGCCTTGACCCAATCAGCCTTGAGGTCGTCACCTTTGAAGTCCCATCCGCCGAAGAACCGCACGGTCATGCGCGGACCGGTCGAGCCATAAACTTCATGGCGCATCATTGCATCGAACAGCGCGGCGCGGGAGTTCGACGTCGCCCAGACCGCAGCATATCCGCTCGCCAGCGATTGCCAGTTCATCCGCCCGACCCGTTCGACCGGAACGCCCGGCACGAAGCTGTCGGTCGCGCGGTTGGGGTTGGGTTCAACGCCCGGGTGTTTGCCAAAAAAGTTGTTGTCGTCCGCGGTTGCCAGTGAGGTGTGCGCGTCGGTCGAGCCGATTACGCCGAACTTGTAAGGGTTCACCCCGGTGCGCTGCTCGATCAGCAAACCGCGCTTGAGCGCCTCGCGCACATAGCTGCCGGCATAGTCCTCGGGCTTGGTCGGCTGGGTGTTGAGCAGGTTGTTCATGTCCCACCCGGCGGTGCCGTACCCGGCGAACTCGTCGTTGGGCGAGAGGAACGGATGGGCCTCGCTGTCACCCTTGATCTGGGTAATCTCGACCAGCGGTTCGTGCGCGGCGCGGCGGCGCGCGTATTCTGCCGTGATCGGCCCGCCATTGGGGTCGGTCAGCATGAACATCAGCCCGTTCGACAGATTCGAATTGTGCGGGATCGCGAGCACCTTGCCGCCGGTCTTCGCCTGGTAGGCGTCCATGTAATCCCACAGCTTGTCGGGCCACAATTCGCTGCTCGGATCGAGCGGATCGACCTGGCTGACCTTGTCGATCCCGTCGCGGAAGATGACATTGCGGTGCAGGTTGTTGCCGCCCTGCATCAAAGTATATTCGAACCCGAAGAAGGCGGTGAATTTGCCCGGCTGATTGTAATTATCGACCGTGGCCAGGCTTTCGCTCCATACCTTGTGGGTGCGTTCAGCGCCTTTGGCCGGATCGTTGAGACCCGCCGGCAGCTTTCCGTGCGCGCGGGCATCGAGCATTTCTGCAGTGGCCTGCAGCGAACCTTTGGTCCCTTCGTGCATCAGGTCGTACCAGCGCAGCAAGGTCGGGTCGCTAATCAGTATGCGCGGCGCATCGTACAGCGCCTTGGTCGCGCCGAGCCCTTCGGCGTGATCGGTCACCACCAGAAAATCGAGCGGACGGCTGAGCTTGGCTTTGATCCCGGTCGATGAGGTCACTTCCTCGCCGCTGGCAAAGCGCAGCGCAGCCTCAGGATCGAGCCGGTTGCCGAACCCGAAGGCATCGACCGAGTTGGCAGTATGCAGGTGGGTATCGCCCCAATAGACCCGCTCGGGATAAGCGGTGTCCTTCACCTCGGTCTGCGTGCCGACCATCTTGGTCAGCTTGTGACACCCGCTGACCAGAGCGGTCGATCCCAGCAGCAGAATCGCCGCCACCACAGCCTTGCGCATCGCCATTCTCCCCAACTGTTTGGTTTTCGGATGCAACTTGCCAGCTTGGCTGCGCGCGTCAAGCGATCACAATCCTTGTCCTGCGGGCGCCGCGACAAAAGGACCCGCTGATTAAGCGGACTCTTTCGTCCGCACGCATTCGCATTGATCCGAGTACGTCCGCTCCCGCTAACTTTCCCGCCATTCCCGGTCTCCGCTGCGCACATCGGTAGCTGCCCTTTGTTCACAGTTCCGACATCGATGGTAGGGGTTTTGCCCGCCAAGGCCCTTTCGATTGCTCAAGCCGAAAACGGTCTCGCGCCAGAGCCGCCATGATTTCTGGCAGAAGGGTTTTTAACTCAGGCGGTTACAACCATGTTGCCATCGCGGCAAAGGGACCCAGCTTTATGCCAGGTTCGGTCGAGACCATTCTGCCCGTCAGGATATCGCTCGCGTGAAGCTGCGGAATGCCGCTGGGCGGTATGGCCGTCTCCTGTCGACTCATGTTGGCAATGACGAGGAGCTTTTCCGCCCCAAGTTTGCGCTCAAAGGCGAAGAGACTGGGATGGTCCGGAAGCAGGAGCTCGAAATCTCCGTGACGGATGACGGCGTGCTGGCAGCGCAAGGCGATCAAGCGACGGTAGCGCTGAAAAACACCGTCGGGATCGGCGCGGTCCTGTTCGACGTTAAGCCACTCGTAGTTTCGGTTGACCGCGATCCATGGCGTGCCGCTCGTGAAGCCCGCATTTGGCTTTGACGACCACTGCATCGGCGTGCGCGGATTGTCGCGGCTATTGGCCTGAGCACCGGCGAAAAAGTCCGCCTCACTGACGCCCATCGCCAGTTGGATGCGATGGAAATTAAGCGTTTCGACGTCGCGATACTGATCTATGCTGGTGAAACCGGCGTTGATCATGCTGATCTCCTCGCCCTGATAGATGTAGGGCGTACCTTCCATCAGGTGAAGGATCGTGGCCAGTGCCTTCGCGGAGCTAAGGCGATGCTCGCCCTCGTCGCCATAGCGGGAAACCGCGCGCGGCAGATCGTGGTTGCCCCAGAACAGCGAGTTCCAGCCATTGCCATGCAAGGCGTGCTGCCATTCGGCGAAGAGCGACTTGAGGATCGGCCAATCAATCGGCCGGGGCTTCCACTTGCCGAACCTTTCGTCCCAGAACCGGGTGACGTGGCTGAACTGGAAAACCATCGACACTTCGCGGCGCTCCGGACCGCTGTAGAGCGCGGCAGCGTCCGGAGTTGCGCTCCACGCTTCGCCCACCGTCACCACCTCGCGCCCGGCCAGCGCGGCTTCATGCATTTCGCGCAGATAGCGATGGAGGTCCGGCCCGTCGGCGACGATCCCCTCCTCGGGCCGCTTCCCTATCAGATCGATTACGTCCATGCGAAAGCCGGCAATGCCCTTGTCGAGCCACCAGTTCATCATGGCGTGAATCTCTGCCCGCAGCGCCGAATTGGACCAGTTTAGATCGGGCTGCTGCGGCGCGAACAGGTGAAAGTAGTATTCGCCACTCTGCGGATCGCGGCTCCACGCCGAACCGCCGAAGGAGGCAGTGATGTCGGACGGAGAACCGTTTGCCGGAGCATCTTTGCGCCAGATGTAGTAATCGCGAAAAGGCGAATCGCGATCGGAACACGCGGCAATAAACCAGGGATGCTGGTTGGACGTGTGGTTAACGACCAGATCCATGACGACGCCGATTTTACGGCTGCGGGCCTCGGCGATAAGCCGGTCCATGTCGTCCATGTTGCCGAAGATGGGGTTGATCGCCCGATAGTCGGAAATGTCGTAGCCATTGTCGACCATCGGCGAAGTATAGACCGGGGACAGCCAGATGAAGCCGATGCCCAGATCCGCCAGGTAATCGAGCTTGCCAATTATACCGGGAATGTCGCCGATGCCATCGCCATTGCTGTCGGCGAAGCTGGCCGGGTAAATCTGATAGCCGACCGCCGATTGCCACCAGGCGCTGTCGATCACGATCGTACCGTCATGCGACGAGGCAGGGCTTTGGCTTGTGACTGCCTTGTTCGTCATTGCGCCTGATCCTTTCAGCGTGGGTCGCGGATTGACCAGTACGCGGGGGGGTAATCGATTGCATCGGAGTTTGAACCGCGCAAGGGCGAAATGCCATGCGATAAGTTTTCGCACGCTCTCAAGAGCGGGGCGGGACGTCGGCCTGGGAGCGGTAGGCATTGATCTGGGCCGTCAGATGCGGACAACCGCTGCTGATAACCGGGTTATGCCGCGGCTAAAAATTGAACGCTTTCACGCCCCGGTTGGGCCAAGCCTGACCCGGTTTGCACCTTCACCATTGAGCCGCGGAA
>JANYGB010000011.1 GCA_025359445.1 Sphingomonadaceae bacterium
GTCGGTCAAGGAAGACATCATCGATTGCTGCCAGAAGACCGTGCGGCTGGAAGACGCGTTCATCGACCTTGCGTTCGAACAGGGCCCGGTCCCGGGGATGAGCCCCAAGGAAATCAAGCGCTACATCCGCTACATCGCCGATTGGCGGCTGAGCCAGCTGGGCCTGCCCGCGATCTACATGGTCGAAGACCACCCCCTCCCCTGGCTCGCACCTTTGTTGAATGGCGTCGAACACGCCAACTTCTTCGAAACCCGCGCGACCGAGTACTCAAAAGGCGCGACCCGGGGATCGTGGCAGGACGTGTGGTCCAGCTTCGACTCGCGCCGCGATGCCAAGGCGAGTGAGGGCGCGAATGACGTGGCCGCAATGATCGCGGCGGCGGCGAATGAGCCGGAGCTGTTTGGTCAGGGTGTGGCGGCGGAGTGATCCTACGATAAACATGGTTCAGCTTTGGACGTGGGATGAATCCAAAAATTCTCGGAACATCGAGAAGCATGGATTGTCATTGGAAACTGCCACACTTGTCTTTGCTGATCCGATAGCGCAAACAGTGGCCGATCCGTTTGAAGATGAACAGCGCTGGCGCACGTTTGGCGAAGTGCGCAACACATTGATCTTAACCGTGCACACTGACCCAATTTACGATGGCAACGAACTGATCCGATCGGGTCGAATTGTCAGCGCTCGGAAGGCCACCGCCCATGAACGGCACTGGTTCGAAGATCAGTCACATGATTGAAAAGCGCACTCTCGAGCAAGACTTACTTGCGCTCGCTGCGCAATCTGACTCATCTATAGACACTTCAGAAATTGCAGAAACTGTCAATTTCAGTCAACCGATGCGTGCGAGATATTATCCATTAGCTAGTCGTGACTACGACATTCGCGCGATTGCCAATTGGTGTATCAAAAAAGCAGAATCAGAAGGGCGGCGGATAGGGACGCTTTGGCTGAACAAGATAGTGTACTTCATTCATGAGGCTGCAATAAAAGATTTCGGAGTACTACTTTCGCAAGCGCGCGTTGAGGCATGGAAGCACGGACCGGTTTTTCGAGAAATATTTTTCGACGAAAAGGTTGAAAAGCAAGCTGCACCGCTAAAAAAGTTTAATAAGAGAGATCGGCGGATGGAGGAGGCCTCTGAAGACTTCTCAGCTTCCGATGTTTCGATTTTTGAAACGGTTTGGGCACAAATTGGCCATAAATCTGGCACCGAATTGAGAGCCTTGTCGCATTTGCCGGGAAGTCCATGGGATGTTATCTGGAAACAATCTGAAAATGGAAACCTTGGCCTTGAGATAGATGTAGCAACAATAATGGGCCGCAAGGCCAGAGGGTATGGACGAACAAAGCAAGAAGATTAGGCGAATTCTAAGGACGCCCAGCATTTTTAGCTGGGCGAGAATCGTTCGGCCAAGAACGGACGATACATGCCTCCAATTGAGACGTCTGGCTGAAGGTGAAAATAAGCGCTCACTTCGTCCTGCGTATCGACTTTGCCGTGAAATGGCACTGCGGGAAAAGTCTTACGAAGATGCGTTGGCAAAGGCTGAATCCTTCGAGGGCTTCGCCCACGATTCCAGTGTTGAACTAGTCGATGGTCTACACCGCTACCTCATCGAGAATCAGATTGAAGTTCTCGACGGCTTCAAAGATCGGCTATTCAGCTTCCCTATTGGGATGGGCCCAAGCGGTAGAATGCTCACAGTACTCACCAATCCGGATTTCGTTACGATACGCGGCGAAACGCTCGAACCAAACTACCTCTTAGGCTGGGCCGACGACCCGTTTCGTTTGGAGCAATACAATCTCATAGCCGAAGTTCTCAGGATCGCTGTTCTTTCCCGTCAAGATTTCATAGGTTGTGATGCTAGGGTGATAACGTTCCGTCGGGATAAGTGGTCAGGCAAGCGAGTCTGTAGCTCTTGGCACATTTCGCAGTTCTCGAACCTTCCCGATCACTTTCTGAATTCAGAGATATTACGTTATAACAATGCTTTGCGACAGGTCTACAACGAGATAATAAATGAATGAATTGGGTCGATGGATTCAGTCAAGGTCTTCAATGCCCCACCTCCTCTCTCCCACCAACCTCGCCACTGCGCTGATTGCGATCAACCTCATCGTCTTTGCCGCGTTCGGGCAGGACAAGGACCGGCGCGGGCACTACCGCATCGCGGAATCGACCTTGCTGCTGTTCGCCTTCCTCGGCGGGACACTGGGGGCTTATGCGGGGCGCAGCGCCTTCCGGCACAAGACCCGCAAGCAGCCATTCAATTCCAACCTGTTCACCATCGCGGTGCTGCAGATGCTCGCGCTGGGCGGGCTGATCGGGTGGTGGCTGATCCAGGGCTACGGACACAGGTGGAATAGCCCTCAAGCTCACAACCAGCCGCACCGCCGAATAGTCCCACCCGAAGCCGCGAAGCGCGACCGCTGATCGGGTATTGGGTCGCCGCAGGCTGGCCTGAGGCGCTCCGCGGATTTCGCCGCCTGAATCGGTGCGTGATCGCGGTCACGGCGTGCGCCCGGCAAGCATGGCACATCGGCAAGCGATGCGGCGGGCCGCATCGGGTAACAACAGGAGCATTCCGATGAACGTGACCATCGCCAACGACGATCCCTTCGCCAACAATCTGCGCGTGACCGATGTCAACGCCGGCAACATCATGATTTACAATGGAACCATCGATGCACATGGTGAGCTGAATCTCGCGATCCGCGCCGACGGCGCTGGATACGGCAACATCATTACCTATCAGGACGGAAATCCGGGTGTTGGTCGCTCGTTGCTGAGCGATGGGGAGCGGATCAGCTTGTAACGCGGTGTTTGATGGGCCGGACTGCTGCACAGTTCCGGCCCCTCGCCGTCCAACAGCACCGAATTTCCGGGGCATAATGTCGTTTAGCTCGGTGCGATTATCGTGCGTCGATCCTGGCATGCCGGGTCCGCTGGAGCGAAACGCAAGTTGGGCAGAACCAAGAAACCACTTTCCTACACACCCCGGTTTATGGTCCAGACTGGCGGATGAACACTCCCAAAAACCGCTCCGCCAAGGCCCGCTCGACCAAGCCGGCCGACCAGATCATCGACGCCGCTGTCTCCGACCCGCCGGCTGCGGCTCGGGCCGCAGCGGAGCCCCCACCCGTCACCCCGCCCGCGCCGCTCCCCGTCATCGAGGACGACCCCTGCGCGCCGCCAGAGCCCTATGATCCGGCCGATTACCGCTGGGTCCCGGTGCGGCGCAAGCCGCGCTACGATGGCTGGACCGAGGAGAAACAGCGGCGGTTTATCGAGGTGCTGGCCGATTCCGGCCAGGTCAGCCTTGCGGCCAAGGCGGTGGGGATGAGCCGCGAGAATGCCTACAAATTGCGCCGCACGCCGCATGGCGCGGCTTTTGCCCGGGCGTGGGATGCGGCGCGCGAGCAGGCTGGTGCGTTCATTGAGGATGTCGCGTTCGAGCGCGCGCTCGAAGGGATCGAGCATCCGGTGTTCGACGAATTCGGCAAGGTTGTCTGCACCCGGCGCGTCTATAACGACCGGCTGCTGATGTTCCTGTTGCGCAGCCTGAAGCCCGAACGCTATTCCCGCTACGCGATCGCCGCGCTCGCCACAACCATCCCCGACCGGCCCGCGGAAGCCGTGCTGGCGCAGCGCCTCGCCGCGCTCGAGCCCGAACTGCCGGTGCCCCCGGAGGACTTGTTCGGGGCCGAAGAGCTGGCAGGCGAGCTTGAGATCGCCGACATCGCCGACGGCGCGCTGCCGCGTTACCTGACCGAGCAACGGGCCGAATTGCCCAAGGAAATGGCTGACTACGCGCGCCGCAAGGCGGCCTGCGACAAAGTCGAGGCACGCGAAAAGTTCACTGACCAAGAGTTCACCGATTATTGCCATCACATCGATCCGACCCAGATCAATGAACCCCGCCGGATCCGCCATCGCTGAGTTGGGTGTGGTGGTTTCGGCGCAGTGGTTTTGGTGTGATCTTGGTGTGATCTTTGGCGCGCGCGTGACAGGCGTCACGGTTGCCGGTACCCTTCGCGCCTAGATGGCAGCTATCACCAGATGGTAACCAAGGGGGAATTATCGATGTACCAGCCGCTCCATACAGTCCGGGGCCGTCCAGTCCGGGCCATAGCGATCGCCATGCTCGCGCTGGGCGCAACCACAGCCAGCGCTGGCGGTGGCAGCCACCCGTCGCGATCCCCCGGCACAGGCGGCGACGATGGCGCGCCGCGCCAGTTCCGGGTCGATCGCTACGTGCTCAACCCCTCGGCGCTGCCCAATCCCGATCCCGGAGCAGCCTTCCCTTACGCACGCAGCACCGTCACCGTCAGCACGGCGCGCAGCGATGTTACGCTGCTCGGCGTGTCGGTCGTCCTGATCCGCGAGAATACCGGCTTTTTTGGCACCAACGGAACCAGCAAGATCACGCTTGGCCCGGTCACCGCCGGGCGGCGCAGCGCGGTTGCGGCGGTCGATGCGACCTTCCCGGAAAACAATTGCTTTGCCGGCCCGCATCCACGCCAGATCGTCACGATTACCTACAGCGACCAGCACCGGCGCTGGACCGAAGTGCATCTGGCCCCGTTCGTGTGGGAAGACCTGTTCCCCGGTGATCTGCGGTATTGCCACCCGGCCTGAGTGCCGCCGGACTACGGCAACTAAGCCTGTCTATTCGTTCGGCAAATCGCCCTCGGCCGTGTGGCCGGGGGCGCTTTTCTGCGGGGCGCGCGCGCGTCTCGCGGGAACCGCCACCCCCTGCGGCGCGTTCATGGAGCAACACCCCAACTTCCATTCAGGATTGCAACCATGGCTACCCGCATTTCAAATCACCCCGAGAATACCGCCACGCTCAACACCCTTATCGCCACGCTGATTGACAGCGTTGAAGGTTATGAGAAGTCTGCCCAGGATGTTGACAATCCCCGCTACGCGCACATGTTTGCGGCCCGCGCGGCCGAGCGCCAGCAGGCGCTGAGCCACTTGCAGGATGCCGTTGTGGCGCAAGGCGCAGAGGCCCAGGATCATGGCTCGCTGCTCGGCGGAATTCACCGCGCATTCCTGTCGTTGCGCGAAGCTGTCTCAAGCCGCGATGATGCTGCGATCGTGGCCGAGATCGAGCATGGCGAGGACTACCTCAAGGACAAGTTCGAAACAGCATTGGACAGCGACACGCTCGACCCCGGCCCGCGCGAAGCGGTCAAGGCGGCCTGGGCCTCGGTCAAAGCCGGGCATGACGAAATGTCTGCGCTCAAGCACGCCGTTATGAGCAGCTAAACGCTGGCGCTCATGGTCTGCGCCCCGCATCGCCCCCCCGGCGCGGGGCTACGTCGTAGCGAAACTGCCTGCGGCCTTCAGACCAGGCAATCGTCGCACTTCACTTTGGCGGAACCCAGTAGAACGCAAAGCGCTTTACCTTGCCTTCGATCAGGGTTTTCTTGAATTTCTTGCGGGCATCGTCGGCGCCTTCGATCGTGGTGCAGACCAGGTGCGTTCCGCCCGAGGGCAGCGTCTCGATCGCGCTCACGCTGATCGACAGGTTGTCGCAGATGGCGCGTACTTCGGGTTCGGGCAGTTTGATGTTCATCGCGCGGGACATGAACGAGGCTCCTGGCTGGTAAGCGGGAGCGCGACGCGTGTCTCTCAGCCGCGGGTGCTTACAAGGCAAAGTCCGCGCGGTATCCGGCCTATGAGCGCATGAGGCACTTTAAGCAAGGTGCGCGCCTGATGCCGATTAACCGCTCGCTTAATTCACTAGACAGAGGCGTTGACCCGCGCCAGTTTGGGCCAAATCCACACGATTGGAAGAGGAACGCCGATGGCCGCCTATCTCGTCTTTATCAAGGAACGCGAACACGACGCGGCCACGATGGCCGCCTATTCAGGACTCGCCGGGCCATCGCTGGGTGGGCACAACGCCAAGCCGCACGTAGTTTACGGCGCGATCGAGACCCTGGAAGGGCCCGAAGCACAAGGCTGCGTGATGATCGAATTTCCGACGATGGATGAGGCCCGTGCCTGGTACAATTCGGATGCCTACCAAGCAGCGCGCAAGCTGCGTTTTGCTGCCGCCGATTATCGGGTGTTCCTGACGCAGGGGATCTGACCGCTATTCCGCGCCGCGCGGACCGTCATCCTCAAGCCCTTGTTCGCCTAAGCCGTCTTCCTCGTCGTCGTCGTTTCGCTCGCCGCGGAAGGCACCCATGTCGATGTGCCCCGACGAGACCATCTGGTTCATCGTGTCCACCAGGTCGGGGGTGGAATCATCGTCGTTGTCACCGATGCCGTCGTATTCGGGCTTCTGCGTATCACCCTCGCCGAAGTCCGAACCACGCCCGAGTGCTTCATCGGCAAGCGTCTGCGCCTGCTCGCCCGAATCGTCTTGCGACTGGTTGTGCGCTTCGGGGGCCTGGTCGTTATCAGCGGTATTCTTGGCGGGGTTTTTGTGGGCGATCGGGCCACGCGGGGGGACAGTCATAGGCAGGCTCCGGCTGGGGGTTCACCTCACCAACCCATTGACCTGCTTAGCGTTCCCAAAGTTGGCTTACCCGGCGAGGCGCAAGCCGGGCGCGCTCACGGCTGGCCTGGGCTGATCGAGCCAGATCCCGCGGGTATCGTAAACCAGTTTGCTCGCGCGTTCCGCCAGCGGCACCGCCTTGAACTGGTCGTGATCGACCAGCACGATCAGGATCCCGGCCTCTTCCAGCGCGGTATCGATGTCGATCAGCTCGGCCTGAGTGCCGGCAAATTCACGCGGCAGCTCAGCCGCATAGGGTTCGACCACCTTGATCCGCGCGCCGAACTTGCGCGCCAGAGTGACAGCGACCAGCCGCGCCGGGCTTTCGCGGAAATCGTCGATGTTGGCCTTGAAGGCGAGCCCGAGGCAAGCGACGCTTGCTTGCGGGTTGGCCGCAATCAGCGCTTCGGCTTGCGCAATGACGTGGTGGATCTTGCCGTCGTTGACGCCGCGCGCAGTGCGGATCAGCGGGGTCTGCTGCGGCGCGCCGTGGACGATGAACCACGGATCGACCGCGATGCAATGCCCGCCCACACCCGGCCCCGGGGTTAGGATGTTGACGCGCGGGTGGCGGTTGGCGAGGCGGATGACTTCCCACACATCAAGGTCCATCGCATCGGCAACCATCGACAGTTCATTGGCAAAGGCAATGTTGACGTCGCGGTAGGCGTTTTCGACGAGCTTGGTCATTTCGGCCGAGCGACTGTCAGTGACCACGCACTCACCGCGCACGAACAGCTTGTAAAACGCCAGCGCCTTGCGCGCGCAGCGCGGCGTGATCCCGCCGATCGAGCGGTCGTTGTTGGTCAGTTCCTCGAGGATCTTGCCGGGCAGCACGCGTTCCGGGCAGTATGAGATCGAGACGTCCGGGGTCTCGGCGGTCAACCCCGGGCATTTCAAATCGGGCCGCAACTTGGCGATCAGATCGCGCAAGGCTTCGGTGGTGCCAACCGGCGAGGTCGATTCAAGGATGACGCAATCGCCGATCTTGAGCGCCGCTGCGACCGCCTCACCGGCGGCGAGGACATAGGAAATATCGGGCGCGTGGTTTTCGTCGAATGGGGTCGGCACCGCGATGATGAACACGTCGGCGGCTGCGACCGCGGTCGAAGCCCGCAGCATTCCGCGCTGGACCACGCCCTGGACCAACCCGTCGAGATCGACCTCCTCGATATGGATTTCGCCGCGATTGATCGTGTCAACCACATGGCCCGAGACATCGACGCCGTGGACCTTGCATCCGGCGCGCGCGAAGATGGCTGCGGTGGGCAGCCCGATGTAACCAAGGCCGACGACGCAGACCGAGGGTTTAACGTCTGATTTCATTCCCGAGCAGCTCCACGATGCGTTGCGCCGAGTGCCCGTCCCCGAAGGGATTGTGCGCCCGCGCCATGTTTTCGTAAGCCGCCTTATCGTCGAGAAGATTGAACATTTCGGTAACGATAGTCCGGGAGTCGGTGCCAACCAGTTTGGCGGTGCCAGCGGTGACGCCTTCGGGGCGCTCGGTGGTTTCGCGCATGACCAGCACCGGCTTGCCCAAGGCCGGAGCTTCTTCCTGCACCCCGCCGCTGTCGGTCAACATGACCTCGGCAAGGCCGATCAGCCGGGCGAAATTGGGATAGTCGAGCGGCTCGATCAGCGCGACATTGGGCAGACCGGCGAGCGCCGCATCCATAACTTTGCGCACGTTGGGATTGGGATGGACCGGGAAGACGACTGCCACATCAGGCCGCGCCGCGATCTGCCGCACCGCCTCGGCAATGCTTTCCAGTCCGCCGCCGAAGTTCTCGCGGCGGTGGCTGGTCACGCCGATGATCCGCTTGCCCGCGAACCGCGCTTCGATCTCGCTCAGGCCCGCAGCCAGCGCAGGCTCGGCGGCGATCCGCGCGGTGACCCAGTGCAGTGCATCGATCACGGTGTTGCCGGTAACGTGAACCCGGCCCGGATCCACTCGTTCGTCAGTCAAGGCCTTGGCCGAAACATCGGTTGGCGCGAAATGGAGGCTGGCGATCTGGCCGATGATCTTGCGGTTCACTTCTTCGGGCCAGGGATGATAGATATTGCCCGACCGCAGTCCGGCTTCGACATGATCGACCGGTATCTTGCGGTAATAAGCGGCCAGCGCGCCAGTCATCGCGGTGGCGGTATCGCCCTGCACCATCACGCGGGCTGGCTGGACTTCATCCATCACTCTGCCCAAGCCAAGCAGCAGCGCGGCGGTGAGCGCATCGAGGCTCTGGTCGGGCTTCATTAGATCGAGATCGTGATCGGGCACGATCCCGGCGATATCGAGCACCTGATCGAGCATGCCCCGGTGCTGCGCGGACACGCAGACTACGGCCGTGAAGCGCGGATCGGCCTTCAGCGCGGCGACCACCGGGAACAATTTGATCGCTTCGGGCCGGGTGCCAAAGACAACGAGAATTTTGTGCGGTGCAGTCATGCTGCGGGCCCTACCATCGCAGGGTTAACCATGAAATAAGGACGCCGGGGTAAGGCACCGCGACAACGATAGGGGACAAGATGCGCGTTCTGGTTACCGGCGCGGCCGGATTCATTGGCTTTTGCCTTGCGCGGCGCCTGCTGGCGCGGGGTGACGAAGTGATCGGGATCGACAATCTCAACGCCTATTATCAGATCTCGCTCAAGCATGACCGGGTCAAGCTGCTGCGCGACGAAGGCGGCAACCGGTTCACATTCCACCATGTCGATTTCTCGGACATGGCAGCGCTGACTTCGGCGCTCGATGGCTTGGCGATCGACCGGATCGTGCATCTGGGCGCGCAGGCCGGGGTGCGGTATAGCCTTGAAAACCCGCAGGCCTATGTCGCCTCGAACCTGGCTGGCCACGTCAACCTGCTCGAACTCGCTCGCCACCGCGCAGTCGAACACATGGTCTATGCCAGTTCAAGCTCGGTCTACGGCGGCAACACCAAGCTGCCCTTCGCGGTCGAGGACCGTACCGATCATCCGGTCTCGCTTTACGCCGCGACCAAGCGCGCCGACGAGCTGATGAGCGAGACTTACGCGCACTTGTTCGCGCTGCCGCTGACCGGCCTCAGGTTCTTCACCGTTTATGGACCGTGGGGCCGCCCTGACATGATGCTGTGGATGTTTACCCAGCGGATCCTCGCCGGCAAACCTATCCCGGTGTTCAACCACGGCGAGATGTCGCGCGATTTCACCTACATCGATGACATCGTCGCGGGGGTGGTTGCCTGCCTCGATTCAGCCCCAGCCAACGACGGAACCGAGAAAGCCGGGGGTTCGGTCAAGCCGCATGCCCTCTACAACATCGGCAACAGCCAGTGCGAACCGTTGATGAAAGTGGTCGGACTGCTCGAAGCGGCTTGCGGGCGCAAGGCGGCGATCGAGTATCTGCCGATGCAGCCGGGCGACGTGCCCAAAACCTATGCCGACATTTCGACGATTTCGCGCGATCTGGGTTACGCGCCGACCACCGATATCGAGGTCGGGGTCCCGGCTTTCGTCGCGTGGTATCGCAATTACCACGGGGTCTAGAATCAGGCCTGCCGCTTGATAATCAACCGGACCACCGCCCCTTCGGGGGGGAACTCGCGGGTCAGGGTGCCGCCGATCTGGCGCATCGCCGCTTCGGTCATGCGCTGGCCGAACCCGCCACCGGGTTGATCGGAACTGCCGTGAGTTTCCGACGGAGCCGGGCCACCCGATTCGCGCCATTCAACCTGCAAAGGCGACGCACTGTCAGGTGCCTCCCAGGTAATTCGCACGAGACCGCCGGGCACCGATAACGCGCCATATTTGGCAGCATTGGTAGCCAGCTCGTGGACGATCAGCGCGAACGGCGAGACCATGTAGGCCGGCACCACTTCGTTAGTTCCGTTCAGTGTGATCGCCGGCTTGTTGCTCTCGCCAGTGCTGTAGGGCTGGCACAGGCTGGTCAGCAAGGCTGACAGTTCGACCGCGCCCGACACCTCGCCGGTGGCGACATTGTGCGCGCGGCTGAGCGCATGGACCCGCTGGGTTATATCGGCGATAACTTCAGCCGTGGTGCCCGGCTTGCGCGCCGAAAGACCGATCAAGGACAGCACCACCCCGAACAAGTTGCGCACCCGGTGCGCGAGTTCGCGCGCCAGCAATTCGTTGCGCTCGTTAAGCTCGCGCAGCTGGGCGGTCTGTGCCGCAGCGATCTCGGCCCGGGCCCGGGCGCGCTCGCCGTGATAACCGGTCCACAGCAAGGCCAGCAACACCAGCCACATCGTCAGCAGCAGCGGCACCACCCGCGCTTCGGCACGGTTGGCTTCATCGAAAGCGGCATCGCGGCTTTGGCGCTGGATCTGGGCGAGTGCAGCCATATGCTGGCGGATCTGGTCCATCACCTGCTTGCCTTGCCCGGTCCGCACCCGTTCGAGCGCGGCGCTGCTGTCGCCGGCCCGCGCCGCCCGGACCGTGCTGCCCAGTTCGTCAAGCTTGGTCCGGATCAGGTCACTCAGCGGACCCAAGTGCTCGGCCACCGCAGGATCGGTGTTCTGCATAAAGCGCAGCTTCACCGCAGCGAGATTGTCCGGGAGCAGTTTGACCGCACGGTCGTATGGCTCAAGATAGGCCGGATCGAGTGTCAGCAGAAACCCGCGCTGGCCGGTTTCGGCATCGACCAGTGACTGATTGAGACTTTCCAGCCCCATCTGGGCGTCGGCTTCGGCCAAGGCCCCATCGCGCGCGGCATGCTGCGACATGCTTGACTGGACCAGCAGCAGCCCGATGCCTACCAGCAGCGCGGTCATCACCCCCAGCAGCCACGCGCGCGGGATAGCCTGGAGCCGCACCGACAGGTTCATGACCCACGGAGAATTCCGGTTGAACACATTGCGCACTTCCATGCCGAGCGCTTAGCATGGCGATGCTTGTTGGCGATAGGTCTGACTGCATCTCGGGGACAAGCAGGCGCGCGCGCCTTGCAGCCCCGCCATGGTTGCGCAATCACGCGGACATGGCGATTCTCTCCGACAAATGGATCCGCACCCAGGCGCGCGAACACGGCATGATTGAGCCCTTCGTCGAAGCGCAGCGGCGCGACGGCTGCATCTCGTACGGCCTGTCATCTTATGGCTACGACGCGCGGGTTGCGCCCGAATTCAAGATCTTCACCAACGTCAATTCGTCGGTGGTCGATCCCAAGCAGTTTGATCCCGATAGCTTTGTCGACCGCGAAACCGATGTCTGCATCATCCCGCCCAACAGCTTCGCGCTCGCCCGCACGGTCGAATATTTCCGAGTGCCGCGCGATGTGCTGGTAATCTGCCTGGGCAAGAGCACTTATGCGCGGTGCGGGATCATCGTCAACGTCACCCCGCTCGAACCGGGCTGGGAAGGCCACGTCACGTTGGAATTTTCGAACACCACCCCGCTGCCTGCAAAGATCTACGCCAACGAAGGCGCATGCCAGTTCCTGTTCCTGCAAGGCAATGAACCGTGCGAGATCAGCTATGCTGACCGTGCGGGCAAATACATGGGCCAGCGTGGGGTGACCCTGCCCAAGCTGTGATTTTGCTTGCGCTGGCAGCCAGTTGCGCCAAACCGTCATGCTTTAATGAGGATCGGAGGCGGGGCGCTCTACCGGTCCAGCAGGAGAGCGAACCATGAGTGCAATTGTCGCGTTTGTCGGGCGGGTCATGATGGCCGCGCTGTTCATTCTTGCCGGGGTCCACAAGCTGAGCGCAATCCCCGCGACCGATGCTTACATCCAGAGCGTGGGCATGCCCGCCAATCTGGGTCTGCCTGCCGCCATATTCGAGATTGTCGCCGGACTGGCGATTGCGCTCGGCATCTTTACGCGGTTTTTCGCAATGCTGCTCGCCGGATTTTGTCTGGTCACCGCTGTGCTGTTCCATCAGAATTTCGCCGATCCGATGCAGGCCGCCAACTTCCTCAAGAACGTCGCTCTGGCTGGCGGGTTCCTGATCCTGTTTGCGCAGCGCCAGATGGCCTGGTCGTACGATACGATGCGCGAACGGCGCACTGCCGACCGCGCGTTGCGGGATTCCGAACTGCGCGCCGTGCGGGCTGAAGGCCGGCTGGAAGGTGCGCGCGATGTCCGGGTGCCGACCAATGAAGTCTGATCGCACTTACGATATCGTCGTCTATGGCGCGACCGGCTACACCGGACGTCTTGTCGCCGAGTATCTGGCGCACCATCATGCCGGCGGCGGGATCAAATGGGCGATGGCCGGGCGCAGCATCGCCAAGCTGGAGGAAGTACGTGACCTCATCGGCGCGCCCGCTGATACCCCGTTGATCGAGGCCAATTCGGACGATCCGGCGAGCATGAAGGCGCTGGCGGACAGCGCCCGCGTGGTGTTGACAACGGTGGGGCCATATCAGCTTTATGGCGAACCGCTGGTCAAGGCCTGCGTCGAAGCTGGGACCGATTATGCCGACTTGTGCGGTGAGCCAGGCTGGATGCGCGAGATGATCGACAAGTACCATACCGCCGCGCAAGCCAGCGGGGCGCGGATTGCGTTCTCGTCGGGGTTCGATTCGATCCCGTTCGATCTGGGCGTGCTGATGCTCCAGAAAGAGGCCGTGGCGCGATTCGGCAAACCGGCACCGCGGGTCAAGGGCAGAGTCCGCGCGATGCAAGGCACCTTCAGCGGCGGCACCGCGGCAAGCCTGACCGAAACGATGAAGGCGGTCGCCAAGAACCCCAAGCTGATCCCGATCCTGCAAAGCCCGTTTGGCCTGACCCCGGGCTTCGAAGGGCCGAGCCAGCCAATGGGGCTGGTCCCAGAATACGAAGAAAGCGTGGGCAAATGGGCCGCGCCGTTCATCATGGCGACGATCAACACCAAGAATGTCCACCGCACCAACCTGCTGCTCGGGCATCCTTACGGTGAAGACTTCCGTTACGATGAAATGATGCTGACCAGCGCGGGCGAACTTGGCCAGAAAGCCGCGCATGCGGTGGGGGAGATGCTCAAGAACCCGTTCGGTGCCAAGCCGCCCAAGCCCGGCGAAGGACCCAGCTCCGAAGAGCGCGAGAACGGCCACTATGATGTGCTGTTCATCGGCGAATATCCCGATGGCACAACGTTGCGCTACGGCGTGATCGGCCGCTACGATCCAGGCTACGGTTCGACCAGCCGGATGCTGACTGAAACCGGGATCGCCTTGCTGGAATGCAAAGCCGATGGTGGTATCGCGACCCCCGGGGCACTGCTCGGTGAAGCCTTGGTCACCCGTCTGCAGGACCATGCCGAGATCACGTTTGCGGTAGAGGACTGAGCTAAGGAATGACGCGTTCCGCTGTGCCCGGCGAATGGGCGTCCGGCTGGCGGATCGTCGCGGCAGGCGCGCTGGCCAATGCCACCGGCATCTCGCTGCTGTTCTACACCTTCAACTTGTTCGTGCTGCCGATGGCCGCCGATTTGCACATGACCCGCGCCCAGGGCGGCATAGTCCAGTCGATGATCATTACCGCCGCGCTGGGCGCGCCGGTAATCGGCTGGCTGGCCGATCGGCAGGGCTTTCACCGCATGTTCCTGGCCTGCACGCTGCTCATGGCGGCAACCGAGCTGGCATTGTGGCGCTGGGCGGACGGCTTTGCAGCGCTGGCGCTGGGCACTGCGCTGATCGGCTTTATTGGCGGGGGCAGCGCCACGATCTTGATTACCCGCCCGGTCAACGCCCATTTCAAGCGAAATCGCGGGCTGGCGCTCGGGCTGGTCGGAACCGGCATTTCGCTTACTACAGTATTCGTGCCGCCCTGGCTGCAAGGGGTGATCGCTGCGGACGGCTGGCGGCAGGGCTTTTTGATGCTCGCGCTGTTTGCGCTGGTGCTGGGATTGCCCGCCGTGCTGGCGCTGATGCCGCGCAATGCCTCGACTCATTCGTCGCCGGAGGCCAATCGCGGACCGGCCAGTCACGACCATCTGCGCAGCCGCGATTTCTGGTTGCTGGCCGCGGCCAACTTTTGCGCGGCGATAGCAACCTCGGCAACGCTCAGCCAGCTATCGCCAATGCTGCAGGAACGCGGGCTGAGCGCTGCCACCGCGGCGTGGGGCATTTCGAGCTTCGCCGCCGGGCAGCTCTTCGGCAAGCTGGGCGGCGGCTGGCTGCTCGACCGGTTCGATCCGCGCCGGGTTGCGGTAGTGCTCAATGTCGTGCCGACGCTGGGGTTCGTGCTGTTGCTAACCCAGCACGGCACTTTCCTGCCGCTGATGCTGGCCACCGGGCTGATCGGCTTGCTGCAAGGCGCAGACATCGGAATCTTCAGTTATTTTGTCGCGCACCGCTTCGACATTGCACGCTACGGGGCGATTTTCGGTGCGCTGCATGGGCTC
Organism: Sphingomonadaceae bacterium; assembly: GCA_025359445.1. GTDB lineage: Bacteria > Pseudomonadota > Alphaproteobacteria > Sphingomonadales > Sphingomonadaceae > Novosphingobium. The sequence continues at coordinate 14,844 of JANYGB010000011.1, forward strand.
GGCTGGATTGGCACCGCGATCGGTGTGGTCGGCGCGGGGTGGAGCTTTGACCGGTTTGGTGGCTATTGGGTCGTGCAGCTGACGGCAATCGGGTTGCTGTTTGTGGCGGCGCTGCTGTTTCCGCTGCTCCGGCTGCCGCTAGCCAGCCCGCCCGCTGCCAAGTAAGCTGACGGGGATGACCGCTCCCGACACCACCATTTTCGAGCGCATGTCGGGCCTCGCCCGCGAGTATGGCGCGATCAACCTGGGGCAAGGGTTTCCTGAACTGCCGGAACCGCCCGAACTGATTGCAGCGGCACAGGCTGCATTGGCGGAGCGCTCGAACCAGTACCCGCCGATGCGCGGCATTCCCGAATTGCGCAGCGCCGTGGCTAACTATTACGCCCGCACGCAGGGGCTGAACCTGAGCGCGGACAATGTCGTGGTGACCTCAGGCGGGACCGAAGCGCTTGCCGCCAGCCTGTTCGCAATGGTTGCGCCGGGCGACGAGATCATTTTGATCCAGCCGCTTTACGACGCCTATTTACCGCTGGTCCAATGGGCCGGTGGCGTGGCCAAAGTGATTAGCTTGACCCCGCCGCACTGGACCCTGCCGCTGGACGATCTGGCTACTGCTATCGGGCCGAAGACGCGCGGGATCGTGCTCAATACACCGAACAATCCGGTCGGCACGATGCTGACCCGCAAAACCCTCGAAGCGGTCGGAGCGCTCGCCGAGGCGCACGAATTATGGGTGCTGTGCGATGAGGTGTGGGAGGCGATGGTGTTCGACGATACCCCGCATATTTCGCCGCTCGCGATCCCCGCGCTGGCGGCCCGCGCGATCAAGATCGGCTCGGCCGGGAAGATTTTTTCGATGACCGGATGGAAGGTCGGCTGGGCAGTCGCCGCGCCGCATCTTGCTGCAAGAATCGCCGCGCGGCACCAATTTCTGACCTTCACTACCCCGCCCGCATTGCAATGGGCGGCGGCCGAGGGGCTGGGCTTGGCCAATAGCTGGTTCGATGCAGAGCGCGCCCGCTATGCCGCCCTTAAGGCGCGATTAGTGCGCGGTTTGGAAGCCGCTGGCTTTAAAGTTTTGCCATGCAGCGGGACTTGGTTTGTCACCATCGACCTCGCCGCCTCGGGGCTTCCGGCTGACGATGCGATGCTCGCCGAGCGGCTCGTGCGCGAAGCCGGGGTCGCCTCGATCCCGGTCTCGGCGTTTTATGCGCAGGCGCCCGAGACCGGCTACCTGCGGCTGTGCTTCACCAAAGACGAAACTGTGTTGGATGAGGCGGTGGCGCGGCTCGCCAAATTCCGCGCGCAGCTCGATTAACGCCAATTAGCTTGCATTGAGCCACTTGCATGCTGAGTCATCGCATAGTCCAAGGCTGACCGGGGGGAAACAGCGCCATGCCGAACCGCTTCCAGAAATTATTCTTGCAAGTGCCAGCCTCGGTCTGGATCGTGCTGCTGGTGCTGGTAGCATGGATTTTCTACGCCGGGATCAGCACCGGCGGGTTCAATATCCCGATCGAGCGGTTGCCGTGGTCAATCCTGGTGCCGGGTTTTGCGCTGTTCTCATTCGCGCATTCGCTGGTGATGCTGGGCTGGAAGCGCGCGCTGGTGTTGCTCGCGCTGTGCATTTGCCTCTCGTTCACCGCTGAATTCGTCGGCCAGAAAAGCGGGCTGATCTTCGGGCCGTACTATTACACCAACCTGCTCGGCCCCAAGATCATGGGGACGATCCCGGTGCTGATCCCGTTCGCCTGGTACATGATGTTTTATCCCAGTTACGTGATCACCAACCTGCTGGCCGAGGGCAAGGCGGTGAGCGAGCAGCAAGGCACTGCCTGGCTGCTGTGGGTATCGGCGCTGAGCGCGCTGGTGATGACCGCATGGGACCTCACGATGGACCCGATCATGAGCTATCACCCTTGCCACACAGGCAAGATCGATTGCTTGCCCGTGGCGCTTGATGAACGCTTGATCGGCCACCCGGCGTGGGTCTGGGTCAATGGCGGCGAGCATTTCGGGGTGCCGCTGCTCAATTATCGTGGCTGGATACTGACCGCTTTTGCGGTCTTCCTGGCCTACCGCCTGATCGAGCGCAGGCTGCCTCACGAGCCGTGGCGCGGCGGGCATACCAAGCTGATGGCGTTTCTGCCGGTGCTGGCGTTTGGCGCGATGGCTTTTGTCGATACCTGGCTCGGCAATCCAAAGGTTGGCGACATCCACCTGATTTCGCCGTTCGCAATGGGCATCCCGTTCCTGTTCGCAGCGTTTATCCTGTTCGCACGTAATCCCGGTCTGCCGTTGTGGCCGCAGCACGATGCGCGCAAAGCTGTGGACTCATAGGCAAATATACCGTTTCTGCGCGCCGGGTTCGCATCATTCAGGCCAAGCAGGGGAAACGGCGTTGGCAAAGACCAGGGTGACCATTCTGGGCGGCGGGCTGTCGGGGCTGGTCACCGCGTTGAACCTCACTGCGCCCGAGCAGCAGGACCGCTATGAGGTTACCGTCTACCAGCTCGGTTGGCGGCTCGGCGGCAAGTGCGCCACCGGGCGCAATGCAGACATTAGCCAACGCATTCAGGAGCACGGCCTGCACGTGTTCATGGGTCAGTACGACAACGCCTTCGGCATGGTTCAGGCGCTTTACGCCGAGGCCGCGCACCCGCCGTTTCCGACTTGGGACAAGGGCTATACCCAGACCCCGGCGATGAGCTTGATGGAGGAGGTCGACGGCGCCTGGATTCCATGGGTGTTCGAACTGCCGGTGTTCCCCGGCATCCCGGGCATCGACCCGCCGCCCAGCTTCCTGACGCGGGTGGTTCAGGCGATCGAATACATCCTGCACGAGCTTCAGGGCCGCCATGCTTCGGTGATCGCCGGCCATGCCGATGCGCCGTGGTGGCGCCGCCTGTTCGACCGCGTGCTCGGCTGGCTCGGGCGCGAGGTCGAAGCCGTGGGGCTCGACCTGCTGCGCGCTGCAGTGGCCCTGATCAATCGGCTCGATCCCGATCCTTCACTCCACGATCAGGGCGACCACCTGACACTGGCCGACCTGCTGCATCAGGCGCGGGTGTGGATCGGTGAGCGGATCGCTTCGGCGCTGGCCAGGGACAACGACCTGCGGCGGCTGTGGATCATGCTCGACTTGGGTCTCGCCAACCTGATCGGGGCCTTGCGCGACGGACTGCTGCTCGATCCCGACGCCAATCTCGAGGCGGTGAATACCCTCGATTACCGGGCGTGGCTCAAAGTGCACGGCGCTGGCGCGGCGACGATCGATTCGGCGCTGGTCCGCGCTCTCTATGACCTGATCTTCGCCTATCCCGGTGGCGACTGGCGGCATTACGGTAATGTCGAGGCAGGGACGCTGTTCCTTAGCCTGATGAACACCGCGACATACCAAGGTTCTATTATCTGGAAGTTCAACACCGCCACCGGCGATCTGATCGTGCAGCCGCTGTACGATGTGCTGAAGGCGCGCGGGGTCAATTTTCAGTTCTTCAGCCGGATCGACGAGCTGGTTCCCGAAGCAGGAGGCGGCGCTATCGCCAGTGTCCGCATCGGGCGGCAGGTGCAGCTGGCCGGACCCGAATACGATCCACTGATTACCCTGCCGAGCGGCCAGCGGGTCTGGCCCGACCGGCCACTGTACGGCCAACTCGCTGATGGCGCGGCGCTGAAGGCGAACGGGGCAAATCTCGAATCGCGCTGGACCACTTGGCCCGATGCGCGGGCACCGCTGACGCTCACCGCCGGGCAGGATTACGATCTGCTCGTGCTGGCGATCCCGCCCGCCGCGCACCGCGACATCTGCGCCAAGCTGATCACGCAGAAGGCCAGTTGGCGAAAGATGAATGCCGCAGTCCAGACTGTCGCGACCCAAAGCCTGCAGACCTGGACCACAGTCAATGAGGCAGGCCTCGGTTGGGATGATCCGGCGATGGTCGGCGGGTTCGACGAGAGCAACCTTAATTCATGGGCCGACATTTCGGACGTCCTCGCCACCGAATGCTGGCCGGCCGCTGCCGGAGTAGTGGGCGAACAGATCGCCTGCGGGCCGATGCCCTGCCCGCCCGAGCCCCCGCCCGCATGCGAAAGCGGCTATCCCGCAGCGCAACAAGCGCTGGCCGATGCAGCGGTGGCGACATACCTCGACAGCGATGCGGTGACGTTCTGGTCCAAGCGTTTTGGCAAGGACGGGCCTAAGGCAGGGACGCTCGCCAGCAGCTATAGCCGGATCAACATCGATCCGGGCGAGCGCTACACGCTGACCGTCACCAATTCGACCAGAGCGCGGATGCGGACCTGCGATTCGACCTACGGCAACCTGTTCCTGACCGGCGACTGGATCGCGAACGGCCAGAATCTCGGGTCGTTCGAAGCGACGACGATCTCGGGCAAGCTCGCCAGCCGGGCGATCTCGGGCTTCCCCCATACCATCCCGCGCTGCGATGCCGCGCGGCTCAGCGAAGGAGGCCATGCGGTGGCCCAGCTCCCAAAGTTCGTCGAGCATCCCGGGGTCGCCAATTACCCCGGCCCGATTACGCTCAACCAGACCAAGATGTGGGCCTTCATGCTCAATGCAGACCGGGCGAAGATGACCGCTTGGTGCCAGGCCGTGTTCGACGCGCCCAGCAATGGCGCGGTGCGGGTGCTGCCGCTGTCATCGTACATGATGATGACCGTGGTCGATATCGGCACCGGGCGGTTCGTCGATGCGCCGCAGATGGGCTGGTCGGCCGAGCGCGAGCTGACCTTCTGGATCCCGGCGGTGCGGATCAAGGAGCAAAACGGCAAATCGGTCGCGATCGCACTCGCCATGACCATGCCCTATCTGGTGCTCAACAACCCGGTCGCGATTGCTGCGGGCCGTGAGATTTTCGGCTATTTCAAGCAGGCCGGGCACATCGCGCTGCCCGGCGATCCGGGTCACAACCAGACCCTGACGGTGGATTTGTTTGCCACCAAGGCGTTTGGCACTGGCACCGAGGAAATGTACCAGCGGTTGCTTACTCTGACCCCAACGCTGACCCAACCGAGCCTGCTGAGTGACGCCGCGCGGACATTCGCTGGCGGGGCCAAAGCGCTCTACCACCTGCTCGCCGCCCACGACCGAGACTGGCACGCCAGCCTTGGCCTGACCGAGAATGTGCTGAGCGATCTGCTTCAAGAACAAATCCCGCAGTTGTTCCTGAAACAGTTTCGCGACGTCGCCGATGGCACCCGCGCCTGTTACCAGGCGATTACCCAAGCCAACGGTCACGTCACCCGCTTTGACTCATTCCCGCAAATGACGGAGTATGCGATGAACCTCGAAAGCCTTGCCAGCTCGCCGGTCGCGACCGATTTCGGGATCGCACCGCAGCAGTCCGTGTTCGGGGCCGAGTTCGAATACGATATGACAATCGAGCCCGGCCAAGTGCTGTGGCAAGCCCAAAGCCAATGACAGGATTGAATAACGCTTGAGCCAGATATTCCTCTCCTACAACCGCGAGGACCAGGCGGTGGCGAAGTTTTTCGCCGAGGGATTCACCCGCGCCGGGATGAGCGTGTGGTGGGACACTGCACTGCGCTCGGGTGAGGCGTATGACGAGGTCACTGAGGCGGCGTTGCGCGGGGCGAAGGCGGTAGTAGTGCTGTGGAGCCCGCGTTCGGTAGTCTCACGCTGGGTCCGCGCCGAGGCTACGCTGGCAGATCGCAGCAAGACGTTAGTCCCTGCGATGATCGAAGCTTGCGAGCGCCCGATCATGTTCGAGCTGACCCAGACCGCAGAGTTGTCGCACTGGCGCGGTGACGATACTGACCGCGCATGGCAGGCCTTCGTTGGCGATGTACGCCAGTTTGTCGAGGCTGACCGCGCCGAGGGCTCGCCGTTGCCGCAGCCGACCTTGCTTTCACCCCGCGCACCACCTCCGCCGGTTCAGCCCACCCCGCAGCAGCGCGGAAAGCACGGCGACGCCCCCTCGCTGGCGGTGCTGCCTTTCACTAACCGTTCGGGCAGCAGCGAGGACGATGTCTTCGCGGTCGGCATGGTCGAGGATATCATCGACGCGCTGTCGCAGGGGGTCAATCTCAAGGTCATCACCAGTTCCGCGACCGCGCGCTATCGCAGCGGCGCCTTGCCCGATCTGCACGCGATGGCGCACGATCTGGGGGTGCGCTATGTGATGGAAGGCAACGTCCGCCGCGCCGGCGATCTGCTGCGGGTCACCGCACAGCTGATCGAGGCCGAGAGCGGAGCGATCCTGTGGACGCAAAAGTTCGAACGGCCGCTGTCTGAATTGGCCGACCTGCAGGAAGATCTGGTGCTCGAAGTTGCCGCGCATCTGCACACCCAGGTCACCCGGATCGAAATGGCCCGCGTACTCAAGAAGCCGACTGACCTGACCGCGTGGGAATGCGTCACCCGGGCCAGCGCGGCCTATCGCAATATCACCGGTGAGACGCTGGTGCAGGCGCTGGCCGAGGCGCAAAAGGCAGTCGAGATCGCGCCCGATTATGGCACCGCCCATGCCATGCTCGCCGATGCCAGTGCGACGGCCTACATGTGGCTTCAACCCGACAGCGCCGAGGACATCAAACGCATCCGCGAGATCATCGATACCGCGCTGATGCTTGAGGCAGACAACGCGATCGTCCTCGCGCATGTCTCCGAAGCTTACAACTACATCGGCCGCCCGGACGAAGCGCTGGCGCTGGCCGAGCGCGCTTGCCAGATCAGCCCAAGCTGCGGTCTGGCGCATTATTCGGCCGGAGTGGCAGCCATCTTGCTTGACCGGGTGGCGGAGAGTGAGGTGCATTTCGAGACCGAGTTGCGCGTGGCACCGGGTTCGCACCTGCTGTTCGCCTCGTACATCTGGCGCGGCAGCGGACAATTGCGGCTGAAAGCGTGGGACCAGGCACTCGATTTCTATGCAGCGGGGTGGCGGCTCAATCCGCTAAATCCATCGATTTGCATCGGGCAAGTGATTGCTCTGACGTTCCTTGGCCAACACGATGAAGCGCGCGAAAGAACATTCAAATTGCGCGAGCTCGATCCCGCAACCCCGCTCGAAACCTGGCAGCGTTGCATGCGCCGCTGGTTTGTAAACTGCCACCACGAAGCCGAAATGACCGAAATCCTGACCCACTGCTGGGAGCAATCGGCGGTTTCGGTGTGACTGGCGGTTAAAGAATTTGGAGCGGTAAGGGGAACCGCGAAAGTGCCAATAAATGACTAAATTCCTGCGTTTTTAGCAGAGTCGGTTTCAGAAATACCCCCAATCATACCCCCAAACCCATTTGTTACCCCCAGAAAATGCAATCATAACTGTCTGGCAGAGTGGCCGTTTGGTTATGCTGCGTTGTTCGTCTTCGATGCGGCTGGTCGCCCAGGGTCTAGCGCAGTCCTTCACCCGGCAAATTCTGCATAGCCGCCAGCACTTGCGCTACGAGAGCCGGATCGACCGCAGCAGCCAGTTTGCCAACCGCGCCTTCTGCCGTGGCCATACCCCGGATCAATTCGGCCTGCCGGTGCGGGGCGACTTTACCGTAGCTCGTGAGCGTAGTCATCATCTGCTCGTGCCCCAGATTCTGCGACCATGACTTGAATATTTCGATAGTAGGGCACGTCCGCTCGCCAAGCTGCACCAGCGTATCGCGGAACGAATGCGGGTTGAAATATGGCAGACCAGCCGCTTTAAATGCCTTGCGGAATATCTCACGGATCGGCCCAGCCCCTTGCCAGCATTCGCCTCTGCGCAGTCCGACCAGAACAAAGCCGCCGTCGGGGCCAAGCCCGATTTGCGTCGGCGGAAATAGCGGATCGTCGTCACCCCAAAGCAGCGTGTTGCGCAAGAAGTCGCAGTAGTGGTTCATGATCTCCAACGCATCGCCACCAACCGGGAAGAACGTAGTCACAAAGGACTTGCTGGCCTTAGTCTTTACGTCCCGCGCATCCTGATCGACCTGGCCTCGCAGCATATCGACATGCTTCAGGCGGAACGAAGCCAGCGCTCCATCGCGCGCGCCCGTCAGCAAGGTAAAAGCGATCAGCGCCCGGTTGCGCAATTCAATCGTGGTATCGGCTGGCATGGTGGCGATGAGATGGTGAACCTGATCCAGCGTGGGAAACGCCTTATGGCGCACCGCCTTGGCAATCCGCACGTCCTTTTCGGCCAAGTTGAAATAGTCTGCATCGCCATAAGTCAGGCGGGACTTGAAACCGGGTTGCCCGGCCAGCCAGACAAAGAACGCGCGCAGGGCGGATAGGCTCGAATTGACCGTAGCGCGGCTCAGTGGCTTGCCCGTGCGGACCGCGAGCTGCTTGTCCAGCCGCTGTTTGAAAGCCACTGCCTGCGCCCGGTGAAACGCCTTGAAGTCCTTATGCCCATTAGCCTCTTCAAACCGAGCGAGCGCCTTTGCTACCGCATCGATCGATGCTTCATCGCGGCGCTGCGCCTGCTTCAGCCAAAAGAAGTATTCGCGCTTGATCCAGGCGTTCGCGGCATTGTGTTTCGCCATGGTCTGTCAGTCCTCTCGAATGTCACAGTTCAGGGAAGGGGTGGTGCGCCCAACTATGCGCGGGTCCGCCTCCCTGATTTGAACGTCCAGTTTTGGCATGATTGCTGCGATTGACGCCAAACGAGCCTGCCGGTGCATCATCGTGCCGCAGACTTCGCAAATGGCGCTTAGATTGCCCGTCGTGGCATTTTTGCGGGTGACTTCGACCATCCCGCCCGCTGGAGCGCGCGGCTCGCGGCACTTGAAGCAATAGATGGTGCCGGGTGCGCAGGGCCGCTTGCGGCTGGCCTTCATTCGGGCGAGAAACTCGCGCGCAGTCGCACCATGGAACAGGAACGGCTTTCGCGGCTCGATTGGCTCCAGACCCTTCGCCTGCCAATGCCGGACGGTGTTTTTGTGCACGTCGCAGCAGGTCGCCAGTTCGCCAACGCTGTAGCAGCGGTGCAGTTTGATCCTGTTCGGATTGACCCGGCGGGACGCCATAGCCTCAGCCCTGTCCGTCAACCAGCCGCCGCAAAGATTCAGCCTTCACCAAACGGCGGCTGCCGAATTTGAAAGTCTCCAGTCGCCCCTCCGCGATCAGGGCGTAAACTGAAGTTCGACCTAGGCTTAGCGCCTTGGCGGTTTCAGTGATCGAATAGGCCAGCTTATCCATTGTGCTTGCTCCGTGCGCCGCCAGCGGGTGCCAGCGTGCACGGATAAGCATCGGTGAATCAGTTGGACGTGTCGGACGATAAGGCTGGAATTAGGCCGGAAATTCGTTTGGCTGGAATTATCAGCCTCAGGGTTTGCTGTATTCAGCCCAAATCTGGCTGGCAAAGGGGCGCACTGTGCTTTCGCCCGGTTCATCATCGCCAACCCGCAAGATTGCGATAAGCAGCTTCTCCACGTCCGATTGGTTGCTAACAGGCGGTTCGCCCCGGTATATGCGCCCCCAGCAAGTGCTTATTGCGGCTGGCCAATCATACTTTGGTTTGCGGCCCCTGTTCGATTCTGGGCCTTCGACTGGCGCGGCATTTGGATCAAGGGCGTCCAGACTGCCGCAATGGAAATGCACGCCCGATAGTGTAATCCAGCGCGTCTTGTCCGGTGCTAATCCTCGCCCTGCGAACCGTCCAAGTTCCCATTCCTGCGAACTCTGATTGGCTCCAGTAAATTCGGTCCAGAACCAGGTCGGCACGTCCCATTCCCGTTCTTCCCAAGCCCAATCGCTTTCATTCGGACCGCCCATCGATCCCTGCGCAAGAACGGCACGTGCGCCGATAAAGCCCAAGCATGCTTGTTCTACAATCGCTTTGCCAGCCGTCATCGGATTGTGACGATATCGCTCATAGGCCAACCGCCGCGCTTCTTTGGTTGGAATCCAATCCACCGATCCTGCAACAGATAACTTGCGAGCAATCACGGCGCGGTTTTCAAATGCCACCATTTCAAGGACTGCCGACAGCGCGAACGTAACGCCAAAAACGAAGATCTGCTTTTCGCGATCAATCCATGTCGAGAAATCCCCGCTGGCCCAATCTTGTTCCAGCGCGTCATGACCCTTGGCCCACCAAAATGAAGCGGGCACCGTTGCGCCATGTGTAGTTTTCCCTTCGATTGTAATAGATCGAGCGCGGGCAGCGATCAGCCCAGCATGCAGCCGGGTGCAGAGACTTATTCTGTCCCCACTTATTTCCAAAGCCTTCGCAGCTTCAATCCATTGTTCGGCCATGAGCGCCAATATGCGCCAAGGCTAGTCCCCGGCCAACAGCGGGCGCTCAATCTTTCCACGGCGTCAACGTGACCGCTGGCGCGACACTGGACATGGCATGGAAAATGGATGTCCGCTTTCGCGATGTTTGAACGAAAAGCGGACTGTCTTCTGTGGATGGCTCCCGCGTTGCAAGGGTAAAATGATGCATTGGCGTTGGTCGGGTGCAGTCTTCTGTTCGGCCTGTTGATGCAGTCGATAATTGGACTGCTGGCCCTGATGGAGTCCGCGAACTGGGTCCCATTCTGCTTATCAGGCTATGACGCCTTGGACATTCCGTGGGTTGTCCCTGTTCCCGGTCTGACCGGTTTGCCATCACATCGCATCGCTCTCGCAACTTCGTGAAGCTGATGTCTCCTTTTCGAGTGGGGTCAGCTTAAACTTGATTATGCCGCCAGTGCCGGCACATGTCCGGACCGGTATGTCTCGCCGCGGGTCATGATCGCCCAGATCACCCGCGCCGCCTTGTTTGCCATGGCAACGGTTGCAACCCGAACCGGCTTGCGCGCGAGCAGATCAGCCAGCCGTGGATCGACCGTCTCGGGTTTGTACTTTGCTCGTCGAACCAGGGAAGTCATGCCCACGATGAGCAGCTTGCGCAGATACTTGTCACCCATCTTGGTAATCCGCCCGAGCCGCTCCTTGCCACCGCTCGACCTCTGCAGCGGGGTCAGTCCCAGCCACGCCGCGAACTGCCGACCTGAGCGGAACTGGCTCGCGTTACCCACGGTCGCGGCGAACGCGGTTGCGCCAACGGGACCAATGCCGGGTATCGTCATGAGCCGTCGCGCGACATCACTTGAGCGCTGCCACACCAGCAGGTCGCGGTCGATTTCGCGCAGCCTGACATGAACATCGAGCGCCTGCTGTGACAGGGTGCCGATAATCTTGACCGCTTCTGGCGGAACGTCGGGAGCAGCGCCGTCGACGATCTGGCGCGCCATCATCAAGGCGCGTTCCAGTCCCTTGGGGATGTCGATGCCGAACTCTGCCAGCAGCCCCCGCATCATGTTGACGAGCTGCGTTCGTTGTTTGACGAGAAGATCGCGCGTTCGATGCATCGACAACGCCGCCTGCTGATCGCGCGACTTTACCGACACGAAGCGCATCGTTGGCCGGGTCACCGCCTCGCAGATCGCCTCGGCATCGGCGGCATCGGTCTTGCCGCGCTTCACATAGGGCTTCACGTAAGCTGGCGGCATCAGTCGCACCTCGTGCCCAAGCGCGATCAGCTCGCGCGCCCAATGGTGCGAGGTGCCGCATGCTTCGATGCCGACAAGACAGCGCGGGGTTCGCTCGAAGAACGGCAGAACCTGCGAGCGCCGCAGCGCCTTGCGGACCACAACTTTGCCCGACGCATCAACGCCGTGAACCTGGAAAATGCTCTTGGCCAAATCGAGGCCGATCGTGGTAATCTCCATGAGGGTGGCTCCCATTTTGCTCGTGAATGCCTGATAGCCTTCACACTTTGGCACCTAGATGCCGTGAGCGGGAGCCATCCACCTCATCTGCTTACGACGCCACTGCGGACAACAATCCATCCTTCAAGTTGCGCGAACATAGTCGACGTCCCGGTTTTCGCGGCCGCTTCGCGCGAACCGCCCTATATTCAGCTGGCCTGTGCGCCTCGAGGGCGACTGCTCTCAAATAATCGATTTGGTACAACTGGTTTGATTCGAGCTCCTCCTCGGATAGGAGACGCCATGGAACAATCCAGGAAATATCACGGACTCGACGCATTGCGCGGGGCTGCTGCGATCGGCGTTCTGCTCTTTCATTCTTCTCAATCCCTCAAGACGCTGTGGCTTGCCCCGTCTGGCTATCTCGCGGTAGATCTATTCTTTGTAATGAGCGGCTTCGTGATCGCCAACGCTTACGAACGCCGATTGCGGGACATGGGTGTCGCTAGGTTCATGCGGGTGCGTATAATCCGCTTCTTGCCGCTGTTTTACCTTGGGGGGCTGCTAGGACTCGGTCGAGCAGTCTTGTTGACGCTTACTGACACCTCGGACGTGACCCCGGCGGGTGCGCTGGCATATTTCTTTTTCTTGCCAGCGCCTCCGGCCGCCCAAGGCTGTCCGTCGTCAGAACATTTGGCGCAAAGTGCGGCGTAGATTAGCGGAGTGCAGGCCTCGTCTTGGGGTTGATGTTAGGCGGCAAGCTTGCGGTGTTGCAAGCGCCGATGCTC
>JANYGB010000015.1 GCA_025359445.1 Sphingomonadaceae bacterium
ACGTGAAAGGATCAAGCGAAAGACCATCGAGCATCGGCGCTTGCAACACCGCAAGCTTGCCGCCTAACATCAACCCCAAGACGAGGCCTGCACTCCGCTAATCTACGCCGCACTTTGCGCCAAATGTTCTGACGACGGACACCCCTCGGCGATCTCCAATACGAACTGTCGATATTCATCCGACCCTTTCACGAGCGGCAATCCACGGTTGGCAATCGTGCGGTCGGCAATGCCTTCCCAGATATCAAACTTCTCGTCTCGCCTTCGGCGGACCAGGTCTAGCAGTTCACTTTCGCGCTTCTGGTTGAATTCTCGAAATGCAGCCACTCCTGGTGCAACCAACATTCGCGCTCGATCGAGGCGAGGCAGAAGATTCTCAAAGCCGGCTTCAAATGCAACCGCGCGAGAATCGAACGCCGCCGCCGATCGATCGGCATCAGTTATAATGGCGATCCATTCACCAAGTATCGGTATAGCTAGCCGCTCGGCTGTCTGCCGGTCGGAAGTTCGCAGTGAACGAGTAAACTCGCGTTTGCCAACGATCGGCCTCAATCGATTCGGCACTGCTAGGCGAAGCTGGTAGAATCCGAACTTTCCACGTTGTGCGAGATGACTTGTGAGGCCCATGATGTGTCAACCTTTGTAGCGACTCGTGTAGCACTGACTAAAGCAACCCATTTGAATTGCTACACTCCTTGGGTTTGCGTGAGATCTTGAATCCATGGATTAGAATCCTGTCTCCCCGACCAATCTCTTTTTTCACCATCCAATTGTTGCGAGACTGCGTAACTTGTTTGCGGGCGCGGCCCAACTTGGTATCGCTTGGAGCCGAGAGGACTTTCCATGCGTGCTACCCCCGAGTTTGATTTTGCCCTGCCCGAAAGCGCGCTGATGATCCGCGACGCTGCGGCGCGGTTCGCCGACGAAAAGATCGCGCCGCTCGCAGCAAAGGTTGATGCCGAGGACTGGTTCCCGCGCGACGAGTTGTGGGCGGCGATGGGCGCGCTTGGTCTGCACGGGATCACAGTCGAAGAAGAATGGGGCGGGCTTGGCCTGGGGTACCTCGATCATGTGATTGCCGTGGAAGAAGTCAGCCGCGCGTCCGCCTCGATCGGGCTCAGCTACGGCGCGCACTCGAACCTTTGCGTTAACCAGATCCGCCGCTGGGGCAACGAGGAGCAGAAGGCGAAATACCTGCCCAAGCTGGTTTCGGGCGAGCATGTTGGCAGTCTTGCGATGTCCGAAGCCGGTGCAGGATCGGACGTGGTCTCGATGAAATTGAAGGCCGAGGCGGTTCAGGGCGGATTCGTGCTCAACGGCACCAAGTTCTGGATCACCAACGCGACCTGTGCGGACACGCTGGTAGTCTATGCCAAAACCGGCGAAGGCTCACGCGGGATCACCGCCTTCCTGATCGAAAAGGGCGATGAAGGCTTCTCCATCGGCCAGAAGATCGACAAGATGGGCATGCGCGGATCGCCCACCGCCGAGCTGGTGTTCAGCGACTGCTTCATCCCCGAAGACCGCATCATGGGGCCATTGCATGGCGGCGTTGGCGTGCTGATGAGCGGGCTCGATTACGAGCGCGTGGTGCTTGCCGGGCTCCAGCTCGGGATCATGCAGGCCTGCCTCGACACGGTCATCCCGTACCTGCGCGAGCGCAAGCAGTTTGGCAAACCGATCGGCGCGTTCCAGCTGATGCAGGCCAAGGTGGCGGATATGTACGTCGCGCTGCAATCGGCGCGGGCTTACACTTATGCCGTCGCGCGCAATTGCGATGCTGGCCTCACCACGCGCTTTGATGCCGCCGGGGCAATCTTGCTGGCGAGCGAAAACGCCTTCCGGGTGAGCGGCGAGGCGGTGCAAGCACTGGGCGGCGCGGGCTACACCAAGGATTGGCCGGTCGAGCGGTATCTCCGCGATGCCAAGCTGCTCGATATCGGCGCGGGCACTAACGAGATCCGGCGCATGCTGATCGGCCGCGAATTGATCGGGGCATGACCCTGCTTGAATTATCAGCGGCGGCGATGACGCTCACCGCGATTGCCCATTCGATAGTCGGCGAAAAGCGGTTGATCGGGCCGCTGCTGGCGCACGATATCGATCTGTTGTCCGGATATCGCGCCAGCCTGGTTCGCTTTGCGTGGCATTTTACCAGCCTGTTGATGATTGTCACGGCGCTCGTGGTCGCGTGGCCCGGAACGCCGGTTCCGCTTATCCAGATCACCGGCGCGATGTGGCTGCTCGCCGGGGTTCTCGATGCCGGTTTAACGCGCGGCAAACACATCGGTTGGCCGTTGCTTTCAGTGGCTGGCATCATGGCACTATTAAGCGTTTGAAATGCTGATCGGGCGCGAACGGATCGGGGCGGCATGAGCGACACCCTCCTCCAAATCCTGCAGTGGTATGGTGCCGGTGCCAGCGTCATCGCTGCGGCGCTGGTCGCGCTCGATCTGGGCCGCAGGATTACCGGCTGGGCGTTCGTGCTGTTCGTCACCTCCTCGGCCGCGCTGATCGGGTGGGGTTTTGCCCAGCCCGATGCCAAAGGGATCGGCGTGCAGAATATCATTATGCTCGCGATTAACCTCGTCGGGGTTTACCAACACCTCATCCGCAAAAAGGAGAGCGCATGAGCGAAGGATCGCGCAAACCCAAAGCGATGGATCACGCGGTGATGGATCACCGGCTTGAGCGCTTGATCTTCTTTTCCGACGCGGTGTTCGCCATCGCGATCACGCTGCTGGTGATCGAAATTCACGTGCCGCACCTGACCGGCAACGTGGCCGAGGCGCTCCAGGCGCTGACCGCGTTAGAGCCGTCGTTCTTCGGTTTTGCGCTTAGCTTTGTGGTAATCGGCCGGTTCTGGATGGGGCACCATTCGGCGATGGCCAGCGTCGCAAGCTATTCACCCAAGCTGCTTTGGCCAAATTTGCAACTGCTGATGGCGATCGCCTTCATCCCATTTGCCACCGCCTTCATGAGCGCCAATATCGGCCAGCTGGTGCCGACCGCGTTCTATAACGCGGTGCTGATGGTCAGCGCGCTGCTCAGCCTGCGCGTCGTCACCATGGCGCGGACGCTATGGCCGGTGGCAGAGCGGCACGGTGACTGGCTGCTGATGGGATCGCGCGGGATTGGCGTGGCGCTGGGCGCAGCGAGCGCACTGGCCTTGACGTTCTATTCTCCCATCATCAGCCAGCTGGCGCTCGTGACGATTCCGCTATGGCAGCGTCTGGCTGCGCGTATCCTCCACGCGCGGCGCAGCGCTGACGACGCTTAATGACCGACCCAAAGGATTTTCAATGAGCGCCCCGGTTCTTACCACCACCCTTAATCCCGACAGCCCCGAAGCACAGGCGCGGGAAGCGCATAACCGAGCGCTTGCGCAGGAGCTTCGCGACAAGGTGGCCCAGGTTGCACTGGGCGGGAACGAGAAGAGCCGTGAACGGCATACCGCGCGCGGCAAACTGCTGCCCCGTGAACGGGTGGAGCGGTTGCTCGATCCGGGCTCTCCGCTGCTCGAGATCGGGCAATTGGCGGCGGGCGACATGTATGAGGGCGAAGTACCCGGCGCGGGGATCATCACCGCGATCGGCCGCGTCTCGGGCCGCCAGTGCATGATCGTGTGCAACGATGCGACCGTGAAGGGCGGCACTTACTACCCGATGACGGTCAAGAAGCACTTGCGCGCGCAAGAGATTGCCGAGGCCAATCACCTGCCGTGCATCTATCTGGTCGACAGCGGCGGGGCCAACCTGCCGCACCAAAGCGAGGTCTTCCCCGACCGCGACCATTTCGGACGGATCTTTTTCAATCAGGCAAACATGAGCGCCAAAGGCATCCCGCAGATTGCCTGCGTGATGGGGAGCTGCACCGCAGGCGGAGCCTACGTCCCGGCGATGAGCGACGAGAGCATCATCGTGCGCGGGCAAGGCACTATTTTCCTTGCGGGGCCACCGCTGGTCAAGGCCGCGACCGGCGAGGAAATTACCGCCGAAGACCTCGGCGGCGACGAACTGCACGCGCGCAAATCGGGGGTGGTCGATCACCTCGCCGAGAACGACGAGCATGCACTGACCATCGTGCGCGATATCATCAGCCACTGCACTCCCGCGCAGGCGGGAGCCTCAGGAGGCGGCGGACGCGGGCCTGAGGCCCCCGCCTTCGCGGGGGCGCGGACCGGGATCAAGGAACCGCGCCCGCCCAAGTATGACATCGAAGACCTCTATTCGATCATTCCCGACGATGTCCGCGCGCCTTACGACGTTCATGAGGTGATCGCTCGGCTGGTCGATGGCAGTGAGTTTCATGAATTCAAGGCGCTCTACGGCAGCACGCTGGTCTGCGGGTTCGCGCATATCTGGGGGATGCCGGTCGCGATCCTCGCCAACAACGGCGTGCTGTTCAGCGAAAGCGCGGTCAAAGGCGCGCACTTCATCGAGCTCGCCTGTCAGCGCCGCATTCCGCTGCTGTTCCTGCAGAACATCTCGGGCTTCATGGTCGGCGGCAAATACGAGGCCGAGGGCATCGCCAAGCACGGCGCGAAGCTGGTCACCGCCGTTGCCACCGCGATCGTGCCCAAACTGACCGTGCTGATCGGCGGCAGCTTCGGCGCGGGCAACTACGGCATGTGCGGCCGCGCCTACTCGCCGCGCTTCCTGTTCAGCTGGCCCAACGCGCGGATTTCGGTGATGGGCGGGGAACAGGCTGCGAGCGTACTGGCGACGGTTCACCGCGATGCCGAAAACTGGACCCCGGAACAGGCCGAGGCATTCAAGGCTCCGATCCGGGCGAAGTACGAGGATGAGGGCAACCCCTATTATGCCACAGCGCGGCTGTGGGACGATGGAGTGATCGACCCGGCGCAGACGCGGGATGTTTTGGGCTTGGCCCTGGCAGCGGCGCTGGAGGCACCGATACCCGAGCGGCCCGCGTTTGGGGTGTTCCGGATGTGACCTATGACACCGCAATCATCGGCGGCGGCCCCGCTGGCCTGACCGCAGCGATCTACCTTGCGCGGTATCGGCGCAAGGTCGTCGTGTTCGATCGCGGGGGGAGCCGGGCGGCTTTGATCCCGACCAGCCATAATCATGCGGGGTATCCCGGCGGCATCCACGGGGAGGACTTGCTCGCGGCGATGCGCCAGCAAGCCGCGCAGTTCGGGGCGGAATTGCGAAGTGGGGATATCGAGAGCATCGTAGCGGCGGGCCAGGCATGGCACCTCACCGGCGACGGCATCGACTTTACCGCGCGCACGGTGCTGTTCGCCACCGGCACCGTCAACCGCTACCCCGACATCCCGCGCGAGGTCCACAACGCGGCGTTGGCGGCGGGAAAATTGCGCTATTGCCCGGTGTGCGATGCATTTGAAGCCACCGACCAGCGCATTGCGGTGATTGGCGCAGAGAGCCACGGGGTCGCCGAGGCGCTGTTCCTGCGCAATTACACCGACAAAATCACGCTATTCACGATGATCCAGTGCGAGCTGCACGAGAAGGATCGTGCCGATCTCGCCAAGGCCGGGGTGGACTGGGACCCGCGCCCGGTCGCCACCTACGACTTTTCGGGCGACGGCGTGCGTCTGGGCTTTGCCGATGGCAGCCACGCCGAGGCCGATACGCTGTACCCCGCGCTCGGCTCGGACCCCAACGACAGCCTGATCAAGCAGCTGGGACTGCGCACCTCCGCCGACGATACCATCCTGACCGACAGCCACCAGCGGCTCGGGCTCGACGGGCTTTACGCGGCGGGCGACATCGTCTCGGGGCTCGACCAAATCAGCGTTGCGATGGGCCAAGCGGCGGTAGCGGCGACCACCCTGCACAACGATTTGCGAGCGCGCGAAGGACGGACCCCGGAATGAACGAGACCATTCACCCCCTCTCCGGCCTCAAGGTCGTCGAACTCGCGCGCATCCTCGCCGGGCCGTGGGCGGGGCAGATCTTCGCTGACCTTGGCGCGGACGTGATCAAGATCGAAAGCTCGGCCGGCGACGATACGCGGCAGTGGGGCCCGCCGTTCATAACCTATGCCGACGGGTCAAGCGATGCTGCCTACTTCCACGCCGCCAATCGCGGCAAGACATCGGTGGTGATCGATTTTGCCACGCCCGAGGGCCAAGCCGAGGTGCGGCGGCTGGTCGCGGATACCGATGTGGTGATCGAAAATTTCAAGGTCGGCACACTAGCCAAATACGGGCTCGATTACGCCAGCTTGTCCGCTGAAAACCCGCGCTTGGTTTATTGTTCGATCACCGGTTTCGGGCAGGACGGACCCTATGCCAGCCGCCCGGGCTATGATTTCATCATCCAGGGGATGAGCGGGGTGATGGACCTGACCGGCGATCCCGATGGGCCGCCGCAGAAGATCGGCGTGGCCTTTGCCGACATCATGACCGGGCTTTATTCGGTAATCGCGATCCAGGCCGCGTTGGCGGCACGCGAGGTTTCGGGGCGCGGTGATCACATCGACATGGCACTGTTCGATGTGATGACCGGGGTGCTGGCCAATCAGGCGCAGAATTATCTGGTTACGGGGCAAACGCCGCGCCGACTGGGCAATACCCATCCCAACATAACGCCTTACGCCGTGTTCCCGACCAGCGATGGCTGGTTCATCCTTGCAGTTGGGAATGACAGCCAGTTCCGCAAATTCTGCGCGGCGATGGGGCTGGATGCGTTGGCGCAGGACGCCCGGTTCACCAGCAACGCGATGCGGCTCGAACATCGCGGCGTGTTCGAAGTGCTGGTGGCCGAGGCGACCCGGCTGCGCACGCGCGCAGATTTGCTGGAACTGCTGGAGGAAGCGGGCGTGCCGGCCGGTCCGATCAATTCGGTGGCCGACGCTTTTGCCGATCCGCAGATTATCGCGCGGCAGATGCAGCAAGCTTTCGTTACGCCGGATGGGCAGGAAATCGCCGGAGTGCGCACCCCGATCAGGTTCGGGCAGATGGCGCTCAAGCTTGGCGCGGCGGCCCCGAAACTGGCGGGTTAATGCGGGATATCGGCTGACGGCGAGTCCTCATCGGAAGCCACCCGGCGGCGCAAATCGGCTTTGCTCATGAAAATCACCAAAGGTGCAGCCAGCAGGCTGAGCCACATCATCAAATAGAAATCGTCGATATAGGCGATCATTGCGGCCTGGCGGTTTACCATTGCGTCGATGTACGCAAGTCCGGCCTCGCCTAATGACTGGAACCGATCAACGGTTGAGACGTCAATTATATCGGTGAACGAGGACGTGACATGCGCGGCAAGATCGGAATGGCTGACCTGCAAATTGTGCGCGAGCTGCGATGTAACGATCGAAATCCCCACTGACGAGCCGATCGAGCGCGACAGGTTAAGCAAGCTCGATCCATCGGTTCGCAGCATCGGCGGCAAAGTGGCGAAAGCGCTGGCATTGAGCGGAATGAACACCAACCCCATGCCAATTCCCTGAATGAATCCCGAAGTTGCGATGTGGTAATAGTCAGTGCCGAGCGACCACGAAGCCATTTCCCACAGCGATAACGCGGCGATGCTGAACCCCCCAGCGATGAGGATGCGCGGGTCAAAACCTTTGCGCAGGACATAGCCTGAAAATTGCATCGCCAGCAGGGTACCGATCCCGCGCGGCATCAGTGCTTGACCTGTATCGATCACACCGTAGCCAAACAGGCGCTGCAGCATCGGCGGCAGCAGTGCCATGGTTGCAAACATCACTACCCCGATGACCAGGCTGAACACCAGTCCGAACACATAGTTGGGATCGGCAAACAAGTGCCGGTTGAACAGCGGCTCGCGCGCAGTCGTGAAGTGGATCACGGCGATCCACACGGCCGAGATTGTCAGAAAAGCGTAAAGCCACGCCTCCTTGGATTGAAACCAGTCGATATGATTGCCCCGGTCGAGCAGCAATTGCAGCGCAGTTAGCGCCATTGCGACCAGCGCGAAGCCGAACCCGTCGAATTTGCGGCGGATCAGCCCGCGCGAAGGCAAGGTCGCCGCGAGAATCGCCAGCGAGATGATCCCGAGCGGCACGTTGACGTAAAACACCGCACGCCAGTTCCAGTTTTCAGTCAGATAGCCGCCCAGCAGCGGCCCCAGGATCGGCCCGACCATGATCCCCATCCCCCACACCGCCATCATCTGCGATTGGCGCGAAGGTTTGTTGGTATCGATCATCGCAGCTTGGCTAAGCGGGCCAATGAAGGCACCGGTCGCGCCTTGTAGCGCGCGGAACAGGACCATCTGTCCAACATTCTGCGCCAACCCGCAGAGCATCGAAGACAAGACGAATCCGGTTACGGACAGCATGAACAGCCGCCGCGAACCGATCCGGTCAGCCAACCATCCCGTAATTGGCATCGCGATGGCGACAGCTACAATGTAGCTGGTCAAAACCCAGCTGATCTCGTCCGAGGTAGCGCCAAGCGAACTTTGCATGTGCGGGATTGCGACATTGGCGATCGTGGTGTCCAGCACCTGCAGCAACGACGCCATCATCACCCCGACTGCCACCAGTAAAGAATTGGCAACCGGCAGCGTCGCGACGTCATCCGCTGCGGTCAGCAAGCGCGGGCCGCCGCCTTTCGGCGCGGCACGGCCCGAAGGGGAGGCAGCGGTGGCCATACGCGCCGGATTCTAGCGCCGGCCGTCGGTGAAGACCGTGACGTGGACCGAAAGCCCTGCGATCAGCGGCCGCGGGCACGGTTCTTCGAGCACAATCCGCACCGGCACGCGCTGGGTAACCTTGACCCAGTTACCGGTCGCGTTCTGCGCCGGCAGCACCGAAAATTCGCTTCCCGTCCCCGCGCCGATCGACACCACGTGCGCCTTGAGCTTGAGCCCCGGGTAGGCATCGAACTTGATCTCCGCAATCTGGCCCAGTCGCATGTCAGCCAGATCGGTTTCCTTGAAGTTAGCCTCGATGTACGCGGTCCCGTCGGCCACCAGCGTAATCACTGGCAGCCCCGAAATCAGTTCCTGCCCCAGTTGGAGCCGGCTGGCCTGGCTGACTTGCCCGGCGACCGGCGCGCGCACCTGGGTCCGCGTCAGGCTTAGCTCGACCACTTGGCGCTGCGCCCGGGCTGCGGCAACTTGCGGATAGACGCCGGGAACTTGCGCCCCGGTGGCCAGTTTGGCGGCGGCTTCCTGACCCTTGGCCTGCGCCAGCCGCAGCGCATCCTGGCCGATTGCGACCTGGTGCTGCGCCGCTTCATAGGCGGCCTTGGTGGTGAAGCCGCGCTTCCACAGCGCCTCCTGACGGGCCAAATTGGAACGCGCGAAGGCGATCTGCTCTTGCGCCGCCGAAACGTCTGCGCCGGACAAGGCGCTCGAACTGGCCAACGCGGTCTGGCTGGCCTGCGCGGTGGCGATTGCCGCATCGGCCTGCGTCAGTTGCAGCTGGAACGGCTGCGGATCGATTGTGAATAACAAGTCGCCCGCCTTAACATGCTGGTTTTCCTTGACCATCACGCCGACAATCTTGCCGCCCACCTCGGCACTGACCGAGACCTTGTCGAGATGGACATAGGCGTTGTCGGTTGAAACCTCGCCCTGCAGGCTGCGCCAATAGACCACCCCGCCGATAATCAGCGCGAGCGGCAGGGAGATCATCAGCGCGAGCCGGCCCCATTTGCGCTTGGGCTTGAGATCGCCGGGAACAATCACCGCTTCTTCCGCCAGTTGCGGCGATTGCGGCGTGTCGGCCATAGCCGCCTGATCGAATTTGGGATCGCTTTCAGCCATTCAACACCACCTTGCTGGTCGCGCGCGGCGCCAGATTGTTACGCAGCCGGGTGAGCGCGGTGAGCACCGCTTCACGCTCCGCCTGACCTATTCCTTCAAACGCTTCGGCTTCGAGTTGTTCCACCATCGGACGCAATTGCGCCAGCAATTCGCCCGCCTTGGGGGTCAGGAACAGCCGCCATGACCGGCGATCGGCTGGATCAGGGCGCCGTTCGACAAGGTCCGCCTCTTGCAACCGATCGACCATGCGGCACACAGTGATCGGTTCCACATCAAGCAGGTCGGCCAAGCCGCCCTGGTTCACGCCTTCGTGACGATTAAGCACGACCAAAACCTGCCATTGCGGCCGGGTCACGCCGATGGTGCGCGCACGCGCATCGAACGCGCGCCGCGCGAGCCGGGCAATATCCGCGATCACGGTAAAGGACGTTTCTTTCATAGCGGTGCATTTAATAAGCATAGTTATAGATTGCAAGAGCGAACCCGACTCAAACTGCGTTCAGGTGCGACAATGAATTACACTTTGCGCCGTGACAGCGCGGGCACTGCCGCTCAATGTTGCCGCAGAAACAGGAGCAGGTATGGCAAGCAGCGCAAGAGCCCTGAACCGCTTTGGCCTCGGTGCCGCGCTCGGCGACGCACCGCCGTCCGATCCCAAGCTGTGGCTCAGCGCCCAGTTGGATCAATTCAATCCTCGCCCTGCGGCGATCGCGGGCGTCCTGCCATCGGGCAAGCTCATCGAGATGTTGCGCGATAGCCGCGAGGAACGGAAAGAACTCAAGGCCGAAGCGAAGCAGGCCGGCACCGATCCCAAAGACATGAAGCAAAAAGGCAAGCAGGCCGGAATGCCAGGGCCTTATGCCGACTTGCGCGAAGCCTATGTTGCCGCAGTCGGCGCGCGGACGGCTGTGGCGCTGAGCACGCAGACCCCGTTTGCCGAGCGGCTGGTGCATTTCTGGTCGAACCATTTTGCTGTCTCGGTTGACAAGATCGTGACCGTCGGGCTCGCCGGGGCGTTTGAATTCGAGGCGATCCGGCCGCACGTGATGGGCACTTTCGCCGAACTGTTAAGCGCGGCCGAACGGCATCCAGCGATGTTGCTTTATCTCGATCAGGCGCAATCGGTCGGACCCGGCAGTTCGCTCGGTGCACGCGCCGCGCAGCGCGGCAAGGAACGTGGGCTCAATGAAAACCTCGCGCGTGAAATCATGGAGTTGCACACGCTCGGTGTGCGCAGCGGCTACAGCCAAGCCGACGTTACCGAATTCGCCCGCGCACTTACCGGGTGGACCGTGGGCGGGCTTGCCAAGCAACCGATCCTGCAAGGCCCCGGTCCCCAATACTGGTTCGCCGCGCCGATCCATGAGCCGGGCACGCGCACCGTGATGGGCAAAAGCTACAGCCAGCCGGGCGAAGGCCAGGCGCAGGCGATACTGAATGCCCTCGCCGTGCATCCCGCCACCGCGCGGCACCTTGCGACCAAGCTCGCGCGGCATTTTGCCGCCGACGATCCCCCGCCCGCACTGGTGGCGCGGCTTGAGCAGGCCTTCCTGCAATCGCAGGGCGATCTCCCCACCGTGTACCGCGCTTTGATCGAAACGCCTGAGGTGTGGAGCGGTCCGCCCAAATTCCGCACCCCGTGGGAATGGACGATCGCCGCCTTGCGCGCGACCGGGATCAAGGCGGTCCCCGGCAAAAGCGCCGCCGGAGCCTTTCAGCAACTCGGCCAACCGGTCTGGAAGCCGGGTTCTCCCGCTGGTTATGATGACATAGCGGCAAGCTGGGCCGGGCCCGATGCGGTTTACCGCCGGGTCGAACTAGCCCAGCGCATTGCCGAACGAAGCGCGCAGTCAATCGATGCGCGCACACTGGGCCCGGCGCTGTTTCCCGGCAGTCTCTCGCCCGCCACCACAACCGCGATGACCCGCGCGGAGAGTGGCCCGCAAGCGCTCGCCCTCCTGCTTGCCTCACCCGAAATGATGCGGAGATGACTATGCTGTTTGCCCGCCGTCAGATGTTGGTCGCCACAACCGCCGCAACCACCGCCGCGCTGTTCGCGCCGCGCATCGCCTTTGCCAAGGCCGCGACCGACCGACGGCTGGTGTTCGTGATTCAGCGCGGCGCGGCGGACGGCCTCGCCACCCTCGCCCCGACCGGCGATCCGGCTTACGCGGCCCTGCGCGGCGATCTTGCCGCAGACCTCATTGATCGGCCAAAGCTCGGCGGCATGTTCGCGCTGCACCCTGCGCTGACACAGCTCAGTGGGATGTACAGCGCCAAGCAGGCGCTGTTCGCTCACGCTGTTGCCTCGCCCTATCGCGACCGTTCGCACTTCGACGGGCAGAACGTGCTCGAAACCGGCGGCGCGCTCCCTTACGACCGGCAGGACGGCTGGATGAACCGGCTGCTTGCGCTGCTCCCGGCAGACAGCGCGCGCGGGCTGGCGGTTTCCGCCACCATCCCGACTGCACTGCGCGGACCGGTGCAAGTGGCGAGCTATGCCCCCTCCGCCCTGCCCGATGCTTCGGCCGATCTGCTCCAGCGGGTGTCGAGCCTCTACGCCGATGACCCGCAGCTCCACGGTTTGTGGGAAGAGGCCTTGCAGACCCGCGCCATGGCCAGCGGGTTTGACGCGGCCGGAGCCAAGGGCGGTGCGGCGGCAGGTAAACTGATCGCCAGCTTGATGGCCGGAGAACAAGGCGCGCGGGTGGTCATGGTCGAGACCACCGGGTGGGATACCCACGCCGGCCAGCGTGGCCGTCTCAACGCCCAGCTCACCGGGCTCGATGCGTTGCTCGCTGCGCTGCGCGATAATCTCGGTCCGGCGTGGAGCGATACGCTGGTGGTGGTCGCCACCGAGTTTGGCCGCACCGCCGCGGTCAACGGCACCGGCGGGACCGATCACGGCACCGGCTCGCTGGCGATGCTCGCAGGTGGAACCGTACTCGGCGGGCGGATCCTGAGCGACTGGCCCGGCCTTGCGCCAGCCAGCCTTTACGAGAACCGCGACCTCAAACCCACCACCAGCCTCGACGCGCTGATCGGCGGCGCGGTTGCGGCACACTTTACGCTCGATCCGGCCATTGCAGTGCCGCGGCTCTTTCCTGGAAGCAGCAGCGGCAATCTCTCGGGCCTGATCCGGGGATAGCAGCGCCATTGCCGCTTGCGCTGCCGCGCGCGCTGGAGTGAACAGGGCGGATGCTCGCGCAACTGTCCCGTCCCTATGCCATTCTGGTTGCCTTGTTTTTCCTCGTGGCGGCGGCGTGGTGCCTGTCGACCCCGCCGGGTCACGTCTCGAAGGCGGTCAAAGGCCACTACACCGACATGATGCTGTTTCGCGATATCGTGAAGGAAGTTCAGGGCGGCAAAGACTATTATCACGCCGCGACCGACTTGCAGCGCGCGCATCACTATCCCACTCGTCCGTTCGTGACGGTGCGTGAGCCGACACTCTATTTGGCCGGCGCTTCGTTCGGCTGGGACTGGCTCAACTTGGCCGAGAAAGAGCTTTACGGCGCGGTTATCCTGCTGTGGCTGTTTGCGTTGCCCGCCCCGGTGATGTGGCTGGAAAAGCTGGCTGCAGCCGGGCTGATCGCGGCGGCCGGGCTGGCCCCGATCGCCACCAGCCTAACCCCGATGAGCGAGGCGTGGTGCGGGCTGCTGGTCACGCTTGCGCTGGGGCTTACGTTGTGGCCCCGCGCCAAGTGGTGGATGCCCGTGCTGGTGATCGCCGCCGCGCTGGCGCTGCGCGAACTGGCCTTGCCGTTCTTGCTGCTTGCCGCTGCTTTCGCCGGATGGGAACGCCGATGGAAAGAACTGGCGGCGTGGGGGTTGGTCGCAGTGCTGTTCGGGATCGGGCTGGCGCTGCATGCACATCAAGTTGGGTTATACCAGCTGCCGGCCGATTATCAGTCGCCCGGCTGGGCGGGCGGGCTTGGCCCGCGCGCAGTGCTGCTGGCGCTGGTCAACACCACCCTGCTGCATCTGCTGCCGATCCAACTCGCGCTGGTGATCGCGCTGCTGCCGCTGCTCGGCTGGCTCGCGCTCGATGGGCGCGGCGGGCGCTTTGCAGTGCTGCTGCTGTTCGGTTACGCGCTAATGATCGCACTGTTTTCCCGGCCCGACAACTTCTACTGGGGCTTCCTGCTGATCCCGGCGTGGTTTGCCGGGCTGGCCTTGCTGCCGCGCGCGCTGATCCAGCTTTACAGAGCGATCACTCGGAAACCGTCTAGTCGCTTTGGCCGGCAATCGGCCCCGGCTCATTAGCCACCACGTTCAAAACCGCCGCCCACGCCGCGACGTTCTGTTCAAGCTGCGCGGGGTCAATCTTGTCGAGCGTATCGTCGGGGGTGTGGTGGAGGTCGAAATAGCGGGTGCCGTCCTGCTGCAGATCGACCACCGCCAGCTTCTGCACGGCGATGATCGGCTCCACATCGGTCCCGCCGCCAGCTTTCGTAGCGCCGGTCACGATCCCCATCGGCGCCAGCGCTGCACTGACTTTGGCGCCAAGCGGCTTGTTCGCCGCAGCAAAATTCAAATCGACCCGCCACACCCGTTCGGCCCCGAAATCGCTTTCCATCGCCAGCGCGTGCGGTTCATTCGCGTGGGCCTTGGCATAGGCCAGCCCGCCGAACCCGCCCAACTCCTCGCTGCCCGCCCACAGCACCCGGATCGTCCGCAAAGGCTGCCCGCCCTGCTGCGCGCGCAGGGCCGCATCGGTGATGATCGCGCAGCCCGCCGCATTGTCGATCGCGCCGGTGCCCAGATCCCAGCTATCGAGGTGACACGCGACCAAAATCGGCGGCAGCGACGGATCGCGCCCCGGCAGATCGGCGATCACATTGCCCGATGGCATGTTCGCCTGCGGGTGGCTTTCGAGCACCAGATTGATCGTCATCGGCTTGCCCGTGGCTGCAATCCGCGCGATCAGATCGGCATCGGGCGCAGAAACGGCACCCGCCGGAATGGCGCGGCTGCCAGCGGGGAAATTCGTGCCGCCGGTGTGCGGATCGCGGTTGTGATCGGTCCCGGCTGAGCGGATCACCGCCGCCACCGCGCCCTTGCTCGCCGCAACTGCCGGGCCTTGCCGCCGGGCGTTGCCGTAAGGGCCATAGCCCGAGCCGTCCTGATTGGGCAGCATCTGGTTGTCGATGAAGGCGATCTTGCCCTTGAGCGACCCGTCAGGTGCCGCCTTGAGCGCATCGAGCGACGCGAAATAGACCACTTCGGCGGTCAGCCCGCCCTTGGGCGTGGGTACCGAATTGCCCAAGGCGGTGATGTGCAGGTTATGCGGATAAGGCGCGGTCAGCTGCGCAGACTCCGCGCCGCGCACGAAGCCGGCGATGGTGAAATTCTCGATATGCACATTCTTGAACCCTAGCGAGTTCAGCCGGACCACTGCCCAGTCCCGCGCTGCCGCCTCGCGCGGTGACCCATCAAGCCGCGCGCCGATCTCGGTCGTGAGGTCAGCCACGATATCCCATGCCACGCCCGATCCTTGCGGCGGGGCGGCGTTTGCGGCGGTGGAGAGGAGCATGGCGGAAAGCGCGGCAGCGCGGATCAGGTTGGTCATGCGGCAGGGTTGTAAGCGATGACGCGCCAATGGCAATTGCTGCTTGAACGATCAGCCCGGCGAATAGGCGCCCGGAATCCAGTCGCTGGTCTGCTGCTCGATGACCATCCCCGGCATGATGCTATCGTTTTCGGAATAATCGTTGCTGTCGAGCACCGAGAAACGGAACGACTTGCTCCCCCAGATCATGAATGTGCTGAACCGCTGATCGATCTTGAGCGCCGGGTCCTGGGCTGCGATCCGTTTGGCCGCAGCCAGCATCGGCGCATAATTGGCGCGGGAATCAAACGCCCCGCAATGTCTGCGCCCTGCCTTGGTTATGCCGAAGCGTACCTCGTAGCGCCGGTTGGTGTAGCGGTCGGTAAAGTTGCTTCCTTCGCCCTCTGAACTTTTTCGGACAAGTCCGAGCGCAATGATCTTTGCGCGGGTATCCGGAACGCTCGCGCCCTGCCGCACAAATGGAATACAGATTTCGGTCATGTCTGTTGAAACTGCGCTGGGTGCCGCTGCGGCGGCGGCGAGGCTTAGCAAGATTGTCATTACGATGCCCCTTTGTAATCAAAGCTAACAACTATGCGAAGACTTGCCAACCGTACGCGGCCCGCGGTGGCTTAGCCTGCGCTGGCGCTCGGGATCATGCCCTTCCATCCGACGAATTCCGCGCGCCCGCCCAGCGCCAGCCGGTTAAATCCCAGCGCGACCACTATCGACGTGATCAGCGTCGCCAGCATCAGGTCGATATAGTGCAGCGACGCGAGCCAACCGGGCAGCGGCACTACATTGAGCGTGCCGTAAAACAGCACTCCCCAAACCACGCCCGCCACCGCTGCCCAGGCACCGACCCCGCGAAACAAAAGCGCGACGATAAAGGCCGACAGGATCGGCATCGAAGCCAGCCCGTTGAGCATCTGCAGCAGGTTAATGATGCTGGTCGCGTTCTCAAACACCGGAACCAACAGGATCGCACTAAGTGTCAGCAATGACGATACGATCGCCGACAATCTCCAGTGATCCTTGACAGGGGCGATGAACTTGGCGTGGAAATCGACTGCATAGAGCGCCACGGTGCCATTGAGGATCGCAGCGGTATGCGCGATGACCGCCGCCGCCATCAACGCGGCGAATGCTCCAGTCAGCCAATGCGGCAAGACTGCTGCGACCACCCGGCCATAGGCGGCATCGTTGACATCGCCGAACAGCTTGTAGCCCACAACACCGGGTACCACGACGATCATCGGGATGATCAGGATCCGGACTGCAGCAGCGGCAAGCACGCCCTTCTGCGCCTCCTTCACGGTCGGCGCGGTCATTGCTTTCTGGGTGATCGGCTGGTTGGTTGACCAGTAGAAGATCTGGATGAAGACCATGCCGGTGAACAGCGTGTGGAACGGGATCGGCGAATCTTTCGCGCCGATCATCGTGATCCGGTCGGCCGGGATGCCGCTGAAATCCCAATGAATGGCATTAAGCGCCAGCACCACCACCAGCACCGCGATGGTCAGCACGCCGATGCCCGAATAGGTATCCATCACCGCCACCGCGCGCAGGCCGCCGGTGACCGTGTAGAGAGCCGCGACGATCCCCAGCGGGGCGGCGAAATACCACAGCGGCCAGTCCACCGCGAACATCGTTTTGAGGAACAGCGAGCCCGAATAAAGCGCGGCGGGCATATAGACGGTGATCGCGCCGATGAAGAACAGCGCGCCAATCAGCGTGCGGATCGAGCCGCCGTGATAGCGCTGCTCAAGCAGTTCGGTCACTGTGGTGCAGCCGGTCTTGTAGTACACCGGGACCATCACATAGGCGAGGAACATCAGCCCGCAGAAGCCCGCAATCTCCCACCAGGCAAGCAGCAGCATCTGGTTGCCGTTCATCCCCACCAGCTGTTCGGTCGACAGGTTGGTCAATGTGATCGACCCCGCGACGAACAGCCACTTAAGCCCGCCGCTTGCCAGATACACGTCCTTGGCCGATCCATCATGGACCGGACGGCTCAGCAGCGCCCCGCCGCGTGTGGTGGTGCGATAGGTAATGCCGGCGATGAACAACAGGATAAGCGCCCCGATGCTCAGCTGGCCGCCCAGACTTTCCAATAACCCCACCATCCCGCTCTCCCCGAACGCCCGTGGTTGACCGCGCGACGCTTGTCCGTAACACCCTCAAGCCATGAGCCTATCGCCTAAACCCGCCCCCGGCCAGCCCATGAAACTGGGCGTGTGCTATTATCCTGAGCACTGGCCAGAGCGCCTGTGGACAGAAGACGCTGCACGGATGATTGCGGCCGGGCTTTCGGTGGTGCGGATCGGCGAATTCGCGTGGAGCCGGATCGAGCCCGAACCGGACCGGTTTGACTGGGGTTGGCTTGACCGCGCGATTGCCGTGCTGGGCGAAGCGGGACTGGGGATGATACTGGGTACGCCCACCGCAACTCCGCCCAAGTGGCTGGTTGACCGGATGCCGGATATGGTCGCGATCGACCGGCAGGGCCGCGCACGCGGGTTTGGCTCGCGCCGGCACTATTGCTTCAGCCACCCGGGTTACCGTACGGAGGCGGTGCGGATCACCCGCGCAATAGCGGCGCGGTATGGCGATCACCCGGCGGTGGTCGCCTGGCAAACTGACAACGAATACGGCTGCCACGATACTGTGCTGAGTTTTTCGAAGGCGGCGCGCGATGCCTTTCGGGTCTGGCTGGCAGACCATTACAGCTCCATCGCCGCACTCAATGCAGCGTGGGGCAACGTCTTCTGGTCGATGGAATACCGCAGCTTTGCCGAAGTCGACTTGCCTGGCCAGACCGTGACCGAGGCCAACCCAGCGCACTGGCTGGCCTTCCGCCGGTTTTCCTCGGACCAGGTGATCGCGTTCAACCGCGCGCAAGTGGACGTGCTGCGCGAACTTTCGCCCGGGCGCGACATCACCCACAATGCGATGGGGTTCTTCACCGATTACGATCATCACGATCTGGGCCGCGAAATTGATACGCTGGGTTGGGATTCCTACCCGCTGGGCTTCCTTGACAGTTTCGCGTTCAGCGATGCTGACAAGCTGCGCTACGCTCGCCAGGGCCACCCCGACATCGCCGCGTTTCACCACGATCTCTATCGCGGCTGCGCGCGCGGCGGGCGCTGGTGGGTGCTCGAACAGCAGCCCGGCCCGGTTAACTGGGCGCGCTATAACCCCGCCCCGCTGCCCGGCATGGTGCGGCTGTGGACGCTGGAGGCAATGGCGCACGGGACGGAGCTGGTCAGCTATTTCCGCTGGCGCCAGTTCCCGCAAGCGCAGGAACAAATGCACGCCGGATTGCTCCGCCCCGACAGCGTTGCCGCGCCGGGGCTGACGGAGGCTGCACAGGCCGCGCGCGACATCGCTGCATTGGGTGCAGTCGGCGCGCCGCCAAAAAGTGTTGCGCTGGTGTTCGATTATCAAGCTGACTGGGTCACCAAAATACAGCCGCAAGGCGCGGGGTTGTCCGCGCTGTGGGCGGCATTTAACACTTACACCGCGTTGCGCGAGCTGGGGCTGGATGTGGATATCGTGCCGCCCGATGCGCCGCTCGGCGGCTACGGCCTGTGCGTGATTCCATGTTTGCCGATTGCCAGTGAAGCATTCGCCGCTGAGCTGTCAGACTTCCCCGGCCAGATAGTAATTGGCCCGCGCAGCGGCAGCCGCGATGGCGATTTTGCGATCCCTGCCGAACTGCCTCCCGGCAATCTGCAAACCATGTTCCCCGGCAAGGTTACCCGCGCCGAAAGCCTGCGCCCGGGCCTCACTCACTCTGGCGATGGCTGGCAAGTATCCAGTTGGCTCGAGCATGTCGAAACCGACGCCAAACCGGAACTCGTTGCTGCCGATGGCACTATCGCGTGCTGGCAACATGGCCGGGTTCGCTATTTGGCGGCCTGGCCCGAAGGCAATCTGATCGCCGCAGTCATGGCCCGGGCAGCTCGCGATGGGGGCCTGACTACGCACGCCCTTCCCCCCGGGTTGCGCTTGCGGCGCGCTGGCGGACGATGCTTCGCGTTCAACTATGCCGCCGCCCCGCTCGATCTCCCCGCCAGCCTGACCGGGACGCTCGAACTCGGCGCGCGCACCCTGTCCCCGGCGGGCGTCGCGGTGCTTGCCGAGGCTGCCCCGTCCCGCTAGAGGGCGCGGGCATTTCTGCCCCTCCAGCCAATCCCCAGAGGTACCCAATGGCCGCCCAGTACGCTTACGTCATGAAAGGCATGACCAAGACTTTCCCCGGTGCGCCCAAGCCGGTGCTGAGCGATATCAGCTTGCAATTCTACCAAGGCGCCAAGATCGGCATCGTCGGTCCCAACGGGGTCGGCAAATCCACCCTGATGAAAATCATGGCGGGGATCGACACCGATTACACCGGTGAGGCCTGGCCGGGCGAATACATCACCGTCGGCTACTTGGCGCAGGAGCCCGAGCTCGACAAGACCAAGACCGTGCTCGAAAACGTCAAGGACGGCGCGCGGGCAACCGCCGATCTGGTCGACCGTTTCAACGCGATCTCCATGGAAATGGCCGAGCCCGACGCCGACTTCGAAAAGCTCGGCGATGAGATGAGCGCGCTGCAGGAAAAGATCGACGCGGTCGATGGCTGGACGCTCGACAACCAGCTCGAACTGGCAATGGAAGCGCTGCGCTGCCCGCCGGGCGACTGGCCGGTGGACAACCTCTCGGGCGGTGAAAAGCGCCGCATCGCGCTGACCCGGCTGCTGATTCAAAAGCCCGGTATTCTGCTGCTAGATGAACCGACCAACCACCTCGACGCTGAATCGGTCGAGTGGCTGGAAAACCACCTGAAGGAATACGCCGGCGCGGTGTTGATGATCACGCACGACCGCTACTTCCTCGATAATGTGGTGGAATGGATCCTCGAACTCGATCGCGGGAAATACTTCCCGTACGAGGGCAATTATTCGACTTACCTCGAGAAAAAAGCCAAGCGGATGGAGCAGGAGGACCGCGAGGAAGGCGGCCGCCAGAAGGCGCTGACCCGCGAGCTCGAATGGATCCGCCAGACGCCCGCAGCACGCCAGACCAAGAGCAAGGCGCGGATCCGCAAGTTCGAGGAATTGCAGAATGCGCAAGACGGCCGGATTGCCGGCAAGGCGCAGATCGTCATCCAGGTGCCCGAACGGCTGGGCAGCAAGGTGATCGAGGCCGAAGGACTGACCAAGGCCTACGGCGACAAACTGCTATTCGAAAACCTCTCGTTCATGCTCCCGCCGGGCGGAATCGTCGGGATCATCGGCCCCAACGGCGCGGGCAAATCCACGCTGTTCCGGATCATCACCGGGCAGGAAACGCCCGATGAGGGCAAGCTCGAGATCGGTTCGACCGTCCATTTGGGCTTCGTGGACCAGAGCCGCGACGACCTCGATCCGACGCACAACGTGTGGCAGGAAATCTCCGGCGGGCACGATTACATGACCGTCAACAAGCAGGAAACCAGCACCCGCGCCTATGTCGGCGCGTTCAACTTCAAGGGCGCGGACCAGCAGAAGAACGTCGGCAAACTGTCAGGCGGCGAACGCAACCGCGTCCACATGGCCAAGATGCTCAAGCAGGGTGGCAACGTGCTGCTGCTCGATGAACCGACCAACGATCTGGACGTCGAAACGTTGGGCGCGCTGGAGGATGCCATCGAAAACTTCGCCGGCTGCGCGGTAGTAATCAGCCATGACCGCTTCTTCCTCGATCGCCTGGCCACGCACATTCTGGCCTTCGAAGGCAACAGCCACGTGGAGTGGTTTGAGGGTAACTTTGCGGCTTATGAGGAAGACAAGCGGAGGCGTCTGGGTGACGCGGCAGATCGGCCGACCAGGTTGGCGTATAAGAAGCTGACTAGGTGACGGTTTCGCGTATGGAAACATCGCTTCGTCAGCTTGAACCGGTTTTCTTGCTCGTAGATCGGCAATTGTATACTTGACAAAGTAAGGACTCGGGACCACCTCAAATGCGACAGGCCGGTGCTACTGCTGAAATAAAAATTACTCCTGCGATGGTTTCGGCGGGCGCTGCCGTTTTGCGTTTAGCTGTTTTGTCTGCCCCTTGGGATGATGACGCAGACCTCGCGCTCGACGTCTTTCTTGCGTTCCTTGCTGGTTCAGAGCGCTACGAAGGCTATCGGCCATAGCGACTGCGTCATGAGCGTAACTGGCCAACCCGCTAGATGTGTATGCGTTTACTTGGACCGTTGCCGTTTCGCCTGCCGGTGGCAGCATATCAGACACACGGAAAGCAATGTGACCGGCTTCAGTGCGACCTAGCAAAATGCCGTGGGCCACTGAATTACGGCATTTCATAATCTCGGTGTAAGCGGGGGTCGCAAAAAGGCTGTTGAAGCGAGCTAG
The DNA here is from genome assembly GCA_025359445.1 of Sphingomonadaceae bacterium. Lineage (GTDB taxonomy): Bacteria > Pseudomonadota > Alphaproteobacteria > Sphingomonadales > Sphingomonadaceae > Novosphingobium. The sequence goes on from JANYGB010000015.1 coordinate 21,672, forward strand.
CTCCTCCGGGCCGTGACTTTCTGCAAAAGTGCACGCCATGCGCTTCTTGCCGGAAATGGCCATTTTACCGAGTAAGATGAGCCCCTGGCCCTCATTGATTCTGGCAACGTGGCAGAGGTATGCGGTCATGCAATCGTCAATCTCGGCGCATGCCCGGACTATCCGCCCAATGGCTCGCAGATCGGCGGCACCAAGCACATATGGCTTTAACTCTGCACCTTCTTGCATGTAGGCTGTGACCATGACTGAAACCGATCAAGAGAGAGAAGACGAGGTTCTGCGGCGGATGCTGAAGACCCCGCCGAAGCCGCACAAGCCGCTAGCGAAGGAAAAGCCCCACAATGGAAATGGCAATGGCGATCACCGCAGCGGCAAGCGCTAGCGTAGCAATTGTGTTGGCGCTTTTTGCCTCGCGGGCGGCTTCTCGCGCGGCCTCAGCGGCGACCCATGCCGCGTCCTTGGCTGACTTGGCTGTGGCGAGGCTTTCCGCTTGGGAGACTTCATTGGCGAGCCGAGCGTCGCGCTCATAGGGCGCAAGCCATTCTTTGGCCCACCCATAGACCATTTTAGTCAAAACAGCGGCACCTTGATCGGGTGCTCCGCCATATTTGAGCCGAACTTCGTCAACGCCCATCTTTTCAAACTGAATGAACATACCCTCACGGGAATTACGGGGTGGAAACTTGTTTGAGTCGTTCATGGCCGCAGCTTGCGAAAGCGTCAGCTTCGAGTCCAACGCTTTCGGCGCTCACCTCGCTCTTTCGGAACCTTGTAATGCTTAGGCGGCGAGCTTGTCAGTCCGCCGATAAGTCAGGCGCTTGCCGGTGATGCCCTGCAAGGCCAGATCAGAGCGTTCATGGTCGTTCAACTTGCGGGTGTTGTAGCGGAAGTCGAACTCCGCGGTGTAGCGGCCAAGGTGCGCTTCCGAGAGGTGATGGTAGGTGCCGATCACGCCGCGCTTGAAGATCGAGAACAAGTTCTCAACCGTATTTGAGTGCTTGAACCCGCCGGTCGTCACATACTCGCTGGCGCTGTGGTTCACGCTGCTGTGACCGTTAAATTCGCGGCCAACGCGGGTGTAGACGCCGCTCTCGTCTGTCATAAGGTGGGCGCTGCGATGAACGTTGGTAACGATCAGCGGGCGCAAGGTCTTCGCATTGACGTTGGCAACGTGGAAGCTGCGGACTTCGCCGTCGCGTTCAACCAGTGCAACCACAGCCTTCTTGGCAGCGGGCTTGCGGGTGGCGCGGTTCTTGGCCTTGCCGCCGACATAGGTTTCATCGGCCTCAACCACGGCCTGTTCACCGCCACCGAGCGGTGCAGGATTGGCAGGGGTCATGGCTTCACGGATGCGGTGCATCATGAACCAAGCGGTTTTGTAGGTGACACCGAGCATACGGGCGATTTGATGCCCGCTGATACCCTTCTTTGAGGCGCACAGCAGATGGTTGGCGAGCAACCACTTGTTGAGAGGCACCTTTGAACGCTCAAACACAGTGCCGACAGTGACGGTGTATTGATCGCCGCAGTCATTGCACTGGATTACGCCGTGGCGAACCGAACCGCCGGGGTGCGCAGCAGTGACCTTGCGCGCTTGCGGGGGAAGCCGCTTGGCATTGACCGAACCACAGTGCGGGCAGAACGGACCTTCGGGCCACATAAGGCTTTCAAGGTGTTCGCGGGCGGCGTTTTCGTCGGTGAAGCGAGGTGCGGTGATGTCCATGCACAATCAATGGACTTCTGCACCCTCTTTGTCAAGTATACAATTGCCCGTAGATCTCTATAATAGCCATGAACACAGTTTAAGAAATCATTGTGGGCCGATTAGAAGAAGGTATCGGCGTCGCGGTGAAGATATAGCTGATGCTCAATGTGCAAACTGCGACCGGCCGATAGTCGATGAACGTTTCCCGAACTGGGCCTGGGTGCCAGCAGTCGAAGGTCACCCCAAGACCGACCTGCTGCGAGAACGCCTTTGTCGCAGCGGAATTCGGAGCTATTTTTCCAACTATCAAGACCCCGGCATGGATGCCCGGGTTTTCAATGTGGAAACGAGCCCTGCGACACTTTGTATTGTTCGCAATATGGCCAAACAGGATCTTGGCATCGAGTCGGCTTCGGTTTCCATCGAGTTTGATCGAAGATTTAATCTTTACTTCAACCAGAAGTACGCATTCGATTGGAAAGATTGGCAAGCCAAATTTCCGGAAGAATTCTGGCCTGCTCCAGCGGATGGGTGGGAGAATCTACGTGACGAGTTTCAACTACTCCAATCACGTTGTTAAAATTCAGCGACAGCATTTACTATTCATCGCCCCGCCCCAGCCACCTACCGCCGCAGCACCCGGTTGATCTCGGTCTGATAGCCGCCCTCGGGCGTGTGGCTCTTTAACCATTCGACCAAGTCCCGATCAAGCTACAAGGTTACCGACTTTTCGCAAGTCCCGGACGCCGAGCAAACTTCCAGTTCTCAGCTGGGAGTTCGGGGATATCATCAGTATCTATTTCATCGTCGGACATCGCGGCAAGCCGCGCCAATTGCGCATCCCGCTCCGCTTCGGTCAGTTTCTCAGCCATCAAACCACCCTCTTCAACCGCTCCAACCCCAGGCCCCCTTCGCGAAGCCGCGCCTGCGCAAGGTCATAAGCCGCCTGCATCAGCAGCATCGTATCGGCCGAAATATATTCGCTTTCCTACATGCTCGCGCTGTGCCAGCATCGCTGCTCTGCCCTTTCAGACCGTCTGGCCTTCGCTGCCGCTGGTGCGAAATCCGGGCCGACACCGCGAAGTCGTTTTGGTGTGACCCTTGTGTGACCTTTGGCGTGTGACCTTTGGCGAATTGCCAAACCCCAACCTGAACGCAAAGCTTACCGCCCCATTCACCCTGCCTACAGCGCGACTCGCGTAGCCATTGCGCCATGGTCGCCGGCGTTGGTCTGGCGCGTTTGGATGGAGTAACGGCAATGGCCGTAAGCAAGAACAAGCAGGCGCGCCGCTTTGCGGTGATGGCGCTGGCGATTTCGTCATTTGCTTTGCCGGGCATGGCGCAAGCCGATCCCGAGAATGGCAGGGGCGGCGGTTGGCGTGTGCGCAGCGAAGAAGGCGGGCGGCAGGACCAGCCGGATCAGGCCGGCGGTGGCGGTCGTGGCGGCGGGCAAGCGCGTGAGGCGCGGCAGCAGGAGCAACAGGATCGCCCGGCGCCGGCTCCTCAGGTTGCTCCGCAAGCGCAGGCCAATTGGCAGGCGCGCGCAGACCGCGGTGATCGCGGCAATCGCGGCAATGACCAAGGCGGCGAGCGTGGCAATTGGAACGGTGCACAAGCCAATGCGCAGGCTGCGCCCATGCCGCAACCTCCGCAGCAAGCTGGCTGGAATGGCGGTAATCGTCAGAGGCAAGATAACCGTCAGGGCCAGGATCCTCGTCAGAGCCAAGCCCGCACGTGGAATGGCGGAAGTTGGGATCAGGGCAACCGCCCTGCAACCGATCAAGGCCGCACTTGGAACCGTGATGGCAACCGCGATGGGCAAGTCCGCAATTGGACCCAGGCCGGGCAGCATGACCGCGATGGGGACCGCCATGAGCGCGATGAGCGGCAGAGTCGTGATCGCAACGGCGGGTACGTCCAAGGCGGCACCTACTACGGCAACAGCCCTGGCTACAACCGCGATGGCTATAACCGGGACCGAGACCACGATGGCGACCGTGATCACCACCAGTGGAACCGGCAATGGCGCAGCAACACCAGCTATAACTGGTACAGCTATCGCAGCAGCCACCCGTCCTACTATCGGCTCGGCAGTTACTATGCGCCATACAGCAATTACAGTTATCGGCGGCTGAGCGTCGGGTTCTTCCTGGATCAGCTGTTCTTCGGTAAGAACTATCAGATCGAGGATCCGAGTTATTACCGCCTGCCCCAAGTCTATGGGCCTTATCGCTGGGTTCGCTATTACGACGATGCGGTGCTGGTAAATATTTACTCGGGCGAAGTGGTCGACGTGATCAACGCCTTCTTCTGGTAAATCGGCAGCACGCTGGAGTGAAACGGGCCGTCGCAGCGATGCGGCGGCCTTTTCCTTATTTCAGGAACGGAACCATGCGGCGCAGCGTGCCATCACGGTCGAGGAATTGATGCTTGAGCGCGCCTGCGACGTGCAGCGCAAACAGTCCGACGATCACGAAGCCAAGTGTGCTGTGCAGATCCTGGAAGGTGCCAGCAGTGGTTTTGTCAAAGCCGACCGACAGTGCCGGCATGTTGATCAGCCCGAACAAGCTCACCGGTTTGCCGTGCGAGGCTGCCGAAACGAACGCCCACCCGGTCAATGGCATCGCCAGCATCAGGATATAGAACAGCCAATGCGTGACCCGCGCCAATGCCGCCTCCCACGCTTTCAGCGTTTCGACCATCGGCGGCGGCGTGTGCGTCAGACGCCAGGCGATGCGCACCAGTGTGAGCAGCAGAATGGTAATCCCGAAGGCCTTGTGCAGCGCCATGATTGCCGCGCGGTCGGGCTTGGGCAAGTCTTCCGAGAGCCATGCCCCGGCGACATTGCCGATGATCAAGAGCGCGATCAGCCAGTGGAGCACTATCGCGCCACGCGAATAGCGCGATGCCGATGCGGTGACAGCCGGAGCGTTGGTTTCCATGGCCGGTAGCTGGCGCAAAGCCGCGCACGCGGCAAGGGCGAACTTGGCTCTTGGCGCTGGCAGGTTCGCGCTTGCCCTGCGCCGCCAATCGGATAGGCAAGCATGATGAGTAACTACATTACCGCCCCCAACCCTGACAAAGTGGCGCTGCTGCGCACCGGCGCGCATGTCCGCCGCCGGCTCGATGCCAATCCGTGTGTGCAGCGCATCGCGACCGATGCAATCGAAGCCTGGACCGTACCCGATTTCATGGGTGCCGACGAATGCGCGAGCCTGCTCGAAATGATTGACCGCACCTGCCAGCCATCCGAGGTATTCGACCATGGCTACAAGGAAGTTTGGCGGACCAGCCATTCGGGCAATGTCGATCGCAGCAATCCGTTCGTCCACATGCTTGAGAGCCGGATCGACGCACTCCTCGGGCTGCCGCACGATTTTGGCGAAACCATGCAGGGTCAACGCTATCTGGTGGGCCAGGAATTCAAATACCACCTCGACCTGTTCTGGACCAAGGCCGATTATTGGAAAAAGGAAGCCAAGCAGGGCGGGCAACGCTCAATCACCGCGATGTGCTTTTTAAATGACGTGGATGAAGGGGGCGACACAGCTTTTACCGAACTTGGCATCTCGATCCCGCCAGAACGCGGCAAGCTGCTGATCTGGAATAACCAGACCCCAACCGGGCAACCCAACGAAATGACGATGCACGCCGGCACTCCGGTGATTCAAGGAAAGAAATACATCATCACCAAATGGTATCGTACGCGCAAATGGGGCTGACTTCCGAATTGATGGTCACCCGTCGGCGTTTCGCTGCGGGAGCGCTCGCCGCTGCCGGAATGGCAGCCCTGCCCACGCACGCCGCAGTTGTTCAAACGACACCGGGCCAGACCGGCGAGGACGCGCGGCTGATGCTGCTGTTCCGCAATGTCGCGAAGGCCGAGGATGCACTTGATCCGCTGGGGATGATTTACCGCGGCGGCGAACCTAACGTGACGGCATTCCGCCAGCTTTATACTGATGTGCAGGAACGGGCCAAGCGTGCGGTCAATGTGCAGGCGCTGGCCGGGCTGCGCCGGATCGACCGCCGCAAGCTCAGCCCCGAGCGACAGATTTCTTACGACATTTTCCAAGGCGACAAGCGCGAAGACGCCGCCTGGCTGCGTCCCGAAGTAGAGGCTTTGAATGCGGTCCGCCCGTTCACGCATTTTGGCGGGATGCACATCGAATTCCCTTCGATGGTTGCGAAAGACGGCGCGCTGCCATATACCAATGAGGGCGACTATACCCGCAACCTCGCCCTGATCGCGGCTTTCCCCCAAGTGCTCGACAATGCAATTGCGCGGTTCCGCCAGGGGATCGACAGCGGCGTGGTTGAATCGCAACTGACCGTGACCAACATGATCGGACAGATCGACGCGCTGCTCGCCCAGCCGCCAGGTGGGTCGCCGTTCACGTCGGCAGTGCGCGATTTCCCTGCCAGTGTGCCAGAGGCAAACCGCGCCGGCTTGATTGCCCAGTATGCTGCCGTGACCGCGAAGCAGGTCTATCCAGCCTACCGCCGTTTGCGAGATTTCTTCGCCAAGGATTACCTGCCCGCAGCCCGGGCTGCCGTTGGCATTTCGGCGATGAAAGGTGGCGCTGGAATATACCGGCTCTTGATCGCGCACCACACGACTTTGCGGCTTGAGCCTGATGCAGTGCACCGGCTGGGCTTGGGCGAAGTAGCGCGGATCAAGCGGGACATGAGCGCGGTTTCGCGTGAACTTGGCTTTATCGGCGAGCTGCGCGGATTTTTTGATTATCTGCGCTCATCGCCGCGGTTCCATCCCAAGACTCGCGAAGAATTGGCGGATGGCTATGCCAGAGTGGCGCGCGCGGTTGAGGAGCAAGCCCCCAAATTCTTCAACCGGATGCCGCGCAGTAAGCTGGTGATCCAGCCATACCCGGCTTACCGCGAAAAGTACGAGGCCGGCGGCAGCTACAACCAGGGTGCGCCCGACGGCAGCCGCCCGGGCGTATTCTTCTACAACACCTACGATCTGCCCAGCCGGTTCCTGACCGGCATCACCACGCTGTTCCTGCACGAAGGCGCGCCGGGGCATCATTTCCAGATCAGTTTGGCGCAGGAAGATACATCCTTGCCCGATTTCCAGCGGTTCGGCGGCAACAACGCCTATGTCGAAGGCTGGGCGCTCTATTCCGAGACGCTGGGCTACGAAATGGGGTTCTACAAAGACCCGATGCAACACTGGGGCACGCTCGACGACGAAATGCTGCGCGCGATGCGGCTGGTGGTCGATACCGGACTCCATGCCAAAGGCTGGAGCCGCGAGCAGGCGATCGATTACATGCTGGCCAACTCGGGCATGGGCCGCAGCGATGCGACCGCCGAAGTCGAGCGCTACATTGCTTGGCCGGGGCAAGCGCTCGGCTACAAGATTGGCGCGCTGACGATCCAGCGGCTCAAGCGCACGGCGCAGGACAAGCTGGGCGCGAAGTTCGATATTCGCGGCTTCCACGATCAGGTGCTCGGTTCGGGCGCACTGCCGCTGCCCATCCTGGAGGCTAAGCTCGGCCGGTGGATCGCCGCGCAGCAGGCCTGACCCGAATGGAACGGCGCTTTGCCTGCACCCGGTGCGCCCAGTGCTGCAATCGCGCGCCGGAACTGGAACTGGGCGAAGCCGCCGCACTGGCGGACGTGTTCGTGCTGCGGCTGATGCTGCGGATCTACAGCCTGCCGCGCGCGCTTGCCGATTTCGCCAGTGACTTGCCGCGCGATCAGGCCAGCGCGGAATTCTACGAAAGCAAGCGCCTGCTGAGCCAGTTCGCCGCTGCGTCATGGCCGGCCAAGGCGCAGCGCGGCACCGTGACCGTTGACTACGTCCAGTACCTGAGCCTGTCCGTGTTGCCGCTCGATCTGGGCACCGGCACCTGCCCTGCGCTGGGCGGAGACAGCTGCACTATCTACCCCCGCCGGCCGCTGTCGTGCCGCTCGGTGCCGCTGCATTATTCGCGGCCTGCGGTCGCAGCCGCGCGCGAGCTCGACGCATTTGTCGCCACGCCGGGGTTTCGCTGCGAGACCGGGCCGGATGCGCCGCTGGTCATTGCGAGCGGCATTGCCGACCCTGCGATACTCGCCGCCCGCTCCGAGGCGGCAGCGCTGGCACAGTCTGACCAGCGTTGGAAGACTGCTATCGTCAAAGCGATGAGGGCCGGCGCTCACGGCCTTCCCACCCCGCGCGAAGTTGAGGCGAGTGCTGCACGCGGCGCGCTCACCGCATCGATGCTGGGGCCTTGGCGAATTGCCGAAGCAACGGGTCTGATCACGCGCGATGCAACCGAACGCCTGCTGGCAACGCAATGCCAGCTGATCGAGCAGTACTTGCGGCCGCCATCTGGCATCGCGACCGATCAAGCCTTGGGTGAAATGTTGCGCGAATACCGCAGCGCGTTTCCGGCCTGACGGGGCATTTGCACGAAGACCATTGCTCTAAACGGCACCTTGATAGATGCTCGAGCGAGCGCACGGGGACAGGCTATGAAATATCTCGATATTTATGTGATGATCTCACCCGCACGGGGCGAGAATTTTCAGGTTTCAGCCAAGTCGGCTGACGGCGGCGAAGGCAATTCTGAACTGAAGCTGCCGTTCCGGCTTAGCGAACTATCTTCCTCAATTTTTGGCGCTTCGAGCGCAGCGCGCGGGATGAGCGTCGGCGAAGTTCCGCCCGAGCGGTTGCTGTCGGTCGAAGCGGTTGGGGTGCAACTGTTCGACGCGCTGTTCAGCGGCGAAACCCGCGAGGTCCTCAGCCGCACCGAAGACGTCGCCCAGCGCAACCCGGACAAGACCGGGGTCCGCATCCGCTTGTCGATGAACCTCGCCGCCGAAGGCATGGCCGAGGTCGCCAGCCTGCCGTGGGAATTGATGCGGCGGCGCAACCAGAACCCGCTGGTAGTTTCGGTCAACACTCCGGTAGTCCGCGCCTTCGACACTGCGATCCCGGTCCATCTCCACCCGATCATCGGCAAGCTCAAGATCTTGCTGCTCGTCTCAAATCCCAAGGACACCAGCCCACTCAACCTTGGCGACGAAAAGGCGTGTATCTGCAAGATCTGGGACAGCCTGGACAACATCGAATACGTCGAGTGCCGCCCCGAAGCGCGGCTGATCCTCGACGCGTTGTCGCAGGATGAATTCCACGTGGTGCATTACATGGGCCACGGCAATTTTGACAGCGGTTCGGGCGGCCAGGTCATCATGGAATCGGCTGACGGGAGCGAACAGCCGATCAGCGGCAATACGTTTGCTACCTGGCTGCAGGATGAGCCGCTGCGCCTGGTGTTTCTCAACGCCTGCAACACCGGCACGACCGGACAGCAGACCGGGCTTCATCCTTTTGCCGGGGTCGCCAGTGCGCTGATCGGCAGCGGAGTACCTTCGGTGGTCGCGATGCAGTTCCCGATCTCCGACGAAGCAGCAATCATCTTCGCCGAAACCTTTTACAAGCGCATTGCCCAAGGACTGCCGGTCGAACAGGCGATGAGCGAGGGGCGCAAGGGCCTGCTCGATCGCACCGGTTCGGAATGGGCAACCCCAGTACTTTACATGCGCGCCGCCAATGGCGATCTGTTCGACCGGTCAAGCGGAAAGACCGCCGCAATCCCCGATCAAGCGGCAATTGTTCCGCCAATCGTTGCGGTCGTGCCGCAACCGTTCATGGCCGAGCCAGTGGTGGCGGCCAAGCCGTGGTACAAGAAGCCCTTAGCGCTTGGGGGTATAGCGGCCGCAGCGCTGGCGGTTGTTGGCTTCAGCATCTGGAACAAAGAAGATAAGCCGCCGCCGAGCGCACCCGCGACCGTGGCTGCAGTGAATGATTTGACCAGCGTCAACGATCCCAATAATCCAGCGACCAAGGCCATCGCCGAAATTGATCCGGCGCGCTGGGTGAACGACCCGAATTGCGGGATTGTGACCTCCGTACTCAACAGTGCGTCGGGTGAGGAAATCCAGGCGCTCGCGGAAAAAGGCGATGCCAAGGCGAACTATCTGATGGGCTGCATCGTCGAAAAGGGCCTGAGCGGCTATGCGGCATCGGATGCAGCAGCCGCGTCGTGGTACGAATATGCGGCCGGTGCGAAAGTTCCCGAAGCCATGTACCTGATGGGGGTGTACAAGGATCTGGGTGCAGTCGTGGCCGACACCGACGAACCGGGAACCAAGCCGGTGGAAGCCGACCCGCAGATGGCCACCGTTTGGTACCAGAACGCCAAAGCGGCGGGCAACAAGGAGGCGGTCAAGGCGATCGAGCTAACGCCCGGACCGGCTTCCAGCGAACCACAATAGCGCGCGAACGCTAATCGGCGAGCGCCTCGGCGATCAGCGCCCGCGTGTTGGCGATGCCGTAAAGCGCGATGAAACTGCCCATGCGCGGGCCTTGGGGCGAGCCGAGCAGAGTCTCGTACAGCGCCTTGAACCAGTCGCGCAGCCCTTCAAAGGCGAAGTGCGGGTCCTTGCCGATTTCATAGACCATGGTCTGCAATTCCTCTGCCGTGGCATCGTCAGAGGTGGCGGCGAGCTCCTCGTCGAGCGCGGCGAGCGCCAGCGCCTCGTTCGGCTCGGGCTTGCGGCGGTGCAAGGTCGGAGCGATGAAATCGCGGTTGTAGGCGAGCGCGGTGGTGACCAGTGTATCGACCTCGGGATGCGCCGCCGGATCGGCATCAGCGATGTAATTGCCAAGGTATGACCAGACCTGATCACGCGTCGCATTCGCACCGAGCACCCCGACCAGATTGAGCAACAGCCCGTAAGTCACCGGCAGCTTGTCGCCCCCCAAAGCACCACTGGCACCGCCGGCGTAACCATTGGCGCGCAGCAGATGCCACACCGGATTGCCGAGCTGCTGCTCGACCGGCTGGGTGCTCAGCTTTTCGCGGAATTGCCAGTATTCATCGACTGCCTTGGGAACGACCCCGGCGTGCAGGCTCTTGGCGCTTTTCGGCTCGCGGTAGATGTAGAAGCCCAAGCTTTCTTCGCTGCCATAGGTCAGCCACTGGTCGATGGTCAGGCCGTTGCCCTTGGACTTGGAAATCTTGTCGCCGTTCTCATCAAGGAACAGCTCGTAAATCATGCCTTCGGGCGGACGGCCGCCAAGCGCGCGGGCGATCTTGCCGCTTTCACGCACCGAGTCAGTCAGATCCTTGCCGCACATTTCGTAATCGACGCCCAATGCCACCCAGCGCATTGCCCAATCGACCTTCCACTGCAGCTTGGCGTGCCCGCCGAAGATCGATTGCTCGATCGTCCGTCCGGCGTCCTCGAACCGGACGATCCCCGCCTCGGCATCGACCACCTCGATCGGCACTTGCAGCACCGTGCCGCTTAAAGGGCTGATCGGCAGCACCGGCGAGTAGGTCGCGGCGCGTTCGGCCCGGAGGGTGGGCAGCATGATATCCATGATCGCCTGGTAATTGCGCAGCACACCGTGCAGCGCGTCATCGAACGCACCCGAATTGTACATGTCGCTCGACGAAACAAATTCATAATCGAACCCGAACCGGTCGAGAAAGTCCCGCAACATCGCGTTGTTGTGATGCGCGAAGCTTTCATGCGTCCCGAACGGATCGGGGATGCGGGTCAGCGGCTTGTGCAAGTTGGCATCGAGCACCGCGCGGTTCGCGATATTGTCGGGCACCTTGCGCAAGCCGTCCATATCGTCGGAAAACGCGATCAGCCGCGTCAGTGCGCCGCCAGTCAGCGTCTCATAAGCGCGGCGCACCAGCGTGGTCCGCAACACTTCCTGGAAGGTGCCGATATGCGGCAAGCCGCTCGGGCCATAGCCGGTCTCGAACACCACGGGGGCGCCGCCCGGTTTGCCTTGCGGGAAGCGCTTGATCAGCTTGCGGGCTTCCTCGAACGGCCAGGCCTTGGAGACCTGCGCGGCGACAATGAGTTTGGCATGGTTCATGATGCGCCGGCAATTGCGAGTTTCGTGGGTGCGCGCAAGCACAAACGACCGGCCAGCGCGGTTGCCAATCGCCGGGTCCGGCGGGTAAGGGGCGCTTCCCCTTCCCGAAAGTCGTCCCCGTCCCATGCCTGCTGATGTGTTCACCCCCGAAGCCAGTTTCACGATCGACGAGCTTGAAGTCCGGTTCCCCCCGCGCGATCTGCCCGCCGGGGCCAGGGTCACCCGGTTTGGCCCAAGCCCGACCGGATCGATGCATATCGGCGGGCTTTATACCTCGCTGGTTTCACGCCGGGTCGCGCACCAGAGCGGCGGGGTATTTTACTTGCGGATCGAGGATACCGACAAGAAGCGCGAAGTCGAAGGCACGGTCGAGCTGATCCTCGCCTCGCTCGCCACTTACGGCCTCTCGCCGGATGAAGGCGAAGTGGCTGATGGCAAGGAAGTGGGCGCATATGGCCCCTACCGCCAGAGCGAACGCAAGCCGATCTACCAGAGTTGCGTGCGCTGGTTACTCGAACAGGGCCACGCCTATCCGTGCTTCGCAAGCGCGGAGGAATTGCAGGCGCTGCGCGATGCGCAAGCCAAGCACAAAGTGCCGCCGGGCTATTGGGGCACTTGGGCAATCTGGCGCGACAAGACCGCGGCCGACGTTGATGCGGCGCTCGCTGCGGGCCGGCCGTTCGTGATCCGGCTGCGCTCCACCGGCGGGCGCGATGCGCGGGTCACCCTGCCCGATACGATCCGTGAGAGCATCGAATTTCCCGCCAACCAGACCGACGTCGTGCTGCTCAAGGCCGACGGGATGCCGACCTATCACCTGGCCCACGTGGTCGATGACCATTTCATGCGGACCACCGATGTCGTGCGCGGCAACGAATGGCTGGCAAGCTATCCGATGCACGCCGAAATGTTCAAGCTGTTCGGCTGGGCCCCGCCCCGGTTTGCGCATATTTCGCCGATCGAAAAGAACGACGGCGCGTCGCGCCGCAAGCTGTCAAAGCGCAGCGATCCCGAGGCGTCGGTCGGCTGGTACATGGAGGCCGGCTACCCCAAGCAGGCGGTGATCGAATACCTGCTCAACCTGATCGATGGCCGTTTTGAAGACTGGCGCGGGGCCAATCCGGCGGTGAGCAACGAGGACTTCGTGATCGAGCTGGAGCGGATGAACCGCGCGGGCGCGCTGTTCGATCTGGCCAAGCTCGACAGCGTTTCACGCGATGTAGTCGGCGCGATGAGCGCTGGCGCGATTTTCGATGCTGCGCTGTCCTGGGCTAGCGAACATGCGGCCGACTTTGCCACGCGGTTCGGCGCCGATTCGGCCTATTCGCAGGCGATCCTCGACATCGAACGCCGCGGCGAACGCCCGCGCAAGGACATCGTCAAGTGGTCCGACTTGCCAGCCGATATCGGGTACTTCTTCGAGGATAGCTATGCCGCGTTGGTGCCTGAGGCGCAGGCGGCGCTGGCTGCGATCCAGCCCGCGCCGCCCGAGGGCATGCTTGCCGCGATTGCTGCCGGCTATGACCCGGCGTTGACCCGCGACGAATGGCTCGAATGGCTCCGCGCGCTGGGGTTGAGCTATGGTTATGCCGCGAATGTGAAGGCGTTCAAGGCCGCCCCGGACGAGTTCCGCGGGCACTTTGGCGATCTTGCGGGAGCGCTGCGCGTGGTGCTGGCGGCGCGGCGCAATACGCCTGATTTGTATGAGGTGATGCAGGTGCTGGGCAAAGACCGCGTGGTTGAGCGGTTGAGCGCGGCGGCGGGGTGGTAGCGTTCCAAACCACCGTCATCCCGGCGCAGGCCGGGACCCAGTCCCTAGAGAATAAAGCCGTCGCAAAGCGACAACGATTGTTTGTCAGGTCTGGGTCCCGGCCTGCGCCGGGATGACGATTCAAATGGGTGGTTACCCTAATCCCGCAAAATCAGCTTCGCGCCCGGCTTGTTCTTCCTGATCTCGTCCGGAGACAACCCGCAAATCTCGTGCGGGAAGACCAGCCAGTCCTCAGTCTCATGGACGTAAAAGTCAGGCTTGAGCTTCGTCACATTGCGGCCCGGTTTGTAATAGACCGTTGCGATGCCGACCGTCTCGGGCATGTTGTACCGGCAGCGCCCTGCCAGCTCGTGCAGGAACGCTTCGACCGATCGGCCCGAATCGAACACATCGTCGATCACCAGCAACCGGTCGTCAGGGCCCAGCGTGTCGACGAGGTAACCCAGCGCATAGACCCGGACCTGCTTTTCCTGTTGGTCGATCCCGGTGTAGCTCGATGTCCGCACCGCGATGTGATCGCATTCGATCCCGTTGTACGACAGCAGTTCCTGCACCGCGATCCCGACCGGCGCGCCGCCGCGCCAGATGCCCACCAGGTGCGTCGGGCGGAACCCGGCATCGATCACCATATTGCCGAGCCGGTACGAATCCTTGAGCAGCCGGTCGGCGGTCAGGTATAGCTTGTCAGCCATGCAAAGCCTCCGCGATCGCCGCAAGGTGCGGCGCTTGTTCGGCGGGCGGCAGGAATGATCCGGTGAAGCTGTTGCGCGCAAGTTCGGCGATCTGTTCGGGGCTGAGGTCAAGCGCCTGCGCAACAGCGTGAAAATTATCGTTCACGTACCCGCCGAAGTAAGCCGGATCGTCTGAATTGATCGTTACCTTCAGCCCCGCATCAAGCATCCGCCGGACAGGGCTCAGCGCGATTTCGGGGATGACGCAGAGCCGCAAGTTGGACAGCGGGCAAACCGTCAGGGTCAGCGCCTCGGCTGCGATCCGCGCCACCAGCGCCGGGTCTTCCAGCGCGCGGTTGCCATGATCGATCCGCTCGACCTTGAGCAAGTCGAGCGCCTCCCAGACATAATCCGGCGGGCCTTCCTCACCGGCGTGCGCGGTGACATGGAGGCCCAGTTCGCGGGCGCGGGCAAACACCCGTTCAAATTTGCTCGGTGGGTGACCCAACTCGGACGAATCGAGCCCCACGCCGTGGATCCGCGGCAAGTGCGGCTCGGCCAGCGCAAGCGTGGCGAAAGCATCTTCCTCGGGCAAATGCCGCAGAAAGCACATGATGAGCCGGTAAGTTATGCCTAGTTCGCTCTCTGCCCGTTTAAGTGCAGCTTCGATCCCGTTGAGCACCGTGGTGAATCCAACACCACGCTGCGTATGTCCTTGAGGATCAAAGAAAATCTCGACATGGCGGACGTTGTCCGTATGCGCGCGGACAAGATAAGCCCATGTTAAATCGAAGAAATCCTGTTCGGTAAGCAACACAGACATGCCCTGATAGTAGATATCGAGAAAATCCTGCAGGTTTGAAAAGCTGTAAGCCGCGCGCACTTCGGTGGCGCTGGCAAACGGTATCGTCACCCCGTTGCGCTTGGCAAGATCGAACAGCATTTCCGGCTCAAGCGAGCCTTCGATGTGGAGGTGCAGCTCGGCCTTGGGCAGGCGGTCAATCAATGCAGTGCGGGGATCGGGATTCGCCATGGGGCAACGCTGGCCGAGCCGGCCCTGCGGGTCAACCACAGCGGCTCGTCGCACTGAGGGAACCAATCGCCGCCATGCGGATTTACCAAAGTACCAAACCCGCGATTTCCTGGAGGGCACATGTCACTGCACACCTCGCGCACGACCACTACCGCTGCCTCATTCGGATCGCGACCGATGGATCCCTCGCAGCGCTTGCGCACTTACGGCCGGATTCGTCCGCTGGAAAGCAACCGCACCTGGTGGGAACGCCTGCTGCGCCGCTAAGCGCTCGGGGCTTTCGGCCCAGCACAGACTTGCCCAGCGTTCCATTTTCGTTCTAACGCTGAACCGTGAGCGACGCCCTGCCCCTTCCCGCCCTGCACGCCAGCCACGGCGGCTGCTGGCTGCGTGGTGGAGCGGGCGCGACGCGCACCGTCAGCAAGGGTGATGCGATCGTCGCTGCGGCCGATACGCCGCTCCTGATGCTGAACGCGCCGCTGGTGGCGACCCGGCTGGGCTATCCCGATCTGTCGGGACTCGATCTGCTGGAACTCTACGCATTCGTCCATCCGGCGCAGTTTATGGTGCCCACCCCCAAAGGCCTCGCGCATGTGCTGGGCCTGCCCGAGCCCGGCAGTGACGACGGTGTCCCTTTGCTGCTCCAGCAGGCTGCCGAAGCCTTGCTCGGAACTTGCACAGCGCCTGACTGGACCGAACGCGAGGGCGCGTGGACATCGCTGCAGGCGCTGACCCGGCTGCGTTGGTCGTGGGCACCGCTGCTCGGCGCTCGGATCGCCGCCCCGGACAAGCCTGAACGCTGGCTGTTTTCACGGCTGCCCGAATGGGAGGAGGTTCCCGAACGGCCGCAGCCCGCGCAGCTGACCTTGTCCCCCGCTGCGGTTGCGGCACGGCTCGCCGAGCTGACCGGACAAGCCGCCGAGCCGCGCCCGGCGCAGGTTGCTTATGCCGAGGAAGCCGCGCAGCTCTTTGCGCCGCGCGCCGCGCGTGATCAGCCGCATCTGCTGCTGGCGCAGGCGGGCACCGGGATCGGCAAGACGCTGGGTTACCTCGCCCCGGCCTCGCTGTGGTCGCAGGCGGCGCAAGGCACGGTCTGGGTTTCGACTTATACCAAGGCGCTGCAGCGCCAGCTCCGTCAGGAAAGCCGCCGCGCCTGGCCTGCGCGCCGCACTGATGGCAGCGCGCCGGTGGTGGTGCGCAAGGGCCGCGAGAATTACCTGTGCCTGCTCAACCTGGAGGACGCGCTGCAAGGCGGCTTCACCGGGCGCGCGGCGATCATGGCGCAGCTGGTCGCGCGCTGGGCGGCCTATAGCCAGGACGGCGACATGATCGGCGGCGATCTGCCCGGCTGGCTCGCCACGCTGTTCCGCCAGCGCGGGGTCGCGGCGCTGACTGACCGGCGCGGCGAATGCGTCTATGCCGGGTGCCCGCATTACCGCAAATGCTTCATCGAACGCTCCAGCCGGGCCAGCGCGCAAGCTGACCTGGTGATCGCCAATCACGCGCTGGTGATGGTCAACGCCGCGCGCGGCCGCGATGCTGCGCAGCGGCCCAGTCGGATCGTCTTCGACGAAGGCCATCATGTGTTCGAAGCGGCGGATTCGACCTTTGCCGCAGCCTTGACCGGGGCGGAGACGATCGAACTGCGGCGCTGGGTAATCGGACCCGAGCGCGGCTCCAAAGGCCGCCGCCGGGGCCTCGCGGCGCGGCTCGCCGATATCGCCAGCTACGACGAAGCCGGGGGCAAGGCGATTTCCGCCGCGCGCCATGCCGCCGAGGCGCTTCCCGGCGATGGCTGGCTGCAGCGGCTGCACGACAATACCCCGTCGGGGCCGCTTGAAGGGCTGTTCGCGGCGGTTCGCGCCACGACTTACGCCCGCGATGAAAGCGGCGGGCAGGACGGCGGCTACGGGCTGGAGACCGAGGCGGCGCAGCTCGACGGGCCGCTGGTCGAACTGGCTGGAGCGGCGCAGGCGGCGCTGGCCGAGCTGCGCAGTCCGCTGATCCGGCTGGGCGTGCGGCTTGAAGCGATCCTCGCCGAGCCGCCCGACTGGCTCGATGGCTCGGGCCGCGCCCGCATTGAAGGGGCGCGACATTCGCTGGGCTGGCGGATTGATTTGCTGGCGGCGTGGGAAGCCTTGCTCGAACGGCTGGGCGGGCCGGCCGATCCCGAATTTGTCGACTGGCTGGCGGTCGACCGGGCCGAGGCGCGCGAATACGACGTCGGGCTGCACCGCCGCTGGCTCGATCCGATGAAGCCGTTTGCAAAGGTCGTGCTGGAGGGCGCGCACGGCGTGATGTTGACCTCGGCGACGCTCAAGGACGGCGACGATTGGGCCAGTGCAGTGGTGCGCAGCGGCGCGCCGGTGCTCGGCCTCGCCCCGCGCTTGTCGAGTTTCGACAGCCCGTTCGATTACGCCGCACAAGCCGAAGTGCTGATCGTCACCGACGTGCCCAAGGGCGACATGGCCGCATTGGCCGGGGCCTACGCCCGGCTGATCGAGGCGGCAGGCGGCGGGGCGCTCGGACTGTTCACCGCCATCCGCCGGCTGCGCGCAGTACAAGGGCGCATCGCCGACCGGCTCGCCCGCGCCGGACTGCCGCTGTACGCGCAGCACGTCGATCCGATCGACACCGGGACGCTTGTGGACATTTTCCGCGACGATCCGCGCGCGTCTTTGCTCGGCACCGATGCCTTGCGCGACGGCGTGGATGTTCCGGGCAACTCGCTGCGGCTGGTGGTGATGGAGCAGGTCCCGTGGCCCAAGCCTTCTATCCTGCACCGCGCGCGGCGGCTGGCGGGCGGCGGCGCGGCCTATGACGACCGGGTGATCCGCGCGCGGCTGGCGCAGGCCTTTGGGCGGCTGATCCGCACCCGCGACGATCACGGGTTTTTCGTTGTCCTGTCCGCCGCTTTCCCCAGCCGGCTGCTGTCGGCCTTCCCGCCGGACACGCGAATTTCGCGGGTGACGCTCGACGAGGCTTTACAACGCGTCGCCGCCGGTGTCTCACACGCGCCCGTCCAGCGCGAGACTCCCACTTGAAGACCCTCGGATTATTCCGCCACGCCAAGTCCGACTGGCAGGATCCGCGCGCGCGCGATTTCGACCGGCCGCTCAATGGGCGCGGGCGCAAGGGCGCGGCGCTGATGGGCCGTCACGTGCTTGAACACGGCCAGCACTGGGACCGGATGATCGCCTCTCCCGCAATCCGCTGCGCCGAGACGATCGAGATTGCCTGCCAAGCCGCTGGCCAACCGGTCGCGGTGCAGTGGGACCGGCGCATCTACCTTGCCAGCAGCGTGACCCTGATCGACCTGCTGCGCGAGACCGGCGATACGCTCGGCGCGGTGCTGATGGTCGGGCACAATCCAGGTCTCGAAGACTTGATCTTCGACCTTGTCCCCGACGATGGCACCAGCCCCTTGCGCGATGTGGTCGAGGTCAAATTCCCGACGGCGAGTTTTGCCGTGCTTGAACTCGCCATCGATCGTTGGGCCGATCTAGCCGACAAGTGCGGCAAGCTGATCCACCTGATCCGCCCGCGTGATCTCGATCCGGCGCTGGGGCCGGAACTGGCCTAGGCCATATGGATCGCCTTGGTGACGAGGTAGCTGTCCATCCCCTCAAGCCCGCCTTCGCTGCCGAAGCCCGAATCCTTGACCCCGCCGAACGGCGCGTCGGCGGTGCTGATCGCGAAGGTGTTGATCCCGACCATGCCAGCCTCGATCGCATCGCCCAGCAGGTTGGCGTTGCGCAGACCCTCGGTGAAAGCGAACGCGGCGAGCCCGAACGGCAAGCGGTTGGCCTTTTCCACGGCGTCGTCGAACGTGCTGAACGGCGCGGTTACGGCGACCGGGCCGAATGGCTCGTTCGACATGATGTCGGCGCTATTGGGCACATCGGCGAGCAGCGTCGGCTCGAAGAAAAACCCGTCCGCACCGCGCTTTCCCCCGGCCAGCACGCGCGCGCCTTTGGCCGCGGCATCATCGACCAGCGCGGCAATCGCGGCGGGCCGCCGCGCATTCGCGAGCGGACCCATTGTAGTGTCAGCATTGAGTCCGTGTCCGGTGGTGACCGCTTTGGCGCGCTCGGCGAAGCCCGCGACGAACCGATCGTAAATCGCTTCCTGAACATAAAACCGCGTTGGCGAGACGCAGACTTGCCCGGCGTTGCGGAATTTCTGCGGCACGACGATATCGAGGGTCTTTTCCAAGTCACAGTCAGCGAAAATCAGCACTGGAGCATGGCCACCCAGCTCCATCGTCACCCGCTTGAGCCCGTCGGCGGCGAGCCGCATCAGGTGCCGGCCAACGGGGACCGAACCGGTGAAGCTGACTTTGCGGATCACCGGCGAGGCGAGCAGGTGCCGGCTCACGGCGTCGGGCACACCGTGGACCAATTGCACCACTCCGGCCGGCAACCCGGCATCGATCAGGCAGCGAACCAGCGCACCGGTGCAGCCGGGGGTTTCTTCAGGCGGCTTGGCAATCACCGAGCAGCCGGTGGCAAGCGCGGCGGCAAGTTTCTTGGCCATCAGGTAAACCGGAAAATTCCACGGGCTGAACGCGGCGACCGGACCGATCGGCTGGCGCGTGACCAGCGCGCGCTGGCCGGTCGGGCGGACCAGCGTGCGGCCATAGATCCGCACCGCTTCCTCGGCGCACCATTCGATATATGTCGCGCTGCTGAGCACTTCGGCGCGGGCTTCGGCCAGCGGCTTACCCTGCTCCATGGTCAACAGTCGCGCAATTGGTTGGGCGCGCTCGCGCAGCAGCGCAGCCGCTTTCTTGAGCACCGCGCTGCGTTGATCGGCCGGGGTTGCGCGCCACACTTTGAAGCCCTTGTCGGCGGCATCGAGCGCTTCATCGAGATCGGCCGCGCTGGCCATCGGCACTTCGCCGATCGCTTCGCCGCTGGCCGGATCAACCACCGGGAACAAGTCGCGGCCTTCGCCGATCCTCCAGCTGCCACCGATAAACAACGACAAGTCGGCGTCATAACTGTTCTGCATGGGAAATCCTCACTCTCGCAAGGATCGCCTCTAAGCTTCGTGGAGCGCGTTTACCAGCGTTGTGCGCAGCGCAATCAACCTGGCGCGGTACGCGAAATTGGTGGCAACCGGGGTCGCTGCAGCTTGTGGCTGCGCTGCGATTTCCGGGCGAGAGGCCTTGGCGGCACCACCTTGCAGCGCCATTTTCGCGCCTTTCAGGGTATAGCCTTCGCGGTGGACCAGCCGGTCGATCGTCTCGACCATCTTCACATCGGCCGCGCGGTAATAACGCCGCCCGCCGCCTCGCTTTAAAGGGCTGAGCATCGGGAACTGTTCTTCCCAGTAGCGCAGCACATGCTGGCGGATGCCGAGCGCTTTGGCAACTTCACCGATGGTGCGCAGCGCCTCCGGATCCTTGCCATCGGCAAACCCGGGGGGGCCGTCAGCAAAGCCTGGACGCCCCGCATCGCTCACCCGCGGGCGATCCGCTCTTTCAGCATCTGGCTGGCGCGAAAGGTCAACACCCGGCGCGGCGTAATCGGAACTTCGATCCCGGTCTTGGGATTGCGCCCGATTCGCTGGCCCTTGTCGCGCAGCAGAAACGTGCCAAACCCGGAAATCTTGACGTTCGCGCCCTCTTCAAGCGCAGTGGTCATATGATCCAGGATCGATTCGACCATGCCGAGCGAATCCGAACGTGACAGCCCCAACTTGCGGTTGAGCGCTTCGGCCAAATCGGCCCGTGTCAAAGTAGTCATCGAGCGCATCCAGCCCCTTCCCTTAAGCTGCGGTTTAACGACCTGTTTCCAAAACATACCCATATCGCTCACGATTGCAACGCGGCGTACGGCTGAATTATCGTTCTTATCCGCTAGTTAAATCCGCAGCAGGCTCGCGCCCCAAGTAAAACCTCCGCCCATCGCTTCGAGCATTACCAGATTGCCCGGCTTGATCCGCCCGTCGCGCACCGCAGTGTCGAGCGCGAGCGGCACTGACGCGGCCGAGGTGTTGGCGTGCCTGTCAACCGTGACGACGACCTTTTCAGGCGGCAAACCTAGCTTGCGCGCGGTAGCATCGAGAATTCGCTGGTTGGCCTGGTGCGGCACCACCCAGTCCAGGTCCGCCGAAGTCAGCCCCTGATCGGTCAGCACTTCGCGCAGCACTTCAGCAAGATTGACGACCGCGTGGCGAAACACCTCGGGGCCCTTCATCCGGACATGCCCGACCGTGCCGGTGCTCGACGGACCCCCGTCGACATAAAGCAAGCCGTTGTACTTGCCATCGGCGTGAAGCCGGGTGGCGAGTACGCCGGGGCCGTCTTCGGCCACCTCGCGCGCTTCAAGCACCACCGCGCCGGCGCCGTCACCAAACAGCACACAAGTCGTGCGGTCCTCCCAGTCGAGGATCCGGCTGAAGGTCTCGGCACCAATCACCAATGCGCGCTTGGCCATGCCCGTGCGCAGCAGCGAATCGGCCACACCCATCGCATAAAGAAAGCCCGAGCAAACAGCCGCCACGTCGAACGCTATTCCGCCATTGCAGCCAAGCGCGTGCTGGACCTGAGTGGCGGTGGCCGGGAAGGTCTGATCGGGGGTCGCGGTGGCGACCACGATCAGGCCGATGTCGGCTGGTTCAAGCCCGGCTGCAGCGAGCGCCTGGCGGGCAGCTTCGGTCGCCAGAGTCGAAGTCGTCTCACCTTCACCCGCGATGTAGCGATTGCGGATGCCAGTGCGCTCAACAATCCATTCGTCGCTGGTATCGACGGTCTGCGCCAATTCCGCATTGCTGACCGCGCGTTTGGGCAAGGCCGAGCCGGTGCCCACCAGAACCGAGCGCAGCGTCATTCCGCTGCTTTCGAAGCCGCACGGATCGAACCCGTGCCCAACCGGGCGACGTCGGCAGCGATCCGTTCGGTGATGTTTTCCTCAAGCAACCGCGCAGTAACGGCCACAGCATTTGCAACACCCAGCGCGTTGGCCGAACCATGGCTTTTGACCACCACGCCGTTCAATCCGAGAAAAACCGCGCCGTTGTGATTGTTTGGATCGAGGTGGTGCTTGAGCAGCTCGGTCGCCGGGCGCGAGATCAGAAACCCGAATTTTGAGCGCAACGACGACGCAAAGCTGCGGCGCAACAAGTCGGTAACGAAGCGCGCCGTGCCCTCGACCGCCTTTAATGCGATATTGCCCGAGAACCCGTCCGACACGACCACGTCGATATCGCCGCGGTTAAGCTTGTCGGCCTCGGCAAACCCGTCGAACGACATCGCCAGACTGGCTGCGACCAGTTTGAGCTGCGCTGCGGCGGCCTGCAGATGCTCGGTGCCTTTGGTTTCTTCGGTGCCGATATTGAGCAGCCTGACCCGCGGGTTGGCCCGTCCGGTCGCGATCCGCGAATAGGCCGCGCCCATGATGGCGAATTGCACCAGGTTGCGCGCATCACATTCGGTGTTCGCGCCCAGATCGAGCATGACCACATCGTTATCGCCCAGCGTCGGCAGCAATGCAGACAAGGCCGGACGATCGATCCCCGGCATCGTCCGCAGCGCCAGCTTGGCCATGGCCATCAGCGCGCCGGTATTGCCCCCGCTGACTGCGGCCCCGGCATCACCGGCTTTGACGGCGTTGATCGCCAGCCCCATCGAGGTGGTCTTGGCGCGGCGCAGCGCTTGAGTCGGCTTTTCCTCGCCGCTCACTACATCGGGGGCATGGAGGATTTCAGAGGCGGATCGCAGGTTGGGATGGGTTTCAAGCGCTTGCTTGATTCGAGGCTCATCGCCGACCAGCAGGAACTTGAAACGATCATGCCGGCGCCGGGCAAGCGCCGCGCCCTCGATCATCACGCGCACGCCTTCGTCTCCGCCCATCGCATCAACGGCGATACGCGGCAGGCTCATGTGCGACTATCCACTTGATTTAGGCGGCTTAGAGCCCGACCGCGATAACTTCGCGCCCGTTGTAGTGACCGCACGCGGAACACAGATTGTGCGGGCGCTTGAGTTCACCACAGTTGGAGCATTCGTGGAATGCCTCAACCTTCAGCGCATCATGGCTGCGGCGCATGCCCCGGCGTGAGGGCGATGTTTTTCTTTTGGGGACAGCCATTGCGGCACCTGTTCCTGCAAATTGTTATTCGGTCTAAGTAAGCCGCGTCAGGCACGGGGCCGGCGGCTGCGAAGGCGGGCCTATAGCGAATCTGGCGAGGCTTGCAAGCACCGACCGCTGGTCGGCCAACGACACAGGGGAGAAGACAATGTTGTTACCTACCACACTCTGCATGGCAGCGGCTGCTGCGATCATTAACTTCTGGCTGGCGATGCGCTGCGGCCAGGTCCGTACCAAGCAAAAGATCAACATCGGCACCGGCGGCAGTGACCTGATGGAACGGCGGATGCGCGCGCAGCTCAACTTTGCCGAGAATACGCCGTGGGTCCTCGCGCTGATCGGTCTGATCGAACTGGCCGGCAAAGGTAGCGGCTGGTTGGCGATCGTCGGCGCGGTTTATATGCTCGGTCGCGTTGCGCATGGCCTGGGCATGGACGGCACCTCCTTTGGCGTTGGCCGCAGCATCGGCACAGCCACCACCATGCTGAGCCAGCTTGGCCTGGCTGTGGTGGGCCTGCTGGTCGCCACTGGCTATATGTAGAAGTCAGCTCAGCGCGTAATCGCTGACGAAGGCGTTGACCTGTCTTTCCCGGCCAAAGGTGCTGGTTGGCCCATGGCCGGGAAGGAAGGTCACGTCGTCACCCAGCGGCCATAGCTTTTGGGTGATCGCGTCGATCAGATCCTGATGATTACCGCGCGGAAAGTCTGTGCGGCCGATCGATCCTGAGAAGATCACATCGCCGACCACCGCAAAATGTGACGGCGCGTGGTAAAACACGACGTGGCCCGGGGTGTGGCCGGGGCAATGGATTACATCCAGCTCAAGCTCACCCACAGTAACCTTGTCGCCATCGTGCAGCCAGCGGTCCGGCTCGAAGCTCTCGGCGTGCATTCCGTATTTGCTGCCATCCTCACCCAGCTTGTCGATCCAGAACCGGTCGTCTTCGTGCGGGCCTTCGATGGTCAGGCCCAGTTCCTTCGCCAGTATCCCGGTTTGCCCGCAGTGATCGAGGTGGCCGTGCGTGACGAGCAGCTTTTCCAGCGTCACGCCCATTTTGGCCACCGCAGCCTTGATCTTGTCGAGCTCACCGCCCGCATCGATCACCGCGCCACGCATGGTCTTGGTGCACCAGATCAACGAGCAGTTCTGCTGGAGCGGGGTCACGGGGATGATCCCGACGCGCATCGGGGGTTCTTGGGGATCGGTCATGCCGGGTGATTACCCGCAGCCGCGCACCGCGAGCAACCGCTTTATCGAGGCTGCACAACGCCGCCCGAAGTTTCGCAGAAAAGGCAGGGTTATGACGCATATTTACAAGACGTGATCGGTCTGGTGATGCATTGAGCGCCCAAGCTGCTCGCCCTGACTGGCTTTGGGGGACCAAACTGATGAAAAATTCCAGCTTCCTGCGTTGCACCGTTACTGCTCTGGCCGCTGGCGCGGCATTCGCCGCGGTCACGCCCGCCAGTGCCAATTTGATCGGGGCATGGAATTATGATGCGACGCCCAAGCTCTGCTCGATCGGAACCAAAGGCAACACGGGCAAGTTGATCATGATGTACACTTCCAGCGGTGCCAGCGGCATGCTGTTGGTCCCCGACGATCAGGCTTCGATTACTCCCGACCAGGATTACCCGCTCAAGATCAGCATCGAAGGATCGGCGGAATCCAATATGCACGGTTCCGCCATCAAGTTCGGCGGCTCGAATGTGCTGCTCCTCGATATCAAGGTTGCCGGGCTTGCTGTTGACGCAGCCGATGGGTTTGCGCTGCGGGTCAGAATGAATGACAAGCCGGTGTTCGACAAAGACATGCACGGCTCAAAAGACGCCTTTGCCGCTTTCGTTGCCTGCACAAAGGGCCTGACCAAATCGTGATTTCGCGGATCCGGGCTGGGGCGAGCGCGCTGTTAATGCTCGGCGCAGTGCTGGCCGCAGCGCCCGTCAGCGCGGGCGAGCAGGTGTTTGCCGGGATCAAGCCCGAAAATTTCATCAAGAAATGGTCGTTCAACGATTGGCATGTGTGGGCCATGCCGGGTGGTACCTGCCTCGCTTTGAAAGAGGTTCCCGGGGCAGTACCGTTCAGCTTCTGGGGGTTTGAGCAATCTGCGGGATCGCGGGTGAAAGTTATGTTTGGCAGCATTGAAAATGCCCGGCCGCAAACGGTGCAGATGTCGTTCAACAACGGGGGCAAGTTCGATTACCACGCCGATGTGCGGCGTATGTCCGATTGGGATGCCTACGTAATTTCCCTTCAATCGGACGCTTTTGCGATCCTGCCCAATCAGCTGATAATCGAGGCCGATGTTGGCGGTGAACAAATATTCTTGAACGAATACAACGAAATGGACAAAGTATATAGCAAGATGGCTGATTGCCTGTCTTGGCAGGATGCGCATTGAGCAGCGTACCAGAATTTTCGATCAACTAAACCGGATTTCCAAGGGGACAACCACGCGCCACTTTTATCGAACTGGTTCAGCGTGTCCGCTACGGTCAAGGGCAAAGTGGTGTTCATCGATGTTTACAATTCGATGGACCGGCTGCGCAAAGCCATGGCGGAATATCTGGCGTTCCAGCAGGCGGGCTGAAACCCTTGCGGTTGCATCGCTCGATCCCACGGCTACCGAGGCTGCATGGACCTAGTTGAATTACCCAGGTTGCTCGCTGGACAATATGTGTTGAGGGCCTTTCAGCAGGGCGACGCGGATCTGGTCCGGTCGGCGGCCAGCGATCCTTACATTGCCGCAGTGACATCATTGCCAGCAGCACCCACCGCGCGCTCGGCCGCAGCATTCATCGACCGCCAAATCGGACGCCTGCACGAAGGCTCTGGCTATTCGTTTGCGATCGCAACAGCGGCTGGCGACCGCGCATGCGGACAAATCGGCCTGTGGCCCGACCCGCTGCGACCCGGTATTGCTACGGTGGGTTACTGGTTAGTCCCGGAAGAGCGCGGCAAAGGAATTGCCAGCGCAGCGCTAATCGCCATTACTCGGTGGGCCACTGCAACCTGCGATATTGACGTGCTTGAGCTATTCATCGAGCCGACCAACTTGCCTTCTATCGCAGTAGCCGAACGTAGCGGTTACAGGTTTCAGCAACGGGCTCCGCATTCTCGGCTTGTAGGCGGCAATCCGGCCGACATGGATGTTTACGTCTTTGCCGCCGGAGCGGCGGACGCACAGTAGGCCGTCAGACGACCTGGCTAAAGCCGCCCACTTTTCCACACCACACGGCCGATCACCTCGACATCATCGGGCGCAAGTTCGAGCGTGCGATAGGCAGGATTATCGCTGAGCAGCGCGATTACCCCGGGGCGACCGGTGTCGAGCCGTTTGACCAGCAGCGCATCACCGGCGCGGACCACGTGGATCCCGTCACGCCAAGGCCGGGGCGTGCGGTCGACCAGGATCTCGTCGCCATCGCGCAAGGTGGCTTCCATCGAATCGCCTTCTACCCGGATCGCCGAGAGGTGCGCCGGATCGAGGCCTTGTTCGCGCAGCCAGCGGGCACCGAACCGGAACGCGCCGATCGGCAATTCTTCGCCCGCCAGCAACCCCGGCCCAGCTGAAGCGCCCAACGCCAGCCGGGGCACGTCGATCCAGTCACGCTTGGTGGAATTCCCGGCCAGCGATGAGGAATTATCCTCTGGCGCGCCAAGTTCCGATTCATCGATTCCGAAGAACTGCGCCAGCGTCCGGCGATCGTTTTCTTCCAGCTTGCGCGGGCTACCTTTGCGAATAAACTGCTGTAAGTATGTAGAATTACGTCCAATTAATTCGGACAAGCCAGACAAACTCGCGCCGTGCTTACTCGCCAGTAACAACAGTTTCGAACGGGGATCGGCAGTAACCATGAAAAACAGCTACACGATGTATTTTTCCTAGACAAGTAGGATTT
>JANYGB010000016.1 GCA_025359445.1 Sphingomonadaceae bacterium
CGTGAAAGGATCAAGCGAAAGACCATCGAGCATCGGCGCTTGCAACACCGCAAGCTTGCCGCCTAACATCAACCCCAAGACGAGGCCTGCACTCCGCTAATCTACGCCGCACTTTGCGCCAAATGTTCTGACGACGGACAAGCGCGGGGTACTGGCAAACGACAATGGCCGGCTGATTGTACGCCGCGAGAGCAGCGGTCGGTGGCAAGTTGACGTCTGCCCGGTATCCGACCTTGTTCTTGGGACGCCTGGCCGAATGGTTGGGACGATCGTCGCCGCCAACACCGTCGCAATCGAGCGATTCGCCGCCGATACCTAACTGGGGACGAAGATCCGGCCCGTCGGGGCCTGTAACAGCTGATAACGCTGCCAGCACCCGCACATTCCATTCGACTTCGGTTCCGAAGCGAGCATTGCTGTCGTCACTGGATCGCAGCCGCACTGACCGGCAGCCGCCCCGCTAACCAGCTCGGTTGCGGGGCCTTGGCTGGTGGGAGCCGCATGGTGCTGCTCTGCAACCAAGGACCAGCCAGATGACCAAGACCCAAACAACCGCCAGCAAGCCGCGCCGCATGGCCCGCGAACCTCACGAAGCGGGCGAAGCGACCGAGGCAAACAGCGCCATCGCTGAAACCAGCACCAATCAGGATGTGGCAGCACTGCCGATCGAAGCCGCTCAGCCCATCGAATCCAAGCGCCAGTCAAAGCAGGACCTGGCGATCGAGCTGCTGCGCCGCAAGGATGGAGCGCTGCTCACGGATCTCGTGGAAGCCACCGGCTGGCTCCCGCACACCACGCGCGCCGCACTGACCGGGCTCAAGAAGAAGGGCCACAAGATTGAAGCAGCCAAGGTCGACAAGGTCACCCGCTACAGCATCGCGAGCGAGTGACCCCGATGTCGATCAAGCAAAAACGGCTCGATGCCGATCTGGCCCGGCTGGACGCGCTCGCCCCAGCCGGGCTCCGGCTCGCATGGGAAGAGCAGGAAGGGAACGCCGCGCCCAACATCGGTGCTGCGCTGCTGCGGCGCCTGCTCGCCCAGCGGATGCAGGAGCGGCGGCTCGGCGGATTGCCAGCGGTGATCGCGCGCGAGCTGGACCGGGCTGCCGCTGCACCGGGTTCTACAGTGAGCCCACCAACGAGAATTACGCTCACCCCGGGCGCCCGGCTCATCCGCGAGTGGCAGGGCCGCACCATCGCGGTCGAGGTGATCGAGGGCGGGTTCCTGTGGGAAGGCCAGACGCGCCGCTCGCTGAGCGAAATCGCCCGCGAGGTCACTGGCGCGCACTGGTCAGGACCCAGGTTCTTCGGGCTGACCCGCGGTGGCTGACAAGGTGCAGCGCTGCGCGGTCTACACCCGCAAGTCGACCGAGGATGGGCTGTTACAGGAATTTAACAGCCTCGACGCTCAGTACGAAGCTTGCGCTGCCTATGCGCTCAGCCAGCGACACGAAGGTTGGACCGTGGTGCCCGAGCGTTACGACGATGGCGGATTCTCGGGCGGCAACTTGGAGCGGCCCGCACTCAAACGGCTGCTCGCCGACGTTGCAGCGGGCAAGGTCGACATCATCCTGCTCTACAAGATCGACCGCTTGACCCGCAGCCTCGCTGACTTTGCCAAGATCGTCGAGGTGCTGGACAAGGCCGACGCCAGCTTTGTCTCGATCACCCAGTCATTCAACACCACCACTAGCATGGGTCGGCTCACCCTCAACATGCTGCTCTCCTTCGCCCAGTTCGAGCGCGAGGTGACCGGCGAGCGCATCCGCGACAAGATCGCCGCCTCGAAGCGCAAGGGGATGTGGATGGGGGGCTCGGTGCCGGTTGGCTACCTCGTCCAGAACCGCAAGCTAGTGATCAACGAGCCGCAGGCGGAAATGGTCCGCTACATCATGACCCGCTACCTGGAGTTGGGCTCGGTGGTCGAACTGATCGATGAGCTTGCGCGCGAAGGGCATCGCACCGAGATCAAGACGAGTGCTGCCGGTAACACAAGCGGCGGCGCGCCGTACAGCCGCGGAATGATGTACAGCCTTCTGACCAACCAGGTTTATCGCGGGCTGATTACCCACAAGGATCAAACCTATCCCGGCGAGCACGAAGCGATCGTCAGCGAAGAGCTCTGGGATAAGGTCCAGACTGCGATTGCCCAGCGCGCTCAAGGTCATTCGCGGCGGCTCAAGGCCAAGGACCCGAGCCTGCTTGCCGGTATACTTTATGATGGCGAGGGACGGGCAATGAGTCCGAGCCATACGCTCAAGGGCAAAGTTCGTTATCGCTACTACAGTACGCGCCAAGCCCTGATCGATGGCTCAGAAGCCTGGCGCGTCTCGGCGCACGACCTTGAGCGGCTCATCTGCACCCGGCTCAGTACCTTCCTTGGTGATCAGGCCGTCGTCGCGGAACAG
>JANYGB010000033.1 GCA_025359445.1 Sphingomonadaceae bacterium
CCGGCAAGCCAGTGAGAAGGAACCGGATCAATGATCCAGATGCAATCCCAGCTTGAGGTCGCTGACAACAGCGGTGCCAAGCGCGTCCAGTGCATCAAGGTGCTGGGCGGATCGAAGCGCCGCGTGGCCGGCGTGGGCGACGTAATTGTGGTGTCGGTCAAGGAAGCCCAGCCACGCACCCGCGTGAAGAAGGGTGACGTTCACCGCGCCGTGATTGTGCGCACCCGCAAGGAAGTGCGCCGCGCAGATGGCAGCGTGATCCGTTTCGACAGCAATGCTGCCGTGCTGATCAACAAGAACTCGGAGCCAATCGGCACGCGTATCTTTGGCCCGGTGGTCCGCGAGCTGCGCAGCAAGGGCTACATGAAGATCATCAGCCTTGCGCCGGAGGTGCTGTAATGGGTGCCGCAAAGATCAAGAAGGGTGACAGCGTTGTCGTCCGTTCGGGCAAGGACAAGGGCCGCAACGGCACTGTCCTGCAGGTCATGCCGAAAGACGGCAAGGTGCTTGTCTCGGGCGTGAATGTTGCTGCCCGTCACCGCAAACCCAGCCAGGCCAATCCGCAAGGCGGGATTGATCGGCGCGAGGCGCCGATGGCGATTTCCAAGGTCGGCCTGGCCGATCCCAAAACCGGCAAGGCCACCCGCGTGCGCTTTGAAACTGCCAAGGACGGCACCAAGACCCGCGTCGCGGTCAAGTCCGGAGAGAAAATCGATGGCTGATACCAACATCCCCCGCATGAAGGCTAAGTACGACACGGAAGTGGCCAAGGCCATGACCGAGAAGTTCGGCTATACCAACGTGATGGAAGTGCCCCGGATCGAAAAGATCACGCTCAACATGGGCGTTGGCGAAGGCAGCCAGGACAAGAAGAAGGTCACGACCGCCGCCGAAGAAATGGCGCTGATCGCTGGCCAAAAGCCGGTCATTACCAAGGCCAAGAAGTCGATCGCCCAGTTTAAGCTGCGCGAAGGCATGCCAATCGGCTGCAAGGTTACCTTGCGCCGCGAGCGTATGTACGAATTTCTCGACCGTTTGATCACCGTCGCAATGCCCCGCATCCGCGATTTCCGCGGGCTCAATCCCAAGAGCTTCGATGGCCGCGGCAACTACGCGATGGGTCTCAAGGAACAGATCATTTTTCCTGAGATCAGCTATGACCAGATTGAGAAGGTGCGCGGCATGGATATTATTGTCACCACCACTGCCAAGACCGATGACGAAGCGCGCGAGCTGCTCCGCCTGTTCGGTTTCCCATTCCCGCTGGAAGTTGCCCCGGAGTCCACTCCTGAGCAGCAGGCCGCGTAAAGATAATCTGAGGAAGAGAGCTTAAGTCCATGGCGAAACTGAGTTCCGTAAACAAAAACGAGCGGCGTAAGAAGCTCGTGAAGCAGTATGCCGGCAAGTTTGCCGCGCTGAAGGCCCAAGCCGACGACAAGTCGCTTGACGATGGCGAGCGTTTGATTGCGCGCCTGAAGATGGCAGAGCTTCCGCGCAACGCGAACCCCACCCGGGTCCGCAACCGTTGCGCCACCACCGGCCGCCCGCGCGGCTTTTATCGCAAGTTCGGCCTTTGTCGGATCGAGCTGCGGGACAAAGGCAACAAAGGCCTTATCCCCGGCCTGACGAAGTCGAGCTGGTAAGGATCAAGGCATGGCACTGACCGATCCCCTGGGTGATATGCTCACCCGTATCCGCAACGGCCAGCGTGCGAAAAAGGACTCTGTCCTTTCGCCGGCTTCGAAGCTGCGCACCCGCGTACTCGAAGTTCTGCAGCGCGAAGGCTATATCCGTGGCTATACCGAGGACGCCACTGGCGTTCACCCGCAGCTGCGGATCGAACTGAAGTATTTCGAGGGTGAACCTGCGATCAAGCATGTTGCCCGCGTCTCCAAGCCGGGCCGCCGCGTCTACTCGGGTTCGAAAGAGCTCCCGGTAGTTCGCAACGGGCTTGGCATCACCATCGTCTCGACGCCGCGCGGCGTGCTCTCGGATGCCGAAGCACGCGTGCAGAACGTCGGTGGCGAAGTGCTTGCGGAGGTATTCTGATGAGCCGCATCGGTAAACGTCCGGTGTCGATCCCAAGCGGTGTCACCGCCGAGATCGCCAACGGCATCCTGTCGGTCAAGGGCCCCAAGGGCACTCTGACGATGGGGCTGCGTGACGAGATCGCTTACAAGGTCGAAGGCGACAGCATCTCGGTGATGCCCGCCAACGCCAGCAAGCAGGCGCGCGCCTTTTGGGGCATGCAGCGAACTTTGGTCGATAACCTGGTGACCGGCGTGACTCAAGGTTACACCAAGGTCCTGGAAATCACCGGCGTTGGCTACCGTGCCAACTCGCAGGGCAAGAACCTCAAGTTGCAGCTCGGCTTCAGCCACGATGTCGATTATTCGGTGCCCGATGGCATCGAGATCAAGACCCCGGATAACACCACGATCGAAATCTCCGGGATCGACAAGCAGAAGGTTGGCCAGGTGGCCGCAGAGATCCGCCGCTGGCGCAAGCCCGAGCCGTACAAGGGCAAGGGCATCAAGTACCGCGGCGAGTACATCTTCCGCAAGGAAGGGAAGAAGAAGTAATGG
Organism: Sphingomonadaceae bacterium; assembly: GCA_025359445.1. GTDB lineage: Bacteria > Pseudomonadota > Alphaproteobacteria > Sphingomonadales > Sphingomonadaceae > Novosphingobium. The sequence goes on from JANYGB010000033.1 coordinate 2,586, forward strand.
CCAAGCTGTCCCTGTTCGAGCGCCGTCGTCGGCGTGTCCGTACCGCGCTCAAGTCGCGTTCCGGTGGCCGTCCGCGGCTTTCGGTTCACCGCTCGGGCCGTCATATCTACGCGCAGATCATCGACGATTCTGCCGGCAAGACCATTGCCGCCGCCAACACGCTCGGCACCAAGGCCGGCGCGAACATCGATGCTGCGGCTTCGGTCGGCAAGGCACTGGCGGAAGCTGCGGTCAAGGCCGGCGTTAGCACTGTCGTGTTCGATCGCGGCGGGTTCCTGTTCCATGGCCGCGTCAAAGCGCTGGCCGATGCCGCCCGCGCAGGCGGGCTGGAGTTCTGACAATGGCTGACGAAACCAACAACACTGACGCAGTGACCGAAACGCCGATTGCTGCCGCGCATCCGCAAAGCATAGAAGCTCCGGTCGAAGCGCGCGAACCACGCAGCGGCGGCAATCGCGGCGGCGGTAGCGGTAGCGGCGGCGGCAACCGTGGCCGTGGCGGCCCCGGCGGCGGCAACGATCGCAATCGCGGTGGACGCGGCGGCAACGATCGTGGCGGCCGCGGCGGCAGTGACGACGGCGGCGAAGAGCTGATCGAAAAGCTGGTCCACATCAACCGCGTCTCCAAGACGGTCAAGGGCGGCAAGCGCTTCGGCTTTGCAGCACTGGTCGTGGTCGGTGACGGCAAGGGTCGCGCCGGGTTCGGCAAAGGCAAGGCGCGTGAAGTTCCCGAAGCGATCACCAAGGCGACTGCCGCTGCCAAGCGCGCGATGGTCCGCGTGCCGCTGAAGGAGGGGCGCACGCTGCACCACGACGGCAAGGGTCGTTTTGGCGCTGGCAAAGTGAACCTGCGTACGGCACCGGCCGGCACCGGGATTATTGCTGGCGGTCCGATGCGCGCTGTTTTCGAAAGCCTGGGCGTGGCCGATGTGGTGACCAAGTCGGTCGGTTCGTCCAACCCCTACAACATGATTCGCGCCACGTTCGATGCACTGACCGAGCAGACTTCACCGAAGTCTGTTGCGCAGCGCCGGGGCAAGAAAGTCGCTGACCTGCTGGGTCGCGGCGGCGCAAGCGTTGCGGAGGCCGAGGCCGCCGCAGACGCCATCACGGAGTAACCAGTCATGGCGAAAGAAGCCAAAAAGACGATTCGGATCAAGCAGATCGGTTCTCCGATCCGCCGTCCCGCAAGCCAAAAAACGATCCTGATCGGTCTTGGTTTGGGTAAAATGAATCGCGTGGTCGAATTGCAAGACACGGCCGAAGTACGAGGGGCGATCGCGAAGCTGCCGCACATGGTGGCCGTGGTCGACTGATCCCATTGGACGTTTCCGAAAAGGATTTGAAGAAGCCCCGGTTTGTGCCGGGGCTTTTTTGGTTTTGAGGAAAGGTTAGCAGGTTGAAGACGACGGTGACGTGAGCAGAAGCGCGGTTCACCAGCTAGTTTGGTCGCCGCCAATGGGCTTCATGCTTGGTCGGCGGTTAGCGCGGCGTGGATACTGTTCCAATGTTGGCGCTGCAGAACACTTCTTTGGCGCCCACCGATACTCTCACGGCTGGCACCCGTTTGCGGGATGAGCCCCAACGTTCCAAAATTAGTTAGCTTCGGGCTGCCCTAAGATAACACTATCTAAATGTGATTCCCCTATTTGTGCAACTATGGGGTCAAGAGCAATCGCAGCCGGCAGTAGCCTGGGCAAGATCAATGGGGTTTGCCGCCGGATGGTCATGCTGTCCGAACCCGGCGCGTTCCGGTTGTGGCTGGCTTTGATGGTTGTGCTGCACCACTTTACGCGGTTTGAATTTGGCAAAGCGCCGGTCCTGGTGTTCTTCACGCTTAGCGGGTTCTGGATTCACCGGGTGTGGAAGGCTCGATACTCGCAGACTCGCGATCCCTATCTGACTTTTGTGGTGAGCCGTTGGTGGCGCCTCGCGCCGATTATGCTGTTTGCCAGCGCACTGACCTTTGCAGTTATGTTCGCGATTGGCAGCGATAGTCTTCCCGTCGCGCTTTCGCAGCCGCTGCGGCAGGCTGCTTCGGGACTATTTTTCGTCGGTTACGCGGGCATGCCTGTGCGGCCGGTGGGTCCGGCCTGGTCACTCGATATTGAGATGCAATTCTACCTCGTCGCGCCGCTTCTTGCGATCATCGTGCAGCGTATATCTTGGATCTTGACCTTGCTGTTCGGATACATGGCGTTTGCCTTTGGCCTGGCCTTTATGCCGGGCGTTGTGCTGACTAGCTTCTTGCTGTTCTTCGTAATCGGCATGACTGCCGCAGAGCATCAATGGCGGCCCAGTCCGCGCACTGCCATTTTCTGTATGCGACTTGCGATTATCTTGACCATCGCAATTTTGCTGTCGCCGTGGCGCTTTGATATGCTCAACGAACATGGCGAAAACTGGCAAGTGTTTAACATCCTGCTTGCAGCGTTACTGCTGCCGATTGCACTGGCCACCAGTGAGCGCGTCGGCGACCGCATCGACGGCGCTTTGGGCGATCACTCTTACGTTGTTTACCTTATACATTGGCCGGCAATTCTGGTGTTTCGCCATTACGACTGGGGCGGGGCGGGGGGCTACATAGCTGCCGGACTAGGGTTGCTGTTGGTTGTCGGCACCGTCTCGTATGCAGCTTGGCGCTGGATCGATGCGCCAATTAACCGGATGCGTGCAACGTGGGTTGCTTCGCGCCGGGTTGGCGAAATATAGTCTCTACTGCGGTGCCGGAACAGGCTTTGTCGCTGCAAGGGGGTGACAAGGGTGATGCATTCGCTTAAGGGCGCGCTCTTCCATCAGCGCGACCAAAGCGAAAGCGAGTGCAATTTATGAAACTTACCGAAATTCGTGACAACCAGGGTGCCCGCAAATCCCGTATGCGCGTTGGACGCGGTATCGGCTCAGGCAAGGGCAAAACTGCTGGGCGCGGCCAGAAGGGTGCCAAGGCACGTTCGGGCGTCAGCATCAACGGTTTCGAAGGCGGCCAGATGCCGCTTCACATGCGGATCCCGAAGCGCGGCTTTAACAACAAATTTGCCAAGGACTTCGCTGAGGTTAATCTCGGCCTGATCCAGCAAGCGATCGACAATGGCAAGCTCGATGCCAGCGCCGTGATTGATCATGCTGCTTTAAAGGAAGCTGGTCTCGCGCGCGGTGGCAAGGACGGCGTGCGATTGCTCGGTAAGGGTGAGCTGACTGCCAAGGTCAAGTTCCTGGTCCACGGCGTTTCTGCCGGGGCCAAGGCTGCGGTTGAAAATGCTGGTGGTTTGGTTGAGCTTCCCGAGGTCGCTGCCAGTGAGCATGAAAAGAAGACTGCGCGCCGCGAAGTTAACAAGACTGCCAAGGCCGCCAAGACCGCAAAGTAACGCTTTTGCGTACATCCTCGTCCGGACTGCGGTTGCGGACGGGGAATGTGCGTTTGGGGGGTTCGACTCCGCCGCTTCGTCCCTATATGGGGCTCGAGGTGCGGTCCGGGGCGGACCGACAGCAAGGCAAAAAATTCCGATGGCATCACGCGCGGACAATATCGCGAGCAATCTCAGTCTCGCCAACTTTTCCAAAGCGACCGAGCTGAAGAAGCGGATTTGGTTCACCATTGGTGCCCTGATCGTCTTCCGGTTTTTGAGCTTTGTCCCGCTGCCCGGGATCAACCCGATCGCCCTGAAGGCGTTCATGGAACGCAACTCGGGCGGAATCCTCGATTTTTTCAATATGTTTTCGGGCGGTGCGCTTGCGAATTACAGTCTCATCTCGCTGGGCGTCATGCCTTACATCACGGCATCAATCGTGGTGCAACTTGCCTCGTCGCTGCATCCTTCGCTCGCCAGCCTGAAGAAGGAAGGTGAAAGCGGTCGCCGCAAGCTCAACCAGTATAGCCGCTATGGCGCTGTGTTCCTCAGCTTGCTGCAGGGCTATGCCGCACTGCGCAATGCCGATGTCCAAGGTTTTGCAATCGATCCTGGCCTGATTTTCTATGGCGCCGGGTTGATCTCGCTGGTTGGCGGTACGATGTTCCTGCTGTGGCTGGGTGAGCAGATTACTAGCCGCGGGATTGGCAATGGCACCTCGTTGATCATTATGGCCGGGATTGTCGCGCAAATGCCGATGTTTTTCGGCAACATGTTCACCCAGTACGGCACCGGCGCGATCGGCGGGTTTACTGTAGCGATCATGATCGGGATGGTTGTGGCGATGGTCCTGTTCATCTGTTTTATGGAACGAGCTACCCGGCGGCTGCTGATCCAGTATCCTAAGCGCGCTAGCCAGAACGGCATGATGCAGGCGGATCGCAGCCATTTACCATTGAAGATCAATACCGCAGGCGTGATCCCGCCGATCTTTGCCAGTTCGCTGCTGCTGTTGCCGCTGACCATCAGCCAGTTTGCCAGCAGTTCAATGACTGCGGATTCGAAGGTCGGGGCCTTCATCATCGGTCTCAATCAGTACTTGGGCCATGGCAAGCCGGTTTACATGATCCTCTATGCGGCGCTGATCATCTTTTTCAGCTTCTTCTACACCGCAGTAGTGTTTAATCCGGAAGAGACATCGGAAAACCTGAAGCGCAATGGCGGGTTTATCCCCGGCATCCGCCCGGGCAAAAATACCGCAACCTATCTCGATTACGTGCTGACCCGCATTACCGTGATAGGGGCGATGTACATCACGATCGTCTGCATTGTGCCAGAGATCGTGATGGAGCAGACTGGGTTGCGGTTCTTCTTTGCTGGCGGCACCAGCTGGCTGATCGTGGTCAACGTCACAGTCGATACGATCACCCAAATTCAGTCACACCTTCTGGCGCACCAGTACGGGGACCTGATTAAGAAAGCCAAGCTCAAGGGTCGCATGCGCTAAAGTTGACGACGAGCCGGAGAGTGGACGTGGATATCATCCTGTTAGGACCGCCCGGCGCGGGTAAAGGCACCCAGGCCCAGCGTCTTGTTGATGCGCATGGCATGCGTCAGCTTTCGACCGGTGACATGCTGCGCGCTGCGGTTAAGGCTGGCACCCCGGTTGGCGTTGCTGCCAAGGCAGTGATGGACCGCGGCGAACTGGTTTCTGACGAGATCGTGTCGGCACTGATCGGTGAAGAGCTCGACGCGCTGGTACCGGGACAGGGCGCCATCTTCGATGGTTACCCGCGCACCGCCGCACAGGCCGCTTCGCTCGACCGTATCCTCGGCGACCGCCAGCGTTCTCTGGGCCACGTGATCGAGCTCGAGGTCGATGAGGACGCGCTGGTCGAGCGGATCTGCGGCCGTTACACCTGCGCGACCTGCGGCAAGGGCTATCACGACAAGTACGAACAGCCCAAGGTACCCGGCACCTGCGACAGGTGCGGCGGCCACGAATTCAAGCGCCGTCCCGACGACAACGAAGATACCGTCCGCACCCGGATGAGCGAATACCGTGCCAAGACCGCGCCGATTTTGCCGATTTACGACGCGCGCGGGATCGTCGCCCGGGTTGATGGCATGGCTGACATCGAACACGTGACAGCGGCGATCGAACGCATTATTGCCTCCTGATCGATCGGCACCGGCTGGCGCTGTACAGGGGAAAACCTGTCAATAATCTGCAAAACCACTTTGCTCGCGTTTGCTGCTCGCAAAATTGACCGTGCTGCCGAGCCAAGCCAGGCCGAAGTTGTCGCCCAGTCCGAAGCCGGGTTTGTGATCATGCTCGCTGCCGATACCATCGCTGCGCCGGCCGATGCGTGGCGCAGGCTGGTTGCTCCGGCCAAGCGGTGGTCGAGCGACCACACTTGGTCGCACGATGGAGCCAATCTCTCCATGGATGCGCAGGCGAGCGGCTGTTATTGCGAAAAAACTACCCAAACCCGCCGATGCACTAGCCGAGCAGCGGATCTGCAGCGCTGTGCACATGCAGGTGATCTATGCCGATCCGCAGCGCGGCGTGTTGCGGATGAGCGCATCGCTCCGTCCGTTGCAAGGTGAGGCAGTGAATGGCACTTTCACTGTCACCCTAGCCAAGATCGAAACCGGGACGCGGATCGTATTCGAATATGTCTTAGGCGGCTATATGCGAATGAAGGGCGAAGAGATTGCGTCTTCGGTTGACGCCGTGTTGAGCCAGCAATTGTCCAGTCTGGTGAAGGTGCTTGATGCCACCATCCACCGCACCGACTGCGTCGGCCTGAAGGTTGACGCGGCCGGCAGTCTTTGAAAAACTTGGATTGTTGGAGTAGGTTGTCGGCACCAAATTGACGCAACCAGCCTGTTCCGGCGTGCCACCCCGTTGTGAGCTTGGCGATGCGTTGACATGTCTTGCGAATCGCCCTAAGCGCAGCGCTCAACCGAATGTCGGGATCAGTCTGGAAAGCGTAGGCCGTAGTGCTCGCTTGCTGGGCTTCTTGCCGTTTTCGAAGTTGAAGCGTTGAGATGGGGGACCAGCGGGCAACCGCTGCACCCTGTGGAGCATGGAGAAATAAGTGGCTCGTATTGCCGGGGTAAACATCCCCACCAACAAGCGCGTGATTATTGCGCTGACTTACATACATGGCATTGGCGCGTTCAAGGCGCGGCAGATTGCTGCCAAGGTGGGGATCGATCCCGCCAAGCGCGTTTCGGACCTGTCTGACCAGGAAGTCCTGCACATCCGTGAAACGATCGATGCAGAACACATGGTCGAAGGCGATCTTCGCCGTGACACGTCGATGAACATCAAGCGATTGATGGATCTGGCGTGCTATCGCGGCCTGCGTCACCGTAAGGGCCTGCCGGTCCGCGGTCAGCGCACTCACACCAATGCCCGCACCCGCAAGGGCAAGGCCAAGGCGATCGCCGGCAAGAAGAAGTAATCCTTCGACAGGCTCAGGATGAGCGGGCCCCACGGCCTGCCCAGTCCATCGCCGTCCCTTTGCTTATTTGACAGGATAGATACCATGGCACGCGAACCCCAGCGCATTAAAAAGCGGGAGCGGAAGAATATCTCCAGCGGCATCGCTCATGTGAATGCCAGCTTCAACAATACCATGATCACCATCACCGACGCGCAGGGCAATGCGATCAGCTGGTCCAGCGCCGGCACGATGGGCTTCAAGGGCAGCCGCAAATCGACGCCTTACGCGGCGCAGGTTGCCGCTGATGACGCCGGCAAGAAGGCCGCCGAACACGGCGTGCGCACGCTCGAAGTCGAAGTGAAAGGCCCCGGCTCGGGCCGCGAAAGCGCGCTGCGGGCACTCGCTGCGGTTGGCTTCACGATCACCTCGATCCGCGATGTCACCCCGATCCCGCACAACGGGGTCCGGCCATCAAAGCGCCGCCGCGTCTGATCACCCGTTCGCGGCGGATTAGCCCGCCGCAAATCGGATCGGCCGCCGGTTTCGCTGAACCGAAACCACGGCCGTTCCCGCCAGAACAAACCCCAAGGGGAAGTCCATGACCGTCAATATCAAAAA
>JANYGB010000044.1 GCA_025359445.1 Sphingomonadaceae bacterium
GTCGTGATCCTGGGGCAGGACCCGTACCACGGACCGGGTCAAGCACACGGGCTGGCGTTTTCGGTGCAGGACGGGGTGAAAGTGCCGCCCAGCCTGGTCAACATCTTCAAGGAACTTCACAGCGACCTCGGCCTGCCCCGGCCAGCGCAGGGCAATCTTACTCATTGGGCCAAGCAAGGGGTGCTGCTGCTCAACAATGCGCTGACCGTCGCGGACGGCCAGCCCGCCTCGCATCAAGGCAAGGGCTGGGAGGAAATCACCGACGCGATTGTCGCCGCCGTCGCCGGCAAGGTGGAGCCCTGCGTGTTCATGCTGTGGGGCAGCCACGCCCGCAAAAAAGCCGCGAGTGTCCCCGGCCTCGGCCCCGGCAGTCATCACCTGATCCTCACCGCCCCGCATCCGAGCCCCCTCTCGGCGCATACCGGGTGGTTCGGCAGCGGTCATTTCGGCAAGGCCAATGCGTTCCTCGAAGCATATGGTCGGGGTGCGGTTGATTGGCGCCTTTGAACCGAATTGGGGCAAAAGTCGCCCGGGGCTTTGCGTTTCGCACACATCGTGCGAAACCCTGGCAAAAGGGAGGGTCCTAACATGCCTGATAACGAACCGGTTGCACCAGTAGACGTCACCAAGGCGTGGGCCGCAACGCAAGACCAGAAGGGCGCGGCCAAGCGGCTGCGGATTTACGCAGGCTTGGCCTGGGTGGTGGCGATCGGCACCGAAATCGCCGCGATCGTGATGCTCAAGCAGCACAAGTTCGACCATGGCAACATGGCGCTGCTGATCGGGCTGCTGGTGGTAATCGCGGTCTTTGCGATCGGCGGCAGCCTGATGTGGAAGAAGGCCAATACCCACGATCCGGCCAGCCGCGCGGATGGCTTCCGCTTCTTCGTCCAGAACCAGCTTGGCGCGATCATCACCGTGATTGCGTTCCTGCCGCTGCTCGCGCTGATCTTCCTCGACAAGGATATGGACCCCAAGAACAAGAAGATCGCCGGCGGCGTTGGCGTTGCCCTGGCCCTGCTCGCCACGGTGATCGGGATCGACTTCAAGCCGCCCTCGACCGAGCAGTACACCCAGGACATGAACCAGTGCGCCGCGCAGATCAAAGGCGGTCAGCCGACCACTGCCTGCTCGCCCGAAGTTGCCCAGCAAGCCCAGGATATCGCCAGAGACTCCGCCGCTGTGGCCGATGCGACCAAGAGTGCTGCCAACCCGAACGGACAGGATGTGGTCTATTGGATCGCGCCTGAAAACGGTGCCAAGAAGGCCACAACCCCGCACGTCTTTCACCTCTGCAACGACGCAAGTACCTTGCGCGGCAAGACCGTGAACAAGGGCTCGGTGACCCAGGCCTACGCCGAGAACGCCACGCGCATCACGCTGCAGATTCCGATGGAGCAGAAGCAATGCGGCTTTGCTGCTGCTTCGGCGGCAGCACCTGCTGTGCAGGCTGCTTCAGGACTTTAATATCGCTTAAGGCAATGCATCCCGAAGCACCCTCGCCGCAAGGCGAGGGTGCTTCGCCGTTTTCATACCATGAGCGCCAGCACTCCATCTGCCAGCCGCTGGCCAAAATCCGGCCCTTGTAGCGGATATAAATACGGCTCGATCAGTTCCGCCTCGATTACCGCCAGCCTGCCGTCTGCGAGCCGGACCATGTCGATCCGGGCGTAAAGCGGCGGCGTTGTGAAGGGGAGCATTGCCATCACCGCTTCGGCTGCCGCCCGGTCGGCGGGGGCCGGGTCGAGCGGGACCTCAACTCCGCCGTAAAGCGATTGAATCCGGTAGTCGCCAGGCGCGGCGCGCTTGATCAGCGCGTGGCTGAGTTCGCCGGCAACGAAGATGAAGCTCAGCTCGCCTTCGTGCTGGATCGCGCCAAGGAACGGCTGGATCTTCGCCGGCTGGTCCATGCTCCACAGGTCGATTCCCGGATCGCCGCGTCTGAAACTGTCCTGCCCGATCGCGCCCGCGCCGACCCGGCGTTTGACCACCACGCGGTTGGTGCCGAAGTGATCAAAGGCGGCGCGGATGTCATCCGGGCGAGGCGCTTCGGGCCACAGCGTCGGGATCGACGGGCTCCCGCGCGCCGCGAGGTCTTTCAGATACAGCTTGTCCGCGTTCCAGCGCACCACTTCAGCCGGATTCGCGACCACCACCCCGGCTGCCTCGAGCGCTTCAAGCCGCGCGATGAATTCATCCTTGGCCTCGGTATAATCCCACGGCGTGCCGAGGATCGCGAGATCGAACCTTGCCAGCTCCCCAAGCGGCGCGCGCCAATCGATGTCGCTCACTTCGCCGCGGCTCCCCAATCCTTCACGCAACGCGGCCAATTGCAGGTCGTGTTCAAACGCATCGGGCCGGCGGGTGGGCGAGCCGGGCAGTGTTTCGGGGCAGGCGAGGAAGGCGATCCTTGGCATCGCGCGGCTTAGACCCGGTTCCATCGGCGCGGTAAACCCCGAATGCGTTCGCCAAAGGTCACACGAAAGCCACACCTAAATGCAGTTGCAGAACTCAGCTATCCTGCCGCGCAAAGCTCACAATCGCAAAGAACCGGCGGGGTATAGCCCATAGCGGCAATGTAGGAAAATCCCGACTGTTTAGCGCGGCAGCTCGCTGACCCCCATCAGCATCTCGTCAACCGCGCGCGCGGCTTGCCGGCCTTCGCGGATCGCCCAGACCACCAGGCTCTGCCCGCGCCGCATATCGCCGCACGCGAAGATCTGCGGGTCGCTGGTGCGGTAGTTGGCGACGTTGGCGGCCACATTGCCGCGCGCGTCGAGCTCGACTGCAGCCTGGTTAAGCAGGCCTTGCTGCAACGGGCCGAGGAAGCCCATGGCCAGGAAGATCAGATCGGCCCGAAGCGTGAACTCGCTCCCCGGCATTTCCTGCATCCGGCCTTCGGCCCATTCGACCCGCACGCAATCGAGCCCGGTGACTTGCCCGTCTTGCCCTGAGACGCGCTTGGTCAGGATCGCCCAGTCGCGGCTCGCGCCTTCTTCATGGCTGCTCGAGGTGCGCAGCTTCATCGGCCAATTGGGCCAGGTCAGCGCCTTGTCTTCCTTTTCGGGCGGACGCGGCATGATCTCGATCTGGGTGACCGAAGCAGCGCCCTGGCGGTTCGAGGTGCCGACGCAGTCGCTCCCCGTATCGCCGCCGCCGATGACCACCACGTGCTTGCCCGTTGCCGTGATCGATCCGCGCGGCGCGGCGCGGGTTTCCTCGTCGCCGGCATTGCGCTTGTTCTGCTGGGTGAGGAATTCCATCGCGAGGCGCACGCCCGACAATTCCGCGCCGGGAATTTCGAGCCGGCGGGGTTCTTCAGCGCCACCCGAGAGCACGATCGCGTCGAAGTTTTCTTTGAGCGATCCAACCGATATGGTTACACCAACCTCCATCGAAGTGCGAAACTGGACGCCTTCGGCCTCCATCTGCACCGCACGGCGGTTGATCAGGTGCTTTTCAAGCTTGAAATCGGGAATCCCGTAGCGCAGCAGCCCGCCCAGCCGGTCGTTCTTCTCGAACACTGTCACCGAATGCCCGGCGCGCGCCAATTGCTGCGCGGCGGCGAGGCCTGCGGGCCCCGAGCCGACCACCGCGACGGTCTTGCCGGTGCGGGTAGCTGGAACTTGCGGGGTGACCCAGCCTTCTTCCCAACCCTTGTCGACAATCGCGTTCTCGATCGATTTGATCGTGACCGGCTGGTCGATGATGTTGAGCGTGCAACTCGCCTCGCACGGCGCCGGGCAAATCCGCCCGGTAAATTCGGGAAAGTTGTTGGTCGAATGCAGCACGTCGAGCGCATTGCGCCAATCGCCCTCGTAAACCAGATGGTTCCAGTCGGGGATGATGTTGTTCACCGGGCACCCGGTGTGGCAGTACGGGATCCCGCAATCCATGCAGCGGCTGGCCTGCGCGCGCAATGCTGGTTCCTTCGGCGGAATCACGAATTCGCGGTAGTGGCCCAGCCGTTCCTGGGGATCGGCATAGCTGCGATCCTGACGCTCGAGCTCGAGGAAGCCGGTGTCTTTACCCATGTCGCATTCCTGAAAGGATCGATATCAAACTCCTCTCCCCCCGGGGGAGAGGAAAGCACAGCTTGCTGCCTTCGCAGCTAGCGAAGCTTGGAGAGGGGGCGGCGGTGCGCGACTTGCAGCGCCCTCTCCAACTGCGGCTAGGCCCAAGCGGGCCAAGCCTTCGTATCCTCTCCCGCAAAGGGAGAGGAGTTCCGGGCGCCATTGGCCGGTTCATTCCGCCGCCACGGTGGCAGCCTCAAGGCGCTCGGCATCGAGCTGCCCCAGCGCCTTGGCATAGTCCTTGGGCATCACCTTGATAAATGCCCCGAGCGCCCCCGGCCAATTGTCAAGCAAGGCGCGTGCGCGCTTGCTGCCGGTGTGGAGGTGATGACGTTCGAGCAGGATCCGCAGCCGTTCGCCATCATGGCGCAGCATATCGCCCATCCCAGCGTTGCCGACGCCCTGCGTGCGCTGCTGTGGGCGGCCGGTGCCGTCATCCTCGTCGCGCTCAGCACCGATCGGCAGCAGATCGACCTGCGCCTGATTGCACAGCACCGCGAAGCGCCCGTCGGGATCGTGAACGTAAGCGACCCCGCCCGACATTCCGGCAGCGAAGTTGCGCCCGGTCTGGCCCAGCACCACGACCACGCCGCCGGTCATGTATTCACAGCCGTGATCGCCGCAGCCTTCGACCACCGCGACCGCGCCCGAATTGCGCACTGCAAAGCGCTCGCCCGCCACGCCGTTGAAGAGCGCCTCGCCCGCAATCGCGCCGTAGAGCACGGTGTTGCCGACGATGATGTTCGATCCGGCCTCGCGCTCGACATGCCCCGGCTGCCGCACGATCACCCGCCCGCCCGACAGGCCCTTGCCGACATAGTCGTTGGCGTCGCCGGTCAGGTCGAGCGTGATGCCGTGGGCGAGCCAGGCGCCGAAGCTCTGCCCGGCCACTCCGGTGAGCTTCAGCTTGATCGTGTTGTCGGGCAGCCCGGCATGGCCATAACGCCGCGCCACTTCGCCCGACAGCATCGCGCCCACGGTGCGGTTGACGTTGATCACCTTGCGCTCGATTACCACCGGCTGCTGGTGATCCAGCGCATCGGCAGCGGCGGCGATCAGATCGTTGTCGAGCGCCTTGCCGAGCCCGTGGTCCTGGGTGAGCGAATGCCCAAGCGACGGGCTGTCACCCAGCGGGACCTGATGGAGGATGCGAGCGAGATCGATCCCGCGTGCCTTCCAGTGATCGATCGCGCCGCGAGTCTCGAGCCGGTCAACCCGACCGGTCATTTCGGCGAGCGTGGCGAAGCCCATTTCGGCCATGATCGCGCGCAGTTCTTCGGCGACGAAGAAAAAGTAGTTGATGACGTGCTCGGGCTGGCCGGTGAAGCGCGCGCGCAGCACCGGATCCTGCGTTGCGACCCCGACCGGGCAAGTGTTGAGGTGACACTTGCGCATCATGATACAGCCCGCCGCGATCAACGGGGCGGTGGCAAAACCGAACTCGTCCGCGCCGAGCAGCGCGGCAATCGCCACATCGCGCCCGGTGCGCAGGCCGCCGTCGGCTTGGACGCAGACCCGGCTGCGCAGGTTGTTGAGCAGCAGCGTCTGCTGGGTTTCCGCGAGGCCGATTTCCCACGGGCTCCCGGCGTGCGTCAGGCTGGTCAGCGGCGAGGCACCGGTGCCGCCTTCGTAGCCCGAGATCGTGATGTGATCGGCCTTGCACTTGGAAACCCCGGCGGCGACCGTGCCGACCCCGACTTCGGAGACCAGCTTGACCGATATCCGCGCGGTCTGATTGACGTTCTTGAGGTCGTGGATCAGCTGCGCAAGGTCTTCGATCGAATAGATATCGTGGTGCGGCGGGGGTGAGATCAGCCCGACCCCGGGGGTCGAATGGCGGACCGCGCCGATCGTCTTGTCGACCTTGTAGCCGGGCAGCTGCCCGCCTTCGCCGGGCTTCGCGCCCTGCGCCATCTTGATCTGCACATCGTCGGCATTAACCAGGTATTCGGTGGTCACCCCGAACCGGCCGCTGGCGACCTGCTTGATCGACGAGCGCATCGAATCGCCATTGGCCAGCGGCCTGAACCGCACCGGATCTTCGCCACCTTCGCCGGTGTTCGATTTGCCGCCGATCCGGTTCATCGCCAGCGCCAAGGTGGTGTGCGCCTCCCACGAGATCGAGCCGTAGCTCATCGCGCCGGTGGCAAAGCGCTTGACGATTTCGCTCGCTGGTTCGACTTCGGAAAGGTCGAGCGGCTCGCTTGCGGGCTTGAGTTCCATCAGCCCGCGGATGGTCAGCATCCGGCTCGCCTCATCGTTGATCGTGCGGGCGAACTCGGCGTACTTTTCGGGCACGTTGCCGCGGACCGCGTGTTGCAGGCTGGCGACATTTTCGGCGGTCCAGGCGTGTTCCTCGCCGCGCAGCCGCAGGCCATACATCCCGCCGACATCGAGCATCGAGCGGTAGATCGGGTTGTCGCCGTAAGCCGTCTCGTGGCGGCGCACCGCTTCCTCGGCGACTTCGGCCAGACCGATGCCCTCGATGGTGGTCGCGGTGCCGGTGAAGTACTTTTCGATCAGCGCCGAAGACAGCCCAACCGCATCGAAAATCTGCGCCCCGCAGTATGACTGGTAAGTCGAGATGCCCATCTTGGACATCACCTTGAGCACACCCTTACCGACTGCCTTGATGTAGTTCTTCTGCACCGTTTTTGAGTCGTGCGGCATATCCTTGCGGCATCGCAGTTCTTCCAGCGTTTCGAACGCCACGTAGGGATTGATCGCCTCCGCCCCGTAGCCCGCGAGTACGCAGAAGTGGTGCACCTCGCGCGCTTCACCGGTTTCGACCACCAGCCCGGTCTGCATCCGCAGCCCCTGGCGGACGAGGTGGTGGTGCACTGCTGCGGTGGCGAGCAGCGCAGGCATCGCGATCCGCTCGGGGCTTTGCGCGCGGTCGGACAGGATCAGGATGTTCTTGTCCTGCAGCACGGCTTCAGTCGCCGCCCAGCACATTTCCTTGATCGCCATTTCCAGCCCCGCCGCGCCGGAGGTGGCGGACCAGGTACAGTCGATCGTCTCGGTGCGGAAAGCCCCGTCGAGCGCGGCCTCGACCGAGCGGATTTTGGCGACGTCTTCGTTGGTCAGGATCGGCTGTTCGACCTCGAGCCGCTTGTGCGTCCCGGCTTCCATCCCGAGGAGGTTGGGGCGCGGGCCGATCATCGACACCAGGCTCATCACCAGTTCCTCGCGGATCGGATCGATCGGCGGGTTGGTGACCTGCGCGAAGTTCTGCTTGAAATAATCGTAGAGCAGGCGGGAGCGGTTCGACAGCACCGCGATCGGGGTGTCGGTGCCCATCGACCCCAGGGGATCGTCGCCATTCTGCGCCATCGGTTCAAGGAACCGCGACAAGTCTTCCTGGGTGTAGCCGAACGCCTGCTGGCGATCGAGCAAGGTGGTCGTCTCGGCGGGAACCTGCGCCAGTTCGGGCTCGACCACTTCGAGGTCTTTGAGCTTGTACTGCGCGGCGTGGAGCCAGTCCTCGTAAGGCTCGGCCCCGGCAAGCTGGGCCTTCAATTCCTCGTCCTCGATGATCCGGCCTTGGGCAAAATCGATCAGCAGCATGCGCCCCGGCTGGAGCCGCCACTTGCGCACGATGTTGTCTTCCTTGATCGGCAGCACGCCGCTTTCCGAGGCCATGATGACCAGATCGTCGTCGGTGACGCAGAAGCGTGCAGGGCGCAGCCCGTTGCGGTCAAGCGTCGCGCCGATCTGGCGGCCGTCAGTAAAGGCTACCGCCGCAGGCCCGTCCCACGGTTCCATCAAAGCGGCGTGGTATTCATAGAAGGCGCGGCGCTTGGCATCCATCAAGGGATTGCCCGCCCAAGCCTCGGGAATGAGCATCATCACCGCGTGGGCCATACTGTAGCCGCCCGCGATCAGCAGTTCGAGCGCGTTGTCGAGGCAGGCGGTATCCGACTGGCCATGCGGAATGATCGGCCACATCTTGTCCAGATCCGGCCCGAGCAGTTCGCTTTCCATCGTCCGGCGGCGCGCGGCCATCCAGTTGACGTTGCCGCGCACGGTGTTGATCTCACCGTTGTGGGCGATCAGCCGGTACGGGTGCGCGAGCTTCCAGCTGGGGAAGGTGTTGGTGCTGAACCGCTGGTGGACCAGGCCCAACGCGGAGACGCAGGCTGGATCGGCGAGGTCGCGGTAGAAATCGCCCACTTGAGTCGCGAGCAGCAGGCCTTTGTACACGACCGTGCGGCTGGAGAAGCTCGGCATGTACAGCTCGGTCAGCCCGGGCAGGCCGTGCTTGGCAGCCAGCGCGGCAAGCGGGTTCTGCGTCTGCTTGCGGATTGCCAGAATCTTGCGCTCAAACGCGTCCTGATCGGCGCAGTTTTGGCCGCGCGCGATGAAACATTGCCGGATCACCGGCATCTGTTCGAGCACAGTCTTGCCCAATCCGCCTGCATTGACCGGGACATCACGCCAGCCGATCAGCCGCTGACCTTCTTTGGCGATGAACTTCTCAAACGTGCCGATGACGAATTCGCGCGCGGCATCGTCCTGCGGCAGGAAGCACATCGCCACCGCATAGTCGCCTACGGGAGGCAGCTTCATCCCCTCGGCCTCGGCCCAGCCGCGATACAGCGTGTCGGGGATCTGGATCAGGATCCCCGCGCCATCGCCGAGCAGCGGATCCGCCCCGACCGCGCCGCGATGGTCGAGGTTGTGGAGGATCTGCAGCGCCTGGCTGACGATCGCGTGGCTTTTGGCACCCTTGATATGGGCGACAAAGCCCACCCCGCACGAATCGTGTTCGTTGCGTGCATCATACAGCCCTTGAGGCGCCGGGTAGGCCATCTTCCAAACTCGTCCATTAAGCGGAAATCCCCATGATTCGTGCGCACGAAGGCGCGAATCGCAGAATTCCGGCAATTTTCCGCAACAACTCCCGCCGCGTCAGGCAGCGATTGTTGCGCAGACTTTCCCCATGACGACAGGAAGCTGTTATTGCAACTGCGAAACAGACCGCAAACGCCCCTCTTGCGCCAAGTTGGGTAATGAACGTGATTTCAGGGGCAGCGCCGCGCGGCGAGGCTCGCCGAATCAGGAAGCGGCGCTCATCCGTTGCAGATTGCTGAGCGCAGCGCGCAAGGCTTGTGCCGCCTCGGCAGGATCGATTTTGACGGCAGCAGCGGTGGCAACATTTTCGGCGGTATTGCTAGCAGCAGCTCCCTGGCCTTGACCTGCCAATACCGGGGCATCGAAGCGGCGCAAGCCATTGTCGTCGCTGATAGCAGGTAGACCGGCGTTAAACGGCGCGGCGCGCGCGGCTTGACCGGGGAAGATGACCACCGGTTCGATCGCTTCGCCGGCATCGGCCTCTGGTTCGTCGATTCGGACAAAGCCTTGCCGGGTAGGAGCAACCGCCAGCAACGACGCATAAGGGTTGTCGTCGGCGGTATCGGCCAGGCTGTCCTCGCCGAACTGTTCGGCGTCTTCGGCAGCCGGCGCGGGCGCGGCAGCAACCGGCGGAGCAAAAGCCGCAGGCTGGCTCACCGGCGCGGGCATCGCAATGTGGCGTGGTGGCAGCAGGCTGGCATCGTCAAACGGCGTGTCGTCCACCAGAAACGCATCGAGCGCCAACGGGCGCATAGCTGCGGGCATACCCAGCGGACTGGGGGCTATCGGCTCGGCGGCAGCGGGCGCGGCGGCAGTAAATTGAGCGAGCAGCGGAACCGGAACCGGGGCCTCAACTGTAGGCGCTTTATATGCAGCCGGGGCCGGGGCCGGTTCGCTGGGCGGGGCGAGCACCGTTGGCATCGCCGGTAGATCGAATACCGAAGCGGCGGTGATCACTGTGGCGGCCGGGGCCGAGGCCTGCATTTGAGCCCGCTCGCGGCGGCGACGCATCGATTCGGCGAGGCGCGCGGCCAGCTCGGTCATCCCGAGCGAGGCCGGACTTGGCAGCAGCTCAGCGGGCGTGGCGACCAAAGCAGGTGCCAGTTCGGGTGAGGGCGCGTTGGTGGGTGCGACGTCCGGCATTCCCACTGCGCGATCGAACAGCGGGGCGGGTTGGGGGGTATCGAATACTGAAGTTTGAAAGCCTGCGGCCCTGATGAAATCCTGCGGCAGGTGATCGCCCTCAGCGACTATACCGAAGATTTGCCGTTCGGTCGTTGCGGGCGCTTCCGGCGGGGTCACGCCGAACACCTGACGCCCGTCAAGCTGCGCCAGTTCAGGCAAGATTTGCGCAGGATCGGCAGCCGGCACAATCGGCGCGGTATTTGCCCAATTAAGCACAGTCGCAGTGCTGACCGGCTCTGGTGGTGGGGCTGCGACCGGTAGCGGCTCTGGATCGAGCCCGGTGTGCAGCGCGAGCGCGGCCAGGTCGAGCGGCTGGACTACATCCATACCGGGCAGCGGGGCCATATCCTGCGGCACAAATGACGGTTCGTGGTCAAGGATCGCCAGCGCCCGGCGGCGGTTCGCAAGCATGCCGGGAGCAATTGCAGCGGGGCGCTCGTCCTCCAGCGAGCGTTCGCCGCCCAGTTCTTCGTGCGCGGAAATTGGTCGGCGCGCCGGGGCGTCGGGATGGGCATCACGCGCGCGGACCCGGGGCGTCTGGGCAGCCAGATCTCTCGCTCCGCGCTTGCGTTCATGGATTTCGGGTGCAGGCCGGGACAGACGGCGGGCCAGAATAATCCCGAGCATGGCACCCACAGCGGCCAAGACCAGCGCGAGCAAGATGCGCGCAGTTATGCCAAGCGGCGGGGCGGCGGCCGGGATGATCAGATCGATATGGCTCTGGAGGACAAGGTTTTCGAGCAGCGAAGGCCGTACCGCCAGGCTGCCGAGGCCGAACGCAGCGCCAAACCATAGCGCGACGACCGCCGGGAACAGCGGATTGCTGGTGATCGGCTTGGCATTGGCCGGCTTGCGCATTTGGCTGGACACGTCTCGCAAAACCCCTGTTAACTCATCTGCGAGCCGGTTGTCCGGTGCTGTCAGGCAGCAGCGGAGACGCGGTTTCGCGAAGTCGGGGCTAACAGGACTTGGTAAACAACGTGATAACGATGAACGTTGTCAGCCCAGTCATGACTAGTCCGGACATGAGCAAGACCGGCATCCCGCAAGGCCTGCCAACCGGGTTTACCAGCCAAAAGATCGGCCAGCGCGGCAGCGCAGTCGGCGGGATTATCAGGGGCAAACAAAATGCCGGTGCGGCCGTGCGCAATCAGTTCGCGGTGCCCGCCCACGTCCGACGCGGCAACCAGCTTGCCTTGGGCCATCGCTTCGAGCGGCTTCAATGGCGTGACCAGATCGGTCAGGCGGCTGCGTTTGCGCGGGTAAGCCATGACGTCCATCAGCGCATAATAACGCTCGACCTCGCTGTGCGGAACGCGGCCAACGAAGCGGATCGCTGCCGCTGCCGGGCTGGCTTCGGCTTGTTGGCGCAGGCTATCTTCCATCGGCCCACCGCCGACCAGCAGCAGCCGGGCATGGGGTAGCCGCGCGATCAAGTCCGGCATTGCGGCGATCAAGTCGTCCAAACCTTCGTAATCGTAAAAACTGCCGATGAACCCGATCACCGGGCCGCTGCCCAGTTCAAGCTGATCCGCCAGCTGCGGATCGGGCGCCAAAACCTTGCCGAATAGCGCCAGATCGACCCCGTTGGGGCTTAGCGTGATCTTCGCGGGGTCGGTTCCGCGCGCAACCAGATCGTCCTTCAAGCCCTGGCAGATCGCCACCACCGCATCGGCTCCGGCGACCACGTTGTTTTCAAGTGCGCGGGTCAGGCGGTATTTTAGGTTACCCTCGCTGCCGGTGCCATTCGACACCGCAGCATCTTCCCAGAACGCGCGAATTTCATAGACCAGCGGCAGACCCAGCCGCTTGGCCGCGATCAACGCTGCCTTGCCGCACAGCGCGGGCGAGTGAGCGTGGAGCACATCGGGCCGCCAGTCCTGCGCCAGCGCGACGATCGCATCTGCGAGCAAATTGATTTCGCGCCATTCGCGCAAACCGGGGAGCCCGCCCACTGGGCCGGCGGCTTGCCCGCGGGTGCGGTGAAAGATGATGCCGTCAACCTCCTGGCGGTCTGGCCCATCGGCCGTGTGCCGCAGCCCGGTAATGCCGCGGACCTCGAGCCCCAATCCCTGCTGCGCCTTGAGGATCGCGCGGGTGCGAAAGGTGTAGCCGCTGTGCAGCGGCAGCGAATGGTCAAGGATATGCAGAACCCGGGTCATGCCCGCACACCTAGGGCAGTACTGCTTAACGGCGCGTCAACTCTGCCGGGGTATGACGCCGCAAGATGATCGACTTTTTCGCCCTGGCACTGTCGCACGGCCTGCTTGCGCTGGCAGCCATGCGCATCCTGTTGCGCGGCGAACTTGACGAAGAAATTGCGGTGGTCGCGCCCGAACCAGAAGCACCGCCTGCCAAGACCCGGCCGGGGCTGCGCACCCGTGCTTGATCTGGCGATCACCGGGTTTACCTTGGCCCTGCTGGTGGCGGGGCTGCGGCGGCCGTTCATCTGGGTGCTCGCCTATCTCTATATCGACATCCTCAGCCCGCAGAAAATCTCGTACCACCTGCTGTCTTCGCTGCCGATTTCGCTGATCGCGTTTGTGCTCGCGTTCGGCGGGTGGGCGCTGGTCGATCCCAAGATCGATAGCCGCTTCACGCTGCGCCAGGGTCTGATCGCGGTGTTGCTGGTTTACTGCGGAATGACCACGCTGAGCGCCGATTTCCCGGTGCAGGCGCTCGCCAAGTGGTCGTGGGTATGGAAAGCGCTGGTGTTCGCGGTATTCCTGCCGCTGACCTTGCGTACCCGCCTCAGGATCGAGGCGGCGACCTTGGTCATGGTCCTCAGCGTCGGGGCGATCATCATCGATGGCGGGATCAAGACCGTCGTCGGCGGCGGCGGCTATGGCGAACTGCACTTGTTCATCAATGACAACACCGGGCTTTACGAAGGCTCGATCATTTCGACCGTGGCGATTGCGGTAATCCCGCTGATCCTGTGGCTGATGAACCACGGGACGATCTTCCCGCCCGATTGGCGGGTCAAGCTGTTCGGGCTGGCGCTGATGTTCTCCTGCGCGCTGATGCCGGTCGGCACGCAAGCGCGCACCGGGCTGCTGTGCCTCGCGCTGCTCGCCGTACTGGCGCTGCGCAACGTCAAGCGGCGAGTGCTTTATGTCGGCGTGATGGCGGTGCTGGCACTGATCGCGATCCCCATACTG
Organism: Sphingomonadaceae bacterium; assembly: GCA_025359445.1. Taxonomy (GTDB): domain Bacteria; phylum Pseudomonadota; class Alphaproteobacteria; order Sphingomonadales; family Sphingomonadaceae; genus Novosphingobium. The sequence continues at coordinate 13,274 of JANYGB010000044.1, forward strand.
CCCGCCAGCTTCACTCAGCGGATGAACACGATCCAGAACCATCAGGCCGATGAGAGCGCGGCGACGCGCTTGGCAGTGTGGGGCTGGACGCTCGACTATGTGAAGGATCACCCGCTCGGCGGCGGGTTCGAGGCGTACCGCGCCAACCGCGTCCATGTCGAACTCAAGGGCCAGAAAACCGAAGGCAACAATGTCTCGGTCGAGGTTAAAGATGCTTACGACAAGGCGCGGGCGTATCATTCGAGCTATTTCGAGATGTTGGGTGAGCAGGGCTGGCCGGGGTTATTCCTGTGGCTGTGGTTGATGCTTTCGGGCCTGTGGCAAATGGAGCGGATCCGCCACCGCTGGAAAAAACGCACCGGCCCGGGCGAGACCTGGCAAGCCCCGCTGGCGAGCGCGCTGCAACAGTCTTTGATCGTTTACATGGCCGGATCGTTGTTCGTCGGGATCGCGTTCCAGCCATTCTGCTACATGCTGATCGGGCTGCAATGCGGGCTGTGGAGCTATCTCAAGCGAATCGAGGCAGCTGCTCCGCGCGCGGCCCGCGTCTCACGCGCTCTCACCGTGCCGGATGCCGTAGCGGCACAATAGCCTGCATTGCAACGGCGCGCGGCTTGCGCCATGACACCGCCTTTCCGCTGCCTGAGGAGAGGCCCAATGACCCCGCAAGAACTCGCCGCCAAGACTGGCGAAGTGATCGGCGTTTCAGACTGGTTCGACGTGACCCAGGAACGCATCAACAAATTTGCCGAAGCCACCGGCGATTTCCAGTTCATCCACCTCGATGCGGAAAAGGCCAAGCTGACCCCGTTCGGCGGCACCATCGCGCATGGCTTTCTGACGCTGTCGCTGCTGCCGGTGCTGGGCGCGATGACCGAAGGCGCGAAGATCGACGGCGTGAAAATGGGCGTGAATTACGGGGGCAACAAGACCCGCTTCATCTCGCCGGTCAAGTCGGGCAAGCGCGTGCGCAGCCACACCAAGCTGATCGAGCTGATCGAAAAGCGCCCTGGCCAGTGGCAGCAGACCAACGAAGTGACGATCGAGATCGAAGGCGAGGACAAGCCTGCCTTGATCACCGAGTGGATCACCCAGTTTTTCGTGTGATGTCGTCCCGGGCTTGACCCGGGACCGCTGGCCTCCCCGGGCAGACCTGGAACACACCGATCCCGGATCTAGTCCGGGATGACGAAACCAAGAGGAATTCATCATGCGTGACGCAGTCATCGTTTCCACCGCCCGTACGCCGCTGACCAAGGCGGGACGCGGGGCGTTCAATAACACCACCGGCGCGACGCTCGGGGCCTATTCGATCCGGGCTGCGGTCGAACGCGCCGGGCTCGCCGGCGGTGAGATCGACGATGTCGTGATGGGCACGGCCGCGCAGCAGGGTTCGACCGGCGGCAATGTCGCGCGCCTCGCCGCGCTTCGGGCTGGTCTCCCAGTGACGGTTCCCGCAATGACGATCGATCGCCAATGCTCGTCCGGGCTGATGACCATCGCCACCGCTGCCAAGCAGATTATCGTCGACCATATGGACATCTGCGTCGCCGGCGGGGTGGAAAGCATTTCCAAGGTCGTCGGTAGCGGCAAGATGTTCGTCGAGCCCGACCGCGCGCTGCTCGAAATGCACCCCGCAATATACATGCCGATGATCGGCACCGCAGAGGTTGTCGCCAAGCGTTATGGCATCAGCCGCGAGGCGCAGGACGCCTATTCGCTCCAGTCGCAGCAGCGCACCGCCGCTGCACAGCAGGCGGGCAAATTCGACGCTGAAATCGTCGCCTGCGATGCGACAATGGCGCTGGTCGACAAGGAGACCAAGGAAGTCTCTTACAAGGACGTCACCGCAACCAAAGACGATTGCAACCGTCCCGATACCACGCTCGAAGGGCTCGCCAGCCTCAAGCCGGTGATGGGCGAAGGCAACACCGTTACCGCCGGCAATGCCAGCCAGCTGTCGGACGGCTCGTCGGCCTGCGTGATTATGGAAGCCAAGGTTGCCGCTGCGCGCGGGTTGACTCCGCTGGGCCGCTATGTCGGCATGGCCGTGGCCGGGACCGAGCCTGACGAAATGGGCATCGGGCCAGTGTTTGCGATCCCCAAGCTGCTCGAACGCTTCAGCCTCAAGATGGACGACATCGGGCTGTGGGAACTGAACGAGGCTTTTGCGGTCCAAGTGCTGTACTGCCGCGACAAGCTGGGCATTCCTGACGAGCTGCTCAACGTCAACGGCGGCTCCATCTCGATCGGGCATCCGTTCGGCATGACCGGCGCGCGCTGCACCGGCCACGCGCTGATCGAAGGCAAGCGCCGCGGCGCGCGCTACGTCGTCGTGACCATGTGCATCGGCGGTGGTCAGGGCGCAGCAGGACTGTTCGAAGTCCTGTAATGCGTCTGTCCGCACCGCGGATCGAACCGGTTGATCTGGACCGGCTCGACGATGAACAGCGCGCGGCCCTGGAACCGTTCCTGGTCCAGGGCCGGGTGCTCAACATCTTTCGGACCATGGCCCGGCTGCCGCGCGCACTGACGGCATTCCTCGCGTGGGGCGGCTATGTCCTGTCGCGTCGCAACAGCCTGCCTCCGCGCGAGCGGGAGTTGGCGATCCTGCGGGTCGGCTATTTGTGCGGCGCTGGCTACGAATGGACCCAGCACGTCCCGATCGGGCGCGATGGCGGGCTCACTGACGAAGAGATCGAGCGGATCAAGGCCGGCCCGACCGCGCCAGACTGGTCCGCGCTCGATCGCGCAATCCTGCGCGCCCGCGATAAACTGGTGCGCGATCACTTCATCACCGACGGGACCTGGCAGGACCTCGCCGAATTGGGCGACACCGGGCGGACCGATCTGGTTTTCACCGTCGGGCAATACACGCAGGTCTCGATGATCCTCAATTCATTGGGCGTGCAGCTCGATCCGGGTCAACAACTCGACCCGGCGCTGGACCGTCGCTGATTTGGCCCAGCTTGCCATTGCGGTAATTCCCGCCCATCCTTGCGCCCGGGATCGGGTAAAGGGGATGGCGACCGATGAGCGAGCATCTCGGTATCGTTGAAATTCTGGGCGTCGCAGGCAGCGTCAGCCTGCTGTCGGGCTGGCGGCTGTACTTGTGCGTACTGGCGACCGGCCTGGCCATGCATTTCGGGGTCTTTCCGCTGCCCGAGCATCTCGCTTCGCTCAGGGTGCTCGCGAGTCCGTGGGTGATGGGTGCGGCTGGGGCGGCTGCCTTTCTGGAATTCTTTGCCGACAAGGTCGCGTGGCTCGATAGCTTGTGGGATACCGTCCACACCTTGATCCGGCCAGTTGGCGGGGCACTGCTGTCGCTGGCGATCGTCGATCCGTCCGATCCCGCGACACAAGCGATTGCCTTCATTCTTGGCGGCGGCGCTTCATTGCTGGCGCACAGCGGCAAGGCCGGCGCGCGCGCGGTGGTCAACGCCAGCCCCGAACCATTCAGCAACGTGGTAGTCTCTACTGCCGAAGATGTTGCGGCGAGCGGGCTGCTGTACTTGGCCTATGCCCACCCGGCGCTGTCGGCGGGGGTGGCGGTGGTACTGGTGGTGCTGGCCGTCACCTTGCTGGTGATGGCGCGGCGGGTGCTCAAGGCGCTGTGGAGCCGGTCGCAGCCGTGGGCGGTGCCAAGATCGGTGAAGGGGGAACCGGACAGCTAGAACACGATGATCGCAATGGCGAGTTTTGGTTGGTTAGTTCGTTCCGGCCCTCAGGCCACAACCTTGAGCTGCGCCCGGTCGAACTTGCCGATCCACGCTTCGACCATGGGCGCGATCTGATCGCGCCAGCGGCTGCCGTTGAAGATCCCGTAATGGCCAACTTCAGGCGCGAGGAAATACTGCTTGCGCGTCTCGGCAAGTCCGGTGGTCAGTTTGAGCGCAGCCTTGGTCTGACCAATCCCCGAAATATCGTCGCGCTCGCCCTCGACCGCCAGGATGGCGGTGTCGCGGATCTTGGTCAGATCGACCAGTTTGCCGCGATGCTCGAAGGTCCCATTGGGCAGTGCATGAGTCTGAAACACCGTCTCGACCGTCTGCAGGTAATAGGCGGCGTTCAAATCGCACACTGCGCGGTATTCGTCGTAAAACGCCTTGCCCGCGTCTGCGCTTTCACCGTCGCCGTCCACCAGGTGCTTGAACATGTGATAGTGGCTCTGCATGTGATTGCCCAGGTTCATGCTCATGAACCCGGCAAGCTGCAGGAAGCCGGGATAGACCCGCCGTCCGGCACCCGGATATTGCAGCGGCACGGTGGCGATGACGGTGTGGCGGAACCATTCGATCGGACGCTGCATGGCCAGATCGTTGACGCTGGTCGGGGCTTCGCGGGTATCGATCGGGCCGCCCATCATGGTCAGCGTGGCGGGGCGGCACGGGTGCTTGTCGGCGGCCATGATCGCAGTCACCGCGAGCGCCGGGACCGACGGCTGGCACACCGCGAGCATATGGGTGCCGGGGCCGATGTGTTCGAGATATGCCGTCAGATAGTCGATGTAATCGTCGAGATCGAACTCGCCCGCGCTCAATGGCACCATCTTGGCGTCGGCCCAATCGGTGACGTAAACTTCGCAGTTCTCGATCATCCGCGCGACGGTGCCGCGCAGCAGGGTGGCGAAGTGCCCGCTCATCGGCGCGACGATCAGCAGGCGCGGGGCGTCCTTGGGCAAGCCGTCGTGGGTGAAACGCAGCAGGTTGCCGAACGGGCGGTGCAGCACGATCGCTTCGGTAACCGGATAATCCTGCCCGTTCACGCTCACGCTCTCGATGTCGAACGCGGGCTTGCCATAAGGCGCGCTGGCGTGTGCAAACACTTCGAGCGCCGAGGCCGTGACCGGCCCGAGCCCGGCATAACCGAATGGCAGCGCGGGATTGTTAAGCCACTCTGCCCCGACCGAGGCCCAGGTACTGGCCATGTTGAGCCACGAGCGCTGCATTTCGTGAACGGTGTATAGCACGACCCTATTACTCCTGCGCCGGTCGCGATGCGCCGACTTGACTTCAAGGTGGCCCGTCGGGGCCGATTGTGCAATGCACAAAATGACGCACTGCAACACGCGGGGCCAACACGGGTGCGCATTTGCCACTTACCCGCTTACGCAGCGCCGCAGGTATGCTAGGGGCTGCGCCATGAGTTCAGTCCCGGTCGAAACCGTGCCCATTGCCCCTCCCGCCAAGCCCGCGCGGAACCTCGGCCCGCTGCGCATGATCGCGCGCGAAACCACCAAATATCCGCGCCAGATGGTGTTCGCACTGGTCGCGCTGTCGATCACAGCTGCGGCAACATTGGCGATCCCGGCGGGGTTCCACCTGATTATCGACAAGGGTTTTGCCAAAGGCGGCGACACGGCCGAGATCGCCCGCTGGTTCCGCTACCTGCTGCTGATCGTGGCGGTACTCGGGCTGGGTACAGCGGTGCGGTTCTACTATGTTTCATGGCTGGGCGAGCGCGTCGTCGCCGATATCCGTTTGAAAGTACAAGCCAATCTGATGCGGCTTTCGCCCGCATTCTTTGAGGAAAACAGCCCGAGCGAGATCAGCTCGCGGATGACCTCGGACACCACGCTGATCGAACAGGTGGTCGGCACGACGGTGTCCGTGGCGCTGCGCAATTTCATCATGGGCACCGGCGGGATCATCCGGCTGTTCATGCTGGCGCCCAAACTCACCGGCGGGCTCTTGCTCGGGATTTCACTGGTAGTGCTGCCGCTGACCTTCTTCGGGCGGCGGCTGCGCAATGTCTCGCGCACCAGCCAGGACAGGGTGGCCGACATCGGTACCCTGGTCGCCGAAGTGCTTGGCGGGATGCGCGTGGTTCAGGCGTTCAACCAGGAAAGCCGCGAACTTGAACGGTTCGGCAGCGCGGTCGAGGCGACGTTCGCCACCGCGCGGCGGCGCATTTTCCTGCGCGCGGTCATGACCGCGACCGCGATCGTTGCAATCTTCGGTTCGATCGTGATGCTGGTCTGGGAAGGCGCGCTGCAAGTGGCGCAAGGCTCGATTTCGGGCGGGACCATTTTCGAAATGGTGATTACCAGCGGAATTGTCGCTGGCTCGTTCGGTGCGCTGACCGAAGTTTACGGCGATCTGCTGCGCGGTGCGGGCGCTGCCGGGCGGCTTAACGAACTGCTCAATGAAAAGCCTTCGATCGCCGCCCCGGCACGGCCCTTGGCGCTGCCCAGTCCGGCGCGCGGCAAGCTGGCATTCGAGGGGGTTACGTTCCGCTATCCGACCCGGCTCGAAGTTGCTGCGCTGGCTGACTTTTCGCTGACGGTCGAACCAGGCGAAACGGTTGCCATCGTCGGGCCTTCGGGGGCGGGCAAATCGACCCTGTTCCAGCTGGCTGAGCGGTTTTACGATCCCCAGGCCGGGACGATCAAACTGGACGGCGTGCCTTTGACTTCGGTCGATCCCGCCGAAATTCGACGCCGCATGGCCTTGGTCCCGCAAGAAGGCCAGCTCTTCGCTGCCTCAGCGCGCGACAATTTGCGCTATGGCAATTGGGCGGCGAGCGACGAGGCGATCTGGGACGCTGCACGCGCCGCCAATGCCGAGACGTTCCTGCGCGCGTTGCCCGATGGGCTCGATACGTATCTGGGCGAAGGCGGCGCGCGGCTGTCGGGCGGGCAGCGCCAGCGCGTTGCCATCGCCCGCGCCGTACTGCGCGAAGCCCCGATCCTGCTGCTTGATGAAGCGACCAGCGCGCTCGATGCCGAGAGCGAGCGGCTGGTGCAGGACGCGCTCGACAAGCTGATGCAAGGGCGCACGACTTTGGTCATCGCGCACCGCCTTGCCACCGTGCGCGCGGCCGACCGGATCGTGGTGCTCGAGTCCGGCAAAATGGTCGAAAGCGGCACCCACGATCAGCTCAGCAAAGCCGGCGGACTTTATGCGCGCCTTGCAGCGCTGCAATTTGATGACCAGGCGTTCGCCGCTGCAGGAGCGAAATAATGGACCTGATGCTCACCGCGGTCCTGCTCGGCATTGTCGAGGGGCTGACCGAATTCATTCCGGTCTCTTCGACCGGGCACCTGATCCTGGCGACCGAGCTGTTCGGTTATGATGCGAAGACCTGGGCGGTGTTCAACGTGGTGATTCAATTGGGCGCGATTCTTGCGGTGGTGGTGCAGTACTGGCGCACCTTCTGGGCGGTCGGCATGGGCTTGCTCAAGCGTGAGCCGCTGGCGTTCTGGTTCGTGCTCAACTTGCTGGTCGCGTTCATCCCCGCAGCGGTGCTGGGCCTGCTGCTCAAGCACCAGATCGACGCGATGCTCGGCAGTCCGACGATTGTTGCCTGGGCCTTGATCGGCGGGGGCATCACAATTATCGCGGTGGAGCGCTGGTCGAAACAAGGCGAGTACCAGGGGCTGGGGCAGTTGCCACTGCGCCAGGCCTTCGGGGTCGGGCTGCTGCAATGCCTGGCGATGATCCCCGGAGTCAGCCGTTCAGGCGCGACGATCATGGGCGCGCTCGCCATGGGCATCGAACGGCGCACTGCGGCCGAGTTCAGCTTCTTTCTCGCGATCCCGACGATGCTCGGCGCTTCGACGCTCGAGCTATGGCAGAATCGCGCCGAGCTGGCGGCTGGCACTGGCCCGGTCGGGTGGAGCCACATTGCCGTGGGCTTCATCGTGTCGTTTGTCGTGGCGCTGGCAGTGATCAAGGCCTTCGTCGCCTATGTCAGCCGCTCCGGGTTTACCCCGTTTGCAATCTACCGGATTATCGCCGGCAGCGCCGCGCTATGGTTCCTGGCGCACTGATCCAGCGCGGGTCAAACCGCTGGAACCAATCGGATTGCGAAGCATTGTATCGTCAGCCGAACCACTCAGGGGCGGACTGTGTTGCTGCCTGGATTCGAACCGATTCCAGTGCGCCTTCAACTGACGGGGAATTTCACATGAAGTCCATTTTCAAAACTGCCCTTCTCGCCTCGACCCTCGCCCTGGGTCTGGCCGCTTGCGACAGCAAGAAGGAAAACGCCGCCGAGGCAACCGCAAACGCGGTGCGCGAATCGGGCGACGCCACCGCCGCCGGGATGGATGCTCAGGCTGCTTCTGCCGATGCGATGGGCGCACCGGCCGCCAAGGTCGATGCCATGAAGAACAAGGCCGATATGACGCGCGACAACGCCGATGCCAAGGCTGACAAGATGGAAAACAACGTGGACAAGCAGGACAAGGCTCCCCAATAATCCGCGCAGTTCTTTGAACGGCGAGAGGCCGGTGGTTCTTAGGGATCGCCGGCCTTTTGCGTTTAGGGTTTTTATCCGGCTAACGCCGGTGCGGAAGACCCATCCGGGGGATTGGGCTGGTGTTGCAAAGTTTTTCGCGGAACCGAAAAGCACACCTACATCAAACAGCCGCCGCCCCGCTGCCGCGTCCGCCGCGCATGGCATATTCCTGGGTGCCGCGATGAAGCACATCATCAATGTCGATCACCGCTGAATTGGCGTAGGTAAATCCAGGGCTAAGCGAGCGGTAAAGCCGGTCGAAATCGCGATCCACCGTATCGTGAAAAAGCTGCTCGAAGCTCTCGATTACGAAATAGGTCGGTTGCAGATCGTCGATCACGTAATCGGTGCGCATCACCCGGTCGACATTGAGCATGATCCGGTTAGGGCTCGCCGCCTCAAGGCTGTAAACTGCTTCGGCCGGGCCTGATAGAATTCCGGCGCCGTAAACGCGCAGGCCGTCCGCTTCCTGGATCAGCCCGAATTCGACCGTGTACCAGTACAGCGCGCCTAGCGACTTGAGCCGGTTGTGACGCATCGCCTTCCACCCGGCGCGGCCGTATTCCTGCATGTAATCGGCATAGACCGGGTCAGCCAGCATCGGCACGTGGCCGAACACGTCGTGAAACACGTCGGGCTCGCGGATATAGTCGAATTCCGCGCGGCTGCGGATGAAATTGCCCGCTGGAAAGCGCCGGTTGGCCAGATGCCAGAAGAACACGTGATCGGGGATCAGCATCGGCACCGGGACAATGCTCCAGCCGGTCAGCGCGCCCAGTTCCGTGCTCAGCCGGTCGAACCGCGGCACGCCCCCCTGGCCCAGATCGAGCCGCGTCAGCCCGGCCATGAAGGCGCTGGCGGCGCGGCCCGGCAGGATCTCCATCTGGCGCGTGTAGAGTTCGTCCCACACCGCGTGTTCGTCAGCCGTGTAGTCGCGCTGCGCTGGCTCGAGCCAGTCTTCGCCAATGTGCGCCGGGCGCTGCAACGGCGCGGCAAACACGCCGTGGCCAATGTCGGGCAGGCGCGAATAATCGTGCGCAGAGAGGAGAGTAGTGTCCGACATCGTTTCAACTGCAACCATATCATTGCGGGACAAGCGCGGCAATGGCGCTGCTTGCGCTGCCCGGCATGGTGGACCAGTGTAGGAACGAAGGATCGCCAAATCATGAAACGCCTCAAGAAAAAGAAATTCACCGAGCACTATAAGCCGCTTGAGGAAGAACTGGTCGCAATGGCGCGCTGGGCGGCCAAGACCGGAGCGCGAATCGTGGTGCTGTTCGAAGGGCGCGACACTGCCGGCAAGGGCGGATCAATCCAGGCGATCGCCGGGCCGCTTAACCCGCGCCAATGCCATGTCGTGGCATTGCCCAAACCGGGCGACGCCGAACAGACCCAGTGGTACTTTCAGCGCTACATCGCACATTTGCCCAGCGCAGGCGAAATCGTGCTGTTTGATCGCAGCTGGTACAACCGCGCCGGGGTCGAACAGGTCATGGGTTTTGCCACGTCCAAACAAGTGGCTGCCTTCCTCAAGGCAACTCCCGCGTTTGAGAAGCTGCTGACCGACGATGGCATCCTCTTGTTCAAATACTGGCTCTGTTCGGATCAGGAGCAGCAGGAGGAACGCTTTCAGGAACGCGTTGATGATCCGCTCAAACGCTGGAAGCTCTCGCCGATCGATACCGCCGCGCGGCAGAAGTATGACGAGTATACTGCCGCGCGCGCGGCTATGCTGGCGGCCACTCACACCAAGTCAGCGCCATGGACCCTGGTTGACTTCAACGACCAGCGGCGCGGCCGGCTGACTCTGATCCGCGACCTGCTCGACCGGTTGCCCGAGATGACCGTGGCGGAAGAACTGTTCGAATTTCCGCCACTGGGGCATGAGCCTTCGGTCGAGCACTATACAGCGCTCGAACCGATCCCACTGTACCACCCATCCAAGCAAGCCAAGGATGACAAAGAAGATCAAGCCAAGCACCCGCCCGGCGCTTGACTTTGGCCGACTTCTGCCGCAATGGGCCGGTCCTTGAGGGGCGGCAGCGCATGCCGCCTTGCCTATTTTTGCGGCTTCCAAGCCGAATCGAACCGAACAGGAATACGTCATGGCGAAGCCCGCAACCGTCAAAATCCGGCTGGTCTCAACCGCTGAAACCGGTTTCTTCTACGTCACTAAGAAGAACCCGCGCAACACGACCGAGAAGATGACCTTCCGCAAATATGACCCGGTGGTGCGCAAGCACGTCGAGTTCAAGGAAGCCAAGATCAAGTAAGCGCCGCTGCGGGCCTGCCTGCAGCAAAGCTTCAACCGGCCCGCTCCTGCAAGGGACGCGGGCCGTTGTTGTATTAAGCAATGCCGCTGCCAAGGTTCATTGCGAGTTCAAGCCATCGCGGCTAGCAGCGCGGGCATGAACCTGAAGTATTCCCCCCGTTCGCTTTTTGGCGTTGCTGCAACAGCTGCGCTGGCCCTGACAGTTCCTGCCGCGCTAGTTGCCCCCAGTGTGGCCTCGGCGCAAAGCCAGCAATCCGACCTGACCAGCGCGATCACCGCCTTGCGCGCCATTTCCACGATGCGCGCGGATTTCGTCCAGGCCGATCCGCGCGGCAATCGGGTCAAGGGCGTGCTCACCTTGAAGCGTCCGGGCCGGATCCGCTTCCAGTACGAAAAGGGCGTGCCGATGCTGATCGTCTCGGACGGTGCCGCGCTGACCTTTATCGATTACCAGGTGCGCCAGGTGCAGCGCTGGCCGATTAAGAACAGCCCGCTGGGCGCGCTGCTCGATCCCAAACGTGACGTAATGCAATATGGCAAGCTGGTGGCGTCGAGCAATTCGAATGTCGTCAGCGTCGAAGTGCGCGACCGCAAACATCCCGAATACGGCGTCATCACGATGGTCTTCATCCGCAAGGCGGGGGCTCCGGGCGGGCTTGAATTGTCGAGCTGGGCCACGCTTGATGCGCAAAACACCCGGACCATCGTGACGCTGACGAATCAGCAATACGGGATGGCCGTGCCCGACAGCACCTTCCGCTTCAACGACCCGCGCGGCGCCGGCAAGCGCTGACCCGGTTCATCGATAGCAAAAGGCAACTGGTCGTAGGCCGTGCGCCAGATGCGACAATTTGCGACAAGCCTGACGCGATTGTTCATGGCCCCGCAAGGCAAAAGCCCCTAAAACGGTCATCGACAGAGCGGCTCTGAGTCGGGTTTCCCCCCTGTTGCCCTGGCCTCTAAACTGGCCGCGATGTCGAGCGTGACGAACGCACAAAGGAACCCTCGGTCCAATGCCCCCGGACCGAGGGTTTTTTCTGTCTTGGGCCGTATTGCTTGAAGCCGGGCTGCGAACGGCACCGGCCTGCGCTTCCGGTGCTCACGGCCCAGATGGCTCTCCGCTCGCCCTGAGCCCGTCGAAGGGTGCGCTCCGGTTCTCGTCCGGCACCATTCTCGCTCCGGCTTGAAGCAATCCGATCCCAAGACAGCCGCGCCCTTGCCGCGCCGCGCACCGCCACCTAAAGCCCATGCCATGATTTCGATTGCTACATGGAACATCAATTCGGTGCGCTTGCGGATGGAGCAAGTGGGGCGGTTTCTGCGCGAGCAGCAGCCCGATGTGCTGTGCCTGCAAGAGATCAAGACAGTCGAGGAGCTGTTCCCGCATCAGGCCTTCGAGGACTTGGGCTACACCCACCGTGCGGTACACGGGCAGAAGGGTTATCACGGCGTGGCGACGGTCAGCCGGATTCCGCTGCGCGAGTTTTCCCGGCATGACTGGCAAGATAACGGAGAAGCGCGGCACGTTGGAGTAGAACTGCTGGGGCAGGGGCAGGGGTTAGTAATCGAGAACGTCTATATACCGGCGGGCGGCGATGTGGCGGACCGCGCGGTCAACGCCAAGTTCGGCCAGAAGCTGGACTTCCTCGAGCGGATGACCCGTTGGTCCGACGTGCTTGACCGTCCAACGCTGCTGCTTGGCGATTTCAATGTCGCCCCGCTCGAGTGCGATGTTTACGATCACAAGGCGCTGCTTAAAGTTGTCAGCCATACCCCGCACGAGGTCGAAACCTTGCGGCGCTTGGCCGATGCGCACGGCTGGGTCGATCTGGGGCGCAAGCATATCCCGGCGCCGGAACGCAACTGGTCGTGGTGGTCGTACCGCACGTACTGGCAGGGCAAGGATCGCGGGCGGCGGCTCGACCATATGTGGGCCTCGCCCGAGCTTGCCGCGCAATCGGTCAGCCACCGGGTGGTCGAAGAAACGCGGCAGTGGGAGCAATGCTCGGACCACGTGCCGCTGATCACCGAGTTTGAGCTGTGAGCTCAGCCGCGCGGCGAGTGGCGCTGGCAATCGACGCGCTGCGCCATGGCTGGGGGATTGCGATCGGTGGCATGAACCTGCTGCCGGCAGAGACCGGGTTGGGGGTCGGCGTGACCGCGCCAAGGATGCTGATCTCGTCAGCGCGTGCCGCCACGCTCAAGCTCGCCAACCAGCGCGATGCAGCCGCACCCGAAGCACCGGTTCTGCTACGCGGGGCGGAACCCTTCGATCTCGCCGCAGCGCGCGCACTGGCCGATCCGGCGCTTGACCTGACCTATCCCATGAAGGGCCCGTTCCTGGCTGAGCCGCTGGCCGAGCCGGCCAGCGCTGCCGCCGCGCTGGAACTGGCGCGGCTGGCGGGGATCCTCCCGGCGTTTCTGGTCGATCCGGTCCCGGCGGGCGAGCTGCAGACCGTCGCTGCGGCGGATCTTGAAGCGTTCAAGGACCCAGCGCAGCTGACCATCGCAGCGCGGGCGCGGCTGCCCGTGGCGGCGGCGGAGACAGCGGAAATAATCGCGTTCCGTTCGGCCGATGATTTGCGCGAGCACGCCGCGCTGGTGATCGGGGCGCAGCAATCTGACCGGTTGCCGCTGGTCCGGCTCCATTCGGAATGCCTGACCGGCGATGTCTTCTCCAGCCTGAAGTGCGATTGCGGCCCGCAGCTTGACGCGGCGCTGGCGGCGATGGCCGAGGAAGCTGCGATCGGCGGCTGGGGCGTGCTGCTGTACCTGCGGCAGGAAGGGCGCGGGATCGGCCTGATCAACAAGCTGCGCGCTTATCAGCTGCAGGATCAGGGCTTCGATACGGTCGATGCCAACACGCGGTTAGGCCTGCCCAACGAAGCGCGCGACTTCGCTGTGGCGGCGCGGATGTTGCAACTGCTCGGCGTCGGGCCAATCCGGCTGATGACCAACAATCCCGCCAAGGTCGCGGCGCTGGAAGGTGCCGGAATATCCGTTGCCGAACGTGTCCCCCACCAGCTCCCCGCAAACCCCCACAACGCGCGCTACCTCGATACCAAGCGCGACCGGTCGGGGCATTTGCTCTAATTCCTCCCCGAAACGGGGAGGGGGACCACCGCAGGTGGTGGAGGGGCACAGGCCTTCATTGCGAAGTCTTGAATGGGGCACGTGCCCCTCCACCAAGCTTTGCATGGTCCCCCTCCCCCAAGTGGGAGGAATTAACGCCGCTCTTTCACAGTCAACCGCGGATCGAGCTTGTTCGCGCCGATCTGGATCGGATCGCCCGACCAGTCAGCCACGAACACGCTGGGCCAAAGGACATTCGGCGCAAAGCGCGCGTCGTTGCCTTCGATTACCAGCCCGGCCGATGTGTTCGCCTTGCCCTCGGCCGCGAGCGCGATGAAGGCCGAGTGGTTTTCCTTGCTCGGCCCCTGGACGAACCAGTTGCCGGCAATCCGCCCGGTCGCCCCGCCGGGCAAGTCGATCATGTAATTGGTCTGGCGCCCGGCCGAATCGTCGAAGCTGCAGCCGATCACCGCCACTTTGGCCGCGCGGCTTTTGAGGTAATGCCCGCCGCGCCCGGCTTCGAAGCGGCTGCGGGTGACCGTGGCCGCGCCGTAATCACCGACATAGACCGAATGCGCGCAGCCGCCCGATCCTTCGCAGGTGCCAAGCCGGGTGAAGGTCGATTTGTCGACCGTGATGCTGCCGTCGGGATCGGGTCCAGTCAGGATGCCTTGCTGGCTATCACGGAACCACGACTGGTTGACCGCGAGGTTGCCATGCTCGAGCCGGATGCCCGCACCGTTGAAATCGGGCACGCGCATATTGGTGAAGGTCAGCCCTTCGACGCTGGCCGCGGTGCCGCGCAGGACCAGCGCAGCCTTGCCCTCGCAGGTCACTCCGTCGAACACCGCTTGCCCCGGCACGGCAGCAATGTAGGCAATCCGGCCCATGGTCTGCACCGCGCAGTCCTGATGCGCCCCGCTCGCAATGCGGATCGTGCCGCTGCCCCCGCCGATCGCGCTGACCGCGTCCTGTAAACGGCTAAATTGCCGCCCGCTTTCGACCACGGTATAAGCCGCGCCACTTTGCGCGAAGCTGGAGGCGGAAGGCAGCGCCAGCGCAGTCAGTGCGAGCGCGGCGAGCGGAAGTTTGGCCAGGTGTGTCATACCGCGCAGCCTAGCACTGTGCGATTAAGAAGACTTTGCCCGCATCGGCGCCGTCCCGCGCGGGGACAGCGCTAGGTCCAATCGTTTCAGTTCCGCTTTGGCCAACGCCACTTCCACCCGCCGCGCGTTTTGGCGGCGTAAAGCGGGAGCGGCAGCAGCCCGGCGATTAATGCCCAGGCAATTGTCGCAGCGGGTTGGCTTCGCAGCAGCAGCGCGCCGCTGACTAGCACGGCGACGTGGACTACAACCATGATCCAGCCCTGCTTGGTAATCGGCAAACCCGCGCCATAACCAAAGCGCTTAGGCAGAAACCACGCACCGTCAGATTTTGGGTCACTCATGGTATGCTCCTCTCACCCGGCGACATATCCAGCGGCAGCAGCGCTCCAGAACAATGCGTGAGCACCGCCATGAGCCAGCATCGCGCTTTCGATTCCGAATTGCTGGTACAGCCAGCCGAACGCAACTGCGGGGATGAAATTACCCAACACCACAGCGATCAGCAGCCATAGCGGCGGATGCGGCAGCAGCGCAAACAGGACCCCGAAATGCCCCAGCGCGAACAGCAGTGCGGCCAGCGAATTGGCCGCCCAGAACGCGGCCTTGCGACTTTGGCCAAACCGCAAGGCCAGCGCCATGAACGCCGTTAGCAGGCCCCAGCGCGCAATGATCTCTTCGCCTACTCCGCCATAACCCAGCCGCGTGATCAGCGGAATATCGAGCTGCGGCATGCTGAGCACAACGCCGGCGGTGCCAAGCGCGTAAACAACCAGAATCAGCGCGACGACAACCGCCACCGCCGCAGCGGCGGGCAGTCCGCGCCGCAGCGGAGCAGACCATTCGGCCTTGCCAAGCAGCGCCCGCAGAACCGGCGCGTCCAGCCCGATGCGCGGCAGTGTCCACCAGCCGAGCAGCGCGCACAGCATGGTGATGATCGCCGGTTGAATCAGCAGCACGGCGCGCGGCACATGGATTTGTGGCGGCAGAATTGTTTCGAGCGGCGTGAACCCCAGGGTGGCCACGGCAGCCAAGCCCAGCGCCAGCATCGTTACAAGCAAGCGTTTGTTGCGGGCAGCTGCCGCGTTCAGGCTACGATCAAGCATTGCCATCGTCCTTCTTTGGGCGGCCTCGTCGCGCCGGCTCACTCGCGGCGACTTTTACCCCGCGCCGCGCCATTGCTTCGCGCAGCAACACTTCGATCTGTGTGTTGACCGAGCGGAAGTCGCCCGCCGCCGCCCGCTCCAGCGCCGTGTAGAGCGCTGGATCGAGCCGGAGCGGAAACGACTTCTTGCCCGGGGCGGCCATAATTACTGGTACAGTGACCCGGCGTTGACCACCGGTTGGGTGTCGCGTTCACCGCACAGTACCACCATGAGATTGCTGACCATCGCCGCCTTGCGCTCATCATCCAGGTGGACGACGTTCTTCTCGCTGAGCATGCCGAGCGCCATCTCGACCATCCCGACCGCGCCTTCGACCAGCGTTTTGCGCGCTGCAACCACCGCTTCAGCCTGTTGGCGGCGCAGCATCGCCCCGGCAATCTCCTGCGCATAGGCCAGATGGGTAAAGCCGCATTCATCGACCGAAATCCCGGCCTGCGTCAGCCGCGCGATCAATTCCTTGCGCAGTTCGATCCCGACCTCGTCATGGTTGCCGCGCAGGGTGACCTCGGCGTGAGTGAAATCGTCATAGGGATAGCGCGAGCCGATGGTGCGCACTGCGGCCTCGATCTGGACCATCACGAAGGCCTTGTAATCATCAACATCGTAAAGCGCCTGCGCGGTATCGACCACGCGCCACACCACTTGCGCGGCCATCTCGATCGGGTTGCCGCGCAGATCGTTGACCTTGATCCGGTCCGAAATCAGATTGTTGGCGCGCACCGAAATCTTGGTCTTGCCCATCCACGGCCAGACCCAGCGCAGCCCCGTGTTGCGGTCAGACCCGCGGTACGATCCAAACAGCGTGATCGCTGCGGCCTGGTTCGGCTGGATCATGTAGAAGCCCGAAGAGAGTACCACGAGCGCAACCGCGCTGAGCCCGGTTGGGACGACAAACCCGAACACCGCGCTGTCATCCGGATTGCTGCCAGCAAAGGCGATGATTCGCCAAATGGTCAACGCGAGCAACGCCAGGAAGGCGAGCAGGATAAGATAGCCGCTGGTGTTCCACGCCGAGCGTTCCCGGCTGGATGTCATAACGTGATGCGAATCGGACATGTGCGTTCCCCTTAAATATGATATCATATTAATATCACATTCAGGGTTACTGTCAATGGGTCTAGAACTGTCTGATTATGTTGAGAAACGCATCACCGTGCGCCTCTAACTTGCGCGCACCGACCCCGGTGATTTCGCCCATCGCGGCGAGCGAGGCGGGGCGTTGCGTGGCCATTTCACGCAATGTTGAATCGTGGAATACCACGTAAGGCGGCACCCCGGCTTCGCTTGCAATCTCACGCCGCAGTTCGCGCAGCGCATCGAATAGCGGATCGCCCACCGGGTTGCTTGCGCCGGGCGCGGCGCGGCGTCCGCGCGAACCGCGCCCGCGTTCAGGCTTGGCGGCAAGCGCGATCAGGACCGGTATTTCGCCTTTAAGGATATCGCGCGCGTCGCCGCCCAAGGCCAAGCCGCCATGCTCGGTCGGCACCAGCGCACCGCGCGCCTGCAATGCCCGGGCGAGCGGGCGAAGCAGATGAGCCTCTTCGCTCGGCACAATCCCGAACACGCTGAGCTGGTCATGCCCGCGCTGGCTGATTCGTTCGTCGCCTTGCCCGGTCAGCACCTTTTCAAGGTGCCCGAAGCCAAATGCCTGGCCGGTGCGGTATGCGGCCGAAAGTAGCTTTTGCGCCAGCTGCGTCGCATCGACCACGCCCGGCGCCTCAAGGCAATTGTCGCAATTGCCGCACTTGTCGGGCGGGTCTTCGCCGAAGTGCCGCAGCAACAGCGCGCGGCGGCACCCGGCAGTCTCAACCAGCAAGGCGAGCGCATCGAGCCGGACCCGTTC
Source organism: Sphingomonadaceae bacterium (assembly GCA_025359445.1). Lineage (GTDB taxonomy): Bacteria > Pseudomonadota > Alphaproteobacteria > Sphingomonadales > Sphingomonadaceae > Novosphingobium. The sequence continues at coordinate 30,971 of JANYGB010000044.1, forward strand.
GTTGGCGCGGCGGTGTTCCTCAACTTCAGACAAGCGCTGGCGGGCGCGGGCAAAATCGTCGGCCGCCCACAGCATGAGTGCCTGCGCGGCATCGCCGTCGCGCCCGGCGCGCCCGGTTTCCTGGTAATAGGCCTCGATTGACTTGGGCACCCCGGCATGCGCGACGAAGCGCACGTCGGGCTTGTCGATCCCCATCCCGAAGGCCACCGTGGCGACGATAACGGTGTCTTCGCTGGCCACAAACGCAGCCTGGTTGGCGCTGCGCACCTGCGGATCGAGCCCGGCGTGATACGGCAGCACGGTGCGCCCGGTCGCCGCAGCGAGCTTGTCAGCAAGGTCTTCGACCTTCTTGCGGGTCTGCGCATAGACGATCCCCGGCCCAGGCTGCTGCGTCATCAGCGCAACGATCTGCCGCACCGGGTTGTCGCGATGATTGACCACATATCGAATGTTGGGCCGGTCGAACCCGGCGATGATCAGGCCGTCCTCGGGGATACCGAGCTGGGCAAGAATATCGGCGCGGGTGTGTGCGTCGGCGGTGGCGGTCAGCGCGAGCCGGGGAATGTCACCGAAGTGATCGAGCAGCGGTCGCAACAGGCGGTAATCGGGGCGGAAATCGTGACCCCATTCGGACACGCAGTGCGCCTCGTCGATCGCGAACAGCGTGACCGGGGCCTGGCTCAACAGCTCGCGGAAATGGGGCTGGCTGGCGCGTTCGGGCGCGACATAGAGCAGATCGAGCTCGCCGCCGCGAAAGCGTTCGATTGTCGCCTCACGGTCCATATCGGCGCTGGTCAGGCTGGCGGCGCGAATGCCGTTGGCCGCCGCGCTGCGCAACTGGTCGTGCATTAGCGCGATCAGCGGCGAGACCACCACGCAAGTGCCGGGCAGCATCACTGCGGGGAGCTGGTACGTGAGAGACTTGCCCGCGCCCGTGGGCATCACCGCCAGTGTCGATTGCCCGGCCAGCACGCGGTCTATTACCTGATCCTGCACCCCGCGAAAGGCGCTGAACCCGAAGGTCGCGTGAAGCTGATGGAGGATGGCTGGCGCAGTCACGCGCCGGGGCCTAGCGGCATGACGCGCTTAGCGAAAGGGAACCATAGCCGATCTCTCCACAACCGCTTCTTCGGCGGCCATGAAAGCGCTGCGGCCGGTGGGTGCATCGTCCGCGACCGCACTGGTAAAGAAGGCCAAGCCTTTTTCCGGTTTTGGAGTCAAACCACAGCCCGGACTTGAGCCCGTAAGCGTCGCCCGAATGACCGATGCGCTGCCGCCCGTCACCGAACAGATCGTCATGGCAGCCGGAACCTCGCGCACCGATCTGGTGCACAGCCAGACCGTAGCTGCAGAAAAACCCGCTGGCGGTACCGTCTTCGCCAAGCCCGTTAGAGCCATCGAAGCGCCACTGCGGGCGGGTCATTTCGGCGAAGGCCTTGTGCGAGAGGAAACCCTTGCCGCCGCGCGCCAGCAGTTGGCCCACTTTTGCCAGATCGCGCATCGAGATGCGCAGTCCGCCTTGGGGAGAAAACAGCGCGCCGTTGCTGCCCGGTACATAGCGCGACAGGTCACAGGCGCCATCGGCTGCGGTTACGACCGGGCAGGCGGGCGGCGCTCCCTGCAAATCGTCTTTCGCGACTTCCCCGCTGGCGCGGTACAGCACGACCGCGCGCGCGGCGCTGGTGGCGCTGCAACCCGACCAGTTGAAGCAAGCCTCCAGCTTCAAAGGCTTCAGCACCAGACGCGAGATCAACCGGTCGAAGCGTTCACCGGTGACGCGTTCCAGTACGCTCGCCACCACCGGGAAATTGAGGTTGGTATAGTGGAACCAACCCGATCCCGGTGCGTGTGCGCTGTCCCACAAGTCAGGTTCGCGCAGCCGCTGCTGCAACGTCTCGCCGAGCGGAATGATGTAGCGATCTTCGCCGTCGAGCAAGCTCGACTGGTGCGAGAGTAGCAGGCGCAGCGTGATGACCTTGTCGGGAAAGGCCGGGTTGCGCAGCGGATAACCCAAGTAGTCAGATACGTCGCGGTCAAGATCAAGCTTGCCCGCATCCACCAGTCGCATCACCCCCAGCGCAGTAATCAGCTTGGAAATCGAGGCAATCCGCACCGGATCGTCGGCGCTTACTTGGCGGTGCGTGCGACGATCAGCCTCGCCCTCGGCCAGCACCGGGCGGATGTGTGTGCGATCAAATGCCACCGCCACCGTTGCGGGCGGCAGGGCGTGGATCGCTGCCGGGGCGAGCGCAGCCAGAAGCGCAATCAGATATCGCATTGGCTGGCAGCGTAGCCTTGCGAGCGCCGCTTGGCAAAAAGTCTCAGCGTGCGATCGTCCGGGAAACAGGGCTAACGCGCCACACCGCGTTCCCAACATCGTCGGCGATCAGCAGCGCACCGCTGGCGTCCATCGCGATGCCAACCGGGCGGCCCTTGGCTTCGCGCTTGGCCAGGTCGATAAACCCCGTCACGAACGGCACCGGCTTGCCCGTAGGCCTGCCCCCGGTGAACGGCACAAACACCACCTGATAGCCATAGAGCACAGAGCGGTCCCAGCTGCCGTGTTCGCCAACAAATGCGCCGCCTTGGAACTGTGCTGGCATGGCTCCGCCGTTGACAAATGCCAGTCCCAGCGCGGCGACATGCGGCCCCAGCGCATAGTCCGGGCGGACAGCACTGGCGACTTTCGCCGGGTCTTGCGGATGGACCCGGATATCGACGTGCTGCCCGTAATAGCTGTAGGGCCAACCATAAAACGCGCCGGGCTTTACCGAGGTGAGGTAATCTGGGACCAGATTGTTGCCGATCTCGTCCCGTTCGTTGACCACGGTGTAAAGCGTGTTGGTGCCCGGCTGGAAGGTCAGCCCGTTGGGATTGCGCAGCCCGGTTGCCAGCGGGCGGTGCGCTCCGGTCACCCGGTCGACTTCCCAGATTCTGGCCCGATCCTTCTCTGCCTCCAACCCGTTCTCGACGATGTTGCTGTTGGATCCAATCCCAACGTAGAGCTTGGTCCCGTCGGGGCTGGCGGCAAGATCCTTGGTCCAGTGGTGATCGATCGGCCCGCCCGGCAATTCGGTCAGGATCCGGCCCGGCCCGACTCGCGTGCTGCCGGGGGTAAAGGGAAACTCCCACAATGCATCGGTAGCCGCGACATAAAGCCGGTCACCGACCACTGCGATCCCGAACGGACTGGTCATCTTGTCAATCAAAACGATGCGCTGGTCAGCCACCCCGTCGCCGTTGGTATCGCGTAGCAACAGGACACGGTTGCCGGGTTTTACCGCAGAATGCGCCTTGCCGATAACAAGCTTGAAGATGATCGATTTTGGCCTGCGCACGGGTTCAAATCCGGGGCCGCCGCTTTCCACCACCAATACGTCGCCGCCCGATAGGGGCAGAATTTTCCGTGGTTGATTAAGATCGCGCGCTACCGCTGTAATGGTAAACCCGGCTGGAACGATCGGCGTCTCGCCCGCCCTGAACCCTACGGGAGTGGCGATTCCCATTGGCGGGAATAAATACGCCTGCGGTTCGGGCAGCTTGGGATCGGGACCATACTGGTCCTCGGCGGCAAATTGAGGTTTCGAGCAAGCTCCCGCGAGCAAGGCAGCGCTGACGGCGACGAGCAGCCGGGCGTTCATCACAAGTCACCCCGGCGTTGATGGACATAGGCCAGGCGGCCGCCAAGATGGCCGGTGACGATGAGCGCGAGCACGGTCAGCACCGACAGCGTAATTCCGCCCGGAACGACCCCGGTCCAGCCATCGCGCGCGTGCACAAAATTGTTCAGCAGCGCGAGGACGACGGTGACGACGGCGAACCCCAAATGCCAATAGGCTGCGCTTGGCCGGTCAGCGGCAGGGGTGCGGAACAGGTCGATGAGCCCGAAAATCGCTGCGACCCCGCCGATGCCTACGCCAAAGGCCAGCAGCCACTGCGCGAAATTGGCCCACTGCACCTCTCCGCCGCTGTTCAGGTACGCAACGTCGCACAGCAACGCGCCGACAAAGCAGACAATGGGAAAGTGAACGAGCATGGCGTGTACTGGCACGCGCTGGATCGTCGCGTGCGGCCGGAAACCTGTTTCAGCCATATTAATTTTCCCGTTGCGCGCATCCCTCCGCTTAAACGGGACAATGCGGCGAAGGTTCCGCCGGTGGCTGTTGGCCGATCGAACAGCATGTTCTGCGCAGTGCTTGCGGCTCAATCCAGATTTGGCCGCAGCCAGCGTTCGGCTTCGGCCAGCGCCATGCCGCGCCGCGCCGCGTAGTCTTCGAGCTGGTCGCGGCCGATCCGGGCGACGCCGAAGTATTGGCTTTCGGGATGCGCGAAGTAGAAGCCAGATACCGCTGAGGTGGGCAGCATCGCTTGGCTCTCGGTCAGCACGATCCCGGCGTTGGTGCCCGCGTCGAGCAAGTCGAACAGCATCGGTTTGAGGCTGTGGTCGGGGCAGGCGGGATAGCCCGGGGCGGGGCGGATACCGCGATAGTCCTCATGAATCAGCGCGGCGTTGGTCAGTTGCTCGCCCGGCGCGTAGCCCCACAAGGTGGTGCGGACATGCTGGTGCAACCGCTCGGCAAAAGCTTCGGCGAAACGGTCGGCAAGTGCCTTGAGCAAGATATCATTGTAATCGTCGTGACCCGCACGAAAGCGCTCGAGGTGCAGCTCGATGCCGTGGATCGCCACGGCAAACCCGCCGATCCAGTCGCCATCGGGATCGATGAAGTCGGCCAGGCAGAAGTTCGCGCGGTCTTTGCTCTTGCGGATCTGTTGGCGCAGAAACGGCAGGCGCAGCGGCGGCTGTGGCCCTTCCAAATGCAACAGTACGTCGTCGTCTTCGCGCGCGCAGGGCCAGAACCCGCAGACGCCTTTGGCGGTGAGCCACTTCTCTTCGATGATCGACTTGAGCATTGCCTGGGCATCGGCAAACAGCCCACTGGCGCTTTCGCCAACCACTTCGTCGGTCAGGATCGCGGGGTAGTTGCCGGCCAGTTCCCATGCGCGGAAGAACGGGGTCCAGTCGATCACTTCGGCCAGGTCGGCCAGATCCCAGTCGGGGAAGGCATGCACCCCTGGCTGTTCGGGCGGCATGACCTTGTCCGACAGGTCTGGCTTGAAACTGTTGGCGCGCGCATCGCTTAGGCTGAGCAGGATCGATTGCTCCTTGCCCGCGCGGACATCGCGGACGTGCTGGTACTCGGCTGCCGTGGCGGCGATCAGCGGCTCGCACTGTGTATCCGACAACAGCTGGCTCGCCACCCCGACCGCGCGGCTCGCATCGAGCACGTGGAGCACCGGGCCTTCATAAGCCGGATCGATCCTGAGCGCGGTGTGGACCTTGCTGGTGGTCGCCCCGCCGATCAGCAGCGGCAGGGTAAACCCGGCGCGCTGCATTTCCTCGGCGACGGTGACCATCTCGTCGAGACTGGGAGTGATCAGGCCGGATAATCCGATCATATCGGCGTCCTGCTCGCGCGCGGTCTCCAGGATTTTGGTCCACGGCACCATGACGCCAAGATCGATCACCTCGTAACCGTTGCATTGTAGCACCACGCCGACGATGTTCTTGCCGATATCGTGGACGTCGCCCTTGACCGTAGCCATCACGATGCGGCCTTTGGCCTTCGCGCCGGGCAGCTTTTCCGCCTCGATGAACGGGATCAGGTGGGCGACCGCCTTTTTCATCACCCGCGCCGATTTGACCACTTGCGGCAAGAACATCTTGCCCGCGCCGAACAGATCGCCAACGGTGTTCATGCCGTCCATCAACGGGCCTTCGATGACCTCGATCGGGCGGCCGCCCCGCGCGAAAATTTCCTGCCGGGCTTCCTCGGTATCATCGACCACGAACATGTCGATGCCTTTGACCAGCGCGTGTTCGATCCGCCGCGCCACGTCCCAGCCGCGCCATTCCTCGGCCTGCTTTTCGGCTTCAGGCGACGTGCCGCGGAACTTCTCGGCAAGTGTCACCAGCCGGTCGGTCGCGTCGGGACGGCGGTTGAGCACCACGTCTTCGCACAGTTCGCGCAGTTCGGGATCGATCGTGTCGTAAACGTCAAGCTGCCCGGCGTTGACGATCGCCATGTCCATCCCCGCAGGAATCGCGTGGTAGAGGAACACCGAATGCATCGCGCGCCGCACCGGCTCGTTGCCGCGGAACGAGAACGACAGGTTGGAGAGCCCGCCCGAGATATGAACGTGCGGGCAGCGCGCCTTGATGTCGCGGGTCGCCTCGATGAAATCGACCGCGTAGTTGTTGTGCTCCTCGATGCCAGTGGCCACCGCGAAGACGTTGGGATCGAAGATGATGTCCTCGGGCGCGAAGCCGATCCCGGTCAGCAGGTCATAGGCCCGCGCACAGATTTCGACCTTGCGCGCCTTGGTGTCGGCCTGACCCGCCTCGTCGAAGGCCATCACCACCACCGCCGCGCCGTAAGCCATGCATTTGCGCGCGCGATCCAGGAAGGCTTCCTCGCCTTCCTTCATCGAAATCGAATTGACGATCGGCTTGCCTGGCACGCATTTGAGCCCCGCCTCAATCACCTCCCATTTCGAGCTGTCGACCATCACCGGCACCCGCGCGATATCGGGTTCGGCGGCGATCAGCTTGAGGAAGGTGGTCATGGCGAAGACCGCGTCGAGCAACCCCTCGTCCATGTTGACGTCGATGATCTGCGCGCCGTTATCGACCTGATTCCGCGCAACCTCGACCGCCTTGGCATAGTCGCCCGCGAGCACGAGCTTCTTGAATGCCGCCGAGCCGGTGACATTGGTGCGCTCGCCGATATTGACGAAGCTGGAGCCCGAGGGGCGCGTTGCCATTGTTCAGGCCGCCATGATGAAGGGTTCAAGGCCCGCGAGCCGCGTGACCGGTTCGAGCGCCGGGATCTGACGCGGGGCAAGCCCCTCAACCGCGCGCGCCATCGCGGCGATGTGCGCCGGGGTATTGCCGCAGCACCCGCCCAGAATGTTGACCTGCCCCGCCTCGGCCCATTCGCGCACGAGCGACGCGGTGGTTTCGGGGAGTTCGTCGTACTCGCCCAGATCGTTGGGCAATCCGGCGTTGGGATAGGCCATCAGCAGGCAATCGGCGATCCCGCTCAAGAGCCGCACATGCGGGCGCAGTTGAGTCGCGCCGAAGCTGCAGTTGAGCCCGACGGTGACCGGACGCGCATGCCGCACCGCCCACCAGAACGCCTCGACTGTGTGGCCCGACAAATTGCGGCCTGATAGGTCGGTCAGCGTCATCGACAGCATCAGCGGCACATCGCGGCCGAGTTCGGCCTCGAGCTGCTTGACCCCGTAAATCGCCGCTTTGGCATTGAGCGTGTCGAACACTGTTTCGATCAGGATGAAATCCGCCCCGCCTTCGATCAGCGCGGCGGCCTGCTCGCGGTACACGCCCGCAACAGTGTCGAAATCGACCTCGCGGAAGCCAGGATCATTCACGTCGGGTGAGAGCGACAGAGTCTTGTTGGTCGGCCCGAGCGCGCCCGCGACGAAGCGGACAATTCCGTCCTTGGCGCTCGCCGCATCGACCGTTTCGCGGATGACTTTCGCCGCGGCGACGTTGATGTCACGAACCAAGTCTTCCGCACCGTAATCGGCCTGGCTGATGCGGTTGGCGTTGAAGCTGTTGGTCGCCAGGATTCGTGCACCCGCGTCGATATAGGCCTGGCAGATCGAGGCAATCAGCGCGGGCTGGGTCAGGTTGACGAGATCGTTGTTACCCTTCTGGTCAAGCGCCAGCCCGGTTTCGCCGCGATAGCCGGCCTCGTCCAGACCGGCGGCCTGGATCGCGGTGCCGTAGGGACCATCCTTGATCAGGATCGCCTTGGCGGCTTCTTGCAGCAGCAGTTCGCGCGGGGTCATGCGGGGTCATCCTTGGAGCGCAAACCGAGCAGGTGGCAGATCGCATAGGCCTGCTCGGCGCGGTTGAGGGTGTAGAAATGGAAGTCGCGCACGCCGCCTGCGTAAAGCTGACGGCAGAGATCGACTGCAGCTGCTGCGGCGACCAGCGCGCGCGGGCCGGGGCGATCGTCGAGCCCTTCGAACATCCGCTCCATCGCGGACGGGATCGCCGTGTTGCCGCTCATCCGGCGGATCGCGGCAAAGCTGGTCACTGGCATGATCCCCGGGATGATCGGCACCGAAATCCCTGCTGCCAGCGCTGCGTCGAGGAAGCGGAAATACGCTTCGGGCGAGAAGAAGAACTGGGTGATCGCCTGATTCGCCCCGGCATCGAGCTTGCGTTTGAGGTTGTCGAGATCAGCCTTGGCGCTGGGCGCGTCTGGGTGAACCTCTGGATAGGCCGCAACCGACAGTTCGAACGGATGCTGGCGGGCGAGCCCTTCGACCAGCGCGGCGGCGCTGGCATAGCCATCGGCGTGGGGCACGAATCGCCCGCCGGTTTCGGCTGGAGCATCGCCGCGCAGTGCGACGACATGCCGCACGCCGGCATCCCAGTATTGCTGCGCAACCTCGGCGATCTCGGCTTTGCTCGCGCCCACGCAAGTGAGGTGCGCGGCTGGGACCAGCGCAGTTTCGCTGACCAGCCGCGCGACTGTTGCGTGTGTGCGTTCGCGGGTCGAACCACCTGCGCCGTAAGTGACCGAAACGAAACGCGGGGCGAGCGGGGCGAGGTCGGTAATCGCGTCCCACAGCTGGGCTTCCATCTTCTCGGTCTTGGGCGGGAAGAATTCGAACGACACGGCGATATCGCCGGGCAGGGAAGTAAAGTCGGTCATGCGGCGGCGGCCTTGCTGGCAAATGAGGGGGAAAGCGCGTCGCCGCGTCGTCCGGTCCAGATTTTGACCGTCAAGGGCGTCCCCGGCAGCGCGGTCGGCGGCGCGGCGGCGAACCCGGCCTCGCCCAGCAGTGCGAGCATCTGCTCGTCCGAAAAGCCGAGCCGCGCATGAGCGTGTTGACTGCGCAATTCCTCGCGGTCGTGCGCGGCGAAATCGACCACCGCGATGGTTCCGCCCGGCCGGGTGACCCGCGCCGCTTCGCCCAGCGCCAATTCGGGCACCTGTGCATAGTGCAGCACTTGGTGAAACACGACCGTGTCGAAAGTGGCATCGGCAAACGGCAGCGCGCTGAAATCGCCCTGAACCAGCGCCAATCCGTCTGAACCGAGGTGTTGCAACCGGGCGCGGGCGAGCCGCAGCATTTCGGGGCTGTTGTCGAGCGCGGTCACTTGTGCGGCGCGCGGGGCAAGCAGTTCTGCGATCCGCCCGGTGCCGGTCCCGACGTCGAGCAATGATCCCAAATTGGCCGAACCAACCGCGCCCAGCAGTGCAGCCTCAACCGGGGCATCGGGACAGTGCAGCCCGCGCAAATGGTCCCATTCGGCGGCGTGGCGGGCGAAATAGCCCGCTGCACTGGCCTCGCGCGCGGCCCGGATCGCGGCGAGGTGGCGGCGGTCTTCACTGCACCGCGCGGCAAATTGCGCGTCATCGCTCTCGGCCACGGCCAACAAGTGCGCGGCCGCCGCACCAAGCGGCGGGGCGCGGCCCGGGCCGATTGCGCTGCGCAGAAACACCCAGCTGCCCTCCTTGCGGCGTTCGGCGAGGCCTGCATCGCACAGGATGCGGACATGGCGCGAAACCCGCGGCTGGCTCTGCCCGAGCACTTGCGCCAGCTCGCCCACCGCCAGCTCCATCGCTGCCAGCAGCCGCATGATCCGCAGCCGGGTCGGGTCGGCGAGCGCGCGCAAGGTGGGGTCAATCCGCATTACCCCATCATATAAAGAAATCTTTATATCTTATCAACCGGGTTGTGGATTGTGCTGCACCGGGTCCGATTGGCGGTTGGCAGAGCCGCTCTTGGCGGTTAGGCTTGGGCTTATTCCCCGGTAACCCTGCGCGGCCGGTCCATTGCAAGAGGTAGTTGCATGAAGAACTTCGCTATTATGACCGCCGTATCCGCTGCTGCGCTGATGATTGCCGGGTGCGGCAAATCGGACAGCGCCAAGGAACAGGCCACCGCTGACAATGTGGAAATGCCAGCCGAAGAAGCCGTGCAGGATGTCGATGCGACCCCGGTTGCCGATGCGTCCGCTGCGGCGGGTGCCGAGGCGGCCACTTCGCCCTCCGCCACGCCCAAGCCATGACCTGATGCGCCACACCGCGCTGCTTTTGGCGGTCTTGCTGTGCGCCGCCTGCTCGCGCCCCGACAATGCTGCAGGCGCGGGCGGGGTCAGCGCTGGCGAGGCGCGCGCGCTCGACGATGCGGCCGAGATGGTGCAAAGCCAGCAGCTACCCGCTGCGGCGATCCCGGCTCCGCGGGTACCGGTTCAAGCGCCGCAGCCGCCCGCCAAAGTCCCGGCCACACCCGCCGGTTGATTTCGCGTAACAGCGGCTTAAGCGGGTTTTAAGCGCACGATTAGGCGAGAAGGAATCGGATCAGATGGGCATGCTGGAAGGCAAAGTCGTGGCAATCACCGGCGCGGGGCGCGGGGTCGGGCGCGAGATCGCGCTGCTTGCGGCCAGCCATGGCGCGGCGGTGGTGGTCAACGACCCGGGTGTCGGCGGCGGCGGTGAAGGCGGCGATGCCGGACCTGCCCAGCAGACCGTGGACGATATCGTTGCGGCTGGCGGCCGGGCTCACGCCAACCTCGCCAGCGTCACCGATCCGCTTGGCGCGGCGAGCATCATCGAGGATGCGGTCCAGCGTTTTGGCCGGATCGACGCGGTGGTCAATAATGCCGGGATCTTGCGCGACACGATCTGGCACAAAATGAGCCATGAGGACTGGCGCGCGGTGATCGACGTGCATCTCAATGGCTGCTTCAACGTCTCCAAGGCCGCCACCCCCTATTTCCGCGAGCAGCAATCGGGCAGCTTCATCCACTTCACCTCGACCTCGGGCCTGATCGGCAACGTGGGTCAGGCCAATTACAGCGCGGCCAAGCTCGGCATTGTCGGGCTGTCGCAATCGATCGCGCTCGACATGGCGCGCGCCGGGGTGCGCTCCAATTGCATCGCGCCGTTCGCGTGGAGCCGAATGACCGCCTCGATCCCTGCTGAAACGCCGGAGGTCAAGGAGCGCGTCGAGCGGCTCAAGACGATGAGCGCCGACAAGATTGCGCCCTTGGTGGTCTATCTCGCCTCGGATGCGGCCAAAGCAGTCAGCAACCAGATTTTTGCGGTGCGCAAGAACGAGATCGTGCTGTTCTCCAAGCCGCGCCCGGTCCGCTCGATGACCAAAAGCGAGGGCTGGACCCCCGAGACGATCGCGTCCGAACTGATCCCCGCCTTCACCCCCGACCTCGCCCGCGCCGACGAAGTATCGGCGCACGTCTTCCCTTACGATCCGATCTGAGGCGACCCGCATGAACACCGGAATGGACCAGGATATCTTCGACCAGTTCATCGACCAGCTGGAGCGCTATGTCCGCGAACGGCTGATCCCGGCCGAGCGCGAAGTGATCGAGACCGACCGCATCCCTGACGCGATCCTGACCGAAATGCGCGACATGGGGCTGTTCGGGCTGACCATTCCCGAAGAATACGGCGGCGCGGGGATGAATATCAGCCAGTATGCCCGGACCATCAACGTGCTGTCCTACGCGATGCCAGCTTACCGCTCGATCATCTCGATCAACATCGGGATGGTCTGCTCGGCGCTCAAGAACGGCGGGACCGAGGCACAGAAAGCCGAATGGTTGCCGCGGCTCGCTGCCGGAGAGATTGCCTGCTTCGGGCTCACCGAACCGGGTTCGGGCTCGGATTCGGCGGCGATGCAGACCTTTGCGGCACGAACCGGCAACGGCTGGACGATTACCGGCACAAAGCGGTACATCACCAACTCACCCTTCGCCAAACTGGCCTTGGTGATGGCCCGCACCACCAAAGAAAGCCTGCCAAAGAACGCCCACGTTTCGGCGTTTCTGGTCCCGACCGACACCCCCGGCGTCAGCATCGGCAGCTCGGACAAGAAGATGGGGCAGTCGGGCAGCCACATCGCCGATGTGATCTTGGACGCGGTTCAGCTCCCCGCCGATGCGATGCTTGGGATCGAGGAGGGCAAGGGTTTTGCCTATGCAATGCTGAGCCTCGACAACGGACGCATCTCGGTCGGCGCGGCGGCGACCGGCTATGCCCGCCGCGCGCTCGATTCGGCGCTGCGCTATGCCAATGAGCGCAAGGCGTTTGGCGAACCAATCGCCAATTTCCAGCTGATCCAGGCGATGTTGGCCGACAGCGAGATCGAGATCTACGCCGCCGAAGCGATGATGAAAGACGTCACCGCGCGGGCCGATGCGGGCGAGAATGTGCTGCGCAAGGCCGCTGCGTTCAAGGTTTTCGCCAGCGAGATGTGCGGGCGGGTGACCGACCGGGTGGTGCAGATCTATGGCGGCGCGGGCTACCTTGCCGAATACGATGCCGAACGGTTCTTCCGCGATGCGCGGATCTATCGGATTTACGAGGGCACCACGCAGATCCTCCAGCTGCAGATCGCCAAGCACATGCTGCGCGAATGGGCGGCGGCGCAATAAGTGGCGGATTGGTCGAGCTGGATTGGGCGCGCGGAGACACGGGCCGACCGGGTCGATCCGGGGCATCTGACGCGCTGGCTGGCCACACTTGACCGCGCCGCTGCGGATGATGGTGCGGGCCCGCAAGGCTTCCACTGGTGCCTGTGCCTGCCCGATGCGCCAACCGCTTTGCTTGGCCCCGATGGCCACCCGCGCCGTGACGAAAGCCCCGTCAGCTTCCTGCCGCCGCTGCCCCAGCCGCGCCGGATGTGGGCCTCAAGCAAGGTAGAATTTTTCGCGCCGCTGCGCGCCGGGCAGGCCATCGAGCGGCTGTCGCGGGTGCAAGCCGTGACCGAAAAGAACGGCGATTCGGGCAGCCTGGTATTCGTCGATGTGGCGCACGAAATGCGCGGCGATGGCGTACTTGCGGTGCGCGAGGTGCAGACGCTAGTCTATCGCGATACCCCGCCGCCCGGAACACCGCTTGCCCCGCCCGAGCTGAGCGAGGGCACTTTCGATCCGTCGAGCTGGGCTGCGGTGTTGACTATTACCCCGAGCGAACCCCTGCTCTTTCGCTTCTCCGCGTTGACCTTCAACAGCCACCGCATCCACTACGACTTGCCCTACGCAACGCAGCAGGAAGGCTATCGCGGCCTCGTCGTCCACGGCCCGCTCACCGCCACCCTACTGCTCGATCTTGCTCGGCGCGAGCTGGGCGACAATGCCCTCAAGAGCTTCGCCTTTCGCGGGATCAGCCCGGCGATCTGCGGTGAGGCTCTGCACCTCGCGATGCGAGCCAAGGACGGCGGCTGGGAACTTGGCGCCTTCGCCAGCGACGGCCGCCAGGTGATGAGCGCCAGCGCGAGCTAATCCAGCTGCACCTTTCCGCGTCCGGCCTTGACCGCGCCGCGAATTTTTTTGCCCGCCAGCCGCTGGACCTTGCCGACCCGGTTAAGCCGGGTCTTGCCCCGCTTCTGCGGCAGGTCGTGAGCGTCAGCGAGCAGCGCCAGCAACCGCTCACGCGCGTCGCTTCGATTGGCGTCCTGAGTGCGAAAGCGCCGCGCGGTGAACACGATTTCGCCGCCCAAGGTTAGCTTGCTCCCGGCCAGAGTGCGCAGCCGGGCAAACACCAACGGATCGAGCCGCAGCGCATAGACATTGAGCCGCAATTGCACGGCGGTGGCGACCTTGTTGACGTTCTGCCCGCCCGGGCCAGCGGCGGTGATGAAGCTCTCGCGCAAGCTCGCCAGCGCGCGTTCCGCGACCTCTGGCGGCAGATCAGCCATCGCTCGCTTCTACCGGCGGGACTTCGAATTCCGGTTCGGCAAAGCCCAGCGCGAGGAAATCGAGCGGCATCGGCGAAATTGCAACAATCGGCGGTTTCTCGCCGCGCTGCACGGTCAGGCCGGCGGCGTGAAGCATCGTCCGCTTCGCACCGCTGCCATCGCCGTAAATCGGATCGCCCAGCAACGGCAGGCCCAACCCGGCCAGCGCGTGGATGCGGATCTGGTGAGTGCGCCCGGTTTCGGGGCGGAATTCGACCAGCGTGTTGCCGTTCTGAACATCCAGCTTGCGCCAGTGAGTAATCGACGGCTTGCCTTTCCTGGCCGGAATCATCCGCCAGCCCGCCTCGGCGCTGCTGATCTTGCTCAGCGCCAGTTCGATCGTGCCTTCGTCCGCCTCGAGCAATCCGGCGACCACGCCCAGATAACGCTTCTCCACCGCGCGCGCCTCGAACGCGGCGGCAAAGCGCTTGTGCGCCTTGGGATTGCGCGCCAGCAGCAGGCAGCCCGAGGTATCGTGATCGAGCCGGTGGACCGCGATCGGCAGCCGCTGAAACCCCAGCTTGAGCGCTTCGAGGTAGTTCTCCAGGCTCAGCCCGCCATTGCGCGGCGGATCGATCGGCAGCCCGGCCGGCTTGTCGATCACCAAGGCCTCGCCGTCTTCGAACAGAATCGGCAATTGGGTATTCATGCTAGGGCCCGATCGTCTAAGGCGATGCCAATGCGGCGCACTGCTTCATCAAGTTGCGCTTCGCTCGCCGCGAAGCTGATGCGGAAGCCGTCATGGCCCCCGAAGGCCGAAGCGGCAACCACCGCGACGCCGTGATCAAGCAGGTGCAGGCACAGGGCTTCGTCGTCGGCGAAGCGGGCCATCAAGGGACTGGCATCGACCAGGCAATAAAAGGCACCATCGGGGCTGGGGGTGGAGAGGCCCGGTACCGCATTGATCGCTGCTACGACCCGGTCGCGGCGGCTGCGCATTATGCCGCACCAGTCGGCGAGGAAGTCCTGCGGCCCTTCGAGCGCTGCCACGGCAGCAGCCTGGCTGATCGAGCAAGGATTGCCCGACGAATGCGATTGCAGCTTGCCCATCGCCTTGATCAGCCACTCCGGCCCGGCAGCAAGGCCGATGCGGAAGCCGGTCATCGCGTGGCTTTTGGACAGACCCGATACGGTCAGTACCCGGTGAGCGAGGTCGTGGCAGACCGCCGCGATGGTCGCGTGCCGCCCGGGTAAATAGCGCAGCGGCGCGTAAATATCATCGGACATGACCACGATCTGCGGGTGCCGCACAAGCACTTGGCCCAATCCGCGCAGCTCCTCGGCCGAATAGACCGAGCCGGTCGGGTTGCCGGGGCTGTTGAGCAGCAGCCAGGCTGTTTTGGGCGTTATGGCGGCTTCAAGCTGCGCGGGCGTGATCCGGTAGCCACCAGCGGGCGTCGTTTCCAGCGGCACGACAGTACCGCCGGTAAACCGAACGATCTCGGGATAGCTCACCCACCACGGCGCGGGGATCAGCACTTCGTCGCCCGGATCGAGCGTGGCGAGCAGCGCGTGGAAGATCGCCTGCTTGCCGCCAGCGCTGACCATTGTTTGGCTGGCCGGTACGGACACGCCCAGATCGCGTTCGAAATGCAGCGCAGCGGCTTCGCGAAGGCGCTGCGTGCCCGATACGGCAGTGTATTTGGTTTGGCCCGCATCAAGCGCGGCTTTTGTCGCGGCGATCACATGCGCCGGGGTGGCGAAGTCGGGCTCACCGACCGACAGCGAAATAATGTCCTTGCCTGCGGCCATCAATTCAAAGGCACGGTCCATCATCGCCGCGGTGCGCGATGGCGCGATCCGGCTGAGCGCCTGACTCAGTTTCATAGCAGCACCGCCGGGATCAGTCCGCGCAGGGCGTTGCCAATCAGGAAGCCGCCGGAAAGGTCGGCCAGTGTCAGTTCGGCTTCGGCCGCGCGGCCTTGCGCGATCAGCGAGTGGCGCAGCACGCCGGGCAGCAGGCCGAGCGACGCAGGCGGCGTCAGCAACATACCATCGCGTTCGACGAACAGGTTGGTGAAAGTGCCTTCTGTCAGCAGCCCGTCATCGCGGATCAGCAGCGCCTCGCCAGCCCCTGCACCGCGCGCGGCGGCAAGCGCGGCTTCGTAGAAATGCCGGTCACTGCTCTTGTGGCGCAGCCGCCAGTCGCCGCTATCGACCGGTAGCGGCAGCACCGCGCAAATCACCGGCTCTGTCAGCGGAGCGGGCAGTTCGCCAAGTTCAAGGCAATAGGCCCCGCCGCGCGAGACCAGCAGTCGCAGCCTGGCGGGCGCGTCAGCCTCGAAGCATAGCGCCTGGATCGCATTGCGCACCGCGTGGCGGTCAAACACCAACGCCAGCTCCTCGGCACTGGCCTTAATCCGTTCGAGATGCAGTTCGAGCAGCGGAACGCCTTCCTCTGGGGTGAAGCGCATCGTCTCGATCAGGTCGCCGCCCCCTGCGGCGAGCCGCACAAATCCGCCCTTGACCAGGCATTCGCGCCATTCGGTCAGTACCTCGCTATCGGCAACGATGGCCGAGCCGACGCCCAGCACCGCGCGGCCGCGCTGGTTTTCACTCGGGGTCAGCCGCAGCGTCCGGATCGCGACATTGAACGCTGCGTCGGAAGTTCCATCAGCCGTGGCCGCATCGATCCGCCCGATCGCGCCGCAATAGGGCCCGCGCGCATCGCGTTCGGTCTGATCGATCAGCTCCATCGCGCGGATTTTGGGAGCGCCGGTGATCGAGCCGCACGGGAACAGCGCGCGCAGCATGTCGACTGCGGTGGTGGCTTCAGTGAGCTTGGCGCGCACGGTGGTGACCATCTGGTGGACCGTCGGATAAGTCTCGACCGCAAAGGCATTCTCGACCTTGACGCTGCCCGGCTCGGCCACCCGGCTAAGGTCGTTGCGCAGCAGGTCGACGATCATCAGGTTCTCGGCGCGGTCCTTGTCCGACCTTTCGAGCTCGGCCTTGAGCGCTGCGTCATCGGCCGCATCGCGCCCGCGCGGACGCGTGCCTTTCATCGGCTTGACCAGCGCCGCGCCATCACGGCTGGCAAAGAACAATTCGGGCGAAAAACTTAACAGCCAGTGCGACCCATCGAATACCACCCCGCCATAGCCCGCGCCTGACGCTGGCCGCGCGGCGGCATACAGCGCGAGCGGATCGCCGCGATAAGATCCCGCCAATGCGAAAGTCAGGTTGGCCTGATAGATATCGCCGGCCGCGATCCGTTCCTGTAGCGCGGCAAAGGCCAGGGCATAGCCGCCCGCCGAGAGCTGCGGATCGAGCGGGCCGATTTGCGCCGGTCCCGCTGCCGCTCCGCTGGCCTGCGCGGCCAGCCACGCGGGAACTTCGTTAGCGGCCAATTCGCGGTAGTTCTCGAACGCGCCGAACCACACCAGCGGGCCGGTCGCGCCGGTGCGGGGGGGTGCCAGTCCGGCCAGCTTCGGCTCGAGCGCCAGCCCGGCTTCATAGGCGAGGTATCCGGCCATATGCTGGCCGCCGCTTTGCAGTGCAGCGATGCGTTCAAGCGCGGGCAGCACTTCATCCACCGTCCGCGCCACTACGACCTCGCACGGGCTTTCATAAAGCCGCGCCGGGCTGGCTCCGTCTGGCCGGGCATCGTCGAGCAGGATGAAGGGAGCGTGCATCGCGGGCACCTCTAGCCGCGCTTGGCAGGAGTTGCAAAAGCTGCTCGCTTGGCGGCCACGTGCGTTCTATTCGCACCCAGGCGGCAACGAGTGCAGGAGTGGTTTGCGGGTGGAAAATATCTACGTCGGACTGGCCGACAACGGCGAGCGCCAAACCTTGCGGCTGGGCATGGCCAATCGCCACGGCTTGGTCGCGGGCGCGACCGGCACCGGCAAGACCGTCACTCTACAGACCATCGCCGAGCAGTTTTCGTCCGACGGGGTGCCGATGTTCCTGGCTGACGTGAAGGGCGACTTGTCGGGCATCTGCATGCCCGGCAGCGACTGTTTCGCGCACGCCGATGCGATTGCGCAGCGGGTTGCCGATCTTGCCATCGCCGACTTTGCTTACCGCGATAACCCGGCGGTGTTCTGGGACTTGTATGGGGAAAAGGGCCACCCGATCCGCACGACCGTATCGGAGATGGGCCCGCTGCTGCTGTCGCGCTTGCTCGATCTCAACGAAACGCAGGAAGGCGTGCTCTCGATCGTGTTCAAATGGGCCGATGACAACCAGCTACTGTTGCTCGATTTCGGCGATTTGCAGCAGGCCCTGATCGCTTGCGCGGACCGGGCGAGCGAGTTGACCACCACGTACGGCAATATTTCGCGCGCCAGCGTTGGGACGATCCAGCGCCAATTGCTCGCCTTCGAAGGCCAGGGCGCGGACAAGTTCTTTGGCGAACCCGCGTTCGAGATCAACGACTTCTTGCGCTGCGATGCGAGCGGCAAGGGGATCATCAACATTCTTGCCGCCGACCAGCTGCTGCGCAGCCCCAAGCTTTACGCAACCTTCCTGCTGTGGCTGCTGTCCGAGCTGTTCGAAGCGCTGCCCGAGCTGGGCGATCCCGAAAAACCCCGGTTAGTGTTCTTTTTTGATGAAGCGCATCTGTTGTTTGACGACGCCCCGCAGGCGCTGTTCGACAAAGTCGAGCAAGTGGTGCGGCTGATCCGCTCCAAAGGGGTAGGGGTCTATTTCATCACTCAGAACCCGGTCGACATCCCCGAAAAGATCGCCGGGCAACTCGGCAATCGCGTGCAGCACGCCTTGCGCGCATTCACCCCGCGCGATCAGCGTGCGATCCGCGCCATGGCCGATACGTTCCGGATCAATCCTGCGCTCGATGTCGCGGCGGTGATTACCCAGCTCAAGGTCGGCGAGGCGCTGGTTTCGATGCTCGACGATGATGGCGCGCCGACGGTGGTCCAGCGCACCCTGATTGCGCCGCCGCGTTCAAGGCTTGGTCCGGTGACCGAGCAGGAGCGCGCAATCATCCAGTCGGCCAGCCCGTTCGGCGACAAATACGATACCCCGGTCAACCGCGAGAGTGCCGCCGAGGTGCTCGCGCAGAAGGCCCATGATGCAGTGGCAGCGGCGGGGGTGGTCGATATTCAGGGTCCGGCGGTCCAGCGGGCGCAGCCGCGCGCGACCCCCAGCATGTGGGAGCGCGCGGGCAAGGCGGCCTTCGGCGCGGCGGCGGCCTCGGCTGGGACCATGGTGGCGCGGCGTATGATCGGGCGGCGCTCGACCGCGAAGATCGGCGCCTCGGCGGCAAGCGCGGCGGCCGGCGCAATCGGCACCGCGCTTGGTGGGGCCATGCTGGGCCGGTTCGCGCGCGGATTGCTGGGCGGGTTGTTGCGGTAACCCGTCACTGGTCGGGTGCAGTCTGCGCTTGGTCGAACCTTAGGCTCATTACGGCCGGGTTTGGGCTGTGAGGCCATAAAACATAAGGTTGCCACCGGAGTACTCATGCGCACATTACTGCTTGCCGCCACTTGCTTGTCATTCGCGCTGTCTGCGCCGCTGCTGGGCGATGCCCCTGCGCTCGATCCTGCCGCCGCAATCGCGCCCATTCCGCTCGGCAAGCTGACCGATGCAGTGCGCCCGGTGGCTTACCGGCTCGACCTGATGGTCGATCCCGCGCGCGATGATTTTTCCGGTCACGTCGAAATCGACACCACGCTGAAGGCGCCGAGCAGCTACGTCGATCTCCACGGCCGCGGGCTCAAAATGAGCAAGGCTGTGGCCATGGCCGGCGGGCAGACCTTTACCGGACAGTGGCACGAAATCGAAGCCAGCGGGGTCGCGCGGCTGGTGTTTGATCGCGCCTTGCCTGCCGGTCCGGTGACGTTCAGCTTCGATTATCAAGCCCCGTTCGGGAGCGGCCCGGCGGGCTTGTTCCACGTCAAGGTCGGCGATGAGTGGTACAGCTGGTCCCAGTTTGAATCGATTGATGCCCGCGCGGCCTATCCCGGTTTCGATGAACCCGGCTTCAAGGTGCCGTTTACGGTGACACTGCGGACCAAGCCGGGCCAGATGGCGGTGAGTAATGCGCCCGAGGTCTCGGTGACCACCGAGAATGGTCTGGCGGTGCACCGCTTTGCGCCCACATTGCCGCTGCCAACCTATCTGGTGGCGATGATGGTCGGGCCGTTTGTGGCGATCGAAGGCGCGGTTCCCGCCACCCCGCAGCGCGCCAAGCCGCTGCCGGTGCGGATCATCACGACCAAGGAAAATGCCGGGAAGACCGCTTTCGCGCTGGACGGCACCAAGGGCATTGTCACGCATCTCGAGCGGTATTTCAATCAAGCGTTCCCCTATCCCAAGCTCGACCAGATCACCTCGCCGATCATGCCGGGTGCGATGGAAAACGCCGGGGCCGATCTGTACGCCGATCCGATCCTGGTGCTCGATGATGCGGCCAGCACCGGCCACAAGCGCACTTTCGGCATGGTGGTTTCGCACGAGTTGTCGCACCAGTGGTTCGGCGATCTTGTCACCCCTGCCTGGTGGGACGATATCTGGCTGAACGAAAGCTTTGCCAATTGGATGGGCTTTCGTATCGGCAATGAATGGCGGCCCGAGCTTAACATCAAGGCGGGCGCGCTCGCCGAAGGGTTCACCGCGATGCGCACCGATGCGCTGGTTGCCGGGCGCGCAATCCATCAGCCAATCCCGACCAATGCCCAGATCGACGAGGCGTTCGATTCAATCACATACGGCAAAGGTGGTCACGTCGTGGCGATGATCGCGGGTTATATGGGTGACGACAAGTTCCGCGCCGGGGTGCGCAGCTACATGGCGGCGCATCTTTATGGTAACGCCACCAGCACCGATTTCTTTGCGGCAATGGCGCAGGTTTCGGGGGATCTGCGCATCGTCCCCGCGATGCAGAGCTTCACCGACCAGCAAGGCGTGCCCTTGGTCACATTCACCCCCGGGCCCAAGGGCAGTTTCCGGGTGACGCAGAGCCGTTATGCGATGCTCGGGGCCAATGCTCCCGCTGAGCATTGGGGCGTGCCGCTGTGTGTGCGCCGAGCTGCGGGGGTGAAGCAATGCCAGTTGCTGGCGGCGACCACCGGCACGGTAACCTTGCGCGGCTCTGGCCCGATTATCCCGAATGTTGGCGGCACTGGTTATTACCGGTTTGAACTGCCGGCGCGCGATTGGGACCAACTGATCGCGATCGCCGGACAATTGCCGGGGGGAGAGGCGCAGGCATTGGCCGATTCTCTTTATGCCAGCTTCCGGGCCGGGCGCGCGAGCCCCGACCAGTTGATCGCCGGCGCGCAGCAACTGACGCTCAATCCAGATAGTTACGCCAGCAAGGCGGGGATGGATACGCTTGAAATCCTCGCCAACGCTGGGATCTTCTCGCCCGCAGGCGAGGCCGGGTACCGCCATCTGATCGAACGGATCTACCGTCCCAAGCTCAAAGCGATGGGCTTTACCCCGCGCACCGCCGCTTACGCCGGTGAGGACCCCGAAAAATCGCAACAGCGCGAACAGACGGTGGAACAGCTGGCGCTGACCGCGCGTGACCCCGTGCTGCGCGGCCAGCTTGGCAGCGCCGGGCGGGCGTACCTTGCGGGCGATAGCGCAGCGCTTGATCCGGCCTGGTTCGGCGCAGCCTTCTCCGTCATTCTCGATGAGGATGGGCTTGCTGGCGCCAAGAAGCTCGCCGAGCGGGGCCTGGCGTCGCAAGATCCGCTGCTACGACCGGCCGCGCTGTATTCGGTGGCCGGCTCGGGCAATCCCGACATCGCCAACTGGGTGCTGAGCAGTTTCAGCGATGCGCGGCTGCGGCGCAGCGAGCGGCTCGGCTTGGTCCGCGCGGTAATCTCCGAGAAAGGCACCCGCGACATGGGCTTTGAATGGCTCAAGGTGCACTTTGACGAACTGGCGAACGGCGGCGGCGGAATCTTTTTCACCGCCGGATTGCCGCGCACCGTGGGCGGATATTGCTCAGCGGCGCGCGCCGATGAAATCGCCGCGCTGCTCGGGCCGCGACTGGCAGGCAAGACCGGGTCGCTGGAACTCGCCCGGACGATCGAACGGGTGCGCAGCTGCGGCGTGTTGAAGGACGCGCGCAGCGCGGAGCTTTCGGCGGCGTTGGCGAAATTTACCTGAGCGCCGAATTCACTTAAGGGGAAGCCTCAGCTCGGCGGTCAGGCCATTAACCTGGCCGTCTGCGCCGCTACGGTTGACCAGCTTGAGCATGCCGCCGTGCTGGTCGGCGATGGCGCGGGCGAGGGTCAACCCCAGCCCGGCGCCGCCGGTGCCGCTGTTGCGCGACGGGTCGCCGCGGGTGAACGGCTCGAGCATCCGGGCGATCTGATCGGCAGGGATCCCGGGGCCGTCGTCCTCGATCCGGATCACGGCGCAGGCCCCTTCGCGCGCAAGAGTAATGCGGGCTTCCTTGCCGTAGCGCAGCGCATTGACCGTGAGGTTGCGCACCGCACGGCGCAGCCAGGTGGCGCGCAGCGGCAGCACGATCCGCTCGCTCGCCGGGGCAAAGGTTACCGGCTCACCCATGTCCTCGAATTCTTCGGCGACTTGCCCGACCAGCGCGCCCAGTTCGGCTGGCTCCAACGGATCGCTCGGCCGGCCAACCCGGGCAAGCGAAAGGATATCGTCGAGCGAGCGGGTTATATCTTCGATCGTGCGGGCCATCTTGGCGCGTTCGGTATCGTCCTCGACGCTCTCGATCCGGACCCGCAGCGCTGCCAGCGGGGTCTTGAGATCATGCCCGATCGCGCCGAGCATCACGTCCTTTTCATCGAGCATCGCCGATAATCGCGCTTCCATTGCATTGTGCGCGGTGATCAGGCGGCGCAAATCATCGGGGCCGCGCGGTGCGAGCGGGCCATCGGCATCCTGCTTGGCGGCGAACCGTTCGAGCCGGGAGGTCAGCGCGGCCAGCGGCTTGGTGATCTGGCCGAGGATCAGCGCGATCGCGCCGAACAACAGCGCGAAAAGGAGCAGCGTCTGCCCCATCAGCGTGACCAGCAGTCCCCGGTCGGTCGGCGGGATTGGCAACCGCACCACAATCCAGCCGCCGCCCTGCGCCAACTCAACCCCCGCGATCATCACTTCGCGCGGCACCGGGGGGGCGTGTTGCCCCAGCACTTGCGCGCGCCGCGCGGCGCGGCGGGCCAGGCGCACGTCGCCCGTGGCCGGGCGGCGCAGCACCACCACCTGCATCGCGGCAACACCCTGTCCGGCTAGTATTTCGCGCAGTTCGGCTTCAGCCTTGGGGCTGCGCAAATCGCCCGGTTGCAGCGGCGCGGCGGGCATGTGCTCGACCTGCAATTGCCGCGCGGCATCATAGGATCCGGCGGGGTGCGGACCCAGCATCGCCTCATCGTGATTGGCCGCGAACAGCCGCATCGCCGCACCGTGAACCAAGGCGGCTTCGCGCCGCTCGGTCTGTGCGCGGTACAGCAAGACTGCGCTGATACCTTGGGCAAGCAGCAGCGCTACTGCCACTGCCAGCAGCAATTGGCCGCGCAGACTGCGCGGCAGCAGCCGAGCCAAGGCGCGCGGCATCAGGAAGCGCGGACCCGGAGCACATCAGCAGCGAGCATGTAGCCGCCGCCCCAGACGGTCTGGATCAGCACCGGGTTGCGATTATCGGTTTCGATTTTGCGGCGCAGACGGCTGACCTGGTTATCGACCGCGCGGTCGAACAGATGCGCCTCGCGGCCCTGCACCAAGTCGAGCAGCCGGTCGCGGTCCAGCACCAGGCGCGGGTGTTCGAGGAATGCCAGCAGCAAGCGGAACTCGGCCGAGGAGATCGAGACCATCGCGCCCTCGGGATCGGTCAGGCGGCGCTTGAGCGGATCGAGCCGCCAACCTTCGAATTCGAACAGTTCGTCATCGGCGATCGGAGCGGCACCTTTGGCGCTGCGGCGCAGTACCGAGCGGATCCGCGCGACCAGCTCGCGCGGTTCGAACGGTTTGACCACGTAATCGTCGGCGCCGATCTCAAGCCCGACGATCCGGTCAGTGGCCTCGCCGCGCGCGGTCAGAAAAATGGTCGGTATTGCGTGAGTTTCAGTCAGGTGGCGGCACAGCGACAGCCCGTCCTCGCCCGGCATCATAATGTCGAGCAGGACCAGTTCGACTTGCTCGGTTTTGAGCACCGCGCGCGCCTGCGCCGCGCTGTTAGCCTGGACAACGCTGAACCCCTGGCGGACAAGATAGTCGGCCAGGGGTTCGCGCAGGGCTGCTTCGTCATCGACCAGAAGCAAGCGGGTGGTGGCAGCCTGATCCATTCAAGGTTTGCCGGTCTTGGCTCAGTTGGCCGGCGGCGGGGGCGGCATATCGCCCATCGGCCCGTCGCCCATCTGGTGGTCGCGATTGTTGCCGCCGTGGCGCATGCCGCTCATTTTTTCACGCGCGGCCTTGCGTTCGGCCTGGGTCACCTGGCCATCGTGGTTGGCGTCCATCATGGCGAAGTGCTGCGAGTGCGCGGCCAGAAATTCATCGCGGCTGACTGCACCATCCTTGTTGGTATCGGCCATCTTCAGCATCATCATGCCGCCGTGACCGCCAGCTGAACCGCCTTCACGGCCGCCGCGATGCTTTCCTTGGCCGGCCGCTTCATCGCCGCCGGGACCGCGCTGATGCGCTGCCATGACTTCATCGCGCGACAATGCGTCATCGTGATTGGCATCGGCCCGGTCGAACATCTGGCCTTCGTGCGCTGCCCGGTCGGCGGCATCGAGTTTGCCGTCGTGGTTGACGTCCAGCTTGTCGAACATAGCAGCGCCTTTGGCCTGAAATTCGGCCTTGGTCATGGTCTTGTCGCCCAGCGGATCGCCGCCGGGCATGCCGTCTTGCGCGTAAGCCGCGCCGGCGAGGCCGAGGGCCAGCGCCGACAGGCCGATCAGTGTCTTCTTCATGCGAACTTCTCCTGTGTCCCGGATATGGTGAAGCCGCGCGGTCTGACGGGGAGGGAGACAGCAGCACCGCGCGGCTTCCATGTCCGCTTCTAGGACCATGGTGTCGCACCCTTATGCCGCATTGGGCGTGAATTGTCGTCATTTGTCGCAGGATCGCAGCTGCGTTCACCTGCGCGTTATCAGCGCGGACGATGCGTCGTCCCAAGTCCGGCGGTGATGAACAACGTGGTCGCTGTGCCCACAACATCCGCAGTGTGCCAAACGCCGGGCGGATTGATCGCATATTCACCAGCACCGAGCGTGATCTGATGCGTGTCGCCGCCGGGAAATTCCTGATGAAGCGTTATTTCCCCCGACAAGCATAGCACCACTTCATCGCCCGCCGGGTGCAATTCCCAACTGGTCCAGTCTTCGGTGAAGGTGTGGGTCGTGACCAGCCGCCCTTCGGCCCCGTCGGCGCAGACGCGCTCTGAATAAGCTTCGTACCAGTCCATCGCGCCAGTGAATTCGGGCTGCGGCACTGCAGCTGCACCCAGGCCAAGGTGCAGCGGAAATCGCGCGATGGAAATGCCTGCCATTCGCTCAACCCATGATAAATGCGGCAAGCTTGTTGCCGTCCGGATCGCGGAAATATCCGGCGTAAAACCCGCCGTCACCGCGCGGACCGGGCGCGCCTTCATCGCTGCCGCCTTGTTTGAGCGCGATCTCGTGCAGCCGATGAACTTGCGCCTGATCCTGCGCTTCAAGCGCGACCATTACTCCGTTGCCAACACTCGCCGGATTGCCGTCGAATGGCGCGGTCGCGGCGATCCCGGCGCTGCCGCCCGGCGTGCCCCAGGCGATAAAGCTGTCGAACTCCATCATCCGCCCGGTGCCCATCTCTGCGGCCAGCGCATCATAGAACTTTGCGGCGCGCGGCAAGTCGTTGGTGCCGACGGTGACATATCCTATCATGGTTTTCTCCCTGCGAATCGATCTTGGAACATTAGTGGAACGTCAGGCGGTGGGCAAGCGTGCGCAAGCCATCTCAAGCCAAGCCAGCGCCGCGCCATCCAACTGCGGCGCGAGCACGCCTTCAACCCGCGCATGATAGCTGTTCCACCAGGCGACTTCCTCGCCGCTGAGCAGGCTGCGCTCAACCAAAGCCGCATCGATCGGGGCGAAGGTCAGCGTCTCGAACCCCAAGAATTCGCCCTCCGCCCCATCAATCTGACGTGGCTCGACCAGCACCAGGTTCTCGATCCGAATGCCGTAGGCGCCGGTCTTGTAATAGCCCGGCTCGTTGGAGAGGATCATCCCGGCGAGCAATTCCTGCCCGGTCCCGGCTTGCCCGCCGGCCGACTTGGCGATCCGCTGCGGGCCTTCGTGGACCGACAGGAAGCTGCCTACTCCGTGCCCGGTGCCGTGGGCATAATCCACGCCAGCGTGCCACAAGTGCATCCGCGCGAAACTGTCGAGCTGCGAACCGGCTGTCCCTTTGGGAAAGGTCGCCAAGGCAAGCGTGATGTGGCCCTTGAGCACGCGGGTGAAGCGGTCCTTGTGCTCGGCGCTCGGCAGTCCGGGTCCGACCCACACGGTGCGGGTGATATCGGTGGTGCCATCGAGGTACTGCCCGCCCGAATCGACCAGGTAGATCGAGTTCGGGGTGATCGGGATATTGGAGGCCGCATCGACCTTGTAGTGAGGGCTGGCGGCATGCGCCCCGGCGGCCGAGATCGTGTCGAAAGACAGATCGCGCAGCAGCCCGGTGTCTTCGCGGAACGCCTGCAACCGTGCTGCGGCAGACAACTCGTCGAGCTCGCCCTTATGTGCCTCAATGCTGAACCAGTGCAGGAACCGCGCGATTGCCGCGCCGTCGCGCGCTTGCGCGGCGCGCTGACCGGCTTGCTCGGTGGGGTTCTTGACCGCCTTGGCCAGCACGGTCGGGTCGGTCATCGCCAGCACCGTCGCGCCCGCGTCTTCCAATGCGCTGAACACCGCCGCCACCGAACGCTCGGGATCGACCGCCACCTTCTTGCCCGCCAGCGCCTGCAATCGCGGCACAAAATCGTCGCGGCTGCGGATCGTTACCGCATTGCCAAGGTGCGCGCGCAGCTCGGGTGTGACTTTCTCCTCGGCGATGAACAGCTCGGCGGTTCCGTCGGCATGGGCGAGCACGAACGACAG
Organism: Sphingomonadaceae bacterium; assembly: GCA_025359445.1. Taxonomy (GTDB): domain Bacteria; phylum Pseudomonadota; class Alphaproteobacteria; order Sphingomonadales; family Sphingomonadaceae; genus Novosphingobium. Next base: position 57,802 of record JANYGB010000044.1, read on the forward strand.
TGCGACAGGCGTGCGCTCGACATCCGCCCCGCGCAAGTTGAGCAGCCATGCCACCCCGTCGAGCGCCGAAATGACCGCCGCATCGAGGCCGCGTTCGCTCAGCCATTCGGCCACCGCGCTGCGCTTGGCCTCGCTCGATTGCCCGGCGTAATCGTTGCCATGGACCATGGCCGGAGCGAGCGACGGCGCGGGCCGATCATTCCACACCGCGTCGATCGGATTGCCCTCAACCGGGACCATCGACGCGCCCTTGGCCGCCAGCGCTGCGCCGCACGCCTGAACCCACGGTTTGCCGTGCAGCCACGGATCGAAGCCGATCTTCGCAGCCGCCGGGGCATGCTGCGCAAGCCACGCCGGAATGCTGGTGCTCAGCGTCGATTGGTAGCCGAACAGCTGACCGTCGACCTGCTCGCGCACTTGCAGCGTATAGCGCCCATCGACGAACATCGCGGCTTCATCCGCCAGCACCACCGCTGACCCGGCCGACCCGCCGAACCCGGTCAGCCACGCCAGCCGCTGGGCATAGGCTCCGACATATTCGCTCATATGTTCGTCCGAGATCGGGATCACAAACCCATCGAGATTGCGGCGCTTCAATTCCTTGCGCAGGTCGTCGAGGCGGGTCTGGTGGACATTCATCAGCATGGCAAAATTCCGGGTCGTGCTTGCGGGGACAGGGGCGGCATCATAGAGCGCCAGCATGACAGTTTCCACTCCCCCCGTCGCAGCAAAAAAGCCCCACGTCGAAACGCATCACGACATTGCGATCAGCGATGATTATGCTTGGCTGCGCGACCCCGGCTATCCCGAGGTTACCGACCCCGAAGTGCTCGCGCACCTCGCCGCCGAGAACGCCTGGTTCCAACAACGCATGGCCCCGCACCAGGGCCGGATCGACGCGCTGTTCACCGAGATGCGCGGCCGGATCAAGGAGGCGGACAAGTCGGTCCCGCAGAAGGACGGCGATTGGCTCTATTGGATCGAATTCGAAGAAGGCGCGGAATACAAGAAGTGGTGGCGCAGGCCGATAGTGGGCGGGCCGGACGAACTGATCCTTGACGAGGTCGCGCTGGCGGCGGGCCACGAATACTTCCGATTGGGCGCGATTGCGGTGTCGAATGACGGGACCATGCTCGCGTGGTCGGTCGACGAAAACGGCTCCGAACGCTTCACCGCGCGGGTCAAGGTCATCGCCAGCGGCGAGGTCATACCCGACGAGATCCCCGGCACGCTGTCCTCATTGGTCTGGGTCGCGGGCGATACGGGCATCGTTTACAGCCTCGCCAACGAACAATGGCGCACCGACAATGCCCGGCTCCACTGGCTCGGCACAACGTTGCAAAGCGATGTCGAACTCTATCACGAAGCGGACGAGGGCTTCCGTGTCGGTGCAGCATTGTCGGCAAACGAGCAGTGGCTGATCATCGGCACTTCGGACCACGAAACCAGCGAAGTGCGGCTCGTCCCGGCGGCCGATCCGCTCGCAGAGCCCATCCTGGTCAAACCGCGCCAGCCCGGGGTGGAATACGATGTCGAGCTGCGCGAAGACCAGCTCACCATCCACACCAACGATACGCACGAGAACTTCCGCCTCGCCACTGCGGCGCTGGCTGATCCCGGCAATTGGACCACGCTGATCGAAGGCTCGGACGCGTTCTACCTGACCGGGTTCGACCTGTTCCGCGATTTCTACGTGATCGAAGGCCGCCTCGCCGGTCTCGACCAGATCGAGCTGCGCTATTACGACGATCCCGCGCGGATCGAACCGATCACCTTCCCCGAAGCGAGCTACAGCGCCGGCCTTGGCGACAACCCCGAATGGGCGGTCGAAAAACTGCGGCTGAGCTACGAAAGCATGGTCAGCCCCGCAACGGTCTATGACTACCACCTCGCCGATCGCAGCCTTGAAGTGCTCAAGGTGCAGGAATTGCCCTGCGGCTACGATGCCTCGCTCTACGTCACCGAGCGGCTCGAAATTGCCGCACGCGATGGCACCAAGGTCCCGGTCAGCGTGGTCATGCGCAAGGACCGCGACTCCGCCGGCCCGCTCCACCTCTACGGCTACGGCGCTTATGGCATCGCGATTGATCCGGGCTTCTCCACCACCCGCCTCTCGCTTGTGGACCGCGGCTTTGCCTATGCCATCGCGCATATCCGCGGCGGCGATGACCTGGGCCGCGCCTGGTACAAGGCGGGCAAGCTCGAACGCCGGACCAATGCCTTCACCGACTTTGTCGATGTCGCCCAGGGCCTGATCGAGCGCGGGCTGACCGAGGCGGGCCAGATCAGCATCTCGGGCGGCTCGGCGGGCGGCGAGCTGATGGGCGCGGTGATCAATTCGGACCCCGCACTATGGGGCGCGGTGGTGGCGCATGTGCCGTTTGTCGACGTGCTCAACACCATGCTCGATGCTAGCTTGCCGCTGACCCCGGGCGAGTGGCCCGAATGGGGCAACCCGATCGAAGATAAGGCCGCGTTCGAACTGATCCGCAGCTATTCGCCCTACGATCAGGTCACCGCGCAGGCCTATCCGCCGCTCTTGGTCACCGCCGGGCTCAACGACCCCCGCGTGACCTATTGGGAGCCCGCCAAATGGGTCGCCCGGTTGCGGGAACTCAAAACCGACGACCACGAGCTGCTGCTCAAGACCAACATGGGCGCAGGCCACGGCGGCAAGTCGGGCCGGTTCGAAAGCCTCAAGGAAACCGCCGAGGAATTCGCCTTTATCCTGTGGCAACTCGGGGTCCGGGATGACTAACCGCCACTCCCTCAGCTTCACCGCGCGGCCCGAGCACATTGACGAACTCGGCCACGTCAACAATGCGGTATGGGTCGACTGGATCCAGCAGGTCGCCACTTCGCACTGGGCCAAAGAGGCCAGCGCCGCGCATCAGGCCCAATACATCTGGGTCGTCACCCGGCATGAGATCGATTACCGCGGCAACATCGGCCTTGGGGAGCGCGTTACCGCCGAAACCTTTATCCCCGCTCCCCCCAAAGGCGCGCAGTTCGATCGCTGCGTTACCTTCACCAACGCCGCCGGCAAAGTCCTCGTCAGCGCGCGCAGCACCTGGGCCTTGCTCGACAAGGCCACCGGACGGCTGCTCCGGGTGCGCGATGATGTCGCCGCGCCGTTCCGCCCATTTGCGAACGAGGCCTAGCCCAAAACCTCCGCCACCGGCGTGTATTCATACCCCAGATCCCGCGCCACCGCCTCGTATGTGATCTTGCCCTCGTGCACATTAAGCCCCGCGGCGAGGTGCGGATTGGCCGCCAAAGCCGCCTTCCACCCCAAATCCGCAATCCGCAAGGCATGCGGCAATGTCACGTTATTCAAAGCATAAGTCGAAGTCCGCGCCACCGCGCCGGGCATGTTGGCGACGCAGTAATGCACCACGCCGTCCACCACATAAGTCGGGTCGGCATGCGTCGTCGCATGGCTGGTTTCAAAGCACCCGCCCTGGTCGATCGCCACGTCGACCAGCACCGCGCCGGGCTTCATGCAGCTCAGCATTTCGCGCGTCACCAGCTTGGGCGCTGCGGCGCCGGGGACCAGCACCGCGCCGATCACCAGATCGGCCTCGCACAGCATCTGCTGAATGTTGGCGCGGCTGGAAAACAGCGTCTTGGCACGGCTTTCGAAGTGGATGCCCAGCTTTTCGAGCACTTCGGGATCGCGGTCGAGGATCGTGGTATCGGCGCCCAGCCCCACCGCCATCTGCGCCGCGTTGAACCCGACCACGCCGCCGCCGATCACCATCACGCGCCCCGGCATCACGCCCGGCACGCCGCCCAGCAAGACCCCGCGCCCGCCGTGCGCCTTCTCCAGCGCGGTTGCCCCGGCCTGGATCGACATCCGCCCCGCCACCTGGCTCATCGGCTTGAGCAGCGGCAATGAATTGCCCGGGCCGGTGACCGTCTCATAGGCAATCGCAGTCACGCCCGATTTGATCAGGTCGGCGGTCTGCTCAGGGTCCGGCGCGAGGTGGAGGTAAGTGTACAGCACCTGCCCCTGCCGCAACATCGCGCGTTCGGCCGGCTGCGGTTCCTTGACCTTCACCACCATCTCGCAATTGGCAAAGATCGACGCGGCATCGGGCTTGATTGTCGCCCCGGCCGCCTCATAATCGCGGTCCGAAGCCCCGATCCCGCTCCCCGCACCGGTCTCGACCCACACCTCATGCCCATGCACCACCAGCTCGCGCGCAGACTCCGGCGTCAGCCCGACGCGGTATTCGTGGTTCTTGATTTCCTTGACGGTGCCGACGCGCATGGGGGTCTCCTCGGAGCGATTTCAGCGAAATCGCGGTAATAAAGCGTTGTGGCGGCTGGTTACCGATGAAACCGGAATGAGGCAATGGCGCGGTGCCTCAGGTCCTCTCCAATTTTGGTGACGGCCACAAATGTGGAGGTGGATCGCCGTAGGCGAGACGGAGGGGTCTCTGCCCCATCCAACCCTCCACCCTTCACCCCGGCGAAGGCCGGGGCCCAGCCCAGAAAACAATGCCGCCGCAAGGCGACGACGTTCGCTTGCTCGGTCTGGGTCCCGGCCTGCGCCGGGATGACGAGGTGGATATCGCGCCCCAGCGCGCCAACAGGGTGACACAAGTGACACCGTGTCACCCGCAATAATCCTTTCAAAGCAGCGCATTTACCCCAAGGTGACACCCCAGACCCGGTGCCATTCCGCCGCTCCAGATGCACCAAAGCCGCGCTGGCGGCGTGGCTTCGGAGAGCGGACAGACTGTGCGGGCGAGGGCCAGCCTCGCCGGGGGAGTGATGCGGCATGGGCGGGAGCTTGGCAGATTGGAGGTGTGTAGGAAAATGGTTTAGTTCAGGTTGGTCAACAGCCCACGAGGTGGTTCACGTCTTCGCCTTGCTCAGCATGTCTTTGAAGATTTTAGAAATCGGATCGGCCCTCTTTCTGCTCACGTCCTTCTTGTATTGCGCCAGCATTCTTGCTGCGGTTTGCCTGCACCACTTTGAGCTCTTCAAATCGTTCTTATAATCGAAATGCTCATCATCATCTGATGCGATTTCAGCATTTAAGTCGTTTGCCGCAGCGGCGGCAAGGCCAGCAAACGCCGCCACAAAATCAGGCAATTTGCCTCCCGCCGCAACCGCATCCAAGTTTGACATGACCGAGGATCCAACAGGATCATCTTTAATGATTCGGCCCACTGCATAGGCGAGGAAATACCTCGTCAGAGTGTAATTTGCGAACGGCTCGTTATCCAATTCCTTCAGGGCATCGTCAGTCGAATGAAAACATTTCCAAAGTGCGAGAACTCGCCCACCCGTAACGCCGGGCCTTCCGAAAATATCAGAGTGAAGATCATCCATTATTTTGTACTTCTGGTGACAGCTCCAAGGCTGCTCCAAATCGATCGCAAGCAATACGAGACCAGCATTTTCATTTGAAATAATGCTTTTGCCTTTGTTATCCTCTCCCTGCTTTATTTCATACGCATAATGACTCTTGCTCGCCGCATCAACTTCAGCCTTTAACCTCTGCTGAATGTTGTGATTTGATTTTAGATCGCGAGCTTTGATCGCATTCTGATTATTACTGTTTCTAGTAATAGTCTGCGAAAGGGCGATGTTACCTTTCACCTCAATTAGTTTACCCAAATTTTCAAATCGTCAGAAATTTTTGCTTTTTCAGCCATTAGGGAGGTTAAGCTCTGCGCACCATTAACAACCACGTAATTCTTTATTTTGATAGTGTCGCTCGTTTTTTCAACGATTTCTTGACACAAGACATTTAATCCATTGTGATACAACGGAAAATTCTTATGCTCATCTTTTTTCCTGATGCTCTCCCTAAGGCTTCGATTTACTTTTGTATTGCCAAGCGAAAGTCGAACATTTTGCTCGAACAGTCGTCCATCGGAAATTCCGGACATTTTCAGTAAGTTCAAGGCGGGAGCCAAAAATATTCGAGCTGCGGCTCCGCCAGCGTCATATTCAATTACATCACTGTCGGAAATATCAAAATAAAAGCCCTCTGAAACTCCACCGTCTACTTCAAGGTCAATGTATTCTGAGGCTATTCGTTTTGCGTCGTAAAGATCTATGTTATCGACTTTTTTCAAATAGGCCGACGAGTCGTCATTCGCTGGCACATTTGTAATAAAGATACCTTGAACATGGTAACCTGCGGTTATTTTATCCTCGATAGAACTCCGAACCAACGCCTGTTTCAGTCGCTCATTTTTCGTTTCGACCAATAGCTGAGCAACTGAAGCGGCTGCGTCAAATTGAACAAGCGTTCCAACAAACGACTTTAGATCGACATCACCCAAGGTGGCCTTTTCATTGGTCTTAGTCTTCGCTTGAACCAGATAAATCGTCTCAGAAATGTCATCGACGTAAATTGCATCAACGCCTTTGTCGTGCTTAGCATCAACGGCCGCATCATCTGCTTCAAGTGGATCGAGCCGAAAGATGTGCTCCAAGAACCATCTAAGAAATCGCCCCGAAAAATCACCGGCTCGGTGCTCATAGTATTTAAGGTGATTCGCCGAAAATTTATGGTGTTGAAGGTCGGTGATTTTCATATGATTTCCTTATGCGAACGACCAACATACTACGCCGAGTGGGAGCGGCAAGAGATACGAGTCTTCCCTTGCTGGGAATGTCGGAGAATCGCGTATTGGATGGCTCTTAGGAACCTTAACGCCTCAACCCGCCACCACCAACGTCAGCACAAAACACGCCCCGCTCGCCGTCTCGCCCAGCTCCAGCGACCCGCCCCGGCTCTCCGCCAAGGCCCGCGCGATGGGCAACCCCAGCCCGGTCCCGCCGACCTCGCGCTTTGATGTAAAGAACGGGTCGAACACCCGGGTTACGTCGGCGGCGGGGACGCCGGGGCCGTTGTCGGTTAGCGCGATGCTGGCGTAGCGGCCGCGGTGGCCGGTGGTGATGGCGAGCGTGGTGGCACCGGCCTGGCGGGCGTTTTCTATGAGTGTGGCGAGGACGGTTTCGAGGGCTTGCTCCTCGATCGCGAGCGCGGGGAAGGTGTCGGCCACGGTGGCGGTCAGCGCGAAGGTCGGCGTGGCGTGAGCGTCGGTCAGGCGGGCGATGACGGCGCTGACCTTGCTGCGCGCTTCGTGCCCGCCCCCTGCATTCGGGCGGGCCATGTCGGCTTGCGCGAGCTCCATCAGGCGGCTGACCAGCCTGGACAAGCGCTGCGCGTCGCCTTCCATGTTGGCGAGGAACCGCGCGGTCCCCGGCGCTCATGCCGGGGCCGTGGTCTTGCAACAGCTCGATCCCGCCGCGGATTCCGGCGAGCGGCGTCTTGAATTCGTGGCTGAGGCTGGCGGCGAAATCGCGCAGGTAGCGGCTGCGGCGGTTGATCGCCTCGGCCATCAGCGCGAAGTCGGCGTTGAGGCTGCGGATCTCGCGCACCTCGAGTGTGGGCGGGCGCAAGTTTGCAGGGCGGCCTTGGGCGAGCGCGCGGGTCGCCGCCGACAATCGCTCTACGGGCACGACGATGGCGCGGGCGAGGATGGCGGCGATCAGCAGCAACAGAGCGAAGATCACCGCCGCGCCGAGCACGATCAGCACCATCAGGCTGAGGCGGCTGTGCGCGGTGGCGCGCAAGGCCAGCGCGGCGAGCGCGGGCAGGGCGGCGGCGAACAGCAGCGCCCCGGACAAGAGCCAGCGCAGCCGCGGCACCGGCCACAAGCGGCGCGCGGGGGCCCGGGCGGAGGCGATCAGTCGCCGGATTTGGTGCTCGCTCCGCCGAGACAAGCCCCGAGCCGGTAGCCGACCCCGGCCTTGGTCTCGACCACGTCATGGCCTCCCGCATCGTTGAACTTGCGGCGCAGGTTGCGGATGTGGCTGTCAATCGTGCGGTCGGTGATCGCGAACCCCGGCCCGTGGATCTGGTCGATCAGCTGGTCGCGGCTGAGGATGCGGCCTTGGGCACCTGCCAGCGCCTTGAGCAGGTTGAACTCGCTGACGGTGAGCGGGACTTCGGTGCCCGCCCAGTGCGCGGTCCAGCCCTCGGCATCGAGCGTCAGGAGCCCGTGGCTGCGGGTGGCGGCGCTCTCCACTGGCGCAGCGCGCGGGGCCGAGCGGCGCATGATCGCATTGGCGCGGGCGACCACTTCGCGCGGGCTGAATGGCTTGATCACATAGTCGTCCGCCCCCAGCTCAATCCCCAGTACCCGGTCGAACTCTTCGTCGCGGCTGGAGAGGAACAGGACGGGGACTTCGGTGGTGGCCCGCAGGCGGCGGCAGACCTCGAGCCCGTCCATCCGGGGCATGTTGATATCAAGCACGACCAGATCGGGGGCCGCGCGGGCGACTGCGGCCAGCGCTTCCTCACCGTCGGCAGCTTCGCGCACCGCCATCCCGGCTTTCTCGAACGCGAACACGAGCAGCGCGCGGATATGCGGGTCATCATCGACCACCAGGACGGTACGGAACATGGGCGTGTTTGGCGCGGTTAGCGGGGCGAGGTCAATCGCGTTCATCAGAGGCAGTCCGGTTGGTAAGGCACGGTGGTGCTGGGCGGCGTGGCGCGAGCTTGCGCCAGTCGCCGGTCGAGCAGCAGGCTCCACCCGCCTTCCTTGCGCCAGCTCTCCAACCGGTTCTGCGCAACCACGCGCAACTCCCGCGCGTTGCCGCCAAGATCGCCGGGCAGGTGCCGCTGGTCGAGTTCGATTAGCGCCGGGAGGGCGGAGCCGCGCAGGTAATCGAGATAGCACAGGTCGAGCCCCGCGCCGTCGCCGTCAATCTCCTTGGCGTGGGCGACGTTCCAGCGGGCGGAAACCGCGCCGAGATCGATAAAGGCGACGCCCGTCAGCAGCACTCCTGCTGCGGCGAGGTTGGCGTTGATCAGCCAGCTCGCGCTTTTGCCGTGCAGCATCCGCCACAGCACCAGCACCAGCCCCACCGCGACCAGCGCCATCCACAACAGCGCGGAGAGGCGCAGGATGGTGAGCGAGTAGGCCTCGACATAGTCAAATGTCCGTAGCGCGGCGCTGGCGACCAGCAACAGGTTCTGCGCAATCCACAGCGTGACGAGGCGGCGCACCAGCGGGCTGGCGGCGGTGCTCGAGTGCGGGCGCATCGTCACCAGCACGAACAGCGCGGCGAGCAGCGCGGTGACGATCAGCGGGTATGCGCCGCGGTGGGCATAGTCGGCGAGGGTAATGCCTTGCGGCAGGGTGGCAAGGTGGCTCAAGTACGCAAGGTCCATCAGGTTCTGCGCGGCGAACAGCGCATTGAACGCGGCGAGCGACAGCGTGACCGAGGCGAGGCTGACCCCGGGCAGGACGACGTCGCCGCTGCCATCGAACGTGCCGAACATGCGGCGCGGCGGGCGCGGGCGGAGCACGCCCCAGGTCATCACCGCCAGAATGGCCCACAGGATGAGGCGCGGGACCAGCGACCAATCGAACTCGGGCAGTGGCAGGCTGGCGAAGAACCGCTCGATCACCGGGTTGGCCGCTGCGAACAGCCACACGAACACCGCCGAACCCAGCAGCGGCAGGATCAATACCGGCAAGCTGCGGCGCAGGCCCCTCGGTCCGGCGGGGCGCTTGCGGCGTACCCGGCTGAGGATCGTGAGGTCGATCAGCGGGCCGAACAATGACTTGAACCCGTGGGCAAACAGCCGCTGGAACCAGCGCCAGCCATCGCCGAACGTCGCGGTGCCGGGGAGCAGCGTGGCACAGCCCATCGCCACCCAGAACAATCCGAAGGCGAGCGGGCTTGGGTCCCAGAGCTGCGCCAAGGCATAAATCGCGGCCAGCCCCAGCGCGATCCGCGCACGCTTGTCGCGGCGCACTGCGGGGCGCGCGATGGCCAAAGCTGCAACTAGCCCCAGACCGAATATCCCCTGCACCCCGGCAAATTGCTGGAGCTGCCAAAAGATGTAATCGCCCAGCACCACCGCCAGCGCGGTCACGCCCAGCTTGAGCGTCAGGCTCCCGTCCCACCGTTTCGCAACCAATCGCATGCAAGTGCCCTCCCGTTTGTATGGGTGGCCTTATGCTGGCCCCAAACGCAAGGAGTTACGCCGTCCGCGTGGCCTTGCCTTGGCAATGCGGTGCAGGATCGGTGCAGCCTACCCGTCGTTCCGCCGCAGGCCGGAATCCAGTCCGAACTAGCAGACGGCGTCGCTTAGCGACGGCAGTATTCTTTGCGCTGGGCCCCGGCCTGCGCCGGGGTGACGATCTTGAACAAAACCTGCGCTTAAAGCGGGCTGCCATCCTTGTCGCGGTAGATATCGCGCCGCCCGACGTGGTTGGCCGGGCCGACATAGCCATCGCCTTCCATCCGCTCGACCCATTTGGCGGCAGTGTTGTAGCCCACGCCCAGTTGCCGTTGCAGCCACGAGGCGCTGGCTTTCTGGCTTTCGAACACGATCTGGCAGGCCTGGCGGTACTTGCGTTCGTCCGGGCTGTCGCTGGCGGTGGCGTCAAGGTCGTCGAACCCGAACGAGCCATCTTCGGGCTCTTCGGTGACCGAGGTGACATATTCGGGCTTGCCTTGCGTGCGCCAGAAGTCGGCGATCCGCTCGACCTCTTCGTCCGACACGAACGGCCCGTGGACCCGCATGATCGGCTGGGTGTTGGGCTTGTAGAGCATGTCACCCTTGCCCAGCAGCTGCTCGGCGCCCTGCTCGCCCAGGATGGTGCGGCTGTCGATCCGGCTGGTCACCGCGAAGCTGATGCGGGTCGGCAGGTTGGCTTTGATCACGCCCGTAATAACGTCAACGCTCGGACGCTGGGTGGCCATGATCAGGTGGATGCCCGCCGCGCGGCTCTTCTGGCTGAGCCGCTGGATCAGCACTTCGACTTCCTTGCCGACGGTGATCATCAGATCGGCCAGTTCGTCGACGATCACCACGATCTGCGGCAGCGGCAGATAATCGAGCTGGGTTTCCTCGAACAGTTCCTCGCCGGTATCGGGATCGAACCCGATCTGGATACGCCGGCCGAGCGGCTTGCCCTTGGCGATTGCGACCGAAACCTTGTCGTTGAAGCCCGACAGGTTGCGCACTGACAGCTCGCTCATCTGGCGGTAGCGGCGCTCCATTTCCTCGACCGCCCATTTAAGCGCGCGCACGGCCTTGCTCGGCTCGGTCACCACCGGGGCGAGCAAGTGCGGGATATCGTCATAGCTCTTGAGTTCGAGCACTTTGGGATCGACCAGGATCAGGCGGCATTGCGCCGGCGTGAGCCGGTAGAGCAGCGACAGCAGGATCGTGTTGAGCCCGACCGATTTGCCCGAACCCGTGGTCCCCGCCACCAGCAAGTGCGGCATGACCGCCAGATCGGCGACAACCGGCTCGCCCGCGATATCCTTGCCCAGGATGATCGGCAGCGCGGCCTTCGACTGGGCGAACTTCTCGCAGGCGACCAGTTCCTTGAAGCTGACCATCTGGCGGTCCGCGTTCGGAAGCTCGATCCCCATCACCGTGCGCCCCGGGATCGAGGACACCCGCGCCGAGATCGCGCTCATGTTGCGGGCAATGTCGTCAGCCAGGCCGATCACGCGGCTGGCCTTGATCCCCGGTGCGGGTTCAAGCTCGTACATCGTCACCACCGGGCCGGTGCGGACCGTGTCGATCGTGCCCTTGACGTTGAAATCGTCGAGCACGGTTTCAAGCAGCCGCGCATTGCGTTCCAGCGCGAGCTTGTCGACCTTGGGCGCAGAGTTGGCCGGGGGATCGTTAAGCAAGTCCAGCCCGGGCAGCGCGTATGTGCTGAACAAGTCGCTCTGGCGGCTCGCGCCGGACAGCGCCGCGGGTTTGGCCGCGCGCGCCGGGTCGGAAATTTCGGGAGCCTTGCGCGCGGCGGCGATCTGCTCGCCGTGCGCAGGCCGGTCGCGCTTGGCGCGCGGGGCGACCGAGACGAACTCGCCGTCGTTCGCAGAGGACAGGCGGCGCTGGCGTTTCAGGAACGAGGGCAGCGTGAACAGGCTGCCCCAGTCGAACGCGAAGATCCGTGCCGCGATGATCGATCCGCCGGCCAATGTGGCGAGGCCCGCCAATGCGGTGAAGATCCACTGCGCGCCCGACGGCAGCTTGCCCGCGATGAAGTGCACCGCGCCGCTTCCGAGCAGCCCGGCGATCCCGCCCCAGCCGGCGGGCAGCACGGTTTCCAGATCGTTGATCGCCAGGCTCAGCGTGGTCGCGATCAGCGCCATTGCGAACAGCAACAACCCGATCGGCCGCCACCAGGCGTGGCGGTCGTGCTCAAGCGACTGGTTCTCCTCTTCGACCAGCCGCCACAGCCCGCGCGCCATCACGTAGAGCAGCGGCAGGAACAGCACGCAGACCGGGCCGAACAGGAACAGCGCGCGCTCGGCCGCCCAGGCCCCCGCGCCGCCCATCCAGTTAAGCACCGGGCCGCCCGCTGCGGTCGAGGCCGAAGGGTCGGTCTGCTGGTAGGTGACCAGCGCAATCGCGAGGAATACCATGCCGCCAAGCAGCGCCAGCGCCCCGCCGATTTCGGCGCTGCGCCGCGCCGCGCGCCGCAATGCGGCACGCCAATCGACCCGCGCGCCGCGGTGGCTGGCAGTTGCAGGCCGTGTTGCCATGGTAATCCCCTCGCGTTCCGGCGCGCACTATGCGCCGCGCGGTGACTCCGCGTCAAGAATCCCGTCAAGAATCGCGTCATCCCGGGCTTGACCCGGGATCGCTGGCGGCCTGATCCGAACTTGCGCTTGGGGGCCAGCGGTCCCGGGTCAAGCCCGGGACGACGATTGCGAAAACGCGTCGATTCCGGCCCAACGCGGCCAGCCGAGCTGCCTTGCCGAGCGTGCGTTCATCCCGCCGAGCGCGATAACCGGCACTTGCGCACGCGCTGCGAGCAATCGGAACCGCAGCGGGCCGAGCACCTTTCCGCCGGGGTGCGAGCGGGTCGGAAAGACGGGGGAAAGCAGCAGCGCCGCCGCCTGTGTCGCGCGGCCGATTTCACGCATCGAATGGACCGGCACCAGATGCCCGCCCGTCCCGTAGGCCAGATCTGCACCCCAGCGCCGCGCCATTGCGCGGCTTCCGGCCAGACTGACCATATGGCCGTGCGCTCGCGCAATCCGCGCCAGCACTACAAACCGCGCCCGGCGTTCGGCTGGAGGCAGGTGGTAGTGACGGAAGATGAAACCGCCCCCGCGCGGCAAGCGCCCCAGCGCACTTTCGAGCGCAGCATCGTTACGCGCGTCCGAAATCAGCCACACTGCCGGGAGGGGCTTCAATCGCGCCATGTCCCCGCTATAGCAGCGCGCAATGACTGATCCAGCCCAAGCTCTTCGCGATGTGCAGTCGCGCATCGATCACGCCGCGAAAATCGCGCAACGCCGCGCCGATGCGGTGACGCTGATCGCGGTCAGCAAGACTCATCCGGCTGACGCTATCGTCCCGCTGATCGCCGCCGGACAGCGCGTGTTCGGTGAAAACCGGGTGCAGGAGGCGCAGGACAAGTGGCCCGGATTGCGCGAGGCTCACGCCGGCATCGAATTGCACCTGATCGGCCAGCTCCAGTCGAACAAGGCCGACGATGCGGTGGCGCTGTTCGATTGCATCCATTCGCTCGACCGCTCGTCGCTGGTCGGGGCGCTGGCCAAGGCGATGGACAAGGCCGGACGGCAAGTGCCGTGCTTCATCCAGGTCAACATCGGCGCAGAGGAACAGAAGGGCGGCTGCGCCATCGCCGCGCTACCTGCGCTGCTGGCTGAAACGCGCGCCGCAGCCCTGCCGGTGATCGGGCTGATGTGCGTTCCCCCGCTGGACATCGAACCCGCGCCGTTCTTCGCCCTGCTCGACAAACTGGCGGACGATCACGGACTGGCGGGCCGCTCGATGGGCATGTCCGGCGATTTCGAGACCGCCGTGATGCTCGGCGCGACTCACGTCCGGGTCGGCTCGGCACTGTTCGGCACGCGCGAGTAACCGTCGTCCCGGGCTTGACCCGGGACCGCTGGCCGCATTGTCGCGAGGGTGCGTCAGGTCGCCAGCGGTCCCGGATCAAGTCCGGGAGTCGCCAGCGGTCCCGGATCAAGTCCGGGACGACGAGACAGCCTACCGCTCTTTCAGTTCGTTCCCGCTCAGCGTCACCACGTGAAGCAGGTTGGTCGATCCCGGCGTCCCGAACGGTACGCCGGCCAGCGCGACGAGTTTCGAGCCTGCGGTGCCAAAGCCGTGGCGTAGCGCCATGCGCTTGCCCTTGGCGATCATCTCCTCGAAACTGCCGATGTCCTTGGTCTGGACCGCATGGGTGCCCCACAGCAGGGCCAGCCGCCGGGCGATCTGGGCTGAGGGGGTGAGCACCATGATCGGCACATCGGGCCGTTCGCGCGCCACCCGGCGCGCGGTCGAGCCAGATCCGGTGAACACGATGATCCCCGCCACCATCACCGTCTGCGCGATGGTTGCGCTGGCTTGTGCGAGCGCATCGGCAGTGGTCGCATCGGGGCGTACCTGGGTGAAATGGAGCCGCTCGGCAAAGCCCGGATCGTTTTCCACGTTGCAGGCGATGCGGTGCATGATCGTGACTGCTTCGACCGGCCAGGCCCCGCTCGCGGTTTCGGCCGAGAGCATCACGGCATCGGCGCCGTCATAAACCGCGTTGGCCACATCGGACACTTCGGCGCGGGTCGGCGCGGGGCTTTCGATCATCGATTCGAGCATTTGCGTCGCGACCACAACCGGTTTGCCGCTGCGCCGGGTAGCGGCGACGATCCGCTTTTGCAGCGGCGGAACTTCCTCGGGGTTAAGCTCCACCCCCAGATCGCCGCGCGCGACCATGATTCCGTCCGACAGCTCGATGATTTCTTCCAGCCGGTCGATTGCGGCGGGTTTTTCGATCTTGGCCATCAGCGCGGTGGTTGAACGCCCCATCAGCTTGCGCGCTTCGGCCACGTCTTCGGGGCGCTGGACGAATGACAGCGCGATCCAGTCCGCGCCCTGTTCGAGCGCGAAAGCCAGATCGCGGCGGTCCTTGTCGGTCAGCGCCGGGACCGGTACCACCGCATCGGGTACATTGACGCCTTTGCGGTCCGAAATGATCCCGCCGACCTCGGCCGAGCACAGGATGTGGTCCATGTCGGCTTCGATCACTTTCAGCCGCAGCTTGCCGTCGTCGATCAGCAGCCGCTGGCCCTTGCGCAGCACCCCGAACAGTTCGGGATGCGGCAGGCAGACGCGGTGCTCGTCGCCCAGCGCCGGATTGCGGTCGAGCGTAAAGTGGCCCGAGTGGCGGATCACCGCCTTGCCATCCTTGAACTGGCCAACCCGCAGCTTGGGCCCTTGCAGATCGCACAGCACCGCTACCGGGCGGCCGACCTGTTTTTCGACCATCCGTATCGCGGCAATCGTCTCGGCGTGAGTGGCGTGATCGCCGTGGCTCATGTTGACGCGGAACGCATCGGCCCCCGCGCGCAGCAGCTTCTCGATCATCTCGGGGCCGCGGCTGGCCGGACCAAGCGTCGCCAAAATCTTGACCTTACGACCGCGCAAATCGAGCTTTGCCACTGTTACCTCTTCCCGTTTGAGTGCGCGCTATGGCAAAGAACGACAGAAACCCCAAGGAATCCGAGATGAGTTGTTCCGAAAATACGAATGCAAACCCCGCTGATCCGCTCGAAGCGCTCGATGATGCGGTGGCGGCGGCAGCGTTCCGGCGGCTGGTGCGGCATCTGCGCCACCGCCACGATGCGCAGAATATTGACCTGATGGGGCTGGCGGGGTTCTGCCGCAATTGCCTCGCAGACTGGATCGTCGAAGCCGGCGCACCACTGGACAAGTCTGCCGCGCGTGAGGTGATCCACGGGATGCCGGCGGGCGAGTGGAAGGCGCGGTTCCAGTCGGATGCGACGCCCGAGCAACTTGAGCGGATGGCGCAGAGTGTGGCCAAGAACGCCTAATTCCGTCGTCCCGGGCTTGACCCGGGACCGCTGGCCGCAACGTCGCAAACTCGCGTCCAGAGGCCACCGGTCCCGGGCCAAGCCCGGGACGACGAGGATTTCCACAGGCTTCGTTTTGCCCGAATCCCCGCGCCCCGCTACCGCGCGCTCAACCGATTCACCTTACCCCGGAGATACCCCATGGCCGAAACCACCGATGATCGCCTGCGCCTGCTGATCGAACGCGTCGAGCGCCTCGAAGAGGAAAAAAAGGGCATCGCCGACGATATCAAGGATGTTTACGGCGAGGCCAAAGCGGTCGGTTACGACGCCAAGATCATGCGCAAGGTCGTCGCGCTTCGCAAAATGAAGCCCGATGACCGCGCCGAGATGGAAACCATCCTCGATCTCTACAAAGCGGCGCTTGGGCTCGGCTAACCGCTCTGCCGGGAACCCGCAGCGGACAATTTGGTTTTCCTGACACGCGGCAGTTTCCAAGCCGTCGCGGTACAGAGGAAATCCAACGTGGCCGATCCGACTGCATTCATCCCCCCGATCCACGAAGACGCGCTGCCCGGCAACGAGTACAGTCTCGAGCCCAAGCCCGAATGGCAGCCGCGCTATCCCGGCTCGGGGCGGCTTGCGGGCAAGGTTGCGATCGTCACCGGGGCGGACAGCGGGATTGGCCGGGCGGTCGCGGTGCTGTTCGCGCGCGAAGGGGCCAAGGTGGCGGTGGCTTACTTGTGCGAAGACAAGGACGCGCAGATCACAGCTGATGCGATTGCCGCCGAAGGCAGCGAGGCGCTGCTGTTCGCGGGTGATCTGGGCGATCCTGCGGCGGGGCAGGCGCTGGTCAATGCGGTGATCGCCAAATGGGGGCAGCTTGACGTGCTGGTCAACAATGCCGGCGAGCAGCATCCTGACAAGGACATTCGCAACATCACCCCGCATCAGCTGCAGCGTACTTTCCAGACGAACATTTTTGCCATGTTCTATATGGTCCAGGCAGCGCGCGACCACCTCAAACGCGGCGCAGCAATCATCAATTGCACCAGCATTACAATGTATGCGGGCGAGCCGCAGCTGCTTGATTATTCAGCCACCAAGGGCGCGATCACGGCGTTTACGCGCTCGCTTTCGCAAAACCTGATTGAGCACGGTATCCGCGTCAACGCGGTGGCGCCGGGGCCAATCTGGACCCCGCTCAATCCCAGCGGCGGATCAACCCCCGACAAGCTGGCGACTTTCGGTCAGGATACCCCAATGGGCCGCCCCGGCCAGCCCAACGAGGTTGCCCCCGCCTTCCTGTTTCTGGCTTGCGCTGATGCGAGCTACATGTCGGGGCAGGTGCTGCATCCCAATGGCGGCCAAGTGGTAAATGGCTGAGGTCAGATTGCTCAACCAGCCAGTCTAAGCTAGGGGCGGCGCACACCATTCCTTAGCTGCAAGACGTGAGCACATGGCCGGCCATTCCAAATTCAAGAATATCATGCACCGCAAGGGTGCGCAGGATAAGAAGCGCGCGGCGAGTTTTTCCAAGCTTTCCCGCGAAATCACCGTCGCGGCCAAGCTCGGCATGCCAGATCCCGATTTCAATCCGCGGCTGCGCGCGGCGGTCAATGCGGCCAAAGCGCAATCGGTGCCCAAGGACAATATCCAGCGCGCGATCGACAAGGCCGTGCGCGGCGACGCGGAAAACTACGAAGAAATCCGCTACGAAGGCTATGGTCCGGGCGGGGTCGCGCTGATCGTCGAGGCGCTGACCGACAACCGCAACCGCACCGCCACCAATGTCCGCACCGCGTTCTCCAAGAACGGCGGCAATCTGGGCGCATCGGGCGCGGTCAGCCACGGGTTCGAGCGGCTTGGGCTGATCGAATACGGGCCGGGCGCGGGCGATGAAGACGCGGTGCTCGAAGCCGCAATCGAAGCCGGGGCCGACGATATCGAGAGCGATGAGGACGGACATGCGATCTGGACCGCCATCGACGTGCTTCACCCCGTTGCGCGTGAGCTTGAAAAGGTGCTGGGCGAGGCCGCGGCGGTCAAGCTGGCGTGGAAACCGGGGCTCATGGTTGAAGTCAGTGCATCCGATGCGGCAACGCTGCTTAAACTGATCGACATTCTGGATGACGACGACGACGTCCAGATGGTCTGGGGCAATTACGAGATTTCGGACGCGGTGATGGAGCAATTGGCCTGATCATAATCGGCCTCGACCCCTCGCTGTCGTGTACTGGCTGGGGCGTGATCGAGCAGACCGGCAACCGCTTGCGCCACATCGCCAACGGGCAAGTCAAGACCGATCCCAAGGCGGCCTTGGCGCAGCGGCTGGTGACGATCGATGCGGCGCTCGCCGAAGTAATCGCTGAATATCGCCCCGGGTCTGGCGCGGTCGAGGAAGTGTTCGTCAATTCCAACGCGCAGTCGACGCTCAAGTTGGGTCAGGCGCGCGGGGTGTGCTTGCTGGCGTTGGCCAAAGCCGGGCTGCCGGTGGCCGAATATGCGGCGCGGCTGGTCAAGAAAGCGGTGGTCGGCAGAGGCGGGGCCGAGAAGGCGCAGGTCCAGGCGATGCTGGGGATACTGCTCCCGGGCGTCAAGCTGGCGGGAGCCGATGCCGCCGATGCGCTCGCCGTTGCGATTGCGCACGCGCACCTTTCTGGAACGCTCGCGCGTCTCGCTCGTTAGTTTTCGGCCAGCCGCCGTTCATTTGGGCGCGGCTACCTCGCAGTATAAATTTGCCGGAGGGTATCCATCATGCCGCGTTTCAAGATCTTGTCGCTCGCCGCCGTTGCCAGCCTCGCGCTGTCGGGTTGCATGGCCAGCCGGTACCAGATTTCCGATGCGCTGATGCGCTACGGGCTTGATCAGAACCAGGCGAGTTGCGCTGCGGAATTCCTGCGCGGGCATCTTTCCACGCGGCAGGTTGACCGGCTCGCCGACGCAGCGCGTTACTATCGCAGCGATCGCCGCATGAATTTCGGCGATCTGGTCCGCGTCGCAGCTTCAGTGCGTGATACCAAGACCATGCTGGAAGTCGGCGGGGCGGCAGTGGCCTGCAGGCTCGGTGCAAATATGACTATACCGGGGTTCTAGCGCGAGGAACGACCAGCATCCCGGCCAGCGTGCCGGGTGACCTTTGCCGCCAACCACTACGCTAAGACGGCGCGCGGGATTGCCCCCGATTCGGCGTTGTGCCATAGAACAAACCATGATCGCCAAGCTGACCGGCACGTTCGATGATTTCGGGCCCGATTGGGCGGTGATCGACGTGGGCGGGATCGGCTATCTGGTGCACTGCAGCGCCAAGACGCTCGATGCTTTGGGTGCGCGCGGTGACTTGGTGACGCTTCACACCGAACTGCAAGTTAGCGAAAACGACATGCGCCTGATCGGCTTTGCCAGCGGCGAGGAACGCGCGTGGTTCCGCTTGCTGACCGGCGTGCAAGGGGTGGGCAGCAAGATGGCACTGGCGGTGCTATCGGCGCTGTCGGTGGAAGAATTGGCGCGGGCTTGCGCGGGCGGAGACGCGGCGATGGTGGCGCGGGCGCAGGGCGTCGGGCCAAAGCTTGCGGCGCGGATTGTGAATGAATTGAAGGACAAAGCGGGGGGAATGGTCGGCGTGGGTGGCAGCGGCTTGGCTGCGGTTCCAATAGGTTCAACCAGCGCCGACGCCGTCTCAGCGCTGCAGAACCTGGGCTTCAAGCCGCAAGTCGCAACGATGGCGGTGGCGCGCGCGATCGAGGAACTGGGCGAGGGTGCCGGGCTGAATGATCTTGTGCGGGTGGCGTTGAAGAGGGCGGCGGGGTGACACACATTCCCCTCCTCCAAACCCGTCATCCTGAACTTGTTTCAGGACCCATCGTGCCGCAAGCCCCGAGCTCATGACCGATAACCCCATCCTTAACCCGCAGCGTCAACCCGAAGATCCCGACGCCGCCCTGCGCCCGAAAACGCTGGCCGAATTTGTCGGGCAGGCTGCCGCCAAGGACAACCTTTCGGTGTTTATCCAGTCCGCCAAGAGCCGCGGCGAGGCGATGGACCATGTGCTGTTCTATGGCCCGCCGGGGCTGGGCAAGACCACGCTGGCGCAGATTGTCGCGCGCGAGCTGGGGGTGGGGTTCCGCGCCACATCGGGCCCGGTGATCGCCAAGACCGGTGATCTGGCCGCGCTCTTGACCAATCTCGAGCATGGTGACGTGCTGTTCATTGACGAGATTCACCGGCTCAATCCGGTGGTCGAAGAGGTGCTTTACCCGGCGATGGAAGACCGCGCGCTCGATCTGATTATCGGCGAGGGGCCCTCGGCTCGGTCGGTGCGGATCGACTTGCCGGCCTTTACGTTGATCGGCGCGACCACGCGGGCCGGCCTGCTGACCACGCCGCTGCGTGACCGTTTCGGGATCCCGGTGCGGCTCAATTTCTATTCGGTGGCCGAGCTTGAAAAGGTAATTACCCGCGCGGCTGCCTTGCTCGGCATGGGCATCGCGGCGGATGGCGCACGCGAGATTGCGCGGCGCGCCCGCGGGACGCCGCGCGTTGCGGGCCGCTTGCTGCGGCGGGTGCGCGATTTCGCCCATGTCGCGGGCGATGTGGCGATCTCGCGCGCGGTGGCTGACGATGCACTGACCCGGCTTGAGGTCGATGCGCTCGGGCTCGATGCGATGGATCGGCGCTATCTGACGATGATCGCGGATATCTACAAAGGCGGGCCGGTGGGCGTGGAAACGCTTGCTGCGGGCCTGAGCGAACCGCGCGACACGGTTGAAGACGTGATCGAACCATTCCTGATCCAGCTTGGCCTGATCGCGCGCACCGCGCGGGGGCGCTGCCTTAACGATGGGGCCTGGCAGCACCTCGGCCTCGCCCCTCCGAGTGGTAGCCAGACCGGCCTATTCGACGAGGGAAAATAGCGCTTCGACCGGCTCGCCCAGCGCGCGTGCCAGTTTCAGCGCAATCAAGGTCGAGGGCACAAACACCCCGTTTTCGACCGTATTGATGGTCTTGCGGCTGACCCCGATTGTTTCGGCCAATTGCGCCTGAGTCAGCCCGCGCGCCTCGCGTATTTCCTTCAGGCTGCTTACCAGGTCAGGCATAGCCGCGCCGTTCGAGCAGCCCGAAGCGCACCAGCGCCATGACAATCCCGGCGCTGACGATCAGGTGGATCGTCTCGCGCGCGGTGAACTGCGTCACGCCTTCGACAACATAGACTACCATCCCCGCGAGCATCGCCGCAACGAAGCCCCAGTGCATCGCGCTGGTGCGGTTGGCGCGGGTCAACTCATCGTCGATCATGGCGCGGACCTTGGCCGAGCGAAACCAGAAGCCATTGGTGGAGAGCGTGAACAGGATCACCCCGGTTAATAACACCCAAGCCCCGATCCGGACGTGATCGACCGCACGTTCGGCCGGGGGGTTGGACCAGAATGCGCTTTGCTGCATGATGAAGAACAGCCCCAAGACTGGGAGCATTCGCGCGCGACGGCGGCTGAGCTGGTCGGCCAGTTCGACGTCGGACTGAGTGGTGCTCATGATCAAATCTCCTTTTTGTAACTCTGAGGTTATATGTAACCTTTGGGTTACGTCGCGTCAAGCGTTCTGGCGCTCTGCCTTTGCACTCCAATCCAGTTCGGTGCCACATTGGGACAAGTGGCTCATCACCTGCATTTAAAATGCACAATTCCCGGTTCGAGACCGCGAAATCACGGTTAATGTCATTGTCGGCTTAACGTTCCTCTGGCCTTTTGGCTCTATGGCAGTGCGCCGGCGACACTTGGTTGCCGTCAACGTGCGTCAAACAGGGTGGAAGAGAGAGCGGTTATGTCGGTACGGATGGCACTGGTTAAACTCGCAGCGTTCGCAGCAGGCGGCGCGGTACTTGGTGGCGGCGCGGTCCATGTGGCCGAAGCTCCGGCGGCGACCGTGCAATACGTCAAGCACAAGCGCCCCGCCCCCACGATCAAGCGCCAGGTAGTGCGCCATAGGGCGACACGGTTAGTCGCAGCCCGGCCTCAGGTGCGCAAGATTCGCCGCGTCGTAACGCGGACCACAACCTGCTGCGCTGCCCCGCAAATGGCGATGATGCCGATGCTGCCGCAGCAACCGATGCCCGAAAGCGGCGGCGGCGGCCAGACGGTGATCGTCGGCGGCGGCAGCGGCGGCATGGGTTACGGCGGCGGCTTCTTCGGCGGCTTCTTTGGCGGCAG
This sequence comes from Sphingomonadaceae bacterium, assembly GCA_025359445.1. Taxonomy (GTDB): domain Bacteria; phylum Pseudomonadota; class Alphaproteobacteria; order Sphingomonadales; family Sphingomonadaceae; genus Novosphingobium. The sequence continues at coordinate 79,872 of JANYGB010000044.1, forward strand.
CAGCGGCGGATCGAGCGGCAGCATCGTCATCACCTCGACCAGCAACGGTTCGACCTCCAGCTCGGGCGGTTCAAGCTCGACCTCGGGCGGCTCGACCTCGTCGTCGACCGGCGGGCTGACCAGCACCACCACCACCGGCGGGATCACTTCAAGCTCGACCACGTCGACCGGCGGCGTTTCGACATCGACCGGCGGTGTATCGACGTCCACTGGCGGGGTTTCAACCTCGACTGGCGGCGTGACAAGCACCTCGACTTCGGGCAACATCAGCTCCAGCTCGGGCAACTATTCATCGACCTCGTCGTCGGGCAACGTCTCGTCGTCCTCGTCGGGCAATGTGTCTTCGTCGACCTCAACGTCGGGCAATGTCTCTTCCTCGTCCAGCACATCGTCGTCCACCTCGGGCAACGTGTCCACATCGACCAGCAGCTCGACCTCGGGCAATGTAAGCTCATCAACCTCGTCGAGCGGTTCGACGTCTTCGAGCACATCGACTTCGACCAGCACCGGCAATGATCCCAGCTCCAGCACTTCGTCCAGCACCAGCACCTCGAGCGGGACCGACGTACCCGCGCCGCCAATGCTGCTGTTGTTCGGCGCTGCCGCCGCCAGCATCGCCGGCCGCCGCCGCTTCGCCAAGAAGCAAGCGGCCTGACGCCAAATCAGTTCCGGGGGGAAAGGGGCGGTTCGCAAGGGCCGCCCTTGGTTGTGTCGGGTTCTCAAAAATCCCGATCGTTATCCCGGTGCAGGCCGGGACCCAGCCCGATCAAATAGCCGTCGCACAGCAACGCCGTTTGTCAGCGAGGACTAGGCCCCGGCCTGCGCCGGGGTGACCATTCCGTGCCAAACGCCCCTCAGGCCGCCAGCTTCCGCAGCACGTAATGCAAAATTCCGCCGTTGTTGAAGTATTCCAGCTCGTTGGCGGTATCGATCCGGCACAGCGTCTTGAACGCGAAGGTCGAGCCGTCCTTGCGGGTGACTGAAACCTCCACTTCCTGGCGCGGCTGGAGCGAAGCCACGCCCGTGATCGTGAATACATCATCGGTGCCCAGTCCGAGCGTCTGCCGCGTCGTACCTTCGGGGAACTGCAGCGGCAGCACGCCCATGCCGACCAGGTTCGAGCGGTGGATGCGCTCGAAGCTTTCGACGATCACCGCGCGCACGCCGAGCAGCTTGGTGCCCTTGGCCGCCCAGTCGCGGCTTGATCCGGTGCCGTATTCCTTGCCCGCGATCACTACCAGCGGCACGCCTTCGGCCTTGTAAGCCATCGCCGCGTCGAAGATCGCCATGGTCTCACCGCCATAGACGGTCATCCCGCCTTCGGTGCCGGGGACCATCTCGTTCTTGATCCGAATGTTGGCGAAAGTGCCGCGCATCATCACCTCGTGATGCCCGCGCCGCGCGCCGTAGCTGTTGAAATCGGCCTTGGCGACCTGGTGCTCCATCAACCAGCGCCCGGCCGGGCTATCCGCTTTGATGTTGCCTGCGGGGCTGATGTGATCGGTGGTGATCGAATCGCCGAGGATCGCGAGCGGGCGCGCTTCGATTATGTCCTGCACCGGGGCCGGGGTCATGGTCATGCCGTCGAAGTAGGGCGGGTTGGCGACATAGGTCGAACCGGCGCGCCACTGGTAGGTTTCGCTCCCGGTAACCTGGATCGCCTGCCAGTGCGCATCGCCCTGATAGACGTTGGCATAGCGCGCCTGGAACATCGAACGATCGATGCACGCAGCCATGGTCTGGGCGACCTCTTCGTTGCTGGGCCAGATGTCTTTGAGGTAAACCGCAGTGCCGTCGCTGCCGATGCCAATGGGGGTGGTGACGAAGTCTTCGACCACAGTTCCTTTGAGCGCATAAGCCACCACCAGCGGCGGCGAGGCGAGGAAGTTGGCGCGCACGTCGGGGGAAACCCGGCCTTCGAAGTTGCGGTTGCCCGAAAGGACCGAGGCGGCGACGATGTTGTTGTTGTTGATCGCCGCGCTGATCGGTTCGTCCAAGGGACCTGAATTGCCGATGCAGGTGGTGCAGCCATAGCCAACCAGGTTGAACCCTAGCGCGTCGAGATGCTCGGTCAGGCCGGACTTGTTGAAATAGTCGGTGACCACTTGCGATCCCGGCGCGAGGCTGGTCTTGACCCATGGCTTGGGCTTGAGGCCGCGCTCGTTGGCCTTCTTGGCGACGAGGCCCGTGGCGATCATCACCCCGGGGTTTGAGGTGTTGGTGCAGCTGGTGATCGCGGCGATCACCACGTCGCCGTCGCCGATATCGTGATCACGACCTTCGACCGCGACGCGGCTCGCCGACTTCTTGTACACCGCATCGAGATCGCCATTGAACACGTCGTCGACCTGAGTCAGTGCAACCTTGTCCTGCGGGCGCTTGGGCCCGGCCAGCGACGGCACGACGCCGCCCATGTCGAGCTCAAGCGTATCGGTGAAGATCGGCTCGGGTCCGTTCGGATCGAGCCACAGGCCCTGCTGCCGGGCATAGGCTTCGACCAGCGCGATCTGCTCTTCCTCGCGGCCCGTCAGGCGCAAGTAGTCGAGTGTCTTGTCATCGACCCCGAAGAACCCGCAAGTGGCGCCGTATTCGGGCGCCATGTTGGCCAGCGTCGCGCGGTCTGCCAGGCTGAGCATGGCGAGGCCCGGGCCGTAATATTCAACGAACCGCCCGACCACGCCCTTGGCGCGGAGCATCTGCGTCGCGGTCAGCACCAGGTCGGTTGCGGTGACGCCTTCGGGCAGTACGCCCGTCAGCTTGAACCCGACCACTTCGGGGATCAGCATCGAAACCGGCTGGCCGAGCATCGCGGCCTCAGCCTCGATCCCGCCGACGCCCCAGCCGAGCACGCCCAGGCCGTTGACCATGGTGGTGTGGCTGTCGGTCCCGACGCAAGTATCGGGATAGGCAACTGTTGCGCCCGAGGCATCGACCGAGGTCCACACCGTGCGCGCGATATTCTCGAGGTTGACCTGGTGGCAGATTCCCGTGCCGGGGGGCACCGCGTAGAAATTGTTCAGACTCTTCGATCCCCACTTGAGGAAATCGTAGCGCTCCATGTTGCGGTGGTATTCGATCTCGACGTTCTGTTCGAACGCCTTGGGGTGGCCGAATTCATCGACCATCACCGAGTGATCGATCACCAGATTGACCGGAACCAGCGGGTTGATCTTGGAGGTATCGCCGCCCAGCTTGGCAATCGCATCGCGCATCGCGGCCAGATCGACCACGCACGGCACCCCGGTGAAATCCTGCAGCAGCACGCGCGCCGGGCGGTACTGGATTTCATTGGCTGAAACCGTTGGGTCCTGCTGCCAGTCGACCAGTGCCTGGATATCCGAAGTGGCGACGGTGAAGCCGCCGTCTTCGAAGCGCAGCAGGTTTTCCAGCAGGACCTTCATGCTCATCGGCAGGCGCGAAATGTCACCATACTTGGCCGCTGCCTTGTTCAGCGAATAATAGGCGTAATCCTTGCCGCCCACGGTGAGCGTCGAGCGGGTGCCGAGCGAGTCCTGTCCGACCTGGGTCATGCAGTATAATCTCCTGAATGTGGGCCCATGCCGCTCGCGCTCTATGCGCGGATGCAGCCGGACTGTCGGCGCCGCCGATGCGCGGGAATCCTTGCGCCGTCAAGGGGAAGAAAGGGCGACAACGGAGATGTAGCGCGCGTGCTTCGACGGGCTCAGCATGAGCGGGATTTGGATAAGCCAACAACAACATCCGCTCATGCTGAGCCTGTCGAAGCATACGCGCTGCACTAACCCAGTATTACAATGCGACCTGCTCGATATGGGCCTTTTGCCCGGCGCGCGTGGCAATCCAGCAGCCGATCACGATCAAAACAGCGCCCGCCACCGTCGGCAGGGTCAGCGCCTCGTGGAACATGAACCAGCCGATAATCGCGGCCCAGATAAACGCGCTGTATTCCAAGGGCAGCAGCACCTGCGTTTCCGCGCGGCCATAGCCCCACGAGATCAGCATCAGTGACACGGTCGCGAGAAATGCCGCACCGGCCAATGTCAACGCCACCGGCAGATCGGGCCATTGCAGCAGCCACGGCGCGAGCGCGGCGAGGAACAGGCTGGTGAACAACGCCTGGAAGGTCGCCACTTCGCGCGGGGCCGCGAGCAGCGCCTGCTGGCGCTGGAGGATCAGGTTCCACGCATAGAGCACCGCCGAGGCAAGGATTGCGCCAATCCCCAGCATCGCGTCGTGATTGTAGCCATCGCCGCGCATCCGTGCGCCCGCGATCACCACCACCCCCGCAAGGCCAAGCACGGAGGCGAACACCGCGCGGCGGCTGACCGTCTCACCCAGCATCACCGCGGCGAGATAAAGCGCGATCAGCGGCGCGATGAAGCTGATCGCCATACCCTCGGCCAGCGGCAGAAACTTGAGCCCCCAGAAGAAGCTGGTCGCCATCGCGGCCGAATTGAGCCCGCGCATGGCATGGAGCCGCAACACCTTGCCCTGCGGCCAACCGCCGCGCTTCGCGGCCCACAGCGGACCCAGCACGACCGCGCTGGTGAGCGAGCGCCACAGCATCGCGCTGTAAGCCCCGATCGCCAGGCTCGCGCCCTTCATCAGCCCGTCCATCAGAGAAAAGCTCGCGATCCCCGCTGCAACGGCGACGAACGGCATCAGGTGGTGATGGGGATGGCTAGGTTGGGGGCCGTGCATTGGGCTCCCATAACAGCAGGTCGGTCATTTCTCCACCGTCATCCCGGACTTGATCCGGGATCGCTGACGTCTTGGCGCGGGCTCGGACTGGTGCGGCCAGCGGTCCCGGGTCAAGCCCGGGACGACGAGATCACTTACCCGTCCAGACCCCGGGCCGCTTTTCGATGAACGCGGCCATGCCTTCGGTCTTGTCCTGCGTGGCGGTGAGGACCTGGAAAACCCGGCGCTCCATCAGCAATCCCTGATCGAGCGTGGTTTCGAACGCGGCGTTGACCATTTCCTTGTTGGCGATGGCAGCGAGCGGCGGCATCGCGGCGATCTCGGTGGCGGTCTTGATTGCTTCCTCGACCAGATTGGCGAGCGGCACCACGCGGGCAACCAGGCCCGAGCGCTCGGCTTCCTCGGCCCCCATCATCCGCCCTGTGAGGCACATTTCCATCGCCTTGGCCTTGCCGATAGCGCGGGTCAGGCGCTGCGATCCACCCATCCCGGGGCCGACCCCCAGCTTGATCTCGGGCTGGCCGAAGCGTGCATTCTCGGACGCGATGATGAAGTCGGCCATCATGGCGAGCTCGCACCCGCCGCCCAGCGCGAACCCGTTCACAGCGGCGATCCACGGCTTGCGCGTGGCTTTGACCAAGTGGCTGGTCCAGCGGCTGAAAAAGTCCTGCGCAAAGAAATCGGCGGCGGTTTCTGCGGCCATCTCCTTGATGTCGGCACCCGCCGCAAAAGCCTTCTCGCCCGCGCCGGTCAGCACCGCGCAGCGCTGCCTCGGGTCCGCTTCGTAGGCGGCAAATGCGGCGATCAGCTCTTCGAGCACTGCGCTGTTGAGCGCGTTGAGCGAAGCAGGGCGGTTGAGCGTAATCAGCGTCACCGCGCCGCGCGATTCGGTAAGGATGGTTTCGTAAGTCATCAATTCCTCCGTCATCCCGGACTTGATCCGGGATCGCTGGCCGCATTATCGCGGCCTTGCGTTGATCCGCCAGCGGTCCCGGGTCAAGCCCGGGACGACGTCAGCGGTTTCCATTCTTCATCCGCCGGCAAAGCCGCGAAAATGCTGTCAATCAGTGCGTCGCTCACCCCTTCGGGCGTCGCGGGATCCCACTTGGGCGCGCCATCCTTGTCAACGATCACCGCGCGGACACCCTCGGCGAAATCGGGGAGCGTGAGCACGCGTGATGCGATGCGGTATTCCATGACCATGTTGTCGGCAAAGTCAGTCAGCTTGGCGCTCTCGGCGAGCTGGCGCAGCGCGACCTTGCAGGTTTGCGGGCTCTTGGTCCGCAAAGTGGCCAGTTCCTTGGTGGCCCACTCGCTGGCATCGCTTTCGAGGCTGGTGATGATGTCCTCAAACCGGTCCGAGGCAAAGTGCTTGGCAATCTGCGCAGCATTAGCTTCGATCCGCGCGGGCGGCGGGGTGATTGCCAGCGCCGAGAGCACCCCACCCGGCTCTTGCCCGGCGGCGATCCGCGCCTTGGCTTCGCTCAGTGCACCGTGCGGCAGGTAATGCGTCGCAAGCCCCGCCCAATGACACTCGGCCCCGTCGAGCCGCGCGCCGGTCAGTGCGAGGAATTGCCCGATCCGCCCCGGCAGGCGCGACAGGTACCAGCCGCCGCCGACGTCAGGAAACAAGCCGATCCCGGTTTCGGGCATGGCGAGGCGGGTGTTCTCGGTCGCCACACGGAACTTCGCGGGCTGCGATATGCCGACCCCGCCGCCCATCGTGATCCCGTCCATGAACGCCACCACCGGCTTGGGGTAGGTAAAGATCTGATGGTTGAGCTGGTATTCGTCGTGGAAGAACTGACGACCCGAGACGCCGCCGTCGTTGAGCGCCGAATTGCGCAGGAAGGCGATATCGCCGCCCGCGCAAAAGCCGCGTGACAACTTTGGATCGCCATCCGGCGAGGGGGCATGATCGATGATCACGGCCTCGACTCCGGCATCGCCCTGCCATTCGCTCAGCGCAGAACTCATCTCATGGCACATCGGCAGCGTCAGCGCATGCAGCGCGGCGGGGCGATTGAGCGAGAGGAACCCCGCCGAGCCTTCGCGGGTGACCAAAACGTCCTGGGTCATTGCCGCAACAAATCCCGGCCGACGATCATCCGCATCACCTGGTTGGTCCCTTCAAGGATCGAATGGACGCGCAGGTCGCGCCAAAACCGTTCGATCGGATAGTCCTTGAGGTAGCCATAGCCGCCGAACAATTGCAGCGCGTCGTCGACCACCTTGCTCCCACTGTCGGTCGCGAGCCGCTTGGCCATCGCCGAGAAGCGCGATTTGTCGGGCGCGCCGGCATTGACCTTGGCCGCAGCGAGGTAAAGCAGCGCCCGCGCCGCTTCGACATCGGTCGCCATGTCTGCGAGCATGAACTGGGTGTTCTGGAAGTCAGCGATTGGCTGCCCAAACTGCTGGCGCTCCTTGGTGTACTTGATCGCCTCGTCCAAGCAGCGCTGCGCCCCGCCGAGCGAACAGGCCCCGATGTTGAGCCGTCCGCCGTCGAGGCCCGCCATCGCGAAACTGAACCCCGCACCCTCCACGCCGACCCGGTTCGCCACCGGAACGCGGCAATCTTCGAACACCACTTGCGCGGTGGGTGAGGCGTTCCAGCCGAGCTTCTTTTCGGGCGCGCCGAACGATAGCCCCGGGGTGTCCTTCTCGACCACCAGGCACGAAATGCCCTTCGATTTCTCATCGCTGGTGCGGACCATGCAGACGTAGATGTCGTTGTAACCCGCGCCTGAGATGAACTGCTTGGTGCCGTTGAGGACGTAATGGTCACCGTCCCGGCGCGCGGTTGCCTTGAGCGCCGCCGCGTCCGAGCCCGAGCCAGGCTCGGTCAGGCAGTAGCTCGCGATGTGCTCCATCGAGACGAGTTTGGGCAGGAAGCGTGCCTTGATTTCATCACCGCCAAAGCGGTCGATCATCCACGCGGCCATGTTGTGGATCGAGATGTATGCGCTTGTCGCGGGGCAGCCGTAAGCCATCGCCTCCATGATGAGCGCGGCCTCCAAGCGCCCCAGCCCGATCCCGCCGCTTTCTTCCGAGACATAGATCGCCCCGAAGCCCAGCTCGCCTGCCGCCTTCCACACCTCGACCGGGTAATAACAATCCTCGTCCCATTGCGCCGCGAACGGCGTGATCCGGTCGGCGGTAAACTTTTGCGCCATGTCCTGGATCGCAAGCTGGTCGTCGGTAAGGGCAAACTGGTCGGTCACAAAAGCCCCTGTCGGCTGCGGAAATGCGTTTCAGCGCCGCGCTTAGCCTCACTTGCGCTGCCGCGCAATTCTGCCCGGCTATCCGCACCGCGCATATTTGTACGGTCCCGGGGGGGCGTCTTCACCGAATTCCTGTTTGATCAGGACCTTGCCGCCGGGCTGGAGCGCGAGGGTCATATCGCGCTTCCACTCCATACCTTCTCCGGTGAAGGCATAGGAGGCGCGCAGTGCGGTTTCGCTGCGCTGCGTCACCTTGGCCAGTTTGGCGACCGACTCGTAGAATTTGATCGATGTTGCGCCGATCGTGATCAGCCCCTTGGCATCGCCGCGGGTCGAGGTGCAGTCGGCGGCGACCAGTCCCCAGCGCCCGCGCAGCGCGGCCGGAATCGACTTTTCAGCCTGATCTGCCGCTGCTTCGCTTGATTGCGTGGCAATCGGCGCCGCAGTTTCGGACGCCTGTGGAAGAGCAGCTTCGCTCAGGGCCGGGTCAGTCTTGATTGCGGCGGGGTCTTGCCCTTTCGAACAAGCAACAAGCGCCAGCGCGGCCACGCCAGCAATCAGGAGGGAGGGTTTCATCAGGCATCCTTGCAATAGAGGTTGCTTGACCAACGCTCGGGCCGGGTGGGCGTTCCGGTTTCTTGCCTCCACCCTGTAACCGCCGCGCTGCTTGCCGCGAACCTGCGGAAAGGATAGCTGGGCAGGGAACAAGGGGTACGAGCATGAGCGAAGGCGAAACCGATCCAGCCCCTACTGACCTGCCGCACGCGGTGACCGAACTGCAAGGCGGTGACCTGGTACGGCGCCATTCGCTGGTTACCCGGCTGTGGCACTGGACCAATCTGGTCGCGGTTACGGTGATGCTGATGAGTGGTCTGATGATCTTCAACGCCCATCCGCGGCTCTATTGGGGCCAGTACGGATCGAACGCGCCCGGTCATCCCGATCCCGCTTGGCTCGACTTGACCAGGTTTAACGGCGGACGGCCGTTCCCGGGGTGGATCACCATACCGTCGAACTACAGTCTGGCCGACGCCCGGTTGTGGCACTTTGCCTTTGCCTGGATTTTGGGGCTGGCAATCGCGGCTTATCTGATCTGGTCGCTGCTCTCGGGTCACCTCAAGCGTGACCTTGCGCCGGGGCCGGCCGAACTCGCGCCTGCGAACATTTGGCACGACATCAAGGACCACGCGCGGCTGCGCTTCCCCACCGGGCTCGCCGCGCTCAAATACAACATACTGCAAAAACTCGCATATGGCGGGGTGCTGTTCGTGCTGCTGCCGGGAATGATCCTGACCGGGCTGACCATGTCGCCGGGGATGAACGCCGCGCTGCCGTTTCTCGTGGACATTTTTGGCGGGCGGCAATCGGCGCGCTCGCTGCATTTTCTTTGCGCGTTCGGATTGGTCGCGTTCTTCTTTGTCCACATCGCGATGGTGGTGCTGGCCGGGCCGATCAACGAGGTCCGCTCGATGCTGACCGGCTGGTTCCGCCTGCCGCGCGAACGACCGGGCAAGCAGGAGGAGGACGCAGCATGATCCTGTCACGGCGCAAATTAATCGGCATCGGCGCGGCGGGCGCGGGCGGGCTGCTGCTCGGCGGATGCGACCGGCTCAACGATTCGGAAACCTTCCGCGGCGTGCTGGGGGGCGCGACCGGGCTTAACCAGCGCACCCAGCGCTTGCTGATGGGCGATGGGCTCGCCAAGGAATTCAGCGAGGCGGATATCTCGCCGGTGTTCAAGGCCAACGGCAGCCTTGCGGTCGGCGATCCCGCCTACAAGGCGCATCTGGCGCGCGGTTTTGCCGATTGGGGCTTGCAGATCGACGGACTGGTCAAACAACCGCTGATGCTTCCGCTGAGCTATCTCAAAAGCCTGCCGCAGCGGGTCCAGATCACCCGGCATGATTGCGTCGAGGGATGGAGCGCGATCGGCAAGTGGCAGGGGCCGCAACTCGGCACCGTTCTCGCCCAGGCAGGGCTGTTGCCGTCGGCCAAGTACGCGGTGTTCCATTGCGCCGACGTACTCGAAGGCGCGCAGTATTACGAATCGATCGATCTCACCGATGCGTTCCACCCGCAGACGATCCTCGCCTGGGCGATGAACGGCCAGCCGCTGAGCGAGCCGCACGGCGCGCCGATCCGGCTCAGGGTCGAGCGGCAATTGGGTTACAAGCAGGCCAAATACATCATGCGGATCGAACTGCGCGATACGCTGGCTGGGCTCTACCGCGGGGGCGGGGGCTTCTGGGAAGATGCCCGCGGCTATCAATGGTACGGCGGGATCTGAAGCTACATCAGCTTGCGCACTTCCTCGGCGCTGTAGAGCCACAAGTCGGCACCCTCGCGCTTCACCCCGCCCATCGCCTGGTTGAACGCCGCCATGTGCGCGCTCTTGCCGTGCGCACCCAGCGCCTCAGCATCGCGCCAGCGTTCGGCAATGTGGATCAGATCCGGATCGGCCACATCGCGCGCGAACGAATAGTGGATGCAGCCGTCCTCTGCCGTGGTGGCCGCCACCATCGTCCGGGCCTGATCCGCCACCTTGTTAAATTCGCCGGTCGCCAGTTTGAGCCAGCCTTGAACTAACAGCATTTCTCTCTCCCGATGGGTCTTGTCGGGCGTTACGCTAACGGCTGACCGGACCCCCGGCAAGCAGCACGCACCAGTCACTGCGCCTGCCCCGCCACGGTTCGGCGAGGCCCTCGCTGACCAGCTGCCCGCCGAGCGAGCGCCCGCCGCGCCGGACCACCCTGAGCGCGCGGCCATACCGGTCGGTCGCGCGGCCTTCGGTTTCCAGCGTGAACGGTCCGGCGTTAAGCAGGACGATCAATCTTCGCGTTGCGCGGTCGCCCAGCGCCTGTTCGGCCGGGCAGCCTGAGCCATGCGTTTCGGGCGCGTTGATGTCAGCGATGCGTACTTTCTCGCCATTCAGCCAGAAGGTGTCACCATCGACGACGCAGGTGGTGCGGGGCCCCTCGGCGCAGAGCGCGAAGGAGGCGGCGAGCGTGAGCAGGGTGAGTGACATCCGCGCACGGTGCCGCGCACAGGCTGCCAAACGGTATCGGTACTGCTACGTGGTTTTCCTCCACTTTGGAGGAACAAACCGCACAGTTCTGCGGCTTAGAGGCTCAGGAACAAGCCGGCCAGGGCGGCGCTCATCAGGTTCGACAGGCTCCCGGCGGCGAGCGCCTTGAGCCCGAGCCGCGCGATCACCGGGCGCTGGTTGGGGGCGAGCCCGCCGGTCACCGCCATCTGGATCGCGATCGAGCTGAAGTTGGCAAACCCGCACAGCGCAAAAGTGACGACTGCCTTGGTTCCAGCCGAAAGGTCGGTCGTCTTGCCGAGATCGATGAAACTGACGAATTCGTTCAACACCACTTTGGTCCCGAAAAACCCACCTGCGCGCAGCGATTCGGCCCAATCGGGCGCGCCGAGCAGCCAGAAGATGGGCGCGAAGACCGTGCCGAGAATCAATTCAAACGACAGGTCGGGCCGACCGAACCAACCCCCGATACCGCCCAGCAGGCCGTTGGCCAGCGCGACTAGCGCCACGAATGCCAGAACCATCGCGCCTACCGCAACCGCCAGGCGAACCCCGGTCTGCGCGCCTTCGGCGGCAGCCATGATGACGTTTGCCGGCTTTTCCTCACCAAAGGTAATTTCGCCATCGACTTCGGGTTCGATCCCAAGCTGACCGAGTTCATCAGGCATGATGATTTTGGCCATCAGGATGCCCCCCGGCGCCGACATGAAGCTCGCGGCCAGCAGAAAGGGCAGATAAAAGTCCTTTTGCGGTCCGAACATCGCGGCATAAGCAAGCAGGATGGTCCCGGCGACCCCCGCCATGCCCACCGTCATGATCGTGAAGATCTGCGCCGGGGTCATCGCAGCGAGATAAGGGCGGATGACCAGTGGCGCCTCGCTTTGTCCGACGAAGATATTGGCGGCTGCGCCGAGCGATTCGACCTTGGAGATGCCGGTGATCCACTGGATCGCCCCGCCAAGCCAGCGCACGATCAACTGCATGATCCCGAGGTAATAAAGGATCGAGACGATCGCCGCGAAAAAGATGATCACCGGCAGCGCCGAGATCGCAAAGCTGTACCCGCCGAGCTCGGGCTTGGCGAGATTGCCGAACAGGAAATCGATCCCAGCCTGCGCGTAGCCGAGCAGGCTGGTCACGCCGTTCGACATCGCCCCGATGACCGCGCGGCCCCACGGGGTGATCAGAACCAGTGCGGCGAAGCCCGCTTGCAATGCGAACGCCGCCGCCGTCACCCGCAAGCTGATCGCCTTGCGATTGGAAGAAAGCAGCCAGGCGATCAACAGGATGAGCGCCATCCCGGCGAAGCTTTTGATGATGTGCATTGGTTGACCCCGACCCCGGATTGAATGTTGCGCTGAGAGGTAACGGCTTTGCGCAGCGCGTCAATTCCTCCCCGGCACGGGGAGGGGAACCATCCGCAGGATGGTGGAAGGGCACAGGCGGGGTTTCCTGACCTAGTGAGGGAATGCCAATCGGCCTGTGCCCCTCCACCAGCAAAGCTGGTCCCCCTCCCCGGGGAGGATTTCTCCCGCCACTTCCCCTTAACTCGAAGCCTCGCTAAGCCATCATCATGGACACACCGCAATCAACGACCCGCTCGCTTTTGCTCTTTTCGCTTTTCTACGGCGGGATGGTTACCTTGGCCGGGGTGCTCGGAGCCAAGCAGGTTATCTTGGGGCCGCTGGTGGTCGAGGCGGGGATATTTCCGTTCCTGACGCTGATCGGCATTTCCAGCGGGATCGCCGAACTTCACGGCAAAGATATTGCCGACCGGCTGGTGCGCTACGGCTTTATTCCGCTGGTGGGCGCAATCCTGATGACGCTATTTGTGCTGCAACTGCCAACCGATCCGGAAATGTATGAGCCAGCCAAGGCTGCCTTCCCGACAATTCTGGGTCAAAGCTGGCGGATGATGGGCGCGGGGATCATCTCTTACGGCACGTCGGTGACGCTCAATGTGTGGATCTTCAACCGGCTGCGGACCAGCGGCGGACCGTTTGCCAAGCTGCGCGGATTCATTGCGGCGGCACTGTCCCAGATCGTCGATACGCTGCTGTTCATCAGCCTGTCTTTTTACGGGGTTCGCCCGATCATGGATATTATGGTTGGCCAAATGATTGCCAAAGTGGTCCTGTCGGCCGTGCTGGTTCCGGCGATTATCTGGATTGTCGTGACCTATGGCCGCAAACTGGACAGCAAGGCGTGACCGCCGCTAAGCGCAGATGATGACCCAAGCACACGATCCCGCCATGCTGCTCAAGGCCGAAACGCTGGTCGAGGCTTTGCCCTATTTGCAGCGCTATGCGGGCAAGACCTTCGTGGTCAAATACGGCGGCCACGCGATGGGCGATCCCGAGCTGGCGCGCGATTTTGCCGAGGATGTGGTGCTTTTGAAAGCGGTCGGGATCAACCCGGTGGTCGTGCACGGCGGCGGCCCGCAGATCGGCGCGATGCTCAAGAAGCTGGGGGTCGAAAGCACCTTCGTCGATGGTCTGCGGGTGACCGACAAAGCCACCGCCGAGATTGCCGAGATGGTCCTGTCGGGCTCGATCAACAAGGAACTGGTCGGCTGGATCGCTGGGGCGGGCGGCAAAGCGCTGGGGATTTCGGGCAAGGACGGCGGGCTGGTGATTGCCAGCAAGGTCACGCGCACCACCAAGGACCCGGGCAGCAATATCGAACAAGTGCTCGATCTGGGCTTCGTCGGAGAGCCGCAAAGCGTCGACACCAGTATCATCGAGACCGCCAGTGCGGCGGGGATGATCCCGGTGATCGCCCCGATTGCGCCGGGTGCGGACGGCGAAACCTACAACATCAATGCCGATACCATGGCCGGGGCCATCGCCGCCGCATTGGGCGCGGCGCGGCTCTTCCTGCTGACCGATGTGGCGGGGGTGCTCGACAAGGACGGTCAGCTGCTGCCCGAACTCCAGCCCGGCGATATCGCGCGGCTGCGCGCCGAAGGCGCGATCACCGGCGGGATGATCCCCAAGCTCGAAACTTGCATCCACGCGGTTGAGGCGGGGTGCGAGGCGGCGGTGGTGCTCGACGGAAGGGTGCCGCACGCGATGCTGCTCGAAATCTTCACCGCAGGCGGCGCCGGGACGCTGATCCGCGCATGAAGCGCGCCGTGCTCCTGCTCGCCGTCACCGCTCTGGCCGCGTGCTCCAGGCCCGCGCCGGAAGAGCCCGATACCACCGTCCTGGCGTCGAGCGCTGCCGAAGCGGCTGACGCCGCGAGCGCCGCTGTTGCACCTGCCGCGCCACTGGCATCAGCTCCAGCGGCAGCTCCTGCCCCAGCGCCCACGCCGCCCTCCGAATCGCGCGACCCGGCAAAAGTCGTGGTTGCCTGGGCTAAAGCGATCAGCCTCACGGACTGGGGCAGCGCCTATCTTTATTGGGGCGATCATGGCGCGCGCTCGGGGTTCACCGCAGCACAGTTCGCCGCCAAATGGGGCAAGCTCGCCAATCCCGAATTCGAATTGCAGGCCGGCGATACCGAGGGCGGGGCAGGTTCGCTCTATTACACCGCGCCGATCGTGCTGATTGATGGCAAACGGCATGTGCGCGGCGAAGTCGTGCTGCGCCGGGTCAACGATGTCGACGGGGCGAGCGCCGAACAGCTGCGCTGGCACATCGAGAGTTTGACGGTCGCTCCCTGATTCCAAAATCCGTTCGTCCTGTGGAGCGGTTGAGCGAAGCGAAGACGCGTCTTGAAGGACCACGTGCGGCTGTGGTCCGAGACGGGCCTTCGCTTCGCTCAGTCCCTCCTCACCACGAACGGGATTTAGGGGAGCGAGGTTGCCCTTGCCCCCGCTCCTCGGCTAAGCGCCGTGGCTCATTGGCAGGAGAATTTCACCCGTGGTCTATTTGGCGCTGATCGATATCGTTGGTTACCTGATCTCGATCGTGATCATGCTGGTGATCGTGCAATTCGTGCTCAGCCTGCTGTTCAGCTTCAACGTGGTCGATCGGCATAGCCAGTGGGCCGGGGCGCTGTGGACTGCGGTTAACGCGCTGCTCGCGCCGATTTTGCGGCCGATCCAGCGCTTCATGCCCGATACCGGGATGATCGACCTGTCGCCGATGGTGCTGATCGTGCTGCTGACGGTGCTGCAGAAAGTCCTCGGCGCACTGGCCATCGCGAGCATGCAGTGAGCGCTGCGGTAATCGACGGCAAGGCTTTTGCAGCCACGCTGCGCGCCACGGTCGCGGAGTATGCCGCGACCTTCGAGCAAAGCGCCGGGCGCAAGGCGGGCCTCGCGGTTGTGCTGGTCGGCGAAGACCCGGCGAGCGAGGTCTATGTCCGCAGCAAGGGCAAGGCGACGCTCGAATGCGGCATGGCGAGTTTCGAGCACAAGCTCGCGGAGGATACCTCACAGGAAGCCCTGCTGGCGTTGATCGACCGGCTCAATGCCGATCCGGCGGTCGATGGCATCCTGGTTCAATTGCCCTTGCCGAAGCATCTTGATGAGCAGGCGGTGGTCGAACGGATCAACCCGGCCAAGGATGTCGACGGGTTGACCCCGGTCAGCACCGGGCGGCTCGCGCTCGGCTTGCCGGGGCTGGTGCCGTGCACCCCGCTCGGCTCGCTGATGCTGCTCAAGGATCGGCTGGGGAGCCTGTCGGGCCTCGACGCCGTAGTGATCGGGCGCTCGATCCTGGTCGGCAAGCCGATGGCGCAATTGCTGCTGGCGGAGAGTTGCACGGTGACGATCGCTCACTCGCGCACTAAAGATTTGCCAGACGTTGTCCGCCGCGCCGATATCGTGGTTGCCGCAGTGGGCCGCCCCGAGATGGTCAAGGGATCGTGGCTTAAGCCCGGCGCGACCGTGATCGATGTCGGGATCAACCGGCTCGCGCCTGTCGAGGGCGCCAGCAAAGGGCGTTTGGTGGGCGATGTCGATTTCGCCAGCGCTGCCGAAGTCGCCGGGGCGATCACCCCGGTCCCGGGCGGAGTCGGGCCGATGACCATCGCAGTTCTGCTGCGCAACACGCTGGTCGCCGCGCACCGCAACGCTGGGGTGGCGCTGGCCAAGGACGCACTTTAACGCGTGCTGGCCACGCTTCATCAGGGCGAGTAATACCGGGCCATGAAAAAACCGATTCTTGCTCTGGCCGCCTTGGCCCTGATCGGCGCGCCTGCCCTGGCCCGCGATCGCCGTGATAACCGTGACGGCAACGGCAACGCCAATCCCAGCGCGGTCGTCACCGCCGAGGTTGCTTTTGCACAGCTGGCGCAGGCCAAAGGGCAATGGACCGCGTTCCGCGCCACCGCGACCAAAGATGCGGTGATGTTCGTGCCGCAGATGGCTTATGCGCAAGGCTTTCTGGCCGGCAAACCCGATCCGGCAGCGGCGGTCAAATGGCAGCCGCATCAAGTCTGGTCGAGTTGTGACGGCAGCCTTGCGGTGACCCGCGGCGCTTGGCAGCGCGCCGATGGCAGCACCGGCTATTTCACCACCGTGTGGCAGCGCCAGAAAAACCTCTCGTACAAATGGGTGCTTGATCAAGCCGAGACCTTGCCGATGCCGCTCGATGGGCCCGAAATGATCGCTGCGAAAGTGGCCGATTGCCCGGCGGGCTATCGTCCGGAACGCGCGGCCAAGCCTAAAGATTTCAAGGGCAGCCTGCTCCCGCTCGATCTTGCGCACCGCAGCGGCGTTTCGCTTGATGGCACGCTCGGCTGGGATGTGACGGTCATGCCCGATGGCGCACGCCGCTTCGTGGTGACGATGACCAGCGACGGCAAGCCAGTCACCGTGCAGGACCTGCAGGTCGAAGCGCCGCCCAAGTAAGATGCTTGACCTGTTCCTTTCGGCCTTCATCACCTTGTTCGTGGTGATCGATCCGCCCGGCTGCGCGCCGATCTATGCCGGGCTGGTCAAGGGCGCGAGCCACCGCCAGGCGCTGACCATGGCGGTTCGCGCCTGCGTGATCGCCATGCTGATCCTGGTGGTATTCGCGCTGTTTGGCGAAAACCTGCTCGGTGCGCTGCATATCGAGCTTAACTCGTTCCGCATCGCCGGCGGGATCATGCTGTTCGTGATCGCGATGGACATGGTGTTCGAAAAGCGCACCCAACGCCGCGAGGAGCGCGCCGACAAGATCAGAGCCACTCCGGAAATTGAAGACGTCTCGGTCTTCCCGATGGCGATGCCGATGATTGCCGGCCCCGGCTCAATCGCCACGATCATGCTGCTCACCCAGCGCGCGCAGGGAACCACCGAAACGCTGGTGGTGCTGGCGGCATTGGCGGCGGTGATGCTGCTCACCCTGGCTGCGCTGGCCGCCGCCGGACCGCTAATGAAACTGCTCGGCACCCGGGTCGAGGCGGTGATCACCCGGCTGCTCGGCGTGCTGCTGGCCGCGCTGGCGGCGCAATATGTGATCGATGGGCTGAAAGCGGTGCTGGCCTCGGCATGAGTGTGCCGGACGAGCTGGGTAAAGGCGGCTTGCCGATTGCGGGATTTGCCGACCTTACGGCCTTTTCGCAGTGGCTCGATCAGCAGCCCGCGAACAGCACGGGACTGTGGCTGCGGCTCGCCAAGAAAGGCAGCGCAACTTTGAGCCTGTCAAAGCAGCAGGCGATCGATGCAGCGCTGTGCCACGGCTGGATCGACGGCCAGCTCGGCACCTGCGACGCGAACCATTTCCTGGTCCGGCTCACGCCGCGCAAAGCCCGCAGCAAATGGTCGCAAATCAACTGCACCCGGGCGGAGCAGCTGATCAGCGAGGGCCTGATAACGCCCGACGGCCTGATGCAGGTGACTGCCGCCAAGGCCGATGGTCGCTGGGACGCCGCCTATGCTCCGGCCAGCACGGTCACGGTGCCGGACGATTTGCAGGCCGCACTCGGTGCCAGTCCCGCCGCGGCGGCGTTCTTCGCCAAGCTGACCGGGGCCAATCGCTATGCCATCCTGTACCGCATCGGGTCGGTCAAACGGGCGGAAACGCGGGCACGCAAGATTGCCGGTTTTGTCGCGATGATGGAGCGCGGCGAAACCATCCACGGCTAAGCCGGTATTGGCCCTAGCGCCGCTGGCGTCTGATCTCGCACAGCACAAAACGTCCGCCGATCCGCTTGTGGTAGTACAGCGTCAGTCCATCGGCCGAAAGGCTCGGCGCTTCGACGTGGCCCGCGATGCCCGCGACCGGCTGCGGCGTATCGAACGGTTTGTCCGGCGCGCTGCGCGCTGCCCGCATGATCACCGGCTCTGCGTGCGCCATATCCGTCACGCGGGTGAAGAACAGCTCCAGCCCGTCGCGTGAAATTGCCGCTGCATAGTTGAGCGCACCTTGGTTGACTTTGCCTAGCTGGGCGTCGCTGTCCGCAACGGCGCGGAAGCCGTCGCCGCGCTTGCGCGCCAGCTCGATTTTTGCGCTGTCGGGATAGGGCTTGCCGCTGAACCGGCCTTCGCTGACCCACAACGACTGGCCGTCCCGCGCGACTTCGGCATCGAACTGGACGATCCCGGCCCGCCGCGGTGAGATCCCCGGCACCAGTTTGGGCGCGACGCGGCCGCCGTTGCCGGCGCGGTAAAGCGTCGACAGGCTTTGCCCATAGCTGCGCAGCGAGACGAAATAGAGCGTGCCGGAGCGGTCGAGGCTGGCCACCCCGTCGAGCGTCTTGCTGTTGGCCTGCCCCAGCGCTGCGGGTTTGGCAAAGCTGCCATCGGCCGTGCGCCGGGCGCTGAACAAATCGGTGTCGAAGCCCGGCGCATTGCTCGAATTGAACAATAATTGCCGGCCGTCAGCCGTAATGAACGGCTCCATCGCATCGCCGGCAAAGCCCGGCAGCGCAATCTGCTGTTCGCCCTTGAAGCCGTGATAAGCCGCCGCCGCCGCCGGCGGCGTAAGGGCTTGCGACGCTGCCATTGCCGCTCCGAGTCCGGTGGCCAGGACCGCGAGGGTTCGCAGGCCCCCGGCGATCACTGCAAGGTCACCCGGCCATCATCGCTGTCATGGCGACCGAAAAATTGCATCAGCTGCACCAGCAGCTCGCACCGTGCGCTGAGGCCGTCGGCTTCGAGCAGCGCCTGCTTGGCGGCGGCGTCGAACGGCGCGATCTGGCTGACCCCATCGATCAGCGATTCGTCATCGAGCCGCGCAACCGCGTCCCAATCGACCGCATAGCCCTGCGCATCGGCAAAGCGCCGCGCTTCGCGCTCAAAGCTGGCGCGCTCGACTGCAGCAAGCGCAGGCTCGTCCTCCTCGCCCAGCAGATCGGCCTCGATCTGGCGGAACGGGGTGGCGACGTCCAATTCGCGCACCATCCGGAACCGCGCCTGTCCCTCAAGCACGAGGTTGAAGCGGCCGTCGTCGAGCGCTTCGAATTCGCCGATCTTGCCGATGCACCCGACCTGGTACAGCGCTGCGCCTTCCTCGCTGCCCTTACTTTTCAGGGTCACGCGCGGCTGGATCATCCCGATCAACCGGTCGCGCGCCAGTGCATCCATAATCAGCGCCTTGTAGCGCGGCTCGAAAATATGCAGCGGCAGTTGCAGCCCCGGAAACAGGATCGCGCCGGGCAGGGGGAAGATTGAAACGCGCATGTTCTAACCGAACAGCAGCAGCGACAGCCGCCGCCGTTGCGCCGCGACCCATGGGTCTTCAAGTCCAGTCGCTTCGAACATCTGGAGCAGCTTGCCCCGCGCCGCGCCTTCGTTCCATTCGCGGTCCTCGCCGATCATCGCGAGCAAGGTATCGCTCGCCGCATCGCGTGTCCCCGCAGCAAAGGCGGCTTCGGCATAGGCAAGCCGTGCCGCGAAGTTCTCCGGGGCGGTTGCCGCCACCTTCAGCGCGGCCAGTTCGCTGTCATCGGGCTTGTTGCGGGCAAGGTCGAGTGCGGTCCGAGCGCGCGCAATTTCGGCGTCATCCGCCAATTGCGGCACTATCGCAGCCAGCACGCCATCGGCCGATGCAAATTCGCCCAACGCGGTAAGCGAGCGCACCAGTCCGCCGATCGCCGCGCCACTGGTGGGATCAATCTCGGCAATCTGTGAAAAAATCGAGGCGGCGCGGTCGGCCTCGCCGCTCGCCAGCACTTCCTCGCCCATCGCCAATAGCGGGGTGATGTCCTCGGTTGGCGCTGCGCCGCCCGGCCGCACCGGCAAGTTCGCCAAAATCTGGTCGAGCTGTGCCTTCAATTGGCTCTCGGTCCGCGCCTGGGTCAGGTCGGCAACCGGCTGACCCTGGTAAATCGCATAGACCGTGGGGATCGATTTGACCTGGAACTGCTGCGCGATGAACGGCTCTTCGTCGACATTGACCTTGGCCAGCAGCACGCCCTTGTCGGCATAGTCGGCCGTGACCTTTTCCAGCGTCGGGCTCAGCGCCTTGCACGGCCCGCACCATTCGGCCCAGAAATCGAGCACCACCAGCGCTGTCATCGAAGGTTCGATCACATTGGTGCGGAACCGGTCGACCGCTTTCTGTTCGTCGAGATTTAGGCCGAGGCTTGCCACGCGGTGCTCCGTGATGGGTGAAATGACTGGCCCCCAATTTGGGCCTTTGTTGCCATTTGCCAAGGGATAAAGCGCGGCGAGGCCGGGGCCAGACGCAATGGGCACTTTTCCCTTGGCAAGCGCTGGACCCGATGCTAACCGCCCGCCTCTCCCCGGCCTGCCACCGTTTCGGCAGCAGGCACAGGACGTTCGAGCGGGCGTAGCTCAGGGGTAGAGCACAACCTTGCCAAGGTTGGGGTCGAGGGTTCGAATCCCTTCGCCCGCTCCAAATTTTCCACAAATCGCAGAACTCCGCCAGAAACCGTCTGGCCAACGGTCGTGTGCGCAAATCTTCTACACAGAGCTTCTACACAATGGTGCGGGCGATCATGGCCGAACCGTCGGTAAACGCTCGAAAAAGTCGCGGGCTG
>JANYGB010000054.1 GCA_025359445.1 Sphingomonadaceae bacterium
CTACAGGCCGCGCACGCGCTCGAGCAGGCGGGGCTGTCCGGCGCAAGCTAGGGCGTAGCCGACGACGGGCCATGCCCCGTGCATGCCGACGATCCGTAGAGTGATCAGCGCGCGCTGCGCCGCACGAGGCCGGAGAGGCCATCGCCCAGCAGACTGAAAGCGACGCCGACGACGGCGATCGCCAGGCCGGGGAAGAGTGGCAGCCACCAGGCCGACGTCATGAACTCGCGCGACTCGGCGATCATCACGCCCCACTCCGGGTTCGGCGCCTGCACCCCCAGCCCGAGGAAGCCGAGCGAGGCCCCGGAGAGGATATTGAGGACCACGGCAGACATCGCGAAGACGAACGCCGGCCCGATGATGTTCGGCAGCAGGTGGCGCGTGATGATGCGCGCGTCGCTGCAGCCGAGCGCCCGGGCCGCCGTGACGTACTCCAGCTTCTTCGTGACCAGGACCTCGCCGCGAATCAGCCGCGCGAAGGCGATCCAGCCGACCAGGATGAGGGCGAAGTACATGTTGATCAGGCCGGGCCCCAGGACCGCCAGGATGGCCCTTCGACCACTCGGCCACCGCTCCGCATGCACTGGAAGGAGTGCGCCCTAGCGGGGCGTGGCCCGGTTCGCAAGCATTGGCGCGCGGCGGCAACGCGCGCCGCTCGGTCAGCGGGTGGAATCAACCCAAAGATCACACAAAGGTCACACTAAAACGGTTTCGGCGGCGCGTTCTGCCGCGCCATTTTGCGGAAGCTCGCACAATGCAAGAGAGCGCTGTTGCGGCATTGTGCACGGGCGGCGCGGTGTAGGAAAACGGTTTCTTGGCTTGGCCGACCCAGCCGGGTTTGCGCCGCGCGGATTCGGTGGCACGATGGCCGCATGAACAAGCTTCCGCTGAACTTCGCCGCAACGCTCGCCTTGCTCCAGCTGGCCGCGCCCACGCCGTCGTTGGCGCAGGCTTCGGCCGCGCAGGCGGCGGGCAAGACCAAGCGTTCACCGCTCGCGCCGAGCGAGATCGTTGCCGCTGCGCCGCAAGCCGACTGGACCCGGATCGCGCCGAGCGACCTGCTGGTGATGGAGCTTGCGCCCGATATGAAGGGCAAACCCCGCCGCATAGTGATCCAGCTGATGCCGCCGCCGTTTTCGCAAGGGTGGATCGGCAACATCCGCAAACTCGCGGCGGCGCACTGGTGGGACGGGATGAGCATCAACCGGGTGCAGGACAACTACGTCGTCCAATGGGGCGATCCCAATGCCGACGACAAGGTCAAGGCGAAGGCTCTGCCGACGGGCTTGGCGACGATGGCGGAGAGTGAGTATTTCACAACATTCAAATTCGCGCAGAGAGAAAAGTCTGACGGCTCAGGTCGGAGCGAGGTGCCTTTGTCAGTTGTTGGCAAAGACGGCGGCAGACGACCCTCCTCCGACCTGTGGTGGAAAGATCCGTATGCACTGGCAACCGCGAACGTAAGTGGCTGGCCGACCGCGTTCGACTTCGGGGAGGACGGCATGGTTGGGAAAATGACAGAAATGACCAGTTGGCCAGTCCACTGCTACGGCATGGTCGGCGTCGGCCGCGATCTTTCACCCAACACCGGCTCGGGGGCCGAGCTCTATGTCGTGATCGGCCACGCCCCGCGCCATCTCGACCGTAACATCGCGCTGGTCGGACGGGTGATCGAGGGGATGGAATACTTTTCGAGCCTGCCGCGCGGGCATGGCGGGCTGGGGTTCTACGATCTTGAGCAAGGCGACGAGCGGGTGCCGATCGTCTCGATCCATCCGGGGGTCGAGGTCAAGGACCTGCCCGCATATGAATATCTCTCCACCGAAAGCGCCAGCTTCGCACATTACGCCGACGCCCGCGCCAACCGCCGCGATGCGTTTTTCATCCGGCCTGCTGGCGGCGCGGACATTTGCAATATCCCGGTGCCGGTGCGGCGGGTGAAGTGAGATTGACGCACGCGGAGGAGCGGAGATGCGGAGATAGAGAAGATTGGACTCTCGCAAAGGCGCAAAGGCGCAAAGGGCTCTCTTTGCGCCGTAGGCTCTCGAATCAATCTCAAGCGTGCCGTTCGCTGCAACGTCTGATTTTACAGGGGCTTTGCCCCAAGCTGAACCCCTTTGCGCCTTTGCGCCTTTGCGAGAGAAATCTCTTCTTCGCTCCTCCGCGTGAGTCATTCTTGATAATGACCGAAACCATCACCCACACCGGCCCGCTGTGGCGCTGGACTACGCCTGCGGCTCCTGCGGCGTGGCATTTTATCACCATCGACGGCGAAGCCGGGGAGGCGCTGTCGGGCACTGCGATCATGCGGCGCCTGGAAGGCAATGCGCGCGGGTTCGGTTCGCTCAAGGTGGTCGCGAAGATTGGCGGCAGCACATTCAGGACCTCGGTTTTTCCCAGCAAAGAGACTGGCTGGCTGCTCCCGGTCAAGGCTGCGGTGCGCAAGGCCGAAGGGCTGGCCGAGGGGGATGCTGTGATGGTTTCTCTCGAAGTCTGAATGGTTCGAGCGAAGGCACGAAAAGAAAAGGGGTTCGCGCAGAGGGCGCAGAGAAGAAAGGGGAGGCGCAGAGGAGAGGTGCCTGCGGCGAAGGCGTCTGAAGTTCCTGAACTTGCGTTTGGCGCACCGAACGATTGGCTGGCGGCTGCGCCGAAAGAACAACCTCTCTGCGCCTCTGCGGTCTTCTTCCTCTGCGGCCTCTGCGTGAACCCTGTCCAGCGCGGCGCTGTCAGCCCGGCTCAGCCTTGGATCAGTTCGATCCGGTTGCCGAACGGATCGCTGACGTAGCAGCGCGCGCGGCCATCGGCGGGGTCGTCGGGCTGGACCGGGAAGCCGCTGTCTTCGAGCAGTTCCACCAGCGCCGCGAGGTCATCGACCAGCAGCGCCGGGTGAGCCTTTTGCGCGGCACGGAAAGCGGCCTCCACGCCAAGGTGAACCTTCACCCCCGGGCCTTCGAACCAGCACCCGCCGCGCGCCGCCAGTTTGGGCGGCTTGGCCCGTTCGGGCAGCCCGAGCAGGCCCGTGTAAAACGCCCGCGCGGCGTCTTCTCTGCCCGGCGGCATCGCCAGCTGGACGTGCTCGATCCCAATCACAGTCATCGTTTGGCTCCGCTACCGCGACCGCTGAGCACTAGATCCGCTCCGCCTCGGCCACCGCATCGCTGGCGCGCAAGGCCGAGACGATCCGGGTGAGGTGGGCAAGGTTCGATACCTCGAGGTCGATCTCGTAAGTCCCGAACAGCTCGTCGCGGGCGGTGCTTTCAAGGTGGATGATGTTGGCGCGGTTGCCGGCGAAAATGCCGGTCGCTTCGGCCAGCGTGCCGGGGCGATTGTACAGCACCAGTTGCAGCCGGCCGATGGCACCGGTGGTGCGTTCGCCCCATGACAAGTCGAGCCAGTCGGCATCGATTCCGCTGGCGAGCTTGAGGCAATCGATCGAGTGAACCTCGACCCCGGTGCCCGGCAGGCGCAGCCCGACAATTCGGTCGCCCGGGACCGGGTGGCAGCATTGGCCAAGGTGGAAAGCCATGCCCGCGGTTAGCCCGCGGATCGAGATCGCGCGGTCCTGCTTGGCCCAGTTCTCGGGTTCTTCCAGCCCCACGGTGCTGCCCGGAACCAGCGCCTCCATCACCGCGCGGTCGGTCACCTTGGCGGTACCGATCGCGCCCATCAGCTCTTCCTCGCCCGCCAGTCCAAGGCGCTTCGCGGCATCCTTGACCGCCTTTTTGCCAATCTTCGAGGGCAGGCGGTCGGCGATCTGGTCGAACAGCTTGCGGCCGATCGCGGCGAGTTCCTCGCGTTCCTTCGCCCGCACCGCGCGGCGGATCGCGGCGCGCGCCTTGCCGGTGACGACAAAGCCGAGCCAGGCGAGCTGCGGGCTGGCGTTGCGGCTCTTGATCAGCTCGACCACGTCGCCGTTGTTAAGCACGGTGCGCAGCGGCATGTGCCGTCCGTTGATCTTGGCCCCGACCGCAAAACTGCCAAGGTCCGAATGCACCGCATAGGCAAAATCGACCGGAGTCGAGCCCTTGGGCAGCTGGAGCAATTGCCCTTTGGGGGTGAAGGCGAAAATCCGGTCCTGATAGATCGCCAGCTTGGTATGCTCGAGCAGTTCCTCGGCATCGTGACTTTCGTCGACAATCTCGATCAGGTCGCGCAGCCAGCCGACCTGCCCGTCAGGTGTCGCCCCGCCCTGCTTGTAAGCCCAGTGCGCGGCGAGGCCGTATTCGTTGGTGCGGTGCATTTCCTGGGTGCGGATCTGCACCTCCATCCGCATCGAGTTCTCGAAGATCAGCGCGGTGTGCAAGCTGCGGTACCCGTTCGACTTGGGTGTAGAGATGTAGTCCTTGAACCGTCCCGGGATCATCTGCCAGGTCGAATGGAGAATGCCGAGCGCGCGGTAGCAATCGCCGACGTTGTCAGTCAGTACCCGGAACGCCATGATGTCAGTGATCTGCTCGAAGCTGACGTGGCGCTCGGCCATCTTCTTCCAGATCGAATAAGGGTGCTTCTCGCGGCCCGAAACTTCGACCTTCAATCCCGCCTCGGCCAGCGCCTGCTTGATCGACAGCGCGATGGCATCGACCTGGCCGTGATCCTGGCTGCGGATCTGCGCGAGGCGGCCGGTGATGATCCCGTAACCCTCGGGCTCCAATTGCTCGAACGCAAGAAGCTGCATCTCGCGCATGTATTCGTACATGCCCACCCGCTCGGCCAAGGGGGCATAGATATCCATCGTTTCGCGGCTGATCCTGCGGCGCTTTTCCTCGCTGCGGATGTAATGGAGCGTGCGCATATTGTGCAGCCGGTCGGCCAGCTTGACCAGCAGCACGCGAATATCCTCGCTCATCGCCAGGAAGAACTTGCGCAGGTTTTCCGCCGCGCGCTCGGTCTCGCCCATCGCCTCGATTTTCGACAGCTTGGTCACCCCGTCGACCAGCCGGGCAACTTCGGGTCCGAACAGCTTTTCGATCTCCTCGACCGTCGCCAGCGTGTCCTCGACCGTATCGTGCAGCAGCGCAGTGACGATGGTTTCCTGATCGAGCTTCAATTCGGTCATCAGCCCGGCCACCTCGACCGGGTGGCTGAAATAGGGATCGCCCGAGGCGCGCTTTTGCGTGCCGTGTTTCTGCACGGTGTAAACGTACGCGCGGTTGAGCATCGCCTCGTCCGCATCCGGATCATAGGCAAGCACGCGTTCAACAAGTTCATACTGGCGCAGCATCAGGCGGACAGTGTGGCGGTATCAGGGGCCGGGGGGCAAGGGGTTTCGCTCTGTCGGAAGTGATCAGGAAGCCAGGACAGTCGGTTTGCAATCGATCGGTCGTTCCGGATTGATGCGTATCACACCGCAAATTCGAGCACCGTGCGGTACCCGTCAGTGGTCATCGCGCTGGTGATCGATCCGCCTAGCTGGCGGACTGAGGCCGCGATGATCGCGAGGCCCAGACCGGCGCGCTTGCTGGCGTTGGCGGAAACCGGCGCAGGGAGGGCGCCATTGTCCTGCACCGTGATCCGGTACGCGCTTTCACCTGTGCGTTCCCCGGTCATCGCGATGGTGCCGCCTTGCGCGAACAGCGAGTGCTTGACCGCGTTGGCGACGAGTTCGTTGAGCACGGTGCCGACGATCGCCCCGGCCTTGGGTGCCATCGGCGCGGGTTCGAAGTGCCCGCTCACGCTGACCGGATCAGGCGCGATCGCGTCGAGCAGTTCGGTCACCCGGCCCAGATAGGCCGCAAGGTCGAGCTGGTCCTCGCCGCTCACACTCGAGACATGTTCGTGGAGCTGCGCCACGGTATCGATTTGCTGCTGCACTCCGCCAAGGACCTCGACCGCCTCTGCGCTGCCCGAAGCCCGGCGCTTGAGCGACACGTATGCCCCGATCGATTGCAGCGAATTCTTGACGCGGTGATCGATCTCGTTGCGCAGCACCGCCTCGTTCGCCAGCGTTGCGCGCAGATCGAGCTGGGCCATGACCTGCGATGCCAGTACGGTCAGGCTGCGGCGCTGCGTGTCGTTTAACGTGCGGGGCTGCATGTCGAGCACGCACAGCGTCCCGATCGGATCGCCTGCGGTCCCGCGCAGCTGAATCCCGGCGTAGAACCGCACCTGGGGCGCACCGGTGACCGCCGGGTTGTCAGCGGTGCGCGGGTCCTCCCGCAGGTCGGGTATTTCGACCAGCCCCGGTTCGAGCAGGGTATGCGCGCAGATCGACACTTCGAGCGGGATGGTCTGCACTCCCAAGCCGACTTCGGCCTTGGACCATTGCCGGTCGGCGGCGATGAAGTTGATCTGCGCGGCGGGCACCTCGCAAAGTGCCGCCGCCAGTTCGGCGATGGCATCGAAGTCGGCCTCGCGCGGGGTGTCGAGCACGGCGTAACGGCCCAGCGCAGCGAGCCGCGCACGCTCTTGTGGATGCGGCGCGGCCCTCATCGAGGTGCTCGCAGGAAAAACACGGATGAGATCATCGTAGCTGGGTATCGGCGGCAGACTGGATAGTCACGAATTTTCATTGACTAGCTCCCGGGCCGATCAACTCCACACCGCCTCGGGCGGCAAGCTCATCAGGATCGCCTCGATATTGCCGCCGGTCTTGAGGCCGAACAATGTGCCCCGGTCGTAAACCAGATTGAACTCGGCATAGCGCCCGCGCCATTCAAGCTGGGTCTGCTTTTGGCCGGGTGTAAAAACGGTGTCTAACCTCCGGCGAACCAGCCGAGGATACACACTCAGGAACGCTTCTCCGACCTCGCGGGTGAAAGCGAAATTTTCAGCAAATGACTCATCATCTTCGCATTCAAGGTGATCATAGAAGATACCGCCGACTCCGCGATGAACCTTACGATGTGGTATGTAAAAATAGTCGTCGGCAGCCATTTTGAAGAGTCGATAATATGAAGGGTCGTGTGCGTCGCACACGTCTTCCAACGTGGTGTGGAACTCATCAGTATCCTGGGCATAAGGCAGCGGCGGGTTGAGATCAGCGCCGCCGCCGAACCATGCCTTGCTGGTCACCAGAAAGCGCGTGTTCATGTGCACCGCGGGGACATGCGGGTTGGCCATGTGCGCGACCAGGCTGATGCCGGTGGCGGTGAAGCCGGGATCGTCCTCGCTCGCGCCGTTGATGCTGGCGGCGAACCCGGGCGCGAAAGTGCCGTGCACGGCCGAGACATTGACCCCGACTTTCTCGAACACTTGCCCCTTCATCACTGCGCGCGTGCCGCCGCCGGGATCGGCGTTGCCCTCTTCCTCGCGGTCCCAGCGGGTGTATTCGAATTTCGCCTGGCTTCCGGCTTCGGCCTCGATCGCTTCGAACGCGGTGCAGATGCGGGTGCGCAGGCTTTCGAACCACAGGCGGGCTTGCTCGGTATGCGGGGTCCAATCGGTCATTTTCGGCCCTTGCCAAGCGAAACCCCGTGCTGCAAGGAAAAGCCATGGTTCCCTTTTCGTTCGCAGGTGAAGAACTGGCGCTGGTCGCGGGCCGGGCGCTATACTGGCCGCGCGAGCAGGCCTTGCTGGTCGCCGACCTGCATCTTGAGAAGTCCAGCTTTTACGCGCGCTTCGGCCAGATGCTGCCGCCGTACGACAGTCGCGAGACGTTGGAGAGGGTGGCCTTGGCGATCCGCGAAACCGGGGCGCGGCGAGTGTTCTGTCTCGGTGATAATTTTCATGACAAGGCGGGGGCAGCCCGGCTCGAGCCGCACGCTGCGGGCATGCTCGACGCGCTGACCCGGGCGACCGACTGGGTGTGGATTGCAGGCAACCACGATCTTGGCGCAGTACCGAGCGGGACAAGTGTCGAAGAACTCGATCTAGGCGCGCTGGTGCTGCGCCATGAGGCCAAGGCGGGCGAAACGCGCGCGGAACTTTCGGGCCATTACCACCCCAAACTCCGCATCAATGCGCGCGGCCGCTCGATCAGCCGGCCGTGCGCGGTGCGCTCCGAACGCAAGCTCATCCTGCCGGCGTTCGGCGCGCTGACCGGCGGGCTCGATGCCGGCGATCCGGCGATCATGAAGGCAATGCAGCCCGCCCGGGCGGTCGATGCGCTGATCGGGGTGCAGGGCAAGCTCTTGCAGTTCCCGCTGTGGCGTACGGCTGCTTAAGGTTTGGTTTCACCCGAAGCACCAAAGCGGTCGTTCCTGGCCGCAGGCTTCAATCATATTCTGCCAGGTGTGTGCATGGTTTGAAATCCGGCTTCGCCCAATGCGCTGCCCGCTTCGGTGCTGTGGATGAAATCCAAAAAAGCGCGACCGGCACCGCACAAATCCATCCTTCCCCAAAGCGCCGAATCCCTCTAAGGGGCGCGCTGGTATTCGCAGCATCAGGAGACACTACTATAGCACCCCCACCCCGGCGCATGATGTCGCCCCCCGTAAAAAGCGGGCCGCGCCACAACGCAATGATCACGTCCGACAAAGTCCGCGTCATCGACGAAGCCGGTGAGAATATCGGCGTGATGTACACCAAAGAAGCGATCGAACAGGCCGGCAGCCTCGGCCTCGATCTGGTTGAGGTTTCTCCCAACGCCGATCCGCCGGTGTGCAAGTTCCTCGATGTCGGCAAGTTCCGTTACGAGGCTCAGAAAAAGGCCAACCTCGCGCGTAAGTCGCAAAAGACGCAGGAGATCAAGGAGATCAAGATGCGTCCGAATATCGACGATCACGATTACGACGTGAAGATGCGCGCGATCCACAAATTCATCGGCGAGGGTGACAAGGTCAAGGTGACCCTGCGGTTCCGCGGCCGCGAGCTATCGCACCAGCAGCTTGGCATGAACCTGCTCAAGCGGGTCCAGGACGACACTACCGAAGACGCCAAGATCGAGGCCTATCCGCGCATGGAAGGCCGCCAGATGCTGATGGTGTTATCGCCGAAGTAGCTCGCCGGATCAGGTGCCAGATTGAACAGGGGCGCGCCGCCAGGTGCGCCCTTTTTCGTTTTGGGGGATGTCCGGTAACGACCCGATTGCGGACGGTTGCATTAGGGGCAGCGACCCACCGAAAAGCAATCTCAACGCCTATGAGCAGGGGCGAGACCCGATCATTGCGAGAACAAGAGCGGTTCTTGCGCGCCGTTGTGGCTCCGCGATAGCTGGATTCAATTACGCCCGTTTTGTTCGGATTCGCCGCAGTTACCACCCAGACGCGTCCATGATGTTCGGATAAAGTGTAGCCCGTCAGAGCAGTTGTTACGGAACGGAGATCGTCGGCGCCGCTGCAGGCGCTGTTTCTCGCAAAGTCACGAGGGTCGAAAGCCTACGCCCCGGGCTTCAGCATTCAGATAATGGCTGGACCATCGCCTGCTGCATCGAGCAGGTCGAAAACGCGGCTGAGGCGGAACCTGCGACCGAAGATGGCACGGCCGCGTGCGCTATCTCGCCGCCTGGCCCGAACCGGCGCTGGCCAGTGCGGTGCTGATCCGGCCCGCAGGCCGCAAAGCTTTTCGGAACGGCACCGCGCGCATTGACAGGACCTTCGCGTCGGATAGATCATTGAAATATGGGGGGTCGCGCATTCTCAGCACTTGGACTGCTGCTGGCAGCGGCAGTGATCGCAGCCGTCTCGGGACTGGCTGCTGCTTTTGCAGTTGTGCGCTTCTCTGCACCAATCACACAGATCCCCAACGCCGCCTTTCCGCTGACTGAGGCAGTGGAACGGTTCACGTGTCCCAAGGGCTTGACACGAATTGCCCTAACCCGCGGGATTGAGGACGGCTTTGCGCCGGGCAACGCCGAACCGGCAACGATCGATCCCCGGCTGCTTCACAACGGCTTCTTCGCCGATTTGGCCAGCGGGGCGATCAGCTCGGTCGGATTGCGCGGCTACGATCAGGGCGGTGCGGACAAAAGCCTGATCGATCATTTCATCGTGCCGCGCGGGATTGTCTCGGGCAAGTTGGTGATGCGGATTGCACGGGCGGCTCCCGGTTCCAGCAATGACAATCTGCGCATCGGCGATCTCGATGCCCTGACGCATTCTGACCGCTCCAAAGGCGATGCTTCGTTCAGCGCCGCACGATTGTGGGCCGAAGGCAGTGGAGTCGCGACCCGCGAAAACGGCACGGTGCTGGCGATCGAATTTACCGAACTGCTTGCTCCAATCCCGGTCGGTGGCAAGCGCGAAACTTTCCTTGCCTATTTGAACGATCCCGCGCGCATCCCGGATATCGACCTAGTGATATCGGACGACACGACGGTCGATGCGCTCGCCCTGCTCGCTTGCCAGCTGCCGGTCGAAGCCAAGGGCGTGACCTTCGCCGAGGAGCGTTACAAGCGGCTGGGCCGCGACGTATCGTGGCTGAGCTGCTCGATGGATCAGACCCAGCACGCCTGCGATCCGTTTAGCGGTGACCGGCTGTGCCGCGAACCCGGCCCGCTCGCCTGTTACCACGAGGGCGGGCGAACAGCACCGGGCCAGATCACCGACTTTGGGATCAACCAAACCTCTTTCGTCGGCGGCGAAGTGCGGCTGAGCGAACCGGTGCGCGGCGACAGATTTGCCCATCTGGGTGATGCCAATGGCTATTGCGAGGCACAGTTCGGAGCCGGCTGGCGCGTGCTGAGCTATCACGAAGGCGGCGGCGGCACGGTGGTTTCCTACAGCCTGATCGCGCCGCAATCGCGCGCGCTGGTCAACATCCGCGACCAACAATACGCAAATTGCTGGGATCGCGAGCTCAAACGATGAACGGCACCCCACAGATCACGCTCGGCATCCTTGAGGACGACGAGGCAACCCGCTCGTATCTTGAAGCGCATCTCGCTGCGGAGCCCGATTTCGCGGTGGTCTTTTCGTGTGGGCGGCTCGGCGATGCGCTGGCCGCGCTGGAGCGCGAAGTGCCCGATCTCGCGCTGGTCGATATCCGCCTGCCCGACGGCACCGGGCTCGATTTCGTCCGGGCGTACCGCGCGCAAGGCACCGGGCGGGCGCTGATCCTGTCGGTTCTGGGCGATCGCACCACGGTGCTGCTCGCGTTCGAATGCGGAGCCAGCGGCTATCTGCTCAAGGACACTCCGGTCGAACAGATCGCGCGCGATATCCGCGCGCTGGTCGCTGGCGGCACCCCGATCAGCGCGCACGCAGCAACGCACCTGCTGACCATGATCAACGCCGCGCCGCGCAAGCCCGATCCGGTCAAACCTTTGTTGACCCGGCGCGAGCTTGACGTGCTGACCATGTTCTCCCGCGGGTTGTCGTATCGCCAGGCAGCCGAAACACTCGGCATGTCGGCCTACACCGTCGCCGACCACGTCAAGTCGATCTATACCAAGATGGCGGTCCATTCACGCAACGAAGCGGTGTTCGAAGCGGTCCAGAACGGCTGGTTGGAACTATGACCCGGCGGGCTTAACCGGGACCCGGATCCGCACGCAAGTTCCCTCTCCCGGCGAACTGGTCACTGCGGTACTACCACCCAGCTTGACCCCGCGCTGCTGCAAGTTAGCCAAACCTTTGCCGCTTTGTGCCGCAGCAGGATCGAACCCGCAGCCATCGTCCGCCAGTTCGGCGATCAGCATGCCCTGCCCCGGCTCCAGATCGATGCCGATGCGCAAACTTTGCGCGCCGGCATGGCGGATGCAATTGCTGACCCCTTCCTGCAGCATGCGGAACAGGCTGAGCGTGGCGCGCGGATCGAGCGCAGCATCGCGCACCGCTTCGGCCAGCTGCCAATCGAGTGCGATCCCGGCTGCGGCCAGCTGCGGCCCGGCGCGCACGCGGAATCCTTCGAGCGCGGCGTAGAGCCCGGTATCGACCTGATCGAGTGAATCGACCATCAGCCGCAGGTCGGTCAGCCCGCTTTGCAGTTCCGCGGCGATGTCGCCGCTGACGATCCGGTCCGCCCGCACCCGCATGAGCAAGCCTTGCAAGTGCCCGCCGATGCCGTCGTGCATGTCACGGGCAAAACGCTGACGTTCTTCGAGAATTGCCGCGTTGCGGATTTCGGTGTCGAGCGCTTGTTGCTGGTCGGCGATTACCTGATCCTTGCGCAGCGATTCGCTGCGGGCCTGGCGCAGCCGTTCCCTCAGCGCCAGACCGTCGCGCCAGACCGAGATCGGGGCGCCAAGCAGTAACAGCGGCCGTGCGCCATTGTTGGCCAGCTGGAGCAGAACGAACGGAGCCGGCACCAGCCACGGCGCGGCGACCAAGGCGAGCGCGGCCAGACCGGCGCATATGCCGGGCAAGGCGAGCCCCAGCAGCACCCAGGCGGTCCAGTCCCGCGGGCGGCTGCGGCACCAAACGATCGCGCCGCTTGCCGCAAGGGTCGCACCCGCCTTGGCACAAGCGAGCAGCGTTGGCGCGGCAGCAAGCGTGACCAGGTCGAGCGCCTGGACCGCAGCGAGCAGCGCGAAGGCGGCGGCGGGAACGCGTTGCCGCCCAACCAGCGCGAGTGACAGTGCCCCGGTCAGTCCCGCCACCGCCGCCATAGCCGCCGCCAGCCGTTGCCACCGCGCCCAGCGGATAAACGCGCTCTTGGCTTGCCCGACTTGTTGCATCGTTCCCAGATAAATCCCCCGCACCCCGATATGCCCGCGGTCTTCGGACTGGATCACATCGATCCGGTTGAGCCCCGGGTGCAATTCGGCAACGGGCAGCGGCGCGGCCAACAGCACGGAGCCGAATCCGGGCCCAGAATAGGATGGCAGCGCGGCGCCATCCGCAGTGCGCGCACCGTTAATGTGCAGCACCACATCGCCCGCCAGGTAGGGCACGAGCAGCGCCAGATCGCCACCGCGCGCAGCCTGATCGTCCAGCTCGAAATGCCACTGGCGCTCGTCCGGACTGACATCGCGGGTCATGATATTTGCGGCGCGATGGCGCGCGGTCTCCGCAGGAAAGCGGAACTGGTCGGCAAAGCCCAGCGTCCAGTTGGCCGAAGCAGGGTGCCGCGCCTGATGCTGCTCACCCGGCTCCATCACCTCGATCAGCCCCGGCGCGAGCGGCACGAGGCCCGACGCCGCCGGATCGGGTGTGAGCGGCAGCAGCGCAAGCAGGATCAGCGCCGCCAGCAGCGCAGCAAACAGCCAGGCCAGCGGCATGCGCAGGGGCGCTGCAGGCTCCGGCACATATGGTGCCGCGTCCTCAGCCACAGAGTTGCGCCGCGCGGGTCATGCCAGACCTATGTGCCTGCCCCGCCTACTTTGTCGAGCCTTGGCAGCCTGACCCCCCGAGTTCGTGGGATAGCGCGGCGCGCGTCATGCGCCGACTAGTCAGGACAAGCTGATAAGTGACAGCACGGATCGCTGACAAAACGGCATTGTCAAAGGGTGGAACTATGAAGCGGTTGTTTCTGGCAATTTTCCTGCTGCTGGGGCTCGGCTCGCTCGCCTATGCCGGCGGGGCCAAGTTCGCGATCAACAAGCAGCTGTGTCTGGGCAATCCGGCCAGCATGGCCGATCCCGGGCTGTGCCAGGAAAGCGATCCGGTTCCGCAGAATGTCCCGGTTTATTACATGATCACGCTGACCAACCCGTGGCTGCAACCGGCGCAAACGCTCACGCTGAATGATACCATTCCGGCCCAATTTACCGCCAGCGGCGCGATGTTCTGCCGCACTGACGCGAACGTGACCGTGCCGTATAATCCCAGTATGCTCAGCGGCGTGCTCGGCACCATCAATCTGGCTCCGGGCCAGACGATTCATTGCTTTGTCGCAGGCGCGTTCACCAACAGCGGCAAGTCGGTCAAAAACGTCGTCCAAGGCATTAACAACGCCAACAACGCCTATTCCGCCGACGTCACTGTGCAAGTGCCGCCGGTCTCGCCGATTGCCGCCAACCTGAAACTCACCAAGACCGTGCAGCCCGGCAGCATCGATGTCAGCAGCGGTCCGCAGCTGGTCACCTACACGATCAAAATCCTGAACCAGGGTCCGGGCGCGGTCGATGTCGGGCCGTGGTTTGTGCTGCACGATACGATGTCGCTCCTCCCCACCAGCGTGCCGCTCAACGTGAAATTTTCGAGCGCATCCTGCGCCGTCACTCCCAACACCTCCAGCCCGCCGACCGATTGCCTTGACCCGGCGGGGCCGCAGTTCGGCTCGAACGGGGGCAACCTGTTCGTTGGCACGATGAACCAGCACGCCTATTTCGACTGGGGCTTTGCCAATGGACAAGGCCATATCGGCGCGGGCGAGACGATCACGCTGACGATCGAGGTCTCGATCTCCGCGATCGACGATCTTGATTGCGTGCGGGAACCCACTGGCAATGGCCTGGCCAACAAGGCTTTCTTCACGCTGATCGATGACAAGGGCAAGACCGCACTGGCCGACGCCAACCTGAGTGACAATTCAGCCACCGCCAACCTCGCCGTGACCGTGCCTTACAGTACGGTCAGTAAGAATTGCGTGACGGGTCAACTCGAAATCACCAAATTGCAGATGAGCCCGCCAGCCACTGCAATCGTCGGTTGGGGCCCCCCGGTGAGCTATCAGATCACGGTCAAGAACGTCTCGCTGCCGGCGCAAACGATCACGATCAAAAAGCATGATTTGCAAGACACTGTGACCGAGGGGATCGATACCCCGCCGTTCACCCGCAATCATGTGTCCACCAGCTGTAACGCCGGTCTGTCTACTGCACTTCTGTGCAAAGATTTCACGCCCGCCGGGAACAACATCAACGTCCAGCCGCAGCACCGGTACACCTATTATGGCGAGAACGATCTGGCGTGGGACAGCGATGAGAAAATCGAGTTGCAATCAGGCCAGCAGATCGTGTTCGATACCACCTTCACTTATGAAGCGCCCGATTGCGAAACCGTGCCTGCGGCGCCCAAGCGCCCGATCATCAATACCGCGCTGGTGCACTATGAAGCGCAAATCTTTGGCTCGCCCAAAGGAAGTCCCAAGATTCCTCAGGATCAGATTGCCTCCGCCGTCACGCTGATGAAGGAACAGCCGCCGTGCAAGTTCCGGGTTACCAAGGAACTCGACTCAGGCGGGCCGAATATCAAGTTCGGCACCCCATTGGTCTATCAGGTGACCTTCACCAACCCGGGCGCCAAACGCAATATCGGCACGCTGCTCGATGCCGCGCGGATCGAAGCGCCGGGCTACGCGATCAAACTGCCGTTCACCTCAAGTTGGAATTGCGCCACGACTGCCGGGATAACGGGGCCTTACGTGCCGGTCGGCAGCTCCAGTGGCGGGGCGGTCAAGTATGTCGGCAGCGCGGTGCAGGGTGCGCCGGCGGCGATCTCGACCATCGGACAGAACATTTCGTTCGATCAAGGCGCCACCATCACCTGCACCATCACCATTACCCTGTCGCGCCCGGCGACTGACGATCCGTTCTGCACCGCCGACACGGTCAATTTTGAGAACGTGGCGATGATGGACGTGACCAGCCCGTTCAACACCAATATCACCTGGCCGCCGGCGCTGGGCAACCAGTCCAGTTCACTGGTCAATCCGGTGCCGCAGAACCGCAACTGGGCCTCGGTCCGTACCCCGCTGCCCAAGTGCTGGGACGCGCATGTCAACAAGACCGCCACAGTCGCAGGATTGCTGCCCGGATCGGCACCGTGGACCTATGCCGGCAATCCCAACCCGGTCCTTTACACGATCGGGGTGACCAATGACGGCCAAGGCGCAGCCGCGCTGGGGACCAATCCTCAGGTCCCTGGATCGGGCTGGATCGTGCAAGACAAGTTGCAGCTGCCCTATACCAACATGACGCAGAATTTCCTGAATTGCGCCCCGCCTGCGTTGTGGTGCCATCAGACGCCAGCTGACCCGCGCGGCGAAATCGGCATCAAGCAGCTAAATTCAGGGGTGACCGGAAACTGGAACCTGACGCGGCCGGGAGCCAACGTGATCGCGGGCAAGGACATCACCAACTGCGTGTGGATCAGGCCGGTCGGCGTGCAGGCCGGGCCGGGCTATTACTTCCACGACGCTGCCGCTGCACCCAGTTTCAACTGTAATCCCCCAGCCAGCGCAACGGCTCAGCCGTGCCCGGTTTACGCCAGCAATCTGTTCGCCTGCGTCACCGTGCCGGTATTCGAAGTTACCAAAATCTCGGTGCGCAAGCGGGTAATCGATCAGACTACTGCCAATGTCACCGTGGCCTCCGGGTTCGGCATCCAGGTTAGCTGCTCGCCGTATGGCATTCCCACCAATGCCGGGGCGAGCTTCTATCTCGGCACCAATTCGACGGGCTATTCGTCCTATCACACCGTCTTCCCGGTGCCGATTGGCGGCGTCTGTACGGTTACCGAACCTGGCAATCCGATCCCGCCGGCGATCTCGCAGAAGTGCGGCGGAGCGGCGAATGTGATCGTCAGCACCGCGATCACCCCGCTGCCGGCAGTGCTGAACCCGGTCGACAACCTCGTCACGGTAACCAATACCTACAGCTGCAAGGGCATGGCCCAGCTCGAAGTGATCAAGCAGCTCAATACGCTCTTGACCGCAGTCCCGGTCACGTGGCCGCAAATCACTTGGGGGATCAGCGCAAATTGCACCCCAGCCACGTCGACCGTGTTGCCGCCGATCACCACCTCGGCATTCACCTCGGCCCAAATTACCGGAAGCAACATTGTTACAGCTCCGGTCGGTGCCAACTGCGTGGTCAGCGAATTGACCCCGCCTACCAGCCTGATCCCGGCGTTTTACCAATCGAGCTGCGGCGCGGCGGGGGCTGAGTGGGATGTTCCGCAGTACAGCGTCAACAACGGACCGTTCACCCCGACGCCGCCTACTGTCACGCTCACCAGCGGCAACAACAAGGTCGTGGTGAAGAACGGCTGGCATTGCAAACCGGCTGCTTCAAGTGGCACGAACGTGCAGGTCCAGGTGTTCAAGCGGGTCATCGGGTTGACCACGCAGGTCCCGCCCCTGACCTTTGGCATAACCCCCGGTTGCAATCCTGCGAGCAGCCCTCCCGCACTCTCCGTTACTACGACGTATCCGCACACGAATTACGTTGGTGCCGGCGCATTTTCGGTGCCTACGGGAACGACCTGCAATCTTGGCGAAGTGCTGCCCGATGCCAAGACCAACCTGTCAATGATTGCCTCTTGCAGCACCAATCCCGGCGGTCCCGAGCCCAAGTGGCTGCCGCCCACGTTCTCGACCTCGGCCACCGGCACACCGGTGCTGACCATGCCGCTGGTGGTCGGGAGCAGCATGAACCTGTTCATCACCAACACCTGGGCTTGCGGTCCGCCTGCGGTTGCGAAAGTCAAACCGCCCAAGAAGTCCAGGTTCAAGTTCCGTATCGGCATCCCGATTCCCGGGATCGGCGGCGGGAGCAAGGATCAGCCGACCGACACTAATCCGCCCGGCCCAGGCAGGCCGTGACGGGGATGAAGGGTGGCGCAGCGCCAAATCTCTGCAGTGGCCGCCTTCCGCCCCAAATGAGTCCTTAGCCCCTTCGACGACCCACCCGAAAGCTGCCGGACGCTAGACGGGGGGCGAGGTCGACCACTGGCACGTCCAGCAAGTTAATCTTGAGGCTGTTTGGGTTGTCATCTTCAAGCTGGCACTCAACAGTGGCAAATAGGACCGACGACTCAAACCACGCAGTTGTGCCGGTAGACCTCACACGCCCCGCTTCAGGGAGATGAGCAGGCAATGTGACTTGATCTCGTTCTTCGGGCAGCCACATTGGCGGTACCCGCCGTGCACGTCATGTGTCCACTTACCACCCCAAATCAGACGTTGTGGGTTGATCCGAGCTGAAGTCGCTCGCTTGCGAGGTTCCCCCTCGCCAGCTCGCGTCAAACTGGTTACAGGCGTAACCAACATGACAGACAGCACCCCCACTCCGCCGCGCAAGCCCAAGGCCGCGCTTACTGCAATCGGCAACCGTCAACTTTCGCCTGCCACCATGATGATGGGTCATGGCTATGATCCAGTGCTGTCCGAAGGCAGCCTCAAGGCGCCGATTTTCCTTACCAGCACCTTCGCTTTTGCCAATGCGGCCGAGGGTAAGCGGTTCTTCGAAGGGATCACCGGAAAGCGTCCCGGCGGCGCGGAAGGCCTGGTCTATTCGCGCTTCAACGGCCCCAACCAGCAAATCCTCGAAGGGCGGCTGTCGTTGTGGGACGGGGCCGAGGAAAGCCTCGTCTTCTCCAGCGGGATGACCGCGATCTGCGTGCTTTTCCTGACCTTCTGTTCAAAGGGCGACGTGATTGTCCACTCAGGGCCATTGTATGCCGCGAGCGAAGGCTTTGTTGCCAAGACGCTGAGCCGGTTCGGGGTGACGTATGTCGATTTTCCGGCTGGCGCGACTCGCGAAGAACTCGATGCAGTGCTGACCCGGGCCAAGGCGCGGGCGCAGGATCAGGGCGGCAAAGTCGCGATGGTCTATCTCGAAAGCCCGGCCAACCCGACCAACGCGCTGGTCGATGTCGAAGCGGTGAGGGCGGCGCGCGATGCAGTGCTGGGCAGCGATTGCCCGATCGCGATCGACAACACCTTCCTCGGCCCGCTGTGGCAGCGTCCGATCGATCAGGGCGCCGATATCGTGGTTTATTCACTGACCAAATACGTCGGCGGTCATTCGGACCTCGTCGCTGGCAGCATCGGCGGGGCCAAACGCTGGATCGATCCGGTGCGAATGCTACGCAACACCATGGGCGGGATCCTCGATCCGCACACCGCGTGGATGCTGATGCGCAGCCTTGAGACGGTCGAGCTGCGGATGAGCCGCGCCGGTGAGAACGCCGCCAAGGTCTGCGCTTACCTCAAGGGCCACCCCAAGGTTGAAGCACTCGGCTACCTCGGTGACATTTCCGATCCGCGCCAGCAGGATATCTTCGATCGCCATTGCAGCGGCGCGGGCAGCACTTTCTCGCTCTATGTGAAGGGCGGCGAAGCCGAGGCGTTCCGGTTCCTCGATAACCTCAAGATCGCCAAGCTCGCGGTCAGCCTGGGCGGGACCGAGACGCTTGCCAGCCTGCCTGCGGCAATGACGCATCTATCCGTGCCAGATGAACGCAAGGCGCAGCTCGGCATCACCGACAACCTGGTGCGGATCAGCATTGGCATCGAAGACGCCGACGACCTGATCGCTGACTTCGAACAGGCGCTGGCCGCAGTGTGATCCGCTTGCCCGGCCTGCGGCTTTCTGCTTGGGGATCGGCATGAGCCACGAACCCCACGACAAGCTGCACTCCGACGCAGGCACGCCGGGCCCCTCGCGCCTGGTCCTGATCGAGCAGGGCCAATGGGCGGGCTGGTCGCACTGGGAACCGGTCGACGATTTTGAGGAGCACACTGGGCCGTTTTATTGCCGGGCCGACGGCGGGCAGGTCTTATGCGGGTTCATTCCCCAGGCCAAGAACCGCAACGGCGGCGGCAACATCCACGGCGGCTCGCTGATGACCTTTGCCGACTATGCGTTGTTCATGATTGCCGGCGGGATGGAGGCATCGGTGCACGGGGTGACGGTGACGATGAACTGCGAATTCATCGGCGCAGCCGAGCTGGGACGGATGCTGACCGCACGCGGTGAAGTGGTCCGCGCCGGGTTTTCGATGGTCTTCGTACGCGGCATAATTTCCGACGAAGACCGCCCGGTGCTGGCCTTTTCGGGGACGATCAAGAAAGTGCGCGTGCCGGTTAGTTTGGCCTAATCCACGCCCCCGGGCTGTGTGCGGAACTATCAAGACGGAGACAACCAAGCGGCTGCCCCCGTCCGGATCTACCTATTACGGGCAGCAGGGCAGGCCGCAGCAGGCCCCCAGTGCGCAGCATGCCTCTACAAACGCACCCGGCGCGGACGCATAAGCGGTCCCGGCGGTCAGCGTGGCAGCAATTGCGATCATCTTGGCGACAGTTTTCATTGGTATTCTCCAGTGTTGTAATGCCGGGTGCTGACGCAGCACGCGGCGATAATTTTGCATGTTCGCCTGCCGGGCGCTGTAAAGCTGCAGCCTTAGCAGACTAGCTGAGTGCGGCGGAACGCGGCGGGGGTGGTTCAGGCCCGGCAGTGAAACCGCCGGACAGCCCGTGGCGGGCCGCCATCGGTAATGCGAGGTCAGTGCTTTCGCGGTTGTGCTGCGCAGCGCCGAGTATGCCGATAATGCAGCCGGCGGAACACGGCGCGGCGCATATCGCGGGGCACGGGGCCGCGCACGGCTGGGCAGGATCGGTGCCGCACTGATCGGGGCAGTCACCGCAGCCGCTCGCTGCAGTCACTGGTCCGGCGAAGGCAAACGACAGCAGCAAGCAGAACAGGATTAAGCGCAGAGCGGACATGACTGGCAGTTCGCCGCGCCGCCCGCCAAAGTTACATCGGGATGTTTGGCCAAAGCGCGACCGCGTGCTGGCCGACCCGATCAATCTCAACCCTTCCACTCGCGCCGCTCTTCGCCAGCGCGCAGCACTTCATAGGCGAGTTGCAACGCGCGGAACGCCTTGGCCGCATCCTCGTCGCCGGGGCGCAAGTCGGGGTGGACCTCCTTGGCTTTTGACCGCCAGGCCTTCTTGACCTCGTCGAACTCGGCGTCAGGCCCCAATCCGAGCAAGTCGAGCGCGCGCAGTTCGTCGCGGCTGCGGGTGCCGTCGCCAGACATCGCCCAGCCGTAATGCGCGCTTTCGTGATAGCCTTCGTGA
The DNA here is from genome assembly GCA_025359445.1 of Sphingomonadaceae bacterium. GTDB lineage: Bacteria > Pseudomonadota > Alphaproteobacteria > Sphingomonadales > Sphingomonadaceae > Novosphingobium. Next base: position 20,566 of record JANYGB010000054.1, read on the forward strand.
GTCTGGCGCTCGGCCGCCTCGCGCTCGGCTATTTCCTCGGCGTCGAGCCCGGCGAAGTAATCCCAGCCCTGATTGTATTCGGCGGCGTGACGCTGGCAGAACACCCAGCGGTCGGGATTGTTCGGGCTCTTGGGCGCAGGGCAAGTGCCCGCATCGGTGCAGCCGTGGCGGTCGCACAGCCGCACTTGCGTCGCCTCGCGGCTGCCGGCGTAACCGCCCCACCGGGGGAAGCCCCAGCTATCAGATCTGCGTGCACCAACCATCGCTCCGGGCGCTACCCGCTTGGCCCCCCGCTGTGCAAGCGCAATGAGGCTAGCCACTTCAAATGCGCTTCGGGCAAGCAAACTGGCGTTAACCGCCCTTGCAATATGGCGCAGTAGGTTGCATATTGCAACGCGGCCTCAGGAGGGCCTGCCAATGAGCAAGCAACTCGCAATGGCGATTTCCTTTTCCGTGCTGGCCACGGTGGCCCTGACTGTGTTTGGCGTCGATCCGGCGATGTACGCGAACGGCGGCCTGAGCGGACCCACGATGATCAGCATTCAGGCGCCCTCGCTGCCGGGATTAAGCCAGCTGCTGCCGAGCCTCAACTAGCTTTGTTGAGTTGCGCTATTCGCCTCCGGGAATAGCTTGTTGCAAAGGAAAACCCGGATTGGTTTTTCGCACCTAGTCAATCGTAATCGTCACCGCCCGGCGGTTCTTGGCCCAGGCTTCCTCGGTTGATTCCATGGCGACCGGCTGATCCTTGCCGAAGGTCTGCGTCGTCAACCGGCTGGCATCGACCCCCAAACTGACGAGGTAATTCTTGGCCGCATTGGCGCGGCGTTCGCCCAGCGCGAGGTTGTATTCGCGCGTGCCGCGTTCATCGGTGTGGCCCTGGATGGTGGCGCGCTTGGCGGGGTATTTGTTCAGCCAAGCGGCCTGCGCGGCCAAGGCCTGCTGATCGGCCGCGTCGATGTTGTACTGGTCGGTGTCGAAATAAACCGTGTCCTGGCCCATCAGCTGTGCGATGAAATCGGCCTGACTGCCCGGGGTGACCGCACCAGTGCCGGCAGAGGTATCGGTTGAAACCGATCCGCCGGGATCGGGGGGGAGGATTTTAGGGGCCTTGTGCGAGCAGGCGGACAGCGCCAGCGCGCTGGCGAGAGCGGCGGCAATGGCAGTCTGGGTCTTCATAAGGGTCTCCTTTGATCGGGTAGCATCAGGCATTCAGACGGCGAGTCAACGCAGGTCAGGGACGAAGCGGTCCCCATGCGGGATCGGCGCCGTCGCCGGGCGTATCGAGCTTGCGTTCGTTCTTGCCGGTCAGATCGACCTGCCAGATTCCGGTCTGGCCGGAAGTGCGCGCGGTGCGGAAGAACTGGATCACGCGGCCGTTGGGGGCCCAGGTCGGGGCCTCATCCTGCCAGCTGTCGGTCAGGTAATGCATCGAGCCGCCCGACGGGTCCATCACCGCGATGCGGAAGTTGCCCGCAATGTGCGTGAACGCAATCTGGTCGCCGCGCGGGGACCATTCGGGCGTCGCCGCGCGCCCGCCGAAGAAGCTGATCCGCTTCTGCCCGCCGCCGCTCGCATCCATTACATAGACCTGCTGGCTGCCCGAACGGTCGCTTTCGAAAACGATGCGGCTGCCGTCGGGAGAGAAGCTGCCGCCGATGTCGATCCCGGGCGAATTGGTCAGCTTGACCGCGCTGCCGCCGTTGCTCGGCATCCTGTAGATGTCGGTGTTGCCGGCAATCGCCACTGAATAGAGGATCCACTTGCCATCGGGCGACCAGCGCGGCGCGAACAGCGGGTTGGGCGATTGCAGCAGCAGCTTCTGCGTTTTGCTCGCAAGGTCGTAGATGTAAATCCGCGGGCTGCCGTTGAAATACGACAGGTAGAGGATCTGCTTGTAATCGGGCGAATAGCGCGGGGTCAGCGCGGTCGCTTGCCCGGTGGTCAGATAAGTGTGGTTGGCCCCGTCCGAATCCATCACCGCCAGCCGCTTCATCCGGTGGCCCTTGGGCCCGGTCTCGGCGATATAAGCGATGCGGCTGTCGAAGAACGGGTTCTCGCCGCTCAGCCGTGAATAGACGAGATCGGCGCATTTGTGTGCGGCGCGGCGCCACTCGCCCGGCGGCACGGTCCACCCCGCCTTGGCGAGCTGCTGGCCAAGCGAGACATCGTAGAGGTAGCACCCGACAGTGACATTGCCGTCAGTCTCGGCGCGGACATAGCCCTGCAGCAGCATATCGGAGCCGCGCCCCTGCCAGCCCGGATAATCGGGCGCCTGGACCTGGGCGAGCGCGGGGCGCGGGAGGCTGGCGGGCCCGGTCGGCTTGAACAGCCCGTTGTTTTTCAGATCGCCGTAGATCACCGTGGCCAGGCTCATGCCCAGCGCCGAAGTGCCGCCCGCGCTGGTCTGCGTGGGCGTGTCAGCGTTGGTGGCAAAGGCGGGGATGGCGATCTTGGCGTCGTTGTCGAGATTGCCAACAACTTCCTCGTCGACTTCCTGGCTGACTGCAGGCGCCGTCTGCTGGGCCAATACAGTGCTAGGGAGCAGTGCGGCGGCGCAAAACAGCGCAAGGAGCTTTTTCACGGTCATTGGTCTCTCTTTGAAAAGGTCAGCTTGCGCAGTTTCCAGCTATCGTAAAATTCTGCCGGTAGCCCGGGGAATGGCGCGGCAAGCTTGATCGCGCGGACGGCACAATCACGGAACGGCCGCACTTGCGGCTGGTTGGAGGCTGTGACGCCGGAAATCTCGGGGTCACTGATCGACAAGATCGTCCCGTCGCGCCCGAGCGTGAAGCGCACCACCGCGCGCAGGCTCTGGACATCGAGCCCGCTGACCGGACACGAATTCCACGGCCCGCGCACCCGGCTGCCGATCAGCGAAGTCCAGGCGCTGACTTGCGTGGCCGAAGCCTGGGCCGCTGGCGGGGTCTTGGCCTTGCCATTGACCGGAGCGCCGGGGACCCCTTTGGCAAAGGCATTGTCGAACGCCGAAGCGCCGGGCTTGCTTGCTGGCTTGGCAGGCTGGCGAGCCGCGGGCGCTGGAGGTGTTTTGGTGACGGGTTTGGCCGGTTGGGACACAGTGCTGCGGGTCAGCGGTTGCGGCGGGGCTGGCTCTGGCTTGGCGAGCGGCGGCGGCGTTAGCGGTGGCGGGGCTTCGCCAATTACCGGGCCTTTGTCTGGCGCGGCTTCTTCTGGCTGAATTTGCGGCGCGGTTGAAACCGGGCCCGTATCCTCGCTGATCGTCACCGTCATCCGCTCGGGCAGCACCACCGGCGCGGGCGCACGTTGCCACACCAGCCATGCGATCAACCCGGCGTGGGCCACCAGCGCGAGTACCAACCCGAGCGATTCTTCGCGGCGCATCATGAGTGGATTGGGCGTGGGGGCGGGCATGGTTAACGGGCTACGGCGCGCTAACTGAATGGTCGGTGACCAGCGAAATCGCATTGAACCCGGCGTGGTTCAGCTCGCCCATCACCCCCATCACCTTGCCGTATTCAAGCGTTTTGTCGGCGCGCAGCGTGACCAGCGGCGGCTTGCCGTCGGCTCCCTTGGGCACGGCTGCGAGCATCGCCCCCAGCCTACCCGGAGCGACCACGGCCTTGTCGAGGTACACCGTCCCGTCGGTGGCGATCGACAGCTCGATCTGGCTCGGGGTCTGGTCGAGCGGCTTGGCATTGCTGTCGGGCAAGTCGATCGGCACCCCGGCGCTGAGCAGCGGCGCGGTGACCATGAAGATGATCAGCAAGACCAGCATAACATCGACCAGCGGCGTGACGTTGATCTCCGCCATCGGCGCGCGGCCGCGGCCTCTGCGCCTACCGCGCTGGGATGAGCCTAACGCCACTTATTGCGCCTCCAGCTCGCGGCTGAGGCTGGCGTGGAAGCGGTCGGCGAAGCGTTGCAGGCGGGCCTCAAGCTGGTCGACCCGGTGCGAAAAGCGGTTGTAGGCAATCACTGCGGGGATCGCCGCAAACAGGCCTATGGCCGTGGCGAACAGCGCTTCGGAAATCCCCGGCGCAACCACCGCGAGCGACGAGTTTTGCTGCTGGCCGATCTGGTAAAACGAATTCATGATCCCCCAGACCGTGCCAAACAGCCCGACAAAGGGTGCAACTGCGCCGACCGTGGCAAGGAAGTTGAGCCGTTCGGCGAGCCGTTCGGCCTCTTGCGCAATCGCGCTGTCCATTGCCTGCGCCAGCCGTTGGCGAGTGCCATCGCGGTCAATAACCTCGCCGGCCACAGAACGACGCCATTCCGACAAGCCGGCATCGACCACGCGGGCCATTGGCAGTTCGCCCTTGTCGTACTTGATCTGGAATTCGTCGATATGGTTGGATTTCCAGAACGCGCGTTCATACCCATCAGTGCGGCTGCGGATCCCGGCCATACGCAGGGTGAAGGAGACCACGATCGTCCACACCCACACGCTGGCAAGCAGCAGCCCGGCCATCACCACTTGCACCACGATATCGGCATCGAGGAACAGCCGTACCGGGCTGAGGTGGGCCGAGGTTGCCGGCGGGGTGGCCGCGGCCGCGAGCAGGACAAGGAGGGTCATGGGGTTCCTTCGGGCATTATGCTGGCAAAGGCCGCGCGCCAGCTATCGGGCATGCGGCGCGGGCGGCCATCGGGGGCGACGAAGCCGACGCGGAGCCGGGTTTCGGCGAGGCGGGTGCCATCTTCGAGCGCGGCGGTCTGGTGCATGCGGCAAGAGGCGGCGCGCAACTCTTCGCAGCGGGTTTCGATCTGCACCGCATCGTCGAGCCGGGCAGGGGAGAGGTAGCGGATGTTGAGTTCGGCCACCGCAAACGCGCCTTCACCCACCTCGTTGACCGCGCGCTGGTCGATCCCCAGCAACCGCACGAAGTCCGACCGGGCGCGTTCGAACCAGCGCAGGTAGTTGGCGTGATAGACCACCCCGGACAAGTCAGTGTCCTCGAAATAGGCGCGCACCGCGAAACGGTGGAGCGGGCCTTCGATCAGGCCGCAGGGCGGGGCGGGGAAGACGCTCATGCAGGTCCAGCCTTAGCAACTGCGCGACTCGCGAGGCAAGCTTTTGCGTCATCCCGGGCTTGACCCGGGATCGCTGGCCGGGTCACGCAAGATTGCCAGCGGTCCCGGATCACGTCCGGGACGACGTTACCTCGCCAGCATCGGGCCGAGCGGCCGCCCGCCGAACAGGTGGACGTGGAGGTGCGGCACCTCCTGATGGCCATGCTGACCGACATTGGCGAGCAGGCGATAACCCGGCGCGACCAGCCCGAGATCGCGCGCCACCGCGCCGACCGCACGGACAAAACCGGCGATTTCCGCCTCGCTCGCGGATACAGAGAAATCATCCCAGCTGACGTAAGCGCCCTTGGGGATCACCAGCACGTGGACCGGGGCCTGCGGGTTGATGTCGTGGAACGCCAGCGCCCATTCGTCTTCGTAAACCGTGCGGTTCGGGATCTCGCCGCGCAGGATCTTGGCGAAGATGTTCTGGTCGTCGTAAGGCAGGGTCGCGTCGATGGCCATCAGCGTGCAGCCTTTTCGGCGATGCCGCTGGTGCCTTCGCGGCGGTCGAGTTCGGCTAGCACTTCGGCCAGCGGCACGCCTTTGGCGTCGAGCAGGACGAGCAAGTGGAACAGCACGTCGGCGGCTTCACCGACCAATTCCTCGCGGCTGCCCGACAGCGCGGCCACAATTGTTTCAATCGCCTCTTCGCCCAGCTTGCGCGCAATCACCGGCACGCCGCGCTGGTTGAGCTTGGCGACCCAGCTGGTCTCCGGGTCGGCATCGCGGCGCACGGCGATGATGGCGGCGAGGCGGGAAAGTGTGTCCATCTGGGCGGAATGCGGCGCGCGGTCGCGCGGGTCAAGTCAGTCCTGAGGAGGCGGCCGCTTGGCGCCGCGCCGGCCGATGATCAGGCCCGCTAGCCCCAATGCCAGCAGCGTCAGGTCGGTCGGCTCGGGAATGGCGATTCCGCCGCTCGCCCATGCCGGGCTGGCGACGAGCAAAGCCGCTGCTGCGATAACCCGGCTGATTCGTGCCCTGTGCATGCGCTGCGACTGCACCGCCTGCTGCACTGCGGCAAGCGCGACGGCAGCGCCGTCCCATGACGGGACTGTTGCCTTTCAGCAGGTTACGCTCAGGCGCGCGCCGGCAATCCGGCGGCGCGCAAGGCCGCGTGCGCCTCACCGATCGAGTGTTGGCCGAAGTGAAAGATTGAGGCAGCCAGCACCGCGCTCGCGTGGCCCTTGGTCACCCCTTCGACCAGATGCTCCAGCGTGCCGACCCCGCCCGAAGCGACCACGGGGATGGAAACCGCGTCGGCAATGGTGCGGGTGAGTTCAAGATCGTACCCGGCCTTCGTCCCATCGCCGTCCATCGAGGTGACCAGCAGCTCGCCCGCGCCGAGCTTGGCAAGGCGAATGGCATGCGCGATGGCGTCGATCCCGGTTGCCTTGCGCCCGCCGTGCGTGAGGATTTCCCATCCTGCCGCAGTCTTGCGCGCATCGACCGAAGCGACGACGCACTGGCTGCCCATCTTTTGCGCGATATCGCCGACCAGTTCGGGCCGCTCGACTGCAGCGGAATTGACCGCAACCTTGTCCGCGCCAGCAAGCAGCAAGGCGCGCGCATCACCCACCGAACGCACCCCGCCGCCCACTGTCAGCGGCATGAAGCAGACCTCGGCGGTGCGCCGCACCACATCGAGCAAAGTCCCGCGCCCTTCGTGGCTGGCGCTGATGTCGAGGAAGCACAGCTCATCGGCCCCGGCCGCGTCATAGGCCCGCGCCTGCTCGACCGGATCGCCCGCGTCCTTGAGATCGACGAAGTTGACACCCTTGACCACGCGCCCATCGCGCACGTCGAGGCAGGGGATGACGCGGATGCGGACGGTCATGAGATTGCCTTCAAGGCAAGAAATGCAGCCGCGACGAAACACACACCAGCAATAACTGCGCCGGCCGCCGCAACGAAGGCATTCGTGGCTACCCCGGCTGCACCCTCCTTGCGCAATCTTGGCTCCCTGGCGGCAGCCGCAGTTAGCGCTGGCGCTATCCCGATCGAGGCCAAGACCGCAGCTCCTGACAGGTCCTCCCCTAACACATGCGCTATGGCCGGATACGAGGCGACTAAAACGAGCACTAAGGCAAACGAGCAAAAAGCGAGATTGATCAGGAAGAATAACCGAGGTTCAGTTTTCCGTTCTATACGGTCGGCCTTGATCGTGATCGACCCCGCGCGCACGGCAAAAACCACCCGTCCAATCACCAGGGCCAAGATCAGCAGGAATGTCCAGCTAGGAACGCTCACGCCCGCGCCGCCATCGCAATCGCCGCCGCCAGATCAAGCCGCCCGTCGTACAAAGCCCGCCCGGTGATCACACCTTCGATACCCTCATCCGCATGCAGCGCCAGCATCCGGATATCATCCAGTCCCTTGACCCCGCCCGATGCGATCACCGCTAAATCAACCCGCCGCGCCAGATCGAGCGTTGCGTCGATGTTGCAGCCTTTGAGCATCCCGTCGCGGCCGATGTCGGTGAACAGCAAGCTCGCCACCCCCGCATCCTCAAACCGCCGCGCCATATCCACCACCGGCACGTCGGATAACTCCGACCAGCCCTCGGTTGCGACCATGCCGTCCTTGGCATCGACCGCGACCACGATCCCGCCGGGCCAGTCGCGCGCCATGTCACGCACGAATTGCGGGTCCTTGAGTGCGGCGGTGCCCATCACTACGCGGGCAACCCCGACGTTGAACCAGCCTTCGACCGCCTTGGCAGTGCGAATCCCGCCGCCCAATTGGATGTGCCCGGGGAACACCTCGATTATCGCATCAACCGCGTCGCGATTCTCGGCCCGGCCAGCGAACGATCCGTCGAGATCGACCACGTGGAGGAACTGCGATCCAGCTTCGGCAAACAGCGTGGCCTGCGCCGCCGGATCGTCGCCGTAAACCGTGGCGCGCGCCATATCGCCCTCAGCCAGCCGCACGACCTGCCCGCCTTTGAGGTCGATGGCGGGAAAGACGATCATCGGGCGCGTTCCCATCGGGCGTTCGTCGCTCCTGGCGAACGCTTGGACCGCCTGGACCAGTCCCTAAAGGAGAAAAAACGTGCCGCCCCAAGCTTGCTATAACAGCGGCGATACGGAGGGGAGAAAGTGGGCGTGACCATCGCTCGACCATGCCACGCCGCTGCGCTGTAAGACAGAGTCTGAGAAGGCCTCATGCCAAAAGTACCCTAAAAGCCCCTCCCCGGTGGGGTGGGGTTGGGGCTCGGCGTCCGATCGACTGTCGACCCCCTATCCCTTCCCCCACGGGGAAGGGTGAGTCTTGATCAGCGAAGTTCCGCCTCACGGCCGCCACTCCAGAAAATCCGCCAGCAAGGCCAGCCCATATCCCTGGCTCTTCTCAGGATGGAACTGCAAGCCCACCATCGTATCCTTCGCCACTGCCGCGACCAAGCCGCCGCCGTGATCGGTCATCGCCGCGATGTGGTGCGGATCGGTGGGGACGAAATGGTACGAATGGAGGAAATAAGCCTCGCCCGCTTCGATCAGCACGCTGTGCGGGGTCAGTTCGACATCGTTCCAGCCCATGTGGGGGATCTTGATTGCGGCATCAGTGCGCTCGATCGCGCGAACCTCGCCGCCGATCCAGCCGAGCCCCGGGGTGGTGCCATGTTCAACCCCGTGATCGGCCAGCAGCTGCATCCCGACGCAAATCCCCAGGAATGGTGCAGCGCCAACCCGGACTCGCTCACTTAGTGCCTCTTCCATGCCCGATATCGCGCGAAGCCCTTCGGCGCAGGCTTTGAAGCTGCCCACGCCGGGCAAGACGATGCGGTCTGCGGAGCGGACCACCATCGGGTCGGAAGTTACCGTAACGCCATCCGCTCCGGCGGCCTTGAGCGCGTTGGCGACCGAGTGGAGATTGCCCGCGCCGTAATCGACCAGCGCGACAACCTCAGCCACGATCTTTGTCCCGCTGACGCGGGAGCAACACCAGCCCGCTCCCCCGGCCCGGCCACCCATTTAAGGTTACCCTGAGGGTGGCCGGGCCGGGGGAGCGGGCTGGTGTTGCAAGCCCTTCGCGGAGGCGAAGGGCGCTACCCACCAAGAATCCCTTTGGTCGAAGGAATCGCGCCTTGCTTGCGCGGGTCGAGTTCGACCGCTTGGCGCATCGCCCGGGCAAAGCCCTTGAAAATGCCTTCGCAGATGTGGTGGTTGTTCTGGCCGTAAAGCAGCTCGATATGCAGCGTGATGCCCACCGCCTGCGCGACCGAATGGAACCAGTGTTCGACCAGTTCGGTATCGAATTCGCCCAGCTTCTCCTGCGTGAAGGCGGCTTTCCACACCAGGTAAGGGCGCCCCGAAATATCGAGCGCGACCCGGCACAGCGCCTCATCCATCGGTGAATAGGCGGTGCCGTAACGCCCGATCCCGCCCTTGTCGCCCAGCGCCTCGGCAATCGCCTGACCGATCGCGATCGCGCTGTCTTCGGTGGTGTGGTGCTGGTCGACATGGAGGTCGCCCTTGATCCGGCAGGTCACATCGATCAGCGAATGGCGGCTGAACTGCTCGATCATGTGGTCGAGAAAGCCGATCCCGGTTGAGACGTCATAGGTGCCAGTGCCGTCGAGATTGACCTCGACTGCAATTTTGGTTTCGTGAGTATCGCGCGCTATGCTGGCCTTACGCATGGAGGCGCGTATAAACGCGAAAGTGGCCTGTGCAAGCGCTTTGCCCTTGACCCTGCGCCCCCGCGTCGCCACTTCTCCGACCATGAGTGATGGTGCCCCTGACAGCTTGATTCCCTACGACGAGATCGTGCAGGAGGCCCTGCGCGCCGTGGTTGGCCGGGTGCTCGGCCAGATCCAGAGCGGCGGCAGCCAGCTGCCCGGTGCTCACCATTTCTATATTACGTTCAAGACAACCGCCCCCGGCGTGGATATTCCGGGCCACTTGCGGGAACGGTTTCCCGACGAGATGACCATCGTCCTGCAGAACAAGTTCTGGGACCTCAACGTCAGCGATACGGGTTTTTCGGTCGGGCTGTCGTTTAACCAGATGGCCTCCAAACTGGTCGTGCCGTTCTCTGCGATCACCGCTTTCGTCGATCCAGCGGTCGATTTCGGGCTACAATTCCAGGCGGTCGATGCAGCGGGCGAAGCTGCCCCGCACGAGCATGCCGAGAACGATGCGCCGGAACCCGAGGGCGCTGCAGGCGTTTCCAGCGATAATGACGGAAACAATGTGGTCACCGTGGATTTCGGCCGCAAGAAATAGCCGGCTCTCCGGCGGAACAGGATCTGCCATGGCTCGATTACCCAGCATCAAATCCGCAAAACATGCGGCTGAGGCGGTGAAAACCAGGGCTGTAGCGAAAGCCGATGCGGCAGAAGGCCCCAGCCCCAACCCGATGACCAACCTGCTCATCGCCGACCTCGCGCTGCGTGGCGGCGGGCAGTTGTTGCGCCATGCAGTCGAGCGCACTGTGCTGGGTGCGAAATTTTCGCCGACCAAGGCCAAGAATGTCATTGCCGGGCGGAGCATGTTCCAGACCCTGCTTGGCACTGCAGTCGCGCGGATCGCCACGCGCTCGATCCCGGGTGCAATCGTGGTTAGTGGCGGACTGCTCGCCAAAACGTTGTATGACCGGCGGCAAGACAAGCGCAATGCCCGGGCCAAAGGCAACCGCGCGATCGAGGTTCAGGCACAACGCGGGGCACAGGACGAAGGCGAGACTTGATTGCTGGCGAGCTCTGCGCGATTGGAGCGCATGGCTTCCCCAGATACCCTGCAGCGCCGCGGCCTGATGTTCATCCTGTCCTCGCCCTCGGGCGCAGGTAAGACCACAATTTCGCACATGTTGCTGCACGCCGATGCAGAGATCAGCTTGTCGGTTTCCGCCACCACCCGTCCGATCCGTCCCGGCGAAGTTGACGGCAAGGACTACCACTTCGTCAGCCAGGCCGAGTTTGATCGGATAGTCGAGGCCGATGAGCTGTACGAATGGGCGCGGGTATTCGATCATTGTTATGGAACGCCCAAGTCACAAATCCGAGCGGGCCTTAAGGCGGGGCGGGACTTTCTGTTCGATATCGACTGGCAGGGCACCCAGCAGCTGTTCCAAAAGGATCAACAGGACGTGGTCCGGGTGTTTATCCTGCCCCCCAGCCTTACTGAATTGCAGCGCCGCCTGATCACCCGCGCGCAAGACAGCTCCGAAGTAATCGAAAGCCGGATGGACCGAGCTCGCGCTGAAATCGGCCACTGGGACGGCTATGACTACGTGGTGGTCAACGATGACGTCGATGCCTGTTTCGGCAAAGTCAGCGAAATCCTCGCCGCCGAGCGAATGAAACGCGCGCGGCAAACGGGGCTGATCGGGTTCGTCCGCGAACTGATGCGTTGAACCCGTTGTCCCGGGCTTGACCCGGGACCGCTGGCGGTTTCCTGCGAGCTTGCGTCAAACGGCCACCGGTCCCGGGTCAAGCCCGGGACGACGCGACGATCAATCCCCTGAGGGATCGTTGAACACCTCGGGGATCCACGCATTGACGATGCCGCCATCGATCGGGATTGTAGTTCCGACGACGTAATCCCCCGCGCGGCTGGCGAGGTAGATCGCGCCGCCAGCAATGTCTTCGGCAACGCCGATGCGCTTGTAAGGGATGCCTTTCGCGCTACCTTCGGGGTTCTTCGCCGCCGCCTTGTTCATCTCGCTTGGATAGGCGCCCGGCGCGATGCAGGTGCACACGATATTGTCCATGATCAGCCGCGCGGCCATGCGCTTGGTCAGGTGGATCACCGCCGCCTTGCTCGCCTGGTACGAATAGGTTTCCCACGGATTGGGCCGCAGCCCGTCGATCGAGGCGATGTTGATCACTTTGGCCGGACGATCGAACGATCCTGCCGCCTTGAGCAGCGGGAACAGCTTTTGGGTGAGGAAGAACAGGCTCTTGACGTTGAGGTCCATGACCTTGTCCCAGCCCACTTCGGGAAAGGTCTCGAAGTCGCCGCCCCAGGCTGCCCCGGCATTGTTGACGAGCACATCAAGCCGCTTTTCGCGCGCGGACAGATCGGCAACCAGCTGCGCGATGCCGTCCGACTGGCTGAGATCGCCCGCCAGGCCGATCACCTTGCCGGGATACTGCGCTTCGAATTCGGCCACGGTTTCATCAAGCTGCGCCTTTTTGCGTGCGGTGATGTAAACCCGCTCGCACCCGGCGGCGAGGTAGCCTTCGAGCAGCATCTTGCCGATGCCGCGCGAGCCCCCGGTGATCAGCGCGATTTTGCCTTCAAGGCTGAACAGTTTGGTGAAATCCATGTTTTCTCTCCCATCGCCCGTAAAACCGGGCGTCGTAATTCCCCCTTCCCGTGAACGGGAAGGGGGACTGTCAGTACCCGCTCAGCACCGCCACCCGCTGGGCGTGGTAATACTGGTCGCCCATGAATTCGGCCAGCGCCCGGTCGCGCTTCATGTAGAGGCCGATGTCGTATTCGTCGGTCATGCCGATCCCGCCGTGCATCTGCACGCCTTCCTTGACCGCCAGCCCCGCCGCCTGCCCTGCCTTGGCCTTGGCGACCGAGACCATCAGTTCGGCCTTGTCGCTGCCGCCATCGAGCAGCTGCTGCGCCTTTATCACCGCGGCGCGGGCAATCTCGAGCTCGCTGTAAAGATGCGCCGCGCGCTGCTGGAGCGACTGGAACTCGCCGATCAGCTTGCCGAACTGCTTGCGCTGCTTGAGGTACGTGGTGGTCATATCGAACGCGCCCATGCCGACCCCGACGCTTTCTGCTGCGGCACCGACGCGCCCGGCGCTCAGCATTTTGTTGAGCACCGCGCGTCCGCCATCGACTTCGCCGATCACCGCGTCGGCATCGAGCTGGACATTGTCGAGCTTCACATGCGCCGCCATCGCGCTATCGACCAGCCGCACGCTGTCGAGGGTCAGCCCCGCAGCATCCTTGGGCACCGCGAACAGTGTGATCCCATCGGCATCGTCGTCACCCCCGGCGGTGCGCGCGGCGATCACCAGCATGTCGGCCGATGCACCCTGGACGACAAAGCTCTTGGTTCCGCTCAGCTTGAAACCATTACCCGCGCGTTCCGCCTTCGTTTTTATCCGCTCGGGGCGGTGCTTGGGGCCTTCATCGATCGCCACGGCATAGACGCTCGACCCATCGAGCAGGCCCGGCAGGTAGCGCCCGCGCAGATCGTCGCCGCCCGCACCCAGCGCAGTTGCGGCCATCACCGAGCTGGTCAGGAACGGCGACGGAGTGAGGTTGCGGCCGATTTCTTCGAGCACGATCCCGGCCTCGACGTGACCCATGCCGAGCCCGCCGTCGGCTTCGGGGACCAGAATGCCGGTGAAGCCCATCTCGGCGAACTGGCCCCACAGCGCGTGGCCGAAGCCGTCCTTGCAGGAGATATCGCGGAAGTGGCGCAGCTGCTTTGCAATTGCACCCTCATCGGCCATGAATCCGCGGGCGCTATCGGCCAGCATCGCCTGATCGTCATCGTGATAAAGCGGCATTCTATCTCTCCAATCTCGTCATCCCGGACTTGATCCGGGATCGCTGGCGTCCTGGCGCGGCCTCGCGTGATGAGGCCAGCGGTCCCCGGCCGAGCCGGGGACGACGCGGTTATTACGCTCCCGGCAGGTCGAGAATGCGTTTGGCGATCACGTTGAGCATTACCTCGCTGGTGCCGCCCTCGATCGAATTGGCTTTGGTGCGCAGCCAGCCACGCGCGCGGCCACCGCCGTTCGAGGCGGCGCTATCCCATTCGAGCGCGGCGCTGCCGCCCGCCGCCATCACCAGTTCGTGGCGGCGCTTGTTAAGCTCGGTCCCGGCGTATTTCATCATGTTGGAACCCGCCGGATGGCCCTTGCCCACCTTGACTTCGTCGAGGAACTTCTCGCCCATCGCGCCGTAAGCCAGCGCATCGACGTCGAACATCGCAAGTTCAGCGCGGAGCAACGGATCTTCAACGCCCGAATTGCGCGAAAGGATCGCGCCAATCGTGTTCATCCGGTCACCCCCGCCCGCGCCCGAGATCATCTCGCGTTCGTGGCCGAGCAGGTACTTGGCAACGTCCCAGCCGCGATTGAGTTCGCCGACAAGCTGCTCTTTGGGGACTTTGACGTTGTCGAAAAAGGTTTCGCAGAACGGTGAATTGCCGCTGATCAGCAAGATCGGCTTAGTCGAAACTCCGGGACTCGCCATGTCGAACAGCAGGAACGAGATGCCTTGGTACTTGTTGGCCTTGTCGGTGCGGACCAGGCAAAAAATCCAGTCGGCCTTGTCGGCGTACGAGGTCCAGATTTTCTGGCCGTTGACCACCCAGTGATCTCCCTTGTCCTCGCCGAAGGTCTGGAGCGAGACTAGGTCCGAACCCGAGCCAGGTTCGGAATAGCCTTGGCACCAGCGGATTTCACCACGCGCGACCTGGCCCAGATAATGGACCTTCTGTTCCTCGGTGCCGAATTTAAGCAGGGCCGGGCCAAGCATCCAGATGCCGAAGCTGGAGAGTGGCGGGCGCGCGCCAATGCGCTGCATTTCCTCGCGTAGAATCTTGCCCTGAGCCGCGCTGAGTCCCGCGCCGCCATAAGCAACGGGCCAATCGGGCACGGTGTAGCCTTTGGCCACGCAGGCTTCGAGCCAGGCTTTCTGCGCTGCATTCTTGAACACGAAATTACGGCCACCCCAGCAGACGTCTTCCTCGCTTTGAACGGGCGCGCGCAATTCGGGCGGACAGTTGGCTTCAAGCCATGCGCGCGCTTCGGCGCGGAAAACTTCCGGATCGGACATTGGCGCTGACATGGGGTAAGGCTCCTCTTCTTAACCGCAAGGTTAAGGCGCTTGTCCCTCGCCACGCAAGCCCCGAATTTCCCGTCGCATCCAGTACTCCGCTTGCCGTAGCGTAAACGCCAAGGGCGTTGACCCGCCCTGTTCGCTGCCTAAGCTGAGCCCAAACATAAACCAGGAGAGACCATGCGATTCTCAGGCAAATGCGCCGTCATAACCGGCGCAGCATCGGGTATCGGGCGCGCAGCAACGCTGCTGTTCGCGCGCGAGGGGGCGACCGTTTACGCCGCCGATATCGATCTGGCCGGAGCGCAGAAGGTGGCTGCCGAAGCCGGGGCAAAGGTCCACGCGGCAGCTTGCGACGTTTGCGAGGTGGCGCAGATCAAGGCGTTGATGGACCGCGCCGGCAGCGAACAGGGCGGGATCGATTTCCTGTTCAACAATGCCGGAGCCGGCGGTGACCGCGCGCCGATCGACGAGATTGAGCCCGAAGGCTGGGACCGTACATTTGACTTGCTGATGCGCTCGGTGGCGATGGGCATTCGCTATGCTGCGCCGCACATGAAGGGCCGCGCAGGCGCTGCGGTGGTCAACACTTCGAGCGTCGCTGCGGTCGGCCCGGGCTATTCGCCCACCGCTTATGCCGTGGCCAAAGCGGGCGTGCTCCACCTGACCAAGTGCGCGGCGACCGATCTGGCGCGGTACGGCATCCGCGTGAATGCGGTGCAGCCCGGCTTCATCAACACCAACATCTTCACCGCCAGCGTCGAAATGCCGAGCCAGCTAGTCGCTCCGGCCAAGGCCATGATCCACGAGATGTCGTCGAACGCGCAACCAGTGGCGCGCGCCGGGATGCCCGAAGATATCGCCAATGCGGTCGCGTTCCTGTGCAGCGACGATGCCAGCTTCATGACTGGCGCGGCGCTGATTGTCGATGGCGGGATCACCGTCGGCCCGCGCCACAGCTGGGATCCCGCAGCGCCGGGGATGTTCGATGCGCTAACCGCGCTGGCTGAAAGCGTTGGGGCTGAAAGCGCCGGGGCCGAGGGGGCAGCGGCGGGCGACGGCAAGTGACGGCTCGTGTTTTGCTTCCGCCGGCTGAGCGACTGCCACTGCGGATCAAGCTAGCCAACGGCATCGGGTCGATCGCTTACGGGGTCAAGGACAACGGCTTCGCCGCACTGCTGCTGCTGTTCTACAGCCAGGTGCTTGGGCTCGAAGCCGGACTGGTCGGGCTGATCCTGCTGGTTGCGCTGCTGCTCGATGCACTGGTCGATCCGTTGGTCGGATACTGGAGCGACAAGACTCACAGCAAATGGGGCAAGCGCCATCCTTGGATGTACGCCGCGATCTTGCCGATGGCCGGGGCCTGGCTGATGCTGTGGCATCCCCCGCAGACCAGCTCGAACTGGCTCTACGCCTATCTGCTGCTGTTCGCCTTCCTGATGCGCGCGGCGGTGTCGTGCTATGAAATTCCGGCGCTCTCGGTGGTCCCCGGGCTGACCAGCGATTACGACGAACGGACTTCGGTTACGCGCTGGCGCTATATCTTCGCCTGGGCCGGCGGACTCGCCATGCTGATGCTGGCGTTCGGCGTGTTCCTGGTCCCTTCGGCGCGCTATCCGGTCGGGCAACTCAACGTCGATGGTTACGGCTTGTACGGTTGGACCGGAGCAGTGCTGATGGTGGGTGCTGCGCTGGTCGGTGCCTTATCGACCCATCGCCGGATTGCCCGGCTCGATAGCAGCCCGCCGGTCCATCTGCCGCTGGGCCAGACCGTCCGCAAGATGGCGCGCACTTTGGCCAATCACGCATTCCTGATCCTGCTTGGCACCACGCTGTTCAATTACATCAATGTCGGCATGACCTTTTCGACAGCGACCTACATCCTGACCTATTATTGGGAGATGCCCCAAGCCGGCTTCCTGGTTTACTCGATCGCCCTGTTCGTCGGCGTGATCGGCGCATTCCTGCTGGTCGGGTTCCTTCAAAGCCGGATCGAGAAGCGCACCGGGGCGGTGGTTTGCGCGCTTGTATCGCTGGCCTTCGGGGTTTCGCCATACCTGTTGCGATTTGCCGGACTGTTCCCCGATAACAACCAGCCTGCACTGATCCCGGTGCTGTTCACCCTGGTCACGATTTCGAACGGGCTGGCGGTGGCCGCAGGGATGATGATCACGTCGATGGCGGCGGACATCATCGAAGCCTCGCAGGAGGCGACCGGCGAGCGCACCGAGGGGCTGTTCTTTTCGGCCTACTTCTTCACCCAGAAGTGCGCGACCGGGATCGGGATTTTCCTGGCAGGCACCATCATCAGTGCTTCAGGCTTTCCGGCGCGAGCGCGGCCAGGCGACGTTGCGCCCGCTGTGCTCGATCATTTTGCGCTTTATTTCGTGATCGTGCTGACCGTGATCAGCCTGGCCGGAACCG
Organism: Sphingomonadaceae bacterium; assembly: GCA_025359445.1. Taxonomy (GTDB): domain Bacteria; phylum Pseudomonadota; class Alphaproteobacteria; order Sphingomonadales; family Sphingomonadaceae; genus Novosphingobium. The sequence goes on from JANYGB010000054.1 coordinate 37,803, forward strand.
CGATCATCGCGCGCTTCCCGATTACCCGCGCCCAGCACGAAGCACGGATCGCCAAGCTTGCCGCGCTGGCTACCGACGCCACCGGAGGCGCGCCTTAATCGTCCGGTTAATTCACCCTTGGCGCAGGCCTTGCCACGTGGCAGGGAGCGCTGCGAGACTCGACAGTATCAGGAAAGGACTATCCCATGGATTTCGATCCCACCGAACGGCAAGTCTATTGGCGCGACCGCGTCCGCCAGTTTATCGAAAACCACGTCCGCCCCCGGCAAGGTGACTACAAGGCGCAGGACCAGGCCGGTGAGCGATGGAAGGTGCTGCCCGTGGTCGAAGAGGAAAAGGCCCGCGCCAAGGCGCAGGGGATCTGGAACCTGTTCATGCCGCCGCAGGCCGGCCGCGCCCACGTGGACGATACGTTCGAATTCGACGGCCCGGGGCTGACGAACCTGGAATACGCGCTGTGTGCCGAGGAAATGGGCCGCGCCGGGTTCGCCAGCGAAGTGTTCAACTGCTCTGCACCCGATACCGGCAACATGGAAGTGTTCCACCGTTACGGCACCCGCGACCAGAAGGACAAGTGGCTCAAGCCGCTGATGGAAGGCGAAATCCGTTCGGCTTTCCTGATGACCGAACCGGCTGTGGCCTCGTCCGACGCGACCAACATCGAAACCTCGATCCGGCGCGAGGGCGACGAATATGTCATCAACGGCACCAAGTGGTGGTCATCTGGGGCGGGCGATCCGCGCTGCAAGATCGCGATCGTCATGGGCAAGACCGATTTTGAAGCCAAGCGCCACGCCCAGCAATCGATGGTACTGATGGAGCTCGATGCTCCGGGGGTTGAAATCGTCCGCCACTTGCCGGTGTTCGGCTATGACGATGCACCGCACGGCCACATGGAAATCAAGCTCAACGACGTCCGCATCCCGGCCAGCAACATGCTGCTGGGCGAAGGCCGCGGGTTCGAGATCGCGCAAGGGCGGCTCGGGCCGGGCCGCATTCACCACTGCATGCGCACCATCGGCGTGGCCGAGGAAGCGATTGGCAAGATGGCCAAGCGGCTCCAGTCGCGTGTCGCCTTTGGCAAGGCGGTGTCCGAACAATCGATCTGGGAGCAGCGGATTGCCCGCGCCCGCATCGATATCGAAATGACCCGGTTGCTCTGCCTCAAGGCGGCCGACATGATGGACAAGGTCGGCAACAAGGCTGCTGCGGCCGAGATCGCGATGATCAAGGTCCAGGCACCGATGATGGCGCTGCGGATCCTCGACGATGCGATCCAGGCGCACGGCGCAGGCGGGGTCTCCGAAGACTTCGGGTTGGCTTCCGCCTGGGCGCATCAGCGCACGCTGAGGATCGCCGATGGTCCTGATGAAGTCCACAACCGCGCGATCGCCCGGATCGAGTTCGCCCGTCATTCACCCAATGCGCCGAAGGTTGATGGGATGAGCTCGGGCGATATCGGGGTAAGCAGGTAGTCAATTTGTCCCAAACCCCCGTTCGTGGTGAGGAGGGGCTGAGCCTGCGAAGGCCCGTCTCGAACCATCCAGCGCGGCGCAAGCGTCCTTCGAGGCGCGTCTTCGCTACGCTCTGCCGCTCCTCAGGACGAACGGGGTTTGATTACAATTCAAGGATACTAAACTTATGAAAGCAGCCGTCCTCGTCCAGGCCCAGCAGCCGCTCGAAATCGAGCAGCTGTCGATCAGCAAGCCCGGCCCGCACGAGGTTCTGATCCGCACCGCCGCTTGCGGTTTGTGCCATTCGGACCTGCACTTCATCGAAGGCACTTATCCGCATGCGATGCCCGCCGTGCCCGGCCACGAAGCCGCCGGGATTGTCGAGGCGGTCGGCAGCGAAGTGCGCACGGTAAAGGTCGGCGATGCGGTGGTAACATGCCTGTCCGCGTTCTGCGGCCACTGCGAATTTTGCGTCACGGGCCGCATGGCGCTGTGCCTGGGCGCGGAGACGCGCCGCCCGGCCGGCGCCGAACCGCGGCTGACCCGCTCCAGCGATCGCTCGCCGGTCGCGCAAATGCTCAACCTGTCGGCCTTTGCCGAAATGATGCTGGTCCACGAGCACGCTTGCGTCGCGATCAATCCCGACATGCCGCTTGACCGCGCAGCGGTGATCGGCTGCGCGGTGACCACCGGCGCGGGCGCGATCTTCAACGCCTGCAAGCTGACCCCGGGTGAAACCGTCGTCGTGGTCGGCTGCGGCGGGGTGGGCCTTGCCACGATCAACGCCGCCAAGATTGCCGGTGCCGGACGGATCATCGCGGCCGATCCGGTGAAGGAAAAGCGCGACCTCGCGATCAAGCTCGGTGCGACTGACGTGGTCGATGCCATGGCCGGCGATGCGGCTGCGCAAATCCAGGAGCTGAGCAAAGGCGGGGTCGATCACGCAATCGAAGCGGTCGGTCGTCCGGCCTCGGCGCAGCTTGCAGTCAGCTCGCTGCGCCGCGGCGGTACGGCGACCATTCTGGGCATGATGCCGCTGGGAGAGAAGGTCGGCCTTTCAGCGATGGACTTGCTCTCGGGCAAGAAGCTGCAGGGCGCAATCATGGGGATGAACCACTTCCCGGTCGATCTGCCGCGGCTGGTCGAGTTTTACATGCGCGGCCTGCTCGACCTCGATTCAATCATCGCCGAGCGCATCCCGCTCGAGGCGATCAATGAGGGCTTTGACAAGATGAAGACCGGCGCTTCAGCGCGCAGCGTCATCGTGTTCGACCAGTAAGGAATAGGGCGCGATGAGCGAGGCAATCAACGCCGAGGAAGCCTTCGTCGGCACGGTCGAGCCTGAAGGCGCGGACAAGCTCGATGAGGGCAAGCTGGCTGAATGGATGAGTGCCAACGTCGCGGGTTTAACCGGGCCGTTGCACCTGACCAAGTTCAAAGGCGGGCAGAGCAACCCGACTTACAAGATCACGTCACCGAGCGGGAATTACGTGCTGCGGCGCAAACCGTTTGGAGTGCTGCTGCCCTCGGCTCACGCGGTTGACCGGGAGTATAAGGTCCAGGCAGGGCTGCACCAGGCGGGTTTCGCGGTCGCCCCGCAATTTGGCCTGTGCACCGATGACAGCGTGGCCGGATCGATGTTCTACGTGATGGGCATGGTCGATGGCCGGACCATCTGGGACGGCGCGATGCCCAAGGACGAACCGGCATATCGCCGCGCCACTTATGAGGCGATGATCGATACGCTTGCTGCGCTGCACTCGGTCGATGTCGCAGCCGCAGGGCTGTCCGAATACGGCAAACCGGGCAACTATTTCGGCCGCCAGATCGATCGCTGGACCAAGCAATACCGGCTCGCCGAAACCGAAACGATCCCCGAGGTCGAGCGGCTGATCGAATGGCTGCCCGCGACCATGCCCGAGCAAACCCGCACCAGCGTGGTTCACGGTGATTACCGAATCGATAACATGATATACGCGCATGACCGGCCGGAAGTGCTCGCGGTGCTCGACTGGGAACTGTCGACGCTGGGCGATCCGCTCGCCGATTTAACTTACGTGGCGATGGCCTGGGTAACTGATAACGCCGGACGATCAGGGGTCGCCGACCTTGACCGCAAAGCGCTGGGCATTCCGGAACTCGGTGAAATGGTCGAACGCTATTGCGCGTCAACGGGGCGCGATTCTGTGCCCGACATGAACTGGTACTTCGCCTACAACTTCTTCCGCCTGACCGGAATTTTGCAGGGCATCAAGAAGCGCGTGATTGACGGAACCGCCAGCTCTTCGCACGCCAAAGAGCAGAGCGAACGGGTTAAACCACTGGCCGAACGCGCTTGGGACTTTGCCGTCAAAGCCGGGGCCTGATCCCTAGAACTTCTTGCTCCACGTGAACGCCACGCCCTGATCGTCGGGCATGCTGGCATTATGGCCGGGGTCGGTGCGGTAAAACATGCTGAGCATGGCTGCTCCGGTCCACAGCGGGCTGCGCCAGGCCAGTTCGGTGTCAATCTCGCGCCCTTGCGGGGCAAGGCTCAGGACTTGCCGCGCGAACGTCGGCTGCAAGGTGGCATAGCTGTAATCGACTGGCAGGTTGAGCGCGATCCCGCCGCTTTCGACCCTGAGCGGCTGCGAGACTCTGAGTCCGAACCAGTCGCCCGACTTGAACACATTCCCGCGCGCCGCATCGATCGACCAGGCCGAGCTGGTCATCCGCCCGCCCGCCGCCACCGATCCCCCGCTGCGCGGTGAGGTGAAGCCGCTGCGCCATTGCGCGCCCAGCCGCCAGCCCGGTGCCGGCTGCCATTCGCCGTGCGCGTCGAGGAACAAGCTATTCGCGCCGCCTCCGCCGAACCCGTCGGCAAGCCGCGCGCCAAGGGTCGAATGCTGCTCGTTCAACCAGCTCGCGCCGAACCCTAGCTGTAGCTGACCAAAGCGCCGATCGACTGCCACGCCGTAGCGGTCGGCGCGGTCATACCGCCGCCGGTCGAGCCCGCTGCTCGCGGACCACACCGGTGCTGCCGTAACCGGCGAGCCGTGCTCGGCGCTGGCCGAAAGACCCCAACGCCCGGTTTGATGGTGCCATGCCATCGCGATCACGTCATCCTGACCGAAGCCTTGATCGTCGCCTGGCGCGCGCGCGATCAGGAAAGCCGGCTGGCTGCGGCCCTGCAACTGCGCAACCAGTCCGTCCGCCCCTTGTGCAAAGCCAAACGCGATCTTTGAATTTGGTGAGATCCGCGCCACGATCTGTCCAGCTAGCACCCGCGCGACTTGCGCGTCGGCCAGCGACAGCCGCAATATGCCCTGCCACGGTAACCGGTCAACCCGCCCGGTTGCATCGACTGAAAATGCGAGCGAGACCTGGTCGTTGCCCAACGCGGCCTGGCGCACTTGCCCGGTCAGTGCCGGGGCGAGCTTGGGGGCGACCTGCGCCGTGCGCACACCCGCGCCCAGATCGTAAAGGTAAGCGCGCTGATAGCCGTCGAGGATGATCGCGCTTAATCCTGCGGCCTTCGACCCGGCGTCGCCCATCGGTGCCGAAGTGACCACCGTGGTGTCGCCGAGCGGGATCGCCACGACCGAGCCCGCCAGGCTGGTGGTGCCTTGCGGCGCAAAGGCTTTCGAGATGTTCAGAATGCCGCGCCCGTAGATTGGATCGGTCCCCGCCGTGCCGGCATCGTTGGCCGAGCTGAGCAGGAGATTGACCACTTGCACTGCGGTCAGATTGGGGAAGGCCTGGCGCAGCAAAGCCGCCGCTCCGGCAATCTGCGGCGCGGCAAAACTGGTCCCCGAAAACACATAGACCGAACGTGTGCCGTCGGGGTTGGTCACCACCTTGAGCACGCCGTTCTCATAGGTGCAGCAAACCCGTTCGCCGCGAGCGGACAGGAAATAGGCAGCCTCGGTGCCGGCCTTGTTGCTAAACGCAGAGATCAGGTTGCTGGCGTCGACCGAACCCGCGATGATCACATTACCGTTGCCTGCAGCGCGCAGGCCCGCAGCGAACGGGTCGGGATTGGTCGGATCGACCGCAGCGTCGGTCGAATCGCCGTCGTTCCCGGCCGAGATGATCACCACCACGCCATTGGCCGCAGCATTGGCGACCGCATTGCGCAAGGTGCTGTTGGGCGGCGAACCGCCAAGCGACAGGTTGATTACCTTGGCGCCGGCGGCGACTGCGGCGTTGACCCCGGCGGCGATGCTGCTGTCGGAAAAAGTGCAGCCGCTCTTGGGATCGCTCGCCACCTGGGTGGCGCAGGTACCAACAGTGTCGCCGCGGAACATCGCGATGGTCGCGCCATAGGCGATCCCGACGATCCCCGTGTTATCGCGCGCCGCTGCCGCGATCAGCGCGACATTGGTGCCGTGATCGCTGTCGGAATTGGTCAGCCCGCGGCTCCCCGCGACATCGCGTGAGGCCGCGCTGATCCGTCCGGCAAATTCGGGATTGCTGATATCTATCCCGGTATCAACGATACCGATCGTTACCCCTACGCCGGTTGTACCTCCGGCCCAGGCCGTGATCGCGCCGTGTTGGGATGGCCCCGTCGACCGGTTGTATTCGCTGGTGATGAACACCGAAGCGGGAGTGGGGGCCGGGGTAGGCGTCGGCGTCGGCGTCGGAGTCGGCGTTGGAGTAGGTGTCGGCGTCGGGGTAGGCGTTGGAACCGGGACCGGCGCAGGAGCCGGCGCGGGGGTGCTGCCCACCGATCCGCCGCCGCAACCTGCGACGAGGCCAAACGACAGCAAGGCGGCAGCCATGTGCCAACGGGCTTCGAGCAGGACAGTTTTAGACATGCAACGGACCTCGTCTTCGGCTTCGGCGCGCCAGGCTGTGTCGACGCTGACATCCCTTTGCCACGGCTATGATTAACCGCATATTTCTTTCACTATAGCGCATCAGTCCGCTTGCCCGGTTTGGGGCCACACGATAGGCGCGCCAAATCGCACACCAGGTGCGCGGTTCTGCCAAGGAGGCCAGGTTCGATGTCTGCACAATTGTCCGCCGCAATCGAATGGGCTTGGGATGCGCGCGATTCAGTAACGCCCGGCAGCACCGAGGTTCGAATCGCGGTCGATGCTGCATTGGCGCTGCTTGACAGCGGGCAGGCCCGGGTTGCCGAGCCTGACGGACAGGGCGGCTGGCAAGTCAATCAATGGCTCAAACAGGCGGTGCTGCTGTCATTCCGGCTCAATGACAACGTGGTGATGGATTACGGTTCGGCCGGCGCACCGTCGTTTGACAAAGTGCCCTTGAAGTTCACCGGTTGGGGCGCAGACCACTTCCGCGCCGCCGGGATCCGCGCAGTCCCCGGCGCGATCGTCCGGCGCGGGGCGCACATCGGCAAGAACGTCGTCCTGATGCCGAGCTTCGTGAACATCGGCGCCCATGTTGGCGACGGGACGATGATCGATACCTGGGCCTCGGTTGGTTCGTGCGCGCAGATCGGGACAGGCTGTCATATTTCGGCCGGTGCCGGGATCGGCGGGGTGCTTGAACCGATGCAAGCAAATCCTACGATCATCGGCGACAACTGCTTTATCGGCGCGCGCTCGGAAATCGTCGAGGGCGTGATCGTCGGCGAAGGCTGCGTCGTTGCCATGGGCGTGTTCATCACCGCGACCAGCAAGATCGTTTACCGCGACACAGGTGAAGTCATCACCGGCCATATCCCGCCGTTCAGCGTGGTTGTGCCAGGCGCAATGCCGGGCAAGCAGCTGGCCGATGGCTCGCCCGGCCCGTCGCTCGCCTGCGCAGTGATTATCAAGTCAGTCGACGCGCAGACCCGCGCCAAAACCGCGATCAACGAATTGCTGCGCGACTGATGCGCCGCGGATCGGTCCTGCTGTTGCTGCCGCTGGTGCTGATGGTCGCGCCGCTGGCCGCGCAAATGACTGCCCCGGCAGTGATACCAGTCGAAGTGGCGCAAATCGTAATGCGGTACCCGCACGATCCGCGCGCCTTCACCGAAGGGCTGTTTATCGATCGCAGCGTGCTGTTTGAAAGCACCGGCGAGCTGGGCCGCTCGTCGGTCCGGCAAGTCGATCTGGCGAGCGGCAAAGTGCTCAAATCGGTTGCGGTGCCTGCGCCGCATTTTGGAGAAGGAATTGCCCCATGGCAAGGCCAGGTGCTGAGCCTGACGTGGCAGGGCCACGTTGGATTTCGCTGGAACCGCAAGACGCTTAAGCGGCTTGGCACTTTCCCCTACGAAGGCGAAGGCTGGTCCTTGACCAGCACCGGTCACGAGCTCGTCATGTCCGATGGCACCGATGTGCTGCGCTTCATCGATCCGCAAAACTTCAGCGTAAAGCATACGCTCAAGGTCACGGTACAAGGCCGGCCGCTCCGCCAGATCAACGAGCTTGAATGGGTCAACGGCCAGATCCTTGCCAACATCTGGCAGACCGATTTTGCAGTGCGGATCGACCCGGTCAGCGGCAAGGTGGTGGGCCTGATCGATTTGTCCCGGTTGCACCAGGCCGCCGGCGCTTACGGCCAGGATCAGGTCGCCAACGGGATTGCCTGGGATAGTGCCAAGCGCAAGCTGTACTTCACCGGCAAGGAATGGCCCGCTTTGTTCGAAGTGAAGCTGGTACCGGCGAGCAAACCCTAGAAGAACGTCGCGTTTTCGACCGGCGGATCGCCGCGATGGGCGAGTGCATAGCCTTCGGCGCTTTTGAGCACGCGCATCAGGTTGCGGCTGGCGAGCTTTTCGAGATCCGCCTGACTCCAGCCGCGCCGCGCCAGTTCGGTGAACAGCGCGGGGTATTTCGACACATCCTCCATCCCTGCAATCGTCACTTCGATGCCGTCGATATCGCCGCCCAGCCCGACATGATCGGCCCCGATCCGCTTGGCGATGTAATCGATATGGTCGGCCACGTCGGAGATCGAGCCGCGCGGCATTGCGTGGATTTTGTCCCAGTCTGCGAGCGCCACCTTGGCCGCTGCCGGGCTGCCGCGATTAAGCGCCTTGAACCTTGCTTCGGCAGCATCGCGCTCGGCGCTCCACAGGCGGCCCGCATCAAGGATATAAGCCGGGTAGAAGTTGACCATCACCATCCCGCCGTTAGCCTTGATCGCATCGAGCGCATGATCGGTCACGTTGCGCGGGTGCGGGTTGAGCGCGTAAGCGTTCGAGTGGCTGACGATCACCGGCGCGCCGGCAATCGCCAATGTATCGAGCATGGTCTTTTCCGAGACGTGCGCCAGATCGACCAGCATGCCGAGCCGCTGCATTTCGCGAACCACCTGTTTGCCGTAATCGGTCAGCCCGTTGTGCTCGGGCGCGTCGGTCGCGCTGTCGGCCCAGGCGGTGTTCTTGAAATGCGTCAGCGTCATGTAGCGCGCACCCAGCGCATACATCTGGCGCAGCACCGCGAGGCTCCCGCCGATCGAATGGCCGCCTTCCATGCCCAGCAAAGACGCGATCTTGTGCTGCTTCCACGCGCCTTCGACGCAGGCCGTATCGGTGCAGAACTGCATGTCATTCGGATAGCGCGCGATCAGCCGCTTCATCACGTCAATCTGCTCGAGCGTGGCCTGCACCGCTTGCTGGTCGGTCAGATTGGCCGAGACATAGACCGACCAGATCTGCGCGCCGACATGGCCTTGGCGCAATCGGGTAAGATCGGTTTGCATCGCGCCAAACCCGGCGGCGGCATTTGCTGTGCCGGTGGTATCGCGGAAATCGAAGTCGCCCAGCACGTCCTTGCGCCGGTCGCGCAGCTGTTCGGGAACATCGTTGTGCCCGTCCCACACCGGCGCTGCGCTGAGCGCAGCCAGCGCCACTTGTTCGGGGGTGCGCGCCGACTTGGCCGGGAGTGAAGCCGACAAGGCAAGGCTGGAGACGGCGGCCAGAGCCAGCAGGTATCGACGCATTGCAGTTGTCCCTCTCGTGCAAATCCTGCGAGCAGACTAGCGGGGGGAACCGGGCAGGTCGAGATGCTTCGCGGAACCAGCCCATGCACCCGCGCGTTATGTCAAATCACACAGCACGGAAAGAGTACCACCATGGACCGCCAGGGCGAAGAAGTTCACTTGAACACCGAAGAAGCTCGCGGCGGCAAGACCGGGATGGGCGTGCGCTACGTTCTCGCGTTGAGCCTCGCGCTGGTTATCGTCGCATTTGTGGCGCTGTGGCTGCTGGGTTCACGGGGCCCGGCACAATCGGGACAAGCGGCGGAAACCGCCAGCTCGCCTGGGCCAGCTGCCAGCTAATAATTTTTGCTGATTGTTGCGTTACCAGGGGGGGAAGCCTGAGCTGGGTCTTTGCACCCGGCGTTAATCCATGCAGACGCTGTGCCGTTATGCACCTGCTGTCCGATCCCGTCACGTTGCTCCTCGCGGTCATTGCGGTGGTGGTGCTTGGCCTCGCCAAAGGCGGGCTCTCGGGTCTGGGCGCGCTCGCTACGCCGCTGCTGGCCTTGACCCTCCCGCCGGTGACTGCTGCGGCAATGTTGCTACCGATCTTGCTGGTGCAGGATGTGGTCAGCGTATGGTCATTCCGCAAAAGCTGGAGCGGCTGGATTATCGCGTGGATGCTGCCGGGCGCAGCCTTGGGCGTGGCCTTGGCGGCGTTGTTCGCAGCCAGCGTGCCCGAAGCCCGGTTGCTGCTCGTGCTTGGCATCATTACCGCAGCGTTCGGCGGCTACCGGCTGTGGGCCGAGCGCGGCGGGCGGATCGTAGCGGCGTCCAAGTCACCTGGCTGGGTTGGCACGTTATTCGGGATTGTCTGCGGCTTCACCAGCCAGATCGCCCATGCCGGCGGTCCGCCGTTCCAGATGTGGGTAACCCCGCGCAAGCTGCCGCATCAGACGTTCGTTGGGACCAGTTCGATCACCTTCGCCGCGATCAACTGGATGAAAGTACCGAGTTACCTGCTGCTCGGATCGATGGGACGCGAGGAATTCGTCGCCGCCGGGCTACTGATGCCGCTGGCAATCGGCTCTACCTGGGCCGGGGTGTGGCTGGTGCGGCGGATCGACAGCGCAAAATTTTACACGCTGATCTATGCGCTGATGGTGCTGCTCGGCCTGCGGCTGGTGTGGCAGGCGCTCGTTTGACGTGAGGCTCAGACAGTTTCCCGGCGCGGCGTGGTGCGCAGCAGGGCAATCGCTGCGATCGTGACCAGCGCAGCAATGGCGAAGGCGATGCCGGGGAAATGGATGGGTGCGGCCGGGCTGGTGAACCACGCCATCGGCTTGACCAGCAAGACCGGACCAATGATCGAGCCCAATCCCATGATCATCGCAGCAAGGCCCTGAATCTCGCCTTGTTGGGCGGCATCGGCACGGCGCGAGAGCATCGCCATCAGGCTCGGCTGGACCAGCGACTGGATCGCGATTGCCACCATCAACAGCCCGGCCACCAAAGTGCTGCCGCACAGCGCATAGCCAATAAAGCCCGCCGCTGCGCCGATCATGCCGAGCTGCGCTGCGTTACGCTCGCCCAGTCGCTTGACCGCGCGCCCGGTCAGGAACACTTGGCTAAGCGCGATGGTTATGCCGACCAGAGCAAAGCTCAACCCGATCATCTGGTCGCTCCAGCCGAGCTGCGCGATCGCCCAGAAGCTCCAGGTCAGCGGATATACCAGGCTGGCGACCTGCCACAGCAGTAGCACCAACGCGATCCGCCGCATGCCTTGAGAAGCGGCGGCGGTCTTCCACGCGCCGAACGGGTTAGCGCGGGCCAAGCTGAACGGGCGCCGCAATTCGGGCTTCAGCGTCTCAGGAAACAGCCACAGCCCGTAAAGGAAGTTCGCTAATGCGAGAGCCAGCGCGGCATAGAACGGCGCGGTATCGCCCCATCCGCTGAGCAATCCGCCCAGCGCCGGTCCAGCGATGAAGCCAATCCCGAACGCAGCCGAAACCATGCCGAAGGTCTTGGCCCGGTCGTCGGGCGAGGTAATGTCGGCCACCGCCGCTTGCGCCGGACCGTAACTGCCACCGAACAACCCGGTCAGCACGCGCCCGAAGATGATCATGGCCACGCTTCCCGCCAAAGCGAGCACGAGGTAGTTGGCGGCCAGCCCGGCCAGCGCAATCAGCAGTACCTTGCGCCGACCCAGTGCGTCCGACAGGTTGCCCAGGACCGGCGCGGCGATGAAACTGGCCGCCGCCATCGCTAGGCTCATCCAAGCACCGGCATTGATCGCCGCGTCGAGCGGAAGCGAGCCGACCCGCATCAAGAGCCGCGGCAGGACCGGCATGATCAGCCCGAAGCCCATTGCATCAAGCAGGATCGTGATCATCACGAAGCGCAGCGCGTGCGGGTTGCGTGCGTCCGCCGCAGCAGGGCTCATGCTGCAGGGCTCATGCGGCCGGGGTCAGATTGGTCATGGTCCAGAACTGCGGCCCGCCGCCGGGCACATGCCATTCGCTGACCACCCGGTAGCCCAGGTTCTGGTACAGCCCCACATTGCCCGGCGTCGCTGTCTCGAGCATTGCTGGAACGCCGCTCGCGGCGGCTTGCGCCAATCCGGCACGGATCGCCAGACCGCCCAGTCCTTTACCCTGAAAATCGGGATGCACCCCGGCGATGCGCAGGTAATGCCATTGTTCGTCCGCTGGCAAATGCGCCCTGATCGCGTCATCGAGCCGGATTGCGCGCGGGATATGGCGGCCAAATATGGGGATGAACCGCACGGCGCCGGGATGCCAGACCGGTTCGTGCAAATGGACCGCACCCGGTGGCCGCCACAGCGTGATCACTTCGGCACCGGGGGTGCCCAGCACAATGCCGTTCTTCAGGTGCTCGCCAAACATCCAGCGATACATCCGCCTTAGCCGCCGGACCCGGCTGAGCTCGTTGGGCATCATGAACACAATCGCGGGATCATGACGAAAGGCTGCGGCCAGGGTTGTCACTGCGGCGTCGCAGTGCTGCTGGCCAAGCCGGATAATTGTACGGTCCATCCCCCGTTCCTAGCGGATTTGTCCCGCAGGTAAATGGCGCTGGCGCCGCCGCACCGAACTGGCCAAATACGCTGGATGATGAAACTGCAAATTCTGGTCGATGCCGACGCCTGCCCGGTCAAGGAAGAGGTTTACAAGGTCGCGCTGCGCCATGCCGTCCGCGTGACGGTGGTCGCCAACATGGCGCTGCGGGTGCCGGTGCATCCTCTGATTAGCCGGGTCGTGGTATCCGGCGGGTTCGACGCCGCTGACGACTGGATTGCTGAACAATCGGGCGCGCACAGCGTGGTAATCACTGGCGATATCCTGCTCGCCGAGCGGTGCCTCAAGACCGGTGCCACGGTGATAGCGCACACTGGCAAGCCGTTCACCCCGGCCTCAATCGGCAGTGCGATTGCGACCCGCGCGATCATGGCCGACTTGCGCGCCGGGGCCGACGGAATCACGGGCGGCCCGGCCCCGTTTGCCAAAGCCGACCGCTCGCGGTTTCTCTCGGCGCTCGACGAAGCGTTGGTCCGGTTGGCGCGCATGAATGGTGCTGCTTAGGTTAGCAAGGCGCGCGCTAATCGTTCGACAAACCAGCGCTGGCGGCCCAGACACCGGCTTGGGGCATCCCGCCCGAATGGAGCTCAGTCATGGCCAAAAGCCAGAAGAAGTCGAGCAAGGAAGTGCGCAAACCCAAAGCCGAAAAGCCCAAAAAGAACAATGCCTCGCAGCCCTCGCTCAAAGGCTCCGTCGCCAGCGACAAGAAGTAGCGCGTCTTGCTCGCCGCGCTGCTGGCCCCGCCTGCGCCGCAATCGATCCCGCGCATTGTGCTGCGCTGGTTGCTTGCCTTGGCTTATCTGATCGCGGGTATCGCGCATCTCCGTTCACCCGCCGGGTTCATTCAGATCACGCCGGGCTGGGTGCCAGGTCCGCCCGTGGTGGTCATGTTAACCGGGCTGGCCGAAATTGCCGGAGCCTTGGCGCTGGCGGCGGTCCCGCGGCTGCGCCAGGCGGCTGGAATCGGCCTTGCACTTTATGCGGTTTGCGTCTTTCCGGCCAATATCAATCATGCGCTGAACCACATTGCGCTGGGCGGAAGCCAGCTCGGCTGGTGGTACCATGCCCCCCGCTTTGCCTTGCAGCCGGTGCTGGTCTGGCTCGCCTTGTGGGTCGGCGGCGTTACCGATTGGCCGTTCCGCCGCGGCGGAACCAAATCTCGTCCTCACCGTTGATTCAGGGAAACCGCAATGGAGGGATGCTTTGCGCTACACAGCCAGAATCGCCGCATTCGCTTGTGCCAGCCTAGCGCTCGGCAGCCTGATTGCGATGGAGGTGCCAACCCACATATCGGCGACGCGGAGTTCCGAGCTTGAGCGGCTAAGCCAACCAAACATCGTGAGCTACCCTGGGTCGGACCGGATATTGAGCGGACCGGATTCATATCCCGTCGCCTATTCGCCGCAGTGGCTGGCGGTAACCGAAAAAACCGAGCGTAAACGCTTGGCCAAATGGGCGCTGCCGGATGTCCAGCCGGCTGGTTATAACCAGCCATCACCGGAGCGCGATGCTGCGATAGAGGCTGCCGGCACCGGCGAGGTGGCGGTACATCGCGGCAGTGTGGATCAGGCCGATCAGGACAGCGACGAACTTGCGCCAGCTGCTGCGCCCAATGGCTGAAACCCCAAAGGATAAAACCACTAATACCTGAAAGGGAAGGGGAAACGCCGCGGCGTCTCCCCTTCTGCGACCCTATCGGCAGCGCGTGCTTGAAGCGATCGACGCACCCACGGCTGCACCGCCCACTGCACCAAGGATGGTACCCAGCGTTTTGGAATCGCCCGGCGCGATAATGTTACCGAGTACGCCACCAGCAGCAGCGCCGACGATCAACCCAGTGGTGCCATCGCTCCGACGGCAATAATACTGGCCATTCTGACCGCGATAGACCCGGTCGTTCTGGCCCATCCGATGCTCGCGATAACGGCGATCGGTCCGGTAATAGTTGTCGGCATAATAGCCGTTATAGCGCGGATCCGGGGCGTTGTAATCGTACTGCCCGTACTGATTATAGGATTGCGTATCGTAATAGCCCCACTCATTGGCGGACTGGTTGTTGTAACGGTCTTGGCCATAAGTGGCGCAGCCGCCCAGCAAGCTGGCAGCAAGTGCGGTGGTCATAACAAATTTAGCGGTCATAGCGGGTTCCTTGCGGACCGCCCCAACTTCATAACGCCCCAGATGCCGATTCTGTTCCGCACCGGCCCGGCCCGCACCTACCCCAGCAGCCACTGCCCTAGCATCCGTCCGAACGGGAAGGTGAAGAACCCGGCGATCAGCAGCGCGCCGATCACCATCCCGCGTACCGCACGGCGATGGCGCTTCCAGTCATGCTGGCGGGCGCGCAGCACGATCAGCGGGACTTGCAGCATCGTCCACAGTGAGAGCACGTGGATGACGCTGAACCCGCCGCGATTGATCAGCCGCACGAACAGCGAATCCAGCGCAGTCAGGAACATCGCCGCCGCCCAGATCCACCCGAGCATCCGGTGCGCCCGGTCGCCGCGCGGGCGCAGCAGCATCACCGGGGTGAGCGCCAGCGCGGTTACGATCGTGGCCAGGTGAGCCCAGACCACCGCCGGCACTTCGGCCCAGTTGGCCCTTCCGCGCGCTAATGCCACCAGCACCGCAGCAAGCATCACCGCCGCCCCCGCCGCCAGCGCCTTGTCGAGCCAGTCAGGCGCCAGCGGATGCCGCCGTGCAGGCGCCGCTGCGGGGTCGGCGCACAAGGCGGGCGCAGCGGTCACCGCTTGGCAATCGTTTCGCTGAGCGTCGCTGCGGTCATGCCCCATTTGCGCACCGTAGAGACATTGTGCCCACTGCGTCCGCCCGGATCGATGGTCAGCATCGATGACACCTTGAGGCCGTTGGTCATCGTGTACGCGATCAGCAATCGGTTGCCCGCCACGTCGATCGTCACCGGGCCCTTGCCGTCGCTGATCGTCCCGCCAAAATGTCCCGGCGAAATCTGGTGGAGCTGCCACTGGCGGCTTTGCGGCTTGTCCCCGGCGATCGTCATGGTCTGATCAAGCACAAATGCCCCGCTGCCGCGGAACGCCCCGTACCCGGTGACATGCGTCGCCTTGGCCGAGGAAAACGCCTGCTTGAGCGAACCCGAACTCTCGGTCGCGCCCGTGAAAAAGGTGATCGGATCGAACGATGGCGCTGGCCCCGCCATCGCGCTCGATCCCGCGCAAGTCACTGCGAGCAACAAGGCGGCGCTGCGGACATGAGCGAAAACGCGGCGCGGGTGCGCGCGTGGTAAGGTTTCAGACATTGTGCTCCCCGATCTTATGTTTTGTGCCCGGACCATAGCAGGACTCATGCCGGAACGGTCAGAAATCCTCTGCCCCATCGGCGCAGCGTCTTTCCAAGGTGACACAAGTGACACTGTGTCACCTTGCGTCCTTATAGCCATGCTCCTGTAAAGCCGCCATAAGTTCCCGGTCGGACCACTGGGGTGACACCGTACGGCGCATCCTGTCGAGCTCGCTCGGGGTTAGCTCGGGGTCATCATCGCGCACCTCTTCCCCCGCCTCGACTTGCCCGACCAGCGCCTCGAACCGCCCGGCGTGGCGCTCGGCCTCGGCCCCGCGCTTGCCCAGCACCGGAACATTGCCCGCGGTCGACCATTGCAGCAGCGCCACGGTCAGCCGCTCGTCGAACCGGCGGTACGATCCGACCTGCTCGCCCTGGAAAAACACCGGCACCTCGGTGCCGTTAAGCGCGCGCTCGAGCGCGGCATGCGCCAGCACATCGTACGAATGGTGGAACGCCACCTCCCACGCCAGATCGAACGCCTGCCCCTTCAGCCGCGAGCGCAAGCGGTAGGCGGATTGGCGCGACATCCCCACCGACCGCGCCGCCTCCTTGATCGAATGGGTAGCCGACAACGCCCGCAAAAACCCCGCCTGCCGCGCCCGCGTCCACCCGCGCTGGTCGTACGGATCGTCGGGCATGGGGCGAGGCGGAGGGGTGCCGGGTTCGGCGGGCGGGAGGATTTCGTCGGGCTGGGTCATCCGAGAGGATAAGGCAGGATTTGGCGGTGTAGGAAAGTTTCTTGGCCCCTACCCGGTGGGGAGGATTGGGCTGCGGGTTCAACCCTTGCCGTGCAAACGCAGCCAATCGGCCAGTTGGTCCTCGCTTAGGTCGCCAGCAGCGAGGGATTGGACGAGGTCGATCGCTTCGTGTTCCCCGAATTCCACGTCGAGCTTGTTCTTGATCAGGAATACACGGGCAATCGTCCACGCGGTGCGCTTGTTACCATCGACAAACGGATGGTTGCTGGCAATTCCGAATGCGTAGGCTGCAGCGAGCGTAAACAGGTCATCCTCGCCGTAAGCCCAGCGATTTACTGGACGTGCCAGCGCGGATTCGAACGCACCTGCATCACGAACCCCGCTCGGGCCGCCATGCTCGGCGAGCTGCCGGTCATGAATAGCCAGCGCCGAGCTTTTGCTGACCCAGCGCGGTTCGATCCGGTTTTGAGCCCCCGCCCCTTCAGGGGAGGGGGTTGGGGGTGGGGGCGGTTCCATCGGCGATTACTTGGCGAGCGCGCGCAGGATGTTGCGATCCTTGCGCATGACTTCCTCGGCAATCGCCATTGTCTCTTCAAAATCGGGATCGTGCGCCGTGAGCCTCACCCCATCGGGCGCTTCACTGACAAACAGAACATCCCCGATCCCCGCCCGCAGCCGCGCGAGCAGCTCCTTGGGCAGGATGACCCCGGCAGAATTGCCGATCTTGGTGATTTTGAGTGGCGCGTTCATACGTGGATTATAACGGAAGGTGCAAGAAATGGCAAGGCAGGCCAATTTAGTGCACTGTCACCGGGTGGGCATTGGAGCGGCAGAGTGGCCCACCCCCAATCCCTCCCGCAAGCGGGAAGGGGGAGTCACTTGGCGAGTTCCTGCAGCGCCCGCCACGCGCTCGAATATCAAGGCACCGGCCA
>JANYGB010000066.1 GCA_025359445.1 Sphingomonadaceae bacterium
GAATTTTACGGTGCCTACTGGCATAATCTGTTCCTTTCACGGATTTCAGAATGATCCGCAGGCACTGTGCCAACGGAGCAGAAGTCGTGAAGAAAGAGAGAATAGGCGCGAGGCCGAAAGTCCCGTCTCAAGCGACGTAGCCCGGCTCCTTTAGTCCCGAATCGTCGCGATAGCAAGGCATCTGCGCAACGCCGTGGAACTTACTGCCAGCATTGCCCGTTATGCAGCCACATAACTGGCGCGGGTCAGGGCGGCTTGCGGCGCGCCGAACCAGGGAACCGAGATGCCACAGACCATTTACAAAGCCAGCCCGACCATCACGGCACCGGCCTCGGCGTCAGCCCTTTCGGATGACATTCTCGAGGCAAAGACTGATTTGAGCCAAGCCGCCCCCGCGAATTCCGGACTCTGGCACCGGCTTTACCTGCTCGGCTGCCGGGTCTGCGATTTTATTGCCAACCTTGCCGGGCATCCCGCCGCGATCCTGGTGCTGATCTTTGCTTGCCTGGGGTGGCTTGAAGTAACCGGGTCCGCCGGGCAGAATCTGCTGACGCTAATCCTTTCTATCTTAGCAATCACGCTGACCCAGATGGTGCTTAACCAGCAGCGCCGGAGCGAGTTGGCGCTGCATCTCAAGATCGACGAACTGATTACTGCGCTTGACGGCGCGCGCGATGAGCTGGCCGGGATCGAGACCGCCGATGAAGACACGCTCCTTGCTGCTCGCCGCTCGGCAGGCGGCGAATAGCGGAACGATGGCCGCTTTAGCGCGTTTGCCCTGACATGCGAACGAGTGGCTGGGAGCACAGTGCATAATGGCTGAGGAAAGCACCGCGCAGCAGGCCGGAATAACCCGCCAGCGCGCCGGCAAACGCTGGCGCTATTTCAGCCCGCGCGGGCGTGAGATCGTCAAGGCGGCCGAGATCGAACGGCTCAACAAAGTCGGATTGCCGCCGGCCTATACGCAGGCCTGGTTCAGTTCCGATCCCACCAGCCCGGTTCAGGCAACCGGATACGATCAGCGCGGGCGCCGTCAGTACCGCTATCACCCGGATTTTCGGGCAACCCAGGAAGCCGACAAGTTCGACCGCTGCATCGAATTCGGTCGCCGCCTGCCAAAATTGCGCGCTGCGGTCGAACGCGATCTGGCTGGCGATCCGTACGACCGGATTACCGTAATCGCTGCGGTGATCCGGGTTCTTGACGAGTGCCGCATCCGCGTTGGAAACCGGGCGTACGCAAAAGCAAACAAGAGCTTTGGCGCGACCACGCTGCTACGCCGCCACATGACGCTGAACCGCGACCGGATCCTGTTCGAATTTGTCGGCAAGTCGGGCAAGCAGCAGTCGGTCGAAGTTCACGACAGCCGAGTGATAGCCATTGTCCGCAAGCTGGACAAATTGCCAGGCCAGGCGGTGTTCCAGTATCGCTGTGCCGACAGCACGATCAACGGGGTGACCCCGGCTGACGTCAATGCCTATATTCACGACACCATTGGTGCCGATTTCTCAGCCAAGTTTTTCCGCACCTGGCATGCCTCGGCAGGCGCACTGCGCGAGGCAATGCGGTTGGCCAGTCGCGGGCAGGTCCCGACGGTCAAGGATTTGGCCGAACCGGTCTCGGACGAGCTTGGCAACACCCCGGCAATCGCGCGCAAAAGCTACATCCATCCCGATGTGCTGGTAGCCGCGACCACCGGTGAACTGCCTGAAACCGCGCGCTCGACCAAATGGCTCGACCCAGGCGAAACGACCTTGCTGGCGCTGCAGAAGGAATGACTGGCAGGTCACCGGTCTCACTGGAACCAAATTACAGACCAAGGCGTTACTGCCACATACAACAGGAGAAATATTATGACTTGGCTTATCATCTTGATCGTCGGCGGTGTACTGGGTTGGTTGGCGAGCATCGTCATGCGCACCGATGGACAGCAGGGCATCGTCCTCAATGTCATCGTCGGTATCGTCGGCGCAGTGCTGGCTGGCTTTATCATTACCCCGCTTATTGGCGGTTCGCCGATCACCTCGGGTCGAATTGATCCGATGTCGCTGTTGTCGTCGTTCCTTGGTGCGGTTGTGCTGCTCGCGATCGTCAACCTGGTTCGTCGCGGTTCGCCCCGGTAAACCTATCGCACGCGTTTGAACCTGATTGGCATCTTCCCTCCCAGGATGGCTTTGAAGGTTGGTCTTGTGCCCCCGCGCAATGCCGAACGAGTGTAGCTTACCTGCCAAGGTAAGAAATCAAAGCGGTCGCTTCGGCGACCGCTTTTTTTGGTTTATGCTGGCAATCGCAGCGTGGCAGTGAGCCGCGCAGCTGACCAATCGACGGCGAACGAGCCGCCGTAAACCTTCGCCATCCGGTCAATCAGCAAATGACCACTGCCGCCTGCCTCATCGCACTGTTCCGGCGGCGCGACATCCACCTCAAGCCAAACCAAACACAGCTGCCCGTCCGCCACTGTGCCATCGAGCTGTACTGCATTGCTAAAGCTGAGAGCGCCGTATTTCATACTGTTGGTGGCCAGTTCCCCGATTGCGAGTGCAATAACCTTGGCGTTGCGTTCGTCGACCGGCAGGTCGGGCGGGCAATCCCAATCGATCAGCGCATAAGGCGCTGTCATGATTTCGAGCAAGTCAGACAGCGCCAGAGCCTGGTCGGGCCTTTCGAGCATCTGCGTTTGCGCCTGTGCCAGCGCCGCGTAGCGATTGGCCAGATCGCGCGCGAAGTCGGAATGTTCGGGAGCCACTTTGGCGCTGACCAAGGCGATCGCGCTGCTGACTGTAAAAGCATTGCGCAACCGGTGGCGCATTTCGAGCGCCAGGATCTCAAGCGCTTCGTGGGCTTTCACCTGTTCGGTCACATCGCGCGAGAACGAAACCAGCTGGAAAATAGTTCCGGCATTGTCGCGCACCGGCGAAACGGTCACGTCCCACCAGCGCGGCGTGCCTTTGATGGTCGGACAGAACGCTTCAAAGCGGCTGTCCTTGCCGTTCTTGGCATCTTCAACCGCCCGGCGCACCACCGGCTTGGCTTCATCGGGCCACAGGTTCCACCAGTGCTGGCCTTCGACCGCGCAAAAATCGTCGATTTCAAGGCTGCACCGCCCATTGCGGTTCATAAAGCCGAGCTTGCCATCGGTATCGAGCAACTTGACACAGTCTTGGCTCTGTTCGAGCAGGCTGATCATCAGATTGCCCGAAACTTCGGCAAAGCTGGTGCCAAGTTCAAGCGTCAGGGGATCGTGCGGTGTCGCGGTCTGCATCTTCAACCTATGTATCGCCAGAAGTATCCGCGCCTCGGCTCACCGGTAAAGGTTCATACCGTTGAATGCTATAGGATTTATAGAACAAAGATTAGTGCCGCGCCGGTAGGCTGGATTGCCGCAACGGGAACCAAGATTGGCAGCGCGCGTAAAGGAGAGATGGCCGTCACCTGGATCAAACCACAACCGGGAGGAATATATATCGCCCCGGCGGATCTGTGGATCGATCCGTCGGAGCCCCGGCCCCGCGCGGTCATCACGCACGGCCACGCCGATCACGCCCGCAGTGGCCATGGCGATGTATGGGCCACGCCCGAGACCCTGGCGATCATGGGGCTGCGCTATGGCACCGCCGGCGGCACCGCCCTGGCTTATGGTGACAGCTTTGAGCGTGGCGGCGTGCGGTTCAGCCTTCACCCTGCCGGGCATGTGCTGGGTTCGGCACAGGTGCTGATGGAATATGGCGGAACACGCGTGGTGGTCAGCGGCGATTACAAGCGCCGCCCGGACCCGACCTGCGCGCCGTTCGAGCCGGTAGCTTGCGACATTTTCATCACTGAGGCTACTTTCGGGCTGCCAGTATTCCGCCACCCGCCGCTGCATGAAGAAATTGCCAAACTGCTAGCGCGCCGCGCGGCCGAGCCCGAACGCTGTGTGCTGGTCGGGGCCTACGCGCTGGGCAAAGCGCAGCGGATGATCGCCGAGCTGCGGCTGGCGGGATGGCATGAGCCGATCTACCTTCACGGCGCGCTCGAGCGGATGTGCCGCCTGTATGAAGAACTGGGTGTGCCTTTGGGCGACTTGCGGCTCGTTTCGGCCAGCACGCGTGAGGATATGCGCGGCGCCATCGTGCTGTGTCCGCCCAGCGCGTTGACCGACACCTGGAGCCGGCGAATGCCCGCGCCGATCACCGCAATGGCATCGGGCTGGATGCGGGTGCGTGGTCGCGCCCGCCAGCGCAATGTCGAGCTGCCACTGATCGTCTCGGACCATGCCGATTGGGACGAACTGACCGCAACAATCCGCGAGCTTGCCCCGCGCGAAACCTGGATCACCCATGGCAGCGAGGAAGGCCTGCTGCGCTGGTGCGAGCTGCATCAGGTGAAGGCGCGCGCGCTCGATCTGATCGGGCGCGGCGACGAGGACGACGGTTGATGCGCCAGTTTGCCGATCTGATCGACACGCTGGTCTACACCCGCTCGCGCAATGCAAAGCTCGATGCAATCGCGCAATACCTGCGCGACACTCCCGATCCCGAACGCGGCTGGGCTTTGGCCGCGCTGACCGACAGCCTGAATTTCCCGGCGGTCAAAAGCGCGACGATCCGCAGCGTCGCGGAAAGCCGGGTCGATCCCGAATTGCTGCGGCTGTCACGCCATTACGTGGGCGATACCGCCGAGACGGTCGCGCTGATCTGGCCCGACGGCGCGCCGGTGGTGCGCAGCGATGCGAGCGTGGACGAAGTGGTCGGGATGCTGGCCAATGCGACCCGCGCCACCGCTCCGGCGATCGTCGCCGAGCTCCTTGACCGGCTCGACGCCAACAGCCGCTATGCCATGCTCAAGCTCGCGACGGGGGGCATGCGGATCGGGGTGTCGGCGCGGCTCGCCAAAACCGCCTTTGCCCAGGCCTTTGCCGTGCCGATCGATACCGTGGACGAGTTGTGGCACGCGCTTGCCCCGCCGTACGCTGAACTGTTTGCCTGGGCCGCAGACGGCGGGGTGCAGCCCGATATCTCGGCGACGCCGTTCTTCCGCCCGTTCATGCTCTCGCACCCGTTCGAGAGCGACACGATCGACCTCCAAACTTATGCAGCGGAGTGGAAATGGGACGGGATCAGGGTGCAAATTGCGCATCTCGGCGGGGAAACCCGGATCTACAGCCGCGGCGGTGACGAGATCAGCGCGGCCTTCCCCGAACTGGTAGCGGCGCTACAAATCGATGCGGTGGTCGATGGCGAGTTGCTGGTGCGCGGTGACAGCCAAGGCGGAGATGCGGCGAGCTTCAACGCGCTGCAACAACGGCTTGGGCGCAAGACCGTGACCAAGAAAATGCTTGAACAATACCCGGCGTTCATCCGGCTTTACGATGTGCTGGTCGATGGCCTGGAAGACTTGCGCCATTTGCCATGGACGATACGGCGGGCGCGGCTCGAAGCGTTGATTGCGCAGCTACCTGCCAGCCATTTCGACGTCTCGCCAGTGCTCGACGTAAATGACTTCGCCAGCCTCGCAGAATTGCGCGATGGCGCGCGCGACGCCGCGATCGAAGGCGTGATGCTCAAGCGCCGCGACAGCCCGTACCAGGCCGGGCGCAAGGCGGGCGAGTGGTACAAGTGGAAACGCAACCCGCTCACCGCTGACTGCGTGATGATGTACGCCCAGCGCGGCAACGGCCGCCGCGCGTCGTTCTATTCCGACTATACCTTTGGCTGCTGGAGCGAGAGCGGGGATCTACTGCCCGTCGGCAAAGCCTATTCGGGCTTCACCGATGCCGAGCTCAAGATGCTCGACCGTTTCGTGCGCGATCACACCCTCGCCAAGTTCGGTCCGGTGCGCGAAGTCGAAAAGACGCTTGTGCTCGAAGTAGCGTTCGATTCGGTCCATGCCAGCAAGCGCCACAAATCCGGACTGGCGATGCGTTTTCCGCGCATTCACCGGATCCGCACCGACAAGCCAGCGGCAGAAGCCGACCGGATTGCAACGCTGATGGCAATGGTGACCTAAGTCAGATTACCGGTGGTTGCGATGGCCAGATCGTTGATCAGCGATTCGTGCGCCGAAATCGCCTGGGTGCCTTCACTCGGAGGCATGTTGCCGCCGTCGAGCATTTCGTTAAGCGCAGCGCGGGCGCGGCCAACGCGGCTTTTCATGGTGCCCACCGCCGTCTGGCAAATCGCCGCTGCCTCTTCGTAGCTGAAACCGCCTGCTCCCACCAAGAGGATCGCCTCGCGGCGTTCGCGCGGCAAGGTCATCAGCGCTCGGCGCATGTCCGCGAGGTGGAGCGGATCTTCCTGCCCCATCGGTGCCTGTAACGTCCGCTCGGCAACGCCTTCGTCGTAATCGCCAACGAATTTGTTGCGGCGCATTTCGGTAAGGTAACAGTTGCGTAGGATTGTGAAGGTCCAGGCGCGCAGATTGGTGCCCGGCTCGAACCGCTCGCGCGCGGCCCATGCCTTGAGCATCGCGTCTTGCACCAAGTCATCGGCGAAATCGGGCCGCCCGCACAGCGAGCGGGCAAATGCGCGTAAGTGGGGAATAGTTTCCGCTAATTGCCGTTTGAACGTGGCAGCATTGGCCGCCGCCTGGTCATTTTCCATCGGCCGCGCTGTCAAGCTTATCAAGCAGCTGGGCCAGATCGTCTGGCAGCGCTTCTTCAACCACCTCGTTGTACAGACGCTGAAGGCCCTTGGCCCATGCTGGTCGCGTAGCGCTTGCCGCATCACGGCGCGGAGTTGGGCCGGACACACTGCCGCCCGCTGCGGGTCCGCTCTTATCACCGCGCTTGGTCAACTGTTGCTCCAGATTATCATAAAAAGCGTGATTCAAGGTTTAGTCCGTCAAATAATCCTTGGAAATGCACCTGTCTTGGCGAGCCTTGCGGACTAGCCGAGTTCGGAACCATCGAGACCCCGAAGCGTTACCAATTGAGAGCCTGCAAGTTACTTTTGTTCTGTTTTTATTGAAAAAATCGTGCGCGAAAAGCGTATGGCATGGCTTGCAGGAATACCGCTCGTGAGCCGGGTTGCCATAATTTCTCCTCCGTCCGAATTGCTGGAACGGTTAAGTATGCAAATCGTTCCCTGTGCGGCGACCCTGCCCAAGGAGCGCCTTCATTTATTTTATTGAGCGGATTTCGGGATTACTCGACGGGATCGTTGGACGGACAAACAAATCCAGTGCTTGACGACGTACCAATCCTGCAAAAGCAACGGCTTTCAGAATATCTGATTAGCAACCCACGCGTTGCGCCGGTTGCTGCCTTCGGCTTGGCAATGTTGGCAACGCTGTGCGTGACTTTGTCAGTCGAACGCGCCAGCCGCGCCGAACAGCACATTGCAATGATCGAACGCGGTCAAGCGGTCACGAGCCGGTTCACGATCGCCGAACACCAATGGATGGTCAAATCGGGTGTGCTATCGGCAAATGTTTTTAGCCAGACCGGCATGCTGATCTTGCTCGCCGGACTGATCATTGCCTCTCTGCTGCTATTTATTGTGCGGCTGGCGATTCAGCAAGCTTTGTTCGACCGCCAGCAATTGCTGGTCCGGCAAGAGCAGCACGCGATCCGCGCCACGCTCACCCGCGAACTTAACCACCGGGTCAAGAACACCCTCGCCAATGTGCTGTCGATTCTGTCGCTTTCGCGGCGCAACGCAGAGGACCTAGATAGCTTCGTCGAAACTTTCACCGGGCGAGTGCAGGCACTATCGGCGACACACAACTTGCTGATGCAGACCAGTTGGGGGCCGATCAGTGTGACCGAAATCGTCCAGACCGAGATGGCACCCTATTTCCATAACGATCCGCCGCGCATCAAGCTGGAAGGAACTGATGCTGTGATCGCGCCCAACGATGCCTTGTCGCTAGGCCTGCTGATCCACGAGTTGGTGACTAACGCGGCGAAGTATGGCGCGCTCAGCAATGCCAGCGGCACAGTTACTTTAGCCTGGGATCTTACCCAGGATCACCGGATTTTGTTTAACTGGCGCGAAGAGGGTGGTCCGCCCCCTCTCGCCGACCGCTGCCGCGGGTTTGGCAGCGACCTGATCGAGAAGGTTATCTCGCGCGATCTGCATTCCGACATCAAACTGGAATTCGCCGCCACCGGGGTCCGCGTCAGCTTCGCCGTGCCGATCCGCGAAGTCAGTGCCTTCGTCCTGCGGCAGGATAGCTAGAATTCAACCAATCGCAGCAGTCGAGCGGAAGAACATCGCCTGGCTGATCGCAGCTTTGACCGCCGATTCAAGGAATGGCTTGGTCACTAGGTAGGTCGGCTCTGGACGATCGCCGGTGAGCAGCTTTTCCGGGTATGCAGTGATGAAAATCACCGGCACCGAAAATTCGCCCAAAATGTCATTGACTGCGTCTATCCCCGAGCTGCCATCGGCGAGCTGGATATCGGCAAGGACCAGGCCGGGCTTGCGGGTAGCAACCACCGCGAGCGCTTCGTCGCGCGTTGTAGCGGTACCGCAGACGGTGTGGCCCAGACCTTCGACCAGTTCTTCCAGCTGCATCGAGATGAGCGCTTCATCTTCGATTATCAGCACGTCAGTTGCCGATTCTGCGTCGATCTCTTCCAAAGCGCCGCGGACCAGTTCGTGCGCTTCGGCTTCGCTGATCTGCATGATATCAGCAGCTTCAGCCGGCGAGAAGTCTTCAATAGTAGTAAGCAACAGCGCTTGGCGATTGGCCGGGGTGATCGCGGCCAGGCGCTCCTCTGCAGTTGCCAAAACCCCTTCGGACAAATCGGGGCCATCGGGCAGCGAGCCGCCACTAACCGACCAGATCTTGTTGAACGCAGCATAGAGCGCAACCCGGCCTTGGCCGATCTGATCAAGCACGGCCTTGTCCGACAGCGCCGCTTCCAGCGTGGCGCGGACATAGGCGTCCCCCGCTAATTGCGAGCCGGTCAGGGCGCGGGCATACCGTCGCAAATAGGGCAGATGCGCGACGACTGCTTGAGACACTGACATGTATTCCACACTCCCGTTGGTCCTTGGCGCGTTAACGCGGCTGGAAAGTAAAAGTTCCCCTGCGAACCGCGCGAGATTGGGAACCGTTTGGGATTACGCCCGTTTAATTTTTCAACCATAGCCCTGAACCGGAGCAGCTACAACTGGCTAAGCAGCGGAACCGCCGGACCGAACCGGACAAAACTCGATTATCCACTTCAACAACGCTGCGCTGGCGGGCATTTCGAACGATCGGCGAACCACTGCGCCAATGCTGCAAAATTCACCGGCTTTTCAAAGATGGTTATGCCGGGGAACTGACTGCCAATAATATCCAGTTGCCAAGCAGTGGTCAGGACGACCGGCACATTGCGTTGCCGCAAGGCATCGATCAGCCCGGTATGTTGCCGGTGCGATCGGTTCATATCCACCAGCGCGGCACAGACCTCGCCTGGTGCAGCAGCCTGTTGCTGCGCGGACAGGTCGTAGTACATCAAGGGCTGGCCGCCCCAGCTGCGGATGGTTTCGGCCAGGTCAAGCGCAATAAGCGGGCTGGTTTCGGCAATAAGGATTATACGCCCACAAAGATCGGGATGATTATCGGCAGGACGAGGCATTTGATGTCCCCTCTCGTTGCGGGCCCATAGCGACAAGAGGGCGAGGCCGCGCTACCATTTGATACAGGGGGTGATTGATGACCGGACGAAGCCAGTGGAAGCGCGATTGCATCGATTGCCCGTTGCTCGAATGCGAAGGCCTGCGCCCGCTCGACAAAGCGCAGCTGAAGTTCATGCAAGGCTTCAAGCAAGGCGAGTTCACCATCGACAAGGGCACTCAGTCGCTGGTCCAAGGTTCAATCAGCCCGCACGTCTACACGCTGCTAGAGGGCGTGCTGTTCCGCTACCGCATCCTTGAGGACGGGCGGCGGCAAATCGTCAACTTCGTTTTTCCGGGGGATCTGGTCGGGCTTCAAGGCGCGATGGACGATCCGCTGCTGCATGGCTGCGAAGCCCTGACCGACGCGACGCTGTGCGTTTTCTCGCGGGACCGGATCATCGAATTGTTCGCGCAGCAGCCCCGGCTTGGATATGATCTGATCTGGCTCGCGGCCAAAGAAGAGAGCGCGCTTGAGGAACACCTGGTCTCGGTCGGGCGCCGCACCGCACAGGAGCGGCTCGTCTATCTGGCCGTTTTTCTGATCGAGCGCGGGATGGCCACAGGGCTGGTCAAAAAGAACGCATTGGAAATCTCGATCACTCAACGGCAGATCAGTGATACTTTGGGATTATCGCTCGTGCATACCAACCGCACGCTTCAGGCACTGAGAAAAAAGGGCCTCGTCAACTGGTCGCTGACCGCCATTTCGATCCCCGATTTGGACCTCGCCTGCTCCTTCGCGCAGTACGAAGGCAGCGCGGGAAGCATTCGCCCATATATTTGAACTTTCCCGGGAACCGATTTTGGCTTTGCGCATTTTATCTTCGACACGTGCAACGGCAAACCCCTCCCGCCCCCCCGCCTTGCACGTGTTCAAGTTAACTCGTCCCTCGCAGTGCAAACTGCGGGGGACTTTATTTATGCAAATTTGCGGCGGCTTGTCGTAGTCGGGCGCTGCCCCTAGCTTAGCCGCTGTGACCTTGCGCCAGACCCTGACCGGCTATTTTCTCGACGCGGTCGCTGCGAGCGGTGCAGCGGCGACGCTGCCTGGGCGGTTGCCGCATGGCGTGCCTGCGGAACGCACGATCGTGCTGGGCTGCGGCAAGGCGGCGGCGGAAATGGCCCGCGTCGCCCGCGCCGAGTTAGCAGGCGAAGTAAGCGGCTGCGTAGTGACCCGGCATGGTCACGGGGTCACAGAAATTGTCCCGGGCATCGCGGTTATTGAAGCAGGCCATCCCGTGCCTGATGCGGCGGCACTACACGCGGCGCAGACGATCATGACGCTGGCGGCGCAGGCTGGTCCTGCTGACCGGGTGATATTTCTCATTTCAGGCGGGGGTTCAGCGCTGCTCTGCGCACCGGCCAAAGGTTTGTCATTCACCGAGAAGCAGGCGATGACCGACCACCTCGTCCGCTCGGGCGCGCCGATCGAGCACATCAATCTGGTCCGGCGACACTTGTCGCGGATCAAAGGCGGGCGGCTCGCGGCGCTGGCGGGAGCGCGCGGGGCGGAGTTGCACACGTATGTGATCTCGGACGTGGTCGGCGATGATCCAGCGCTGGTCGCCTCGGGCCCGAGCATCGCCGCGCCGTTCGAACCGGAAGCCGCGATTGGGCTGCTGGAGCATTATGGTTGGCCAGTGTCAGCGACAACCATAGCGGCAATACGTGCCAACCAGCCGGAACCCGCGCAGGCGCATCCTGTCACCACACTGGCGACGAATTCCACCGCGCTCGCTGCGGTGCGCCGCCGCGCCGAGGCGGACGGGTGGAATGTGGTCAATCTGGGCGGCGATTTGCGCGGCGAAGCCAGCATCACCGGATCTGAGCACGCGGCCATCGCTCGCGGCCTGCGTGGCGAGCCGGGCCGCCACTTGCTGATCTCGGGCGGCGAACTGACCGTAAAGGACGCGCGTGCCGACGGCTGCGGCGGCCCCAATCTGGAATACCTTGCCGGGGTGCTGACCGGGCTGGCTCCCGATGACCAAATTGCCGTGCTGGCGGGAGACAGCGACGGGATCGACGGTACCGAAGACAACGCCGGCGGCTTCGCTATGGCCGGCGGCGCAATGCCCGACGCGCTCGCCACGGCGCTCGCCATGCACCGCACTTATGCCTTGTTCGCAGCGCTGGGCGGGCTGGTGGTAACCGGGCCGACCCGCACCAACGTCAACGATATCCGCATGATCGCGGTGGGCGTTGGCGCTTCAGACTGACTGGCGCGCAGTGCGCAGCGCCGCCGCCAGTTCACTGCGCAAGCGTTCGGCTAAAGCTGGATCGGGCACGCGCAGGATCGCCGCAGGGTGGCCAGTGATCAGCACCGGCGAGCCGAACAGCGAAGGCTCGACCTGGCCTTGCCGTGCGGTCACCGCTTTGCCGTTGCCGGTCAGCGCGTAGGCAGCGGTTGCACCTAGCGCGACGATGATCTTGGGCCGGGCCAGCGCCACTTCCTGCCCCAGCCACCAGCGGCACGTTTCGATCTCGCTGCGGCCCGGTCGTTCGTGAAGACGGCGCTTGCCGCGCACAGTATGCTTGAAGTGTTTGACCGCATTGGTCAGGTAGACACCGCCGCGCGGCACCTCCGCCGCCATAAAGGCTGCATCAAGCTCGCGCCCCGCCGGGCCGACAAATGCCCGCCCCGCAAGGTCTTCGCGGTCTCCTGGCTGTTCGCCCACTACCATGATTGCGGCCCGGTCCGGCCCCTCGCCGCGCACCGCTTGGGTAGCATTGCAATGCAGCGGGCAGCGCGTGCAACCCGCGATCTGGGTGTCCAGGCTCTCACGGTCCGGGGTCATTTCCGCCGCAATTGCGACGGGCCGCTCGTACGGCTCCATCCTCAATGAACGGAGTGCCGGCTGCGTCGCCTCGGCCTCGCGCATGGCGATTACGCGTTGTTCGGCGCTGGCGATCAGCTTTGGAATCAAATCGGCTTCAGGCAGGTTCTTCCAGTACTTTTTGGGCATTTCCGATTGCATGGCTTTGACCTTGAGCCGTGCCGGATTGAATATGTTGGTGTAATAAGTGCGCCACAGTTCTTCGGTCGGATCAGCCAGCGCGACGGGCTTGGCGATGCCGGGTCCGAAATGCAGCGCGCCGCCGGTGCAGACCGCGCAGCCCCGCGGCGTCTCGATCCGCCAGTCCATATCGCCAAACCGCCGCGCGAAGAACGGCGCGGTCGCCTCGACGATGAAATGATCGGGTTCAAACCACGCGGTGAAGGCCCGGCGCGCGCCACTCCCCTGTTCTTCGCAGAACCGCACGAAGGCTTTCATCTTGTGCTGATCGCGGTGCACCAGTTTGCTCAGCACCTGCAGCCACGCGATATCGGGGTCGCTCGCGTCGCCAAGCAGGTGACGCTCGCGCTGCGCGCGCCAGACTATCCGGTAAGCCATTGAAAATCGCACCGGCACATTGGCGCACAGAACATCACCGATCAGTCCGAGGAGCGCACGCGGAAGGCGAATTTCGGGACCATCAGCTGCCTTTGAAACGACTGAAGCGCCGAATAGCTCCAGCCCCGGCGCGTCGCCTTCGCATTGCCAGTGGACTTGTTCGGGCGGAATCTCGCGCGCCAGCAAATCGCGCGCCGCATCGCGCCACGCTGCGGCAAACCCGAGCGGCGGCAGCAACACGTTTTCCATTACCGCTATCACAACAAGCTGAGCTGTTCGGGCGGCGGCGCGAACATGCTGCGCAAGTCGTCGCGGTCGCTCAGCGCCAGCGGCCGCCAATCAGCCGCGATCAAGAACGCCTTGGCATTCTTCATCCGCGCGCCGAGCCGCAGCAGGTCGGCAAAGCCCAACCGCTTGAACCGCCGCGCGCGCAGAATGCGGCCGACCACTTTTGCGCCCAGCCCCGGAACCCGCAGTAACATCGCTTGTTCTGCGCGGTTGACATCGACCGGGAACTGGCCGCGCTGCCCCAGTGCCCAGGCCAGCTTGGGATCAATCGCGAGATCAAGCATCCCGGCGTTGCTGCCGCTGGCGATTTCATCGACCGAAAACCCGTAAAACCGCAGCAGCCAGTCGGCCTGATACAGCCGGTGCTCGCGCATCAAGGGCGGCTTGATCAGCGGCAGGACGTTGCTGGCGTCGGGGATCGGACTGAAGGCCGAGTAATAGACCCGGCGCAGCTTGTAGCCGCTGTATAGCCGCTGAGATCCCGCAAGAATTATAGTGTCGGTGGCGTCGTCAGCGCCGACGATCAGCTGCGTGCTCTGCCCCGCCGGTGCGAATTTCTTGGTGCGCTTGGTCTGCAGTGTCGGATCGGCGGCTTCTTCCTCTTTCAGCCGCACGCCCGCCATCGCTTTGCGGATCGACCTTGCATCTTTTTGCGGGGCAAAACTGGCCAGGCTGGCATCGGTCGGCAGCTCGATGTTGATCGACAACCGGTCAGCATACAGCCCAGCCTCATCGATCAGTTCCTGCGCAGCGTCGGGGATGGTTTTGAGGTGGATGTACCCCTTGAAGCCATGTTCAAGCCGCAACACCTTCGCCGCGCGAACCATCTCGCTCATCGTGTCATCAGGCGAACGGATAATCCCCGACGACAGGAACAGCCCCTCGATATAATTGCGGCGGTAGAATTCGAGCGTCAGCCAGACAATTTCCTCGACCGAAAAGCGCGCCCGGGTGACGTTGCTTGACACCCGGTTGATGCAATAGGCGCAATCAAAAATGCAGAAGTTGGTCATCAGGATCTTGAGCAGCGAGATGCACCGCCCATCGGGAGCATAGCTGTGGCAAATCCCCATCCCCTCGGTCGAGCCGAGCCCCTTGCCGTCAGCCGAACTGCGCCGAGGCGCCGAACTTGATGCGCACGAGGCATCGTACTTCGCTGCATCGCTTAGTATCGCAAGCTTTTCAAGAATCGACTTTTGGGCCATTTGTTCGCTTTATGTTCTAAAGACGATGGCGGCCATGTCAATGAAACAAATGGGTTTCCACCGCGCACTATGCGCTGGCAATGCGCACGGTTGCTTTGTCAGAGCCCCTCACCGCCAGTTTGAAGCATACCACGCAAAGCCAGCCGGCAACGATGATGGCAAAGGCCCAAACCGCCGTGACAACAAAGCCGAATCCGATCAGCACCAGCGCAGCGAATGCGTAAAAATCGCGCATAGTCAGCCAGGTTAGAACTTGCATTACCGGCGAATTTTGACCCCCGGTGAGCTGCTTGACCGAGTTGAAATCGATCACGCCGCGATGCCGCCGGGCATTGTAGCCAAGCAGGACAGTCCCGAACACAAAGCCGGCAATCGCCATAATGCCAATACCCGCAGTCAACGGGTCACCTTGATTGTAGAGGTTGGCGATGACGCCGCCAAAGAACAGGATATTGACCGCTGCATCGACCAGCGAATCTGCGGTGGCCCCCAGGGGTGTCGCACGGAATGTGGCGCGCGCAATTTCGCCATCGACGCCGTCGAACACTGATGCAGCCTGAAACATCACCGCACCCAGCACCAGGCCGGTCTGACCGGGAAGCAAGAGCTGACACGCAAACATCGCCGCACCGATGAGCGCCGTCCCCGCTGTTGCCACATTCGGGTGGATTGTCCCGAACATGCGTAACAGTGAGCAAGTCAGCCACTGCGAAACCGGCCGGTTTAGATAGCGTGTCACGATTCCATCGCCCGGCTTAGCGGTCGCATCGAGCAGCTCGCGTGACTTCGCCCGGAGCAATTTATGCGCATCGCCAGCCGTCAGGCACGCATCGGCAGCAAAGCGTTGGCCCGTCTGTCCGCTTGCGCGAGAAGCATGAAAATCTCGGGCGGCTGCCGCCAGAGCATGCTGCGATGGCAGCCGTTCCCCATTCACGACCATAATGGTTGCCGGATCAGGAGCCGTGTCGCGGCAGACTAACCGCAATCCTGGTGCGAGCCGTGCAATTTCGGCTAAGAGCGCAGCGCTCGGCTGCCACGATGGCTGGACATAAACGCTACACTGGGTCCACCCCGCCAGATGCAACTCGCGCAGCGCGCGGGCCAGCACGGGTATTGCCAGAATTCACTGCGTTGCGTTCTGCGCTGCAGCGAACACCACGCAAAGCGGAACAGCGTCCGGAAAGGAATCAGTTGCACCAGAGATATCTTGGTTACGTTCGTCATCGGCGCAGGTTCTGGCCGGTACCCACATGTCAAAATTGCAAGCATCGTCCGCAAAAGTGTAATTTGCGCCAAAGCTTTGCCATTCGTCGGTCATTGGCATGGATAAACCTCGTTTCTGGACCCCGTCCGCCATTATCGCGGCAGAAAACTGCCATTGCGGTCAACAGTGCAACGCTGCCGCGCTGCCGAAGTTCCACGGGTCA
The DNA here is from genome assembly GCA_025359445.1 of Sphingomonadaceae bacterium. Classification (GTDB taxonomy): domain Bacteria; phylum Pseudomonadota; class Alphaproteobacteria; order Sphingomonadales; family Sphingomonadaceae; genus Novosphingobium. The sequence goes on from JANYGB010000066.1 coordinate 15,906, forward strand.
AGCTAAGCGAGGCTGAAACCAACAGCCACAAGCCAGCACTGCGCCGCGGGCGCCGACAGTGATTGCAATACCGATTGGCGGAATGTTGAGCCCTGCGGGACGTTCCTAACCTCGATATTTGTGCTGGTTGGCTATCTGATCATAGACTGAAAGGACTGGCTGGCCGAGCGCACTCAGGAGCCCTTATCACCACGCAATAAGGTTGCAGCGGATAGCAACGCGCCAGTCACACATGATTGGCCGATTGCAGATTAAGCTAAAAATCCAAACCGACGGCGGCAAAGAAATGAAACCCTTGCCCGCCGTGGTCCTCAAGTGTTGGTCCACCCGAAGCCAGCAGCCGCAGGGGTCCGGGCAAGTCATAGATCGCGCCGATGCCAAGGCTGGTGGAGGAATGGCCGCCCACAACGTTTGGACCTTGCCGATCGGCCTCGAGCCCAACAAGCAATTTCCCCCCGAATTGACGCGATACGGCGATTCCCCCGGTCCAGTAGTCACGGTTTCCTAGGCCGGGGTTGATCGCGTAGCCACCGCCGCCAAACACCGACCATGCCCCGATGTCTTTTTGCGCCCAGATAGGCAGTAGAGCGGTAACGTGACCTGCCCCCAAACCCTTGCCTGCGGTTGGCAGGGTAATTCCTGGGAATGCGGCGATCTGAACGCCGGCCGCTTCATTATGGTAGAAGCGGTATTTGACCGAGGCGGCAATGTCGCCTGCACCCGAAGTCCACCCGGATGAATCGTGAACGTAAGACATTGGCAGGCCGATCGTGAGTTGCACATCCTTGACCGGACCGTAGTTGATCTCTGCCCCGAATGAGCCCCCGAAGTCGTTGCCGCGGCCTTCCGCCTCGAACAATGGCGCGTAGATTTCCCAGTGGCCGGTTTCAGTTGGCTCGGGGTCGTCGGTGAGGAATGGCGGGCCAGCCCAGGCAGCGGTCGCCGCCAGCGTTATGACGACAGCGAGCGTGCTTGCGGCCTTTTTGAGATGCGCGATCAGGTTCGCGTTCCCTCGCTCGCGCCGGGGTGCTCACCAGCACGTTGCGGCAGGACAAGGATCAGCACCACAATAGCAACCGCCAGAACCAGCGTAGCAATTGGACGGCTAAGGTCGAGGCCGCCTTTTGCGATCGGCTTATCGAGAAAATCGCCGACCGTAGCTCCAAGCGGGCGAGTCAGGATGAACGCCGCCCAGAACAGGATGACGCGGCTGATCACGGTCCAATAGTAGAGCGCGGCAAGAACTGCCAAAGCTGCCCCGAACACAACCGCGCCGCCGCTGTAGCCCAAACCGGAATCAGCAAACCAATCGCCTAGCGCGGTTCCCAACGTCTGCGAAAACGTGATTGTGATCCAGTAAAACGTCTCTTCGCGGGGACCGACGATCGAGTTGACCGAAATCGATCCGGTCGCCTTGTACCAGCTGAACAGCGACGCCAGCACGCACCCGAACAGCAGCAGGGAGCCGCCTGGGTATCCGATGCCGAGCGAGCGTGTGCAAAAGTCCGCAAGGGTGGTGCCGGCGGTGGTCGAGGCGATGATCGTCGCCCAGTAGAGCCACGGATTGAAGCGACGGGCTCTAATCTGGATCCAGATCAGCGCGAGCAGCACGACCCCGAAGATCGCCGTCCCGATCAGGTAGCCGTTAAGCCCGGCTTGCCCCGCCGTGGGCGTCGTTTCACCCAGCCAGCTCATCGAGACAGTGTCGCCGCCGGTTTCTCCTAATGTAGTCGCCAGGATTTTGATTACCCAGAAGCCCAGCGTAACTGCTGGGACTTTGGTCAGGACCTCGCTTTTGGTCATCAAAATTTCCTTCTGTTCGTTAGGAGGCGCGGTGGCCAGATCGCACCGCATAACCAGTTATGTCTAATCAATGCGAGAGTGTCGGTACCAGCACGATCAAGTGGGTGCTCCCAGCCACCAGTGCCGGCCGTCCGCCGCCAGTTGCAGGCTCAAACCGTGCTGCGGGCAAGTAGATCCGGCCGCTGACCGGATCAAGCGCGGCGGTTCGTGCGCTTACTTCAGTATTAATCGGGGAGAGTGCATTTACCGCCCTGCTTTTGCCGACGGCGAAAACCGACAGAATTCCGCTTTGCCCGCACGGGACGAGGAACCGGCGGCGTGATGCATCGAACAATACCCCATCCGGTCCCTTTCCGATCGCCAGTAGCCTGATCAGCCGATGCGACCGGGCGTCAACGAGTGCGGCCTGCCCATTTGCGCAGGCGCTTAAGATCAAGCCATCCGCTGCATCAAATGCAATCCCGGTCGGACCTTCGCAGCCAGGCAGCGCAATCGGTTTTAGCGTGACGCCGCGTTTGAGATCCACCAGCTCGATTTCGTTGGCATCTTCATCGTTAACCGCGAGCAGGCCCGGACCGATCAGAGCGCCCAGTTCAAGCGCTGGTTTTACCGTGATAGTGCTCACGACCTTGACCGCTTGCGGGTCAATCACCGACACGGTGCCGCCCTTTGCATTCATGACGATCAGGCGCTTTGATTCAGGATCGTAGATCGCGGCATCGGGATTTTGTCCAACCGCGATGCTGGCGGTTTGCGCGCCGGTCGTGCCGTTGATCAAACGAACACTGTTATCGCCGCCGCTGGTTACAGCTATCAAACCAGTTCCGTCGATCGGCACTGCCGCATGCCCGTGCGACACGGTTCCTGCTTTGCGGGTCGTGCCAGTCGCAAGGTCCACGATAGAGATACTGTCGCCGCGTGCGATCAGGACCAGGTGGTGGGCCGGATCGACACTAAGCAGATCCCATCTGCCGTCAGGTAATGGAATTGCGTTTGCCGCGCTGTATGCCGGCTGGGGAGGCTCGGTCGCGCCAGACGAACCGGCGCAGGTCGCAACCAGTATGATCGTCATGACAATCCGCCGCATGCTCAGGTCCTTTATTTGCAGGTGCTCGGGATTAGCTACATGCGATATTTGAATTGCGCATTACACATTCGGCGATGAGATTGGTCTTGGTCCTCGGCGGGTGAGCACAAAACCGGGATGCGCGCGCGATAGTCTGCCGGAATTTACGTCCTGCGCGCGGAACAGTGCCCGCAGGACGTCATTCATCAATCGCTTCGTCAGAATTTGACCTTTGCCGAGACAAACCAAGTCCTGCCGATAATGTCGTATAAAGCCGAGTCGGTCCGAAGTGCTGCCGAATTTACGTATGGCGGCGTCTTGTCGCCAAGATTTGTGACACCTGCGCCGATCGAAAAATGGTCATTGAAGGCGTAGTGAGCGTCAAGATCGAAATAGCTGTAAGCCGGCACGCCAGCGGTGGTTGCCGCTGCATTCACGACCCGATCAACATGGATCATACGGCCGATGTAGCGCCACCGGACCGTCGCCGAAAAGCCGCCGTTGGAATATGTAAGACCGGTGTTGGCCTTCCACTTGGGGTGCGAAATATCACCGGTGCCGGGATCATAACCAATGCTGCCGGCATAGTTGAGGGTTGGCGAACCAAGCAGGCCGGATACCTTGTAATTTTTCAGGTACGAAACGACCGAGTTGAGCGCGATTTTGCCGGCCTGTGGCGACATGCCCAAAGCATCAAGCCCAAAGCGCCAGTTGAGCTGGGTGTCGATGCCACTCACAGTATAAGTGGCAAAGTTGAACAGTCCTTGCTGGCTGGACGTGATCGCACCGCCCGATGCATCGCGCTGGACCCGCTGGCAATAAGCATTGGTTACCGAGTAAGCCGTATTGCTCACGCCGTCTGAATTAAAGCAGCGCGGCAAAATATCGGTAAGGTTCAGCGAACCGATCGCATTGGTAATTTTGATGTTGTAATAATCAACCGATATCTGAAAATTGCTGAACATCGAACTGTTGAAGTTGGGCGTAATAACCGCGCCAATCGACCAGGTGTTTGCTTTCTCCGGCGTCAAGGTAGCGTTGCTGCCGGTCGTGCCTTGGACGGACGGCGAGCCATAGGTGTAGGAGTTGATCAGCGTAGAAGGCACGCCCTGCGCCAGACACAATGTTTTCACCTGAGCTGCATTGGCACCGGTGCGGTAGCTGCTGTTGATGTCACAGGGATCCCCGGCAAGGCCCGTAAGCGTCGGATTGCCGATACTTACCTGGGCGTTTGTGGTGGGGCCGTAAAGATCTTCCAGACTGGGTGCGCGGATAGCTTTCGAATAGCCGCCCCGGAAGCGGAGTTGTTCCACGGGTGCCCAGCTCAGGTCAGCTTTCCAGGTGCTCTGGCCGGAAAAGGTATCGTATTTGGAATAACGGTAGCCGAGATCGAGCGAGAGCTCCTTCGCAAAGGGCTGATTGCTGAGCAGGGGAGCCAGCAATTCACCAAAGACTTCTTTGACCTTCTGCCGTCCCGAAGCGGCGGAGATCGAACCAAACGGCAGCGAATCGCCGGTGATGAAAGCGTTGTCCGGCTGGAAGTTATAGCTGGTCTCACGATAGTCGGCACCCAAGGCGAAACTCAGATCTCCTCCAGGAAGTTTGAACAGCGGGCCACTGATAGTGGCCTGAACGATCTTCTGGGTCTGGGTGTTGATATTGTGGTCAATGCGGCCGGCATATTCAAGGCAGCCGGGAGTGAGCGGATGGTTGCCCAGCGGATTCCACGCATAACCCTTACAGGTGCCAGCTTTGCCAGTATAGTTGGCCGTGCCGTTCAGCATTGCAGTAATCGCGGATATACTGGCATCGCCAGCGGTATCGTTGACGAACTGCGTATGACCGAGCGAGCCATAAGCATCCCATTTCAGGCTCGTTCCGGGGATATCGCCCTTCAAGCCAACGACGGCTTGCCACAGATCATATTTGAAAGTTTCAACGCGGTTACCAAATGGTGCCAGCAGCGCGGTGACTCGCAGAGTGCCGGTGGGAGAAGCCGGTGTGCCCGAATTGAGAATTGAAAGCAGTGCAGCATTGCCTTGCACGAACGGGTTGCTCACCGGCAGTTGAAGCGTAAGCGAACCTGATTCCTTGCTCGAACCTGGCCCGGTTATGTCCTTCGCTGACGTTTCCATGAAATTGAATTGGCTGTAAACTGTAACATGATCACCCAGATCATAGTCGGCATTGGCGAATACGTTATATTTGGTCAAAGGCACCTGCACATCGAACAGCTGCCCAAGGGCGACTTGAACCTTGTAGCAGCGGGAATCGTTGTCACCATTGCCGATGTTGATACCTGTTATGGAACCCAAACCCTTGTAATTCTGAACGCAATTGGGTGCTGCCTTGGTCGTGAAGATCGTGCCATCGGTGTTTACGCCGATTGAGCCGTTGTAAGTACCCGAGCCTGCTATCGGTGTGGTCCCGGCATAGCCTGCCAGCACTGCATTGACGGCGGCAATCGTTGGCGCACCGCCGGCATAATTGCCAGGGTTGATCATGCCTTCAGGCGGCCGGGCCAGTTCGCGCGTGTCCTTGAAGAAGGGACGCGTCGAACCCAGAACCGTCGCACGATCGGAATAGCCAAATGCAAGCATGGCATGGCCGCGCCCATCGCCAAAACTGCCGCCAACGATGCCGCTGATCTGGTTGGTTGCACCGTCACCCTTGGTGGTCGCGCCATGCTGGACATCAAGTTCGACCCCGCTGAATTTGTGCCTGAGCTTGAAGTTTACAACGCCGGCAATCGCGTCGGACCCATAGGTTGCCGACGCGCCACCAGTGATGACTTCGACATTCTCGATCAGGGCCGTCGGGATCTGGTTCAAATCGATAGCGCCGCTCGGCGCGGATGACATCAGCCGCCGCCCGTCAAGCAAGACCAGCGAGCGGTTGGGCCCAAGGCCGCGCAGATCGCTGTAGGATTGTCCGCCCGCGAAGGAGAGCCCGCCGCCTTGCACAGTGGGGTTGCTGTTGCTGGCGCCTTGGCCTGCGGCGAACTGGGGCATCTGCCCGAGCACGCCATCGAGCGAGGGGGAGCCCGCTGCCTTGATCGTCGAGACATCGATAGTCGAAATCGGGCTATCGGACTTGTAGTCCCGCCGCGAAATTAGCGAACCGGTCACAATGATTTCGCTGGGCTCGGGCTGGGGATCGCTCGCCGCCGCGTCGGCCCGATCGACGGGTTTGGCTGCGCTGTCTTGCGCCAGGGCAGGGACGGCGATTCCCGTGAGCGCAATCGCGCTCGCGCTGCACGCAAACAAGGTCCGGAAAATAACTCGGTTCATGGTTTCCCTCCCGTTGGACCATTTCGGCCCTTACGCTGGTCAAGATTGACGGCAGGAACTTGCGGGGCGCGATGCCAGGCGGCAATCCGTCATATGTCTCAGGAAGGCATTTAAGGGCATCCTGCTTGTGCCGGATGACGCAGCTTTTGTCAGAAGCGCAGATCTTCCAGAAAATGCGCAGAGAATTCCGATCGGTTGGGGATCCCGGATTTCGCGTAAATCGCCTGAGCCTGCTGCCGGACAGTGCGTTCGCTGGTGCCGCGTGCCGCCGCGATCTCCTTGAACTGAAGCCCTTTCAAAATCATCCAGCCGATCTCCAATTCGGCGCTGGAAAGGCCCCAGGCTTCCATCTGGCGCGCGATCGCGGTCCGCTCGCCAGCATTGTCTGGGTCGGCGTCGTCGCCCTTTGAGCTGAGCTGGGCGCGGATTTCGTTCAGCGCGTCGAGTGCCCGTTTCAGTTCGCCCGCCCTGATTTTTGCGGACCGGCGCTGCCACGCTACGGCCAAAGCCAGTGAGGCAGCAATCGCGAACCCGAGCAGCGCATAACGCCACGGCCGGACCAGCAAGTCGCGCAACCCTCCACCCCAGCGTGAGTCGCCGGGCGAGCCGGATAGCAGAACTTTGACCATTTGGCGGTCGGCGGCAATTTTTGCTTTGAACCCATCTTGAGGATTGCGCGGCGCGCGCCAGTTCTGCGCGGCAAGCTCGCGTGCCCAGGCCGGGCTGGCGAGCAAGCGTGAGAAGACGAGGTTGATGGCCAACCGCTGCGCCTTGGGTGCCTTGGGCGAAACAAACGCGCCCTTCCAATCCGTCACGACCAGAACGAACCCTGTTTCACGCAGCGTTGGCAATGCGATGCCTGGAAAACGGTTCGCCGTGGATATTGCAAGCAAGCGCAGCTTGCCTCGACCGGGATAAGAGGCAAACTCCTCGTAGCTCCGAATTGCCACGAATTGCGGACCATTGGTCAAACGATCGAGCACTTGCTGACCGCCGCCCGGAACGGCGATGAACCTGAAGTGGTCGTGAGCAATGCCCAGCTTTGAGGCCATCGCCCACAGCAGCACTTCATCCGCGCTACCGGGTGAACCACCGATCCAGGTCAGCCGATCGGGATCAGCCCGCATCGCTTCGATCAAATCGCCGACCGTATGGATTGGGCTGTCACTTCTGACGCCGATCGCCAAAGCAACTTCGGTGAGCTGGCAAACTGGTTCCAGATCGACCAGCGATACCGTTGAATGGTTCTCGGCTTCAGACCCGAGAATTGTGACGCCGCCAATGAAAATGGTGGGTTCGGTCAGGGCGGTCTGCCCTTCGAACTGTGCCAAGCCGATCAAGCCTCCCGCACCAGGCGAGCGGCGTATTTCCACGGTGCGGACGATGTCTTCCGCTTTTAATGCAGCCGCGACCGACTGAGCGGTCTTGTCGAATCCGCCTCCAGCCGAAGCTGGAACGATAATCACCAGGCGATCAAACACAGGCGCAGCCACGCTCGGGACCGGCACCAGCAACAGCGCCAGCGCGCAAATGATTTTCAAGAAGCGCAGTTTGGCTTCCTCCCCCAACGCGCTGGTTTAGCGGTCCAGCCTTGCCTTAAGCAAGGCTTCGATCGTTTGATCGAAGATCCTGATAGGTCATCTGGCGGATTGGCTGGTCATGGAGGCGCTTATAAGGGTTTATCTGCAAAACAGAGGACCGGTCGACAGCTTGACCGGCGGAGAAGAAAATTGATCAGATCAGGGGCAAGCGCGGCACTGACGCGTTCAGCAATTATCGGAAAAGTGCTGCGGGTCGCCAGCGGCAACTTCCTCGAACAGTACGACTTCTTCGTCTATGGCTTCTACGCGACCTACATCGCCAAGGCCTTCTTCCCGGCCAATAGCGAAACCGCTTCGATCATGCTGTCGCTGGCGACATTCGGGATCGGGTTCCTGATGCGCCCGATCGGGGCGATCGTACTGGGTGCCTATATCGACCGGGTCGGCAGGCGGCAGGGACTGCTGGTGACCCTTGCGATCATGGCGATCGGTACGCTCACGATTACTTTCACGCCGGACTATTCCCGCATTGGTATACTTGCACCTCTGATTGTGCTGGCAGGTCGGCTGTTGCAAGGATTCTCAGCAGGAGCAGAGTTGGGCGGCGTCTCGGTCTATTTGTCCGAGATCGCGACCCCCGGTCGCCGCGGCTTCTACGTTTCATTCCAGTCGGCCAGCCAACAGGTAGCGGTCCTGGCCGCCGCTTCGCTGGGGTTTGCTTTGACCCTGAATATGACCGAGGCCGAAATGGCAGATTGGGGCTGGCGTATTCCGCTGGGCGTCGGCTGCGCGATCATCCCGTTGATTTTCTGGCTGCGGGGGTCATTGCAGGAAACCGCAGCATTCGAACAAATGGAGCACCGGCCGCACAGCTTTCGCGAAGTATCGGCGCTGCTGGTTGCCAACTTCCGTCCGATCCTGATCGGCATGATGTTGGTCGCGTTCACCACCACGTCGTTTTACATGATCACTGCCTACACTCCGACCTTTGGCAAGGCGGAACTCAAGCTTGCTCCCAACGCCGTACTTGGCGTCACTGCTGCGGTGGGCTTGGCCAACCTGTTCTGGCTTCCGGTCGGCGGGGCCCTTTCCGATCGCATTGGACGGTTTCCGATGCTGCTCGCCATGCCGATCGCCGCGATGCTTGCGGCCTATCCATTGATGTCCTGGCTGGTAGCAGCCCCCAGCTTTTCCAGACTGTTGATCACAGTCCTGGTGCTTTCGACGTTCTATGGAATTTACAACGGCTCGATGGTGGCGTTCCTGACTGAATTCATGCCTCCTTCGATCCGCACCACGGCGTTTTCGCTGGCTTATAGTCTCGCCACGGCCGTATTCGGCGGGTTCACACCGCTGGTTGCTACGGCTTTGATCAAGCAGACCGGCGATAAAGCAATTCCTGCGGCCTGGCTGGCTTTTGCGGCGGCCGTTAGCATCACGGGCGCGCTACTCGCCCGCAATTCTCAGGCGCGATCCCGTGCGATAGCCGAAGACCTACCAGCATGAGCTTGCGGGCCGCCAGCCACTCGGTTGTGCTTTGCGCTTGCACCGCATTGATCTTCTTTGCTTGCTTGCCGAACTTGGCGTGGGCCAAGACCGATGCGATCCCAGCAAACTTCTTCCGCTTGCAACATGCCGTAACGTTGCCGGGCGCCGATCCCGATTGGGATTATCTGGCGTTCGACGGCAAGCATGAGCGTCTGTTCATCGCCCGCAGGGACGCCGGCCTGTGGGTGTTCGACACGCGCAAGCAGCGGCTCGTTCGCAAGATCGCATTGACCAAGGGCGCGGGCGCGACATTGCTTCTGCCTGAACACAATCGCGGCTTTTCGGTCAATGAGGACGGCTCGCTCACAGCGTTCGACCTGAACAGCCTTGCTGTACTGAAGCGGGCGCATGTGGCCGATGACGCCGATGCGGCGAGCTATGATCCGGTCTCTGGCCGGATCGCAGTGGTTTCCTCCGATAGCCGCAAAGTGACATTCGTCGATCCGCGCAGTCTTGCGGTGATCGGCGCGGTCGCGCTTGAAACGGCCAGGGCCGATGGCTCTGCCGCTGATGGCCGCGGCGCAATCCTGCTTAACGAGCGCGACCGCAACGCCGTGTTGAAGATCGACGCCCGAACGATGAAAGTGGTGGCCGAATGGCCGATCACCGGCTGCTCCCAGCCGACCGGCATTGCATACGACCCGGCAACGCGGCGCGCCTTCATCGGCTGCCGGGGCGACCATCCGGTGCTGGCGATTTTCAACGGTGACACCGGCGCAACAATCGCGACGCTGCCCTTGGGTCGCGGCAATGATGGGGTGGTGTTCGACGGAGCACGAAGACGCATATTCACTACCAATGGGGTAGACGCCAATCTGGTGATCTTCCGGCAAGATGATGGCGATCACTACCAGATGGAGCAGGCGGTCACGACCCGGCCGCAAGCGCGAACCATGGCTTACGATCCTGCGGGTCAAAGAGTGTTCAGCGTGGCGGCAGAAGGCGTGCTTGACCCAGCCAAGCCCGCCAATTCCGGCCCATCGCCATCTTACCCCAATGGCCATTACGCCGATAGTTTCGTGGTGCTAACTTATGCGGTGACCCGATAAGGTTGCGAGGGCAAAACCTTTTCCGGTGGTGATATCCGCTTCCAAGCCCGTGGTTGGCCTTTCAAGATATCGATTTGGCCAGGCACTTGCATTGTTAGCGTGGTGAATGACGCAGTCCCGGCCTAACGGGTCTCGCTAGCCAAAATTCCCTTGAACTGGGAATTCAGATGGGAATTCTGCATATTCCAGTGCCCTGGGCGCTGGCGACGCCAGACTAAGACGCTGACTTCCGTGCGCTTTCGTCATGAATTCCCTTGCAGGACACCATGGGAAAATTTTCCGGCGCAATGGCAAATCGGCTCTTCCTTTTGCACAAGGCGGGCAATCAACACCCATTCGATTGACACCGAAGCTAACAGGCGTCATATTAAATGTAATTCCTGACTTGGAGCTACGATGCCGAACACCCTGCCCAATCTGAGCCTGACGCAAGGGCAACTTCTCTGGGCGCTCGAGCACGGTCAAAAGCCTGAGAAACTGCTCAAGGACCAGGTCCGGTATCTGCGCCAACTGGGCATTCCGAAGAATTCTGCTAACCAGGTTCCGGGATCAGGCAACCGCGTGCGCTATGACTTTCACGACCTGGTGGAACTGGGCCTGGGCGTGACGGCACTCCAGCGCCGCTTCAAACCGAAGGACATTTCAGCCGTCCTCGTCGATGGCCGCGAGGATATGCGCCGGGCCATCGAGTTGGCCTGGCGCGAAATGAGCGATGAGCAGATCAGCGCCGATTGGATCAAGAGCCGCGGCACCATTGTCCCGCTCCGCATGGAAGATTTTTACCTGCGTCTCCATGATCGGCGCTCCGAGGCATGGGGCAAGGTCGACGTCGTTCTTCCTGGTAATATGAATCCGGAACTCGAGGTTTTCACCCCCATCGAGATTTTTGAAGATGGAGAGGTCAAGGTTCTCTTCCCGCTCCAGACCTTGATGCTGCCATGGGTTGCATGGGCGCTCGAAGCCCCGCCGATCCGCACCGGTCCAAAATAGTCCCCCAATAAGCCTGCCCGACAATCGGATACGTTTACTCAATTAAATGATTTATTAGATTTGGAGATTTGAAATGACCAAACCCATACTGAACAAGCTCGATCTGATGATCGAGACCGTCCCGATTGCCGCCATCCAGGACAATGCACTCAACCCGCGCAAGCACTCGCCGCGCCAGCTCAAGGCCCTCGCCCGTTCAATCCGGGACTTCGGGTTCGTGTCACCGGTCCTGATCGACAAGGACAACGTGCTGATCTGCGGTCACGGCAGTGTCAGCGCCGCCCGTTCGCTCAGCCTTGCGAGCGTCCCCGCACTGCGGGTCGAGCACCTCTCGCCCGCCCAGGTCCGGGCACTGATGATTGCCGACAACAAGCTTGGCGACATGAGCAGCTTCGACGATGCGCTGCTGATCGAGAACTTCAAGTTGCTGAGCCTCGAAGGCCTGTCGCTCGATCTCGAGCAGACCAGCTTCACTATGGGCGAAATCGATGTCCTGCTCGATCAGCCCGCCCCCAAGGATACGCCCGACCCCGAAGACGAACCGGTCGAGATGACGACCAAGGTGCCCATCAATCGTGTTGGCGACACCTGGCAGCTCGGCGTGCACCGCCTCGGCTGCGGCAGTGCACTCGACCCAAAGGTCTGGTCCGACCTGATGCAGGGCGAGAAAGCCGTCATGAGCTGCTCCGATGTGCCCTACAACTTACGCATACCCGGAAATGTGTCGGGCCTTGGCAAGATCAAACATGGCGACTTCGTTCAAGCGAGCGGCGAGATGGACCGTGATGAATTCACCGATTTCCTCGAAAGCGCCTTTCGCCTGATCGCGCAGCACTCGGTGCCGGGCTCGATCCACTTTACCTTCATTGACTGGAAGCACCTCGGCGAGATGCAGGCCGCCGGCGATGCAGCTTTCAGCGAACTCAAGAACGTCATCGTCTGGGACAAGGGCGAACGGGGCGGAATGGGCTCGCTGTATCGCTCCGCCCATGAGCTAATCTTCTGCTGGAAGGCCGGACGCGGTCGGCACATCAACAACGTCAAGCTTGGGATGTGGGGGAGGAACCGGACTAACATCTGGCGCTATCCAGGGATCGCTTCCTTCCGCCACTCGGATGAAGGTGATATGCTGGCCCTGCACAGCACCCCGAAGCCGGTCCGCATGATTGCCGATGCGATACTCGATGTCAGCAACCGCGGTGACCTCGTGGTCGATGCCTTCCTCGGCTCCGGAACTTCGATCATCGCGGCCGAACGCGTCGGTCGGCGGTGCTATGGGCTCGAGCTCGACCCTAAGTACGCCGACACCATCATTGCCCGTTACGAGCGCCACAGCGGCGTGCAGGCGGTTCACTGCAGCAGCGGCCGCACTTTCGCCGAGATTGCCGAAGAGCGCCTCGCTGCCTCAGCCGGGGAGACGGTCGATGGCTGAGCGCGATTACGAAGTCGGTTACGGCAAGCCACCGGTCAGCACCCGGTTTCAGAAAGGGCACAAGGGTCACAAGGCCGTCGGCCCCAAAAAACCCAAGTCGCTGTCCGCCCAGCTAGACGCCATCCTCGCCGAAAAGATGAACGTCAACGAGAACGGCAAGGCACTGCGCATGGCCAAGGAAGACGTGTTCCTGCGCCAGTTGGTCAACCGGGCACTCGCCGGCGAGCGCCAGGCCACCAGCGCGATGCTCAAGTTCCTGATCGAGCGCCAGCAGCGGCCAGGTCCCGAGGGTACCCGCGCCACCGACGACTTCTTGGTCTCTGAGCTGATGCGGATGATCACGCCTGACGATGGAGGCCAGAACGATGACCCAGCCTGATCTTCCACTGCCCTACCTGCGGGCGCTTGCCCGCAGGGAATTCGGCTTCTTTGCCCGCGGCGGCGTAAAGGTGCTGCATCCTGCGATCGATTTCCATTGGAACTGGCACCTCGATCTCATCGCCAGTCGCATGACGGATGTCTTCGAGGGCCGCACTCGGCGTCTGATCATCAATATCCCGCCGCGCTACGGCAAGTCACTGCTCGCCTCGATCGTCTTCCCGGCGTTCATTCTCGGGCACCGGCCCGAGGCTGAAATTATCTGCATGACCTATGCGCAGAGACTTTCCGAAAATCACGCCGCCAAGACACGGCGCTTGATGGCGAGCCAGTTCTATCTCGACACCTTTGGTCCGCGGCTGTTGTCGGACCGGGCCATGCTCAGGGAACTCAGGACCAGCCAGGGCGGCAGCCGGCTGGCAACCTCGGTCGAGGGCACCCTGACCGGACGCGGCGGCAATTTTCTCATTATCGACGATCCGATCAAACCGCAGGAAGCCGACTCCGAGGTGCGGCGCAATTCGGTCAACGAGTGGTTCGACAGCACCGTGTATTCGCGGACCAACGACAAGGCCAAGGGTGCAATCATCGTCATCATGCAGCGCCTGCACGAGGACGATCTGGTCGGGCATATTACCGAACGTGGCGACTGGACCGTGCTGTCGCTGCCGATGATCGCCGAACAGGATGAAGCCCACACCTTCAACACCGCTTTTGGACCGCAAACGTTTATCCGCAAGGAAGGAGAAGTCCTGCATCCCAAACGCGAGTCACTCGAACTAATAGCCGGCTTGCGGCGCGATATGGGCACGCGTGACTTCCTGGCGCAGTGCCAGCAGCGCCCCGCGCCCAAGGACGGCGAGATCATTTGCTGGGACTGGTTTCGCACCTTCGATCCAGCCAGTCCGCCCAAGTTTACCCGCATCGTGCAAAGCTGGGACACTGCCAGCACGGACAAGGACCAATCGGACTTCTCGGTCTGCATGACCTTTGGCGAGACCAGCGACCAGCACTGGTATCTGCTCGATCTCTACCGCGGCAAGCTCATATTCCCCGATTTGCTCCGCAAGGTGCGCGAACTCGCTGAGCTGCACCGCGCTTCGACAGTCCTGATCGAGCATTGTGCTTCCGGCATCCAACTGTCGCAGCAGCTGCGCGAAGAGGGGTTCGTGAAGGTCCAGGCCATCAAGCCCGAGGGCTCCAAGTTCGAGCGGCTCACTGCCTGCAGCGCACGGATCGAGGCGGGCAAGGTCTGGATCCCCGTTCAGGCCCACTGGCTGGAACCGCTCCGCCACGAACTGACATTCTTTCCCAGGGGCAAATATGACGATCAGGCCGATGCCTTGTCACAAGGCCTGCTCTGGCTTTCACAAGGCGGTGGCCCGGCCAACTTCCTTCGAACAATGGCCGAGATCAACCGGCAGCGCGGCTTGGAATGAGATACCATTAATGCTGCTTTCTTCGGCCGAGGACAATCGACAACGTGGTTAGCGGGTTTGAGGCACTCATGCGCTGGGAACATCCCCTGCGAGGCCCGGTCAGCCCCGCTCTCTTCATACCGATCGCCGAAGAATCAAATTTGATAAACCAGCTTGGCGAGTGGGCCTTGCGTCAAGCCTGCCAGGACGCGGCTCGTTGGCCGGGCAAATTGAGAGTAGCAGTCAACGTTTCGGCAAATCAGTTTGCGACACCCGGTCTTCCCAGCGCCGTTGTGAGCGCTCTAAGCGCTGCCAATCTGGACCCAGAGCAGCTGGAGCTGGAGATCACGGAAAGCGTGTTCGTCGGTGAATCCAACTCGGTCGATGACAAGTTCAAGGCCCTGAAGGAAATTGGCGTTCGCTTGGCTTTGGATGATTTCGGAACAGGGTATTCGTGTTTGAGCTATCTGCGCCATGCTCCTTTCAATAAAATCAAAATCGATCAAAGCTTCGTTCGCAGCTGCACCGAGGAAGCCAATTCTGGCTCGGCAATTGTGAAAGCGATCATCAGCCTCACTCACGCGCTTGATATGGAAACTACCGCCGAAGGCGTCGAAGCGATGGATCAGCTGGAACATATCCGCGGTCAGGGTGCAACCTACGTGCAAGGATGGGTTTACTCGAAAGCATTGCCGCAAGATATCGTCATGGAGAAGCTATCCAACGGCAACTTCGTATTTGATCCGGTGGGTCCGAGTAAGCATCGGGCCGAACGTCAGACTGTCTATCGAAGCGTTGGGGTCATTCACGACGATCAGCGCTATGGGGCCGTCATGCGCAATCTATCCAAAAGTGGGGCGATGATTGAAGGGTTGCTGCACATACCTGTTGGAACGCAACTTGTCATCGATCTGGGCGGCGGGCAACTGGCAGTTAGTACCGTCAAGCGTTCGGAGGACTCGTTGCAAGGTTTGGCGTTTGAGGAACATTTGATCAGTGATGGCGCGGATGGATGGGTTACCCGCCACCGCGTCTCGCCGTACGCGCTGGCAGCCGCAACGATACCATACGCCTCATACGGCGAGGACGGTGTTCCTCACACTTCTGCGTCGTCAGTGAAAGCGGTGGCCGCGCCGCGCTTCATGCAGGTAGATCTTATCGCCCCTAATAAGCGAGCCGCTTCGCTGGCCGGCTAGTTGCCCGTCGCCTGGTAAGGCAAGGGATCGCCGAATTACGGATGGCTTGACCGCGCAGTGTCAAACCGATCTCGTCAAGTCGCTGAAGATCGATCTGAATTTTGCTGCAACCTATGGGCATTTAGAGGTTTAGCCAGTGATCGGGATGCAGTTCATGGCGAAGCTGGCGGCATAAACAAAGGATCCCAATTCTATCAACCGCCAATAGCTAGGCTAACGTCTGCAATCGGGTCGTTCCTGGACCAGCCGTAGCGACGCATTTGGGGTGGAATTCAGACAGTCCGCTCTTCATTTCCGAAGACGCCCAGATTTCGCGTTTTGCCGTCAGCAACCAGTTGGGTGCTGACGGCAGTGCGCTGCTTAAGCAGCAACCTTATTGGAAAAGGGTCAATCGAAGTCCCGCACCGACCCGAGGACTGGCTTTGTTGATTCCAGCCTGCGTGTAAGCGGTCAACCCAAAATGCTGATTGAGCCGGTAGGTCAGGTATGGCGAAATGGCAGCTTGGCCCTCCAGACCATTGGCGACCGGCTCGCGGTAGGACACGCTTGCGCCGAGATTGAACGCCGGGTCGGGGCGAACATTGACTCCACCATAGGCCGTCACCCCATTGTTGAGCTGGTAGGAAGCGGGGCTGCCTAACCACGAATAGCCGAGCGAGCCAAACAGAGTGACCTGCGGACTGACCGTTTTGTAGAGTGCGATGTTAACGCCGTAGTCGGCCTGACCAGTTCCGATCGTAGCTTTTGCCGTGGGCAACTTAACGCTGCCGCCAAGTTCAATCATCGGCAGCGCGCCTCGTTCATTGGTGACCCGGTAGGCAGAAGCCAAGCTGAGATCGCCTAGACCCTGGCGCAGCGCCACTGCCGCCGGGTTGCTCGAGCCGACAACCACACCGCCGACGATTTGCCCGGGCCCCTTGATCCAAACATAAGGCAATGCTGCCTGGATCCGCAACCGCCCGAGCTGTGCCTTGCCTTCGAGCGGAATCGACTTGACGCTGGTATCGAGCGCCGCGCCATACTTGCCGACCGAATAGTCCAGGCCGCTGGAAAGTTCGAAGCTGTCGGTGTCCTGTATTGCGGAGGTTCCGTTATCGGCGGCGAAGGCCGGTGCCGATTGATCGTTTCCGCTCGCGGCAAGCGCGTTGCCGCTGAGTGCAACCAAGCCAAGCGCGGCGATTTTGAGAAATTTCATCGTAGTATCCTCAAGTTGAATCGACCGATCCTGATCGGCCAGTTGTTGAGGTCCCGGGGCCACGCAAGCGCGGCACAGCCAGAACCAGTCCGAGATGAGAATTTGCTTTGAAAATCGGCGCCCGGACTGTCCGTAAGTCCGGGCGCAACAGGGCCAGCGGGGTTGGAGACGGGAAGCTGGCCTAGTTTCGGGACGGCGTGTCAGTTGCCAGTGCTGCTCGTCTGCGGCGGCGTGGTAGCGCCGCTGGCGGCCTGCTTTTCACCAGTGGCAGAGATCAGGGTAGCCGACATTGCAGTTACCAGCACATCACCGTTCGCGGCAAAATCGGCTGCCGGCAGTGTCGCGGTAGTATCCTTGATCTTCACGACCAATGCTTTGACCCGGCCACTGGCATCGGCGTACACTTCCTTGACCTTGCCGATCTTGTCACCGGTCATGTCGAACAGCTGCGTGCCCTGCTTGACGTCGAAGCTGCCAGCGCCGTTCGCCGCAGCGCTGCCATCGAGCGCGAGGTTGTGCGACAGGCCCGAGAAGATGTTGCTGGCCGAACCATTGGCGCTGCCATTGGCCTGGCCTTCACCGGCACCCGCGATCTGTGCCTGGCTGAGCGTGGTCACCAGTGCTTCGCCCTTGGCTGCGAAATCGCTGGCCGGGAGCAGTGCGGTGGCGTCACCGCTCTTGACCAGCAGGCCCTTCACGTTGCCCGCAGCATCGGCATACACTTCCTTGACCTTGCCGACCTTTTCGCCGCTCAGATCGAACAGCTGGGTGCCCGGCTTGACGTCGAAGCTGCCCGCGGCATTGCCCGCTGCCGACCCGTCAAGAGCGAGGTTATGGCTCAGGCCCGAAAAGGTGCCGTTCGCCGAACCCGAACCGCTGGCAGTAACTTCACCACCAACGGAGCTGGCGGTCGCAAGCAGGTTGCCGGCCTTGTCACGGGTGTTGACGATCAAATCGCCTGCCTTGTCGCGGGTGGCGGTTACGAAATTGCCTGCGCGATCCTTGAAGGTGGTCACCAAATTGCCTGCAGTATCGCGGGTCTGGCTAAGCGTGCCCCGCACCGCATCGGTGCCGAACAGCTGCGCATCGAGCGAAGCGGAGCTTGCAAAGTTGCCCGAAGCAGCCGCGTTGGCCGCGCTCGAAGCGAGCGGACTGTCGAGGGCCTGCACCAGCGACGCCGCAGCATTGCCGCTCGCCGCTCCAGTGGCATTGGCGCTACCGGTCCGGACATTGATCGATTTGGTCACCGAACTGTTAGCTGCAGCGCTGACCGCACCATTGGTGACGGTGCTGATCGGCGCGGTCGGCATTGCAGTCGGGAGCGACGGCATGGCCGGGATGACTGGAATATTCGGGATAGTCGGCGCACCGCCCAGAATGCCGCTGCCACCTAGGATCTGGGCGTTTGCAGGGTTGGCAATGGCGATCAGCGCAGCGGCTGAGGTGAAGAGAAAGGTTTTCATGAGCTAGGTCCCTTGTTGCAATCTGGCGGCGAACCGGACGACACCGGCTGCTCGGAATGACAACGAAACCCCGTTCGGTTTTACTTCATCGCAGCGCAAATTTTTCAGAGCCAGGCGGTGCAGAGCAGTCCGTGGCCCGATGGAGGATCCGGATGCTGGCGCGAGATCTGCACCACCTCGGCATCAAGCACCGTTACCACGGCGCCCGCTTTCCGGACAGGCCGCGCCTGCTGATCAGGTTCCGCGATGACGGTGGCTACACGCTAGTTACCGCAATAAGGTCGTTTATAAGCCAGCGGTAACGGCGAGTTTGAGGTGGCGGGTTTAACGGGTCATCGCAACACAGCTCGTAATCTATCGGCGGGTGTTTCGAAGTCCAAGGTTTTCCGAGGCCGCTGATTGAGCTTCAGGGCGATGGCGCCTAGTTGGCTTTGCGAGATCCCGGAGATGTCGGCCCCGCGCGGGAA
>JANYGB010000068.1 GCA_025359445.1 Sphingomonadaceae bacterium
GCGCAGCGCGGATTGACCGCACCGCCCGCCTGACGCATAGCGACCAGCGCAGTGGTCCAGGCACCTAGCGGGTATAGCTTAGTGGTAAAGCACCAGCCTTCCAAGCTGGCTATGCGGGTTCGATTCCCGCTACCCGCTCCATCTCCCTATCTCCCGACATTTCTGACTATCCTTGAACTCCTCAGATTTCTGGGGTATTCCGCATTCGGATTGCTGCTGGGTGTTTCTGAACGTACCCCTGCATCCCCGGCTTTTGGGGGTACGATTGGGGGGTATCTGCCCGAGGGCGATTCGATACCCCCATCCTTGGGGGTATCCGATGGGGCTCTGCCTCGGAAGGGTTAGACTGCGATGGCACTCACCGATGTTGGTATTCGCAATGTCAAGGCTGGCGCCAAGCCGGCAAAGATGGCCGACGGCGGGGGCATGTTCCTCTTGTTGACCCCGGCCGGCGGGAAGCTCTGGCGCCTCAAGTATCGCATCGACGGGCGCGAAAAGCTGTTGGCCCTTGGTGCCTATCCTGAGATCGGACTGGGCGAGGCTCGTAGGCGCCGAGAGGAAGCGCGGGAACTGATTGCTTTTGGCAAAGACCCGTCGCGCGAAAAGCAGCGTGAGAAGGTGCGAGAGCGCATACAGGCAGCGGACACATTCAAGGCAATCTCCGACGAGTATTGCGGGAAGCGCAGACGCGATGGCGAAAAGGGATGGGCGCCTGCAACTGCAATCCGAAGCGAGTATCTGTTGTCTCAGCTTAGCCCCGCCATTGGGAAGCTCGCCATTGTAGAGATCGAGCCCGCCGATGTTCTAGCCGCGGTGCGCAAAATCGAAGCCAAAGGCAATCTGGAAAGCGCGAGGCGCACATTGCAGCTGGCAGGGATGGTTTTCCGCTATGCCGTGGCGACCGCCCGCCTTCGCTCCGACCCCACCCGCGATCTGCGCGGGGCGCTTACAGCTCCCAAAGTGACGCACTATGGCGCGATCACCGAAGCAACACGCGTTGGCGAGCTGCTGCGCGCGATCGACGGTTACGACGGCCACGCCAGCACAAAGTTCGCGCTCCAGCTCGCGCCACACGTCTTCGTTCGGCCGGGCGAGCTGAGGCATGCCGAGTGGGGAGAGTTCGACTTGGACGCAGCCGTCTGGGTTATCCCCGCCGGGAAAATGAAGATGCGCAAGGCGCACCAGGTCCCGCTTTCGCTCCAGGCCGTTGCACTTCTAGGGCAGGTCCAAGCCATTTCTGGCCCTGAGGATTATGTCTTTCCGTCGATCCGCACCCGCACCCGGCCGATGAGCGAGAATACCTTAAACGCGGGGTTGCGGCGGCTGGGCTATGCGAGTGACGAAATGACTGCACACGGGTTCCGTGCAATGGCGTCCACGTTGCTCAACGAAAGCGGCAAATGGCACCCGGACGCCATCGAACGGGCGCTTGCGCATGGCGACGGCGATAAGGTGCGGGCGGCCTACCACCGAGGGGCGCACTGGGCCGAGCGTGTTGAAATGGCTCAGTGGTGGAGTGATTACCTCGACCAGTTGCGCAAAGGAGGGGATGTGGTGGCCCTCCGGACCAAGGACGACGCGGCGTAATGGATCGGATTGCGGACCCCGCGCTAACCATCAGGGCTGGCGAAGCCGAGGAGGGAGACCGTGCCGCTCGCGAATTGTTGGTCCGCATTTATAAGGAGGCGGTGAAGGCAAAGAGATTGGACGACATGCCGCTCAATGCACGGCTATACGTCCATCAAATCGTTCAAGCAAATGGCGGAAAGTTGCCACGCTCGATTGGGGGCCGACCCCGAGCGGACCACCGAGAGTTTGCGCTAGCCGTCGCGGTGGAAGTAGAACGGGACCATGGGCGGTCTTTCAGCGCAGCCGTAAGAGCTGTCGCTTTGCGGGCGAGCAACGCGGCCATGCAGACGGGAAAAGTCGGCAGGCCGGTCTCGCGGCGGGCTGCGGTCGAAGCGGCATATGACAAGTGGAAGGACTCCCGCGAGTTGGGAGCTGAAATGGACAGGCGGCGGAAAGAGGCGCCGGGCCGGCTGCCGGAAGTTGACCTGTCAGCCCTTGCTGCGCTGGAGCCGGGCCCTTTACCAAAGCCGCCCAGAGTCAAACTGGGCTGACTGCAACCTTTTACTTCCCCTTGGGGTTCACGCGCTGCGACTTTTGCCACCATCTGTGTGCGTGCCACGCGATATCGCGCGGTCGCGGCCCCGACGTATTCGGGCAAGGGCCGGATCCCATGAAGCAACTCGAAACTGTGAAGAGCGTTCGCCAGCGCGGCGCTGTCGGTCACTCTACTGTTTATCGCGCGATCCAGCGCGGCGAACTCGCACCCATCAAAATCGGACGGTCGACGCGGTTCGACACAGCCGAAGTAGATCGCTGGCTGTCTGGCGCTTTCAAGGCGGAGGGCTGACCGGTGGCGGAGGCTCGCAACGGCGGAGCGCTGCGAGGCGGCGCGCGGCTGTTCGGAAGTCTGGAGTACACGAGAGTAGCGCGAAATGGAGGCTGCATCGAGCTCCTCACGGCGGCCCCGACCGATGGACATGTGCTGATCACGAGCACGATCTCCGGTGCACCGGCGGACACTGACTTGCTGCATGCCTTGGGCCTGCCGTTAAGCGCCGGTGCCCTCGCGCTGCTGGTTGGGACTGATCGCCATCTGAACTTCCTCACCCGGAACGGCGTCGTGGATCCAGTTCCGTCCCTGATCGTCAGCCTTGAAGCGGCAGGTCAGGAGTACCGCTCCACGCTCTTGGCGCCGATACTGCCGCATTCGACCAAATCCCCGCTTTGGCTTTGGTCCTTCACCCGCTGCGGAAATGACCTGAGTGGAGACGCCGCAGCTGACTTGCTCGAAAGCCTGTCCTGGGAGTGCAACGCCCGGGCCCTGCGAGCCCTTCACCGAGCGATGAAGGAAGCCGAACACCTCGGACCTTCACTCCAAACCTAGACGCAATGAAGCCGCCGCACGTTGCCCGGCGCAGCGGCTCCACAGAGGTACATTCGCTATGTCCGAGATACCACTGCCCGCATCGGGTGGCAACGCTGCGCCTGCCAAGCCACCCTGGCACTCGTTTCAGATTCCAATCTTTGGCGCCCGTGAAACTCGAATCGACACTGGCGAGGCTTACCAGACGGCCTTTCTCCCCTCCCCGTTCACGATGCGGCCAGCCGACCACGCCAAGGATTCTGCGCCCGGCTTCCTGCCAAGCCTTTACGAGGAACATGACGCGCGAAACCACAAGGCCCAGCGTGAACGCGGTCGATTTGTTGCTCTGACCGCCGACATCGACACCGGCGACCACGCCCGCGACGAAATCGAACATGCCGCGCGTAATTTCGCAGGTATTGCCGCGTGGCTGGTCTATTCCAGCTCATCAAGCAGGCCGGGCCATCGCAAATGGCGTATCATCATC
>JANYGB010000017.1 GCA_025359445.1 Sphingomonadaceae bacterium
CGGTAGGCATTGATCTGGGCCGTCAGATGCGGACAACCGCTGCTGATAACCGGGTTATGCCGCGGCTAAAAATTGAACGCTTTCACGCCCCGGTTGGGCCAAGCCTGACCCGGTTTGCACCTTCACCATTGAGCCGCGGAAAGGAAGGAGAGAAATGGTGGACACACTTGGGTTCGAACCAAGGACCCGCTGATTAAGAGTCAGCTGCTCTACCAACTGAGCTATGCGTCCATTCCAGCGTTAGCCAGAGCCGCCGATTCGGCGGGAGCGCTCCCTATAGCTGTTGTTTCGGGCTATGGAAGGGATTTATCCGCTTTGAACTCACCCCAGTGAACGGCCGTGTTTGCTCCACCGGTCGACCGCCATGATCGTGCCGATACAGATCATGTTGGTCATCATCGAGGAGCCGCCGTGGCTGATCCATGGCAGCGGGATGCCGACCACCGGGGCAAGGCCCATGACCATCATCATGTTGATCGCCATGTAGAAAAAGATCGTGAAAGTCATCCCCGCAGCGAGCAGGCTGGAGAACCGATCGGGCGCGCGGCGCGACACGCCCATACCCCAGCGCAGCACCCACAGGAATACCGCCAGCACGAACAGGCCGCCCAGAATGCCCCACTCCTCGGCCATGGTCGCAAAAGCAAAGTCGGTCTGCGCCTCGGGCAAATATTCTAGGTGGCTCTGGCTGCCGTTGCCAAAGCCTTTGCCCCAGAACCCGCCCGATCCGATTGCAATCTTGGACTGAGTGATGTGATAGCCTTTGCCAAGTGGATCGCTCTCGGGGTCCATGAATATGGTGACGCGCGACTGCTGGTAAGGCTTGAGCACCAGATTGAACGCAACCGGCACCGCGATGGCGGCCACTGCGCCGACCCCGATAAACCACGACAGTGGTAGTCCGGCGAGGAAGATCACTACCGCCGCGCCAATTGTGATCGCCAAACCAGTGCCGAGATCGGGCTGGGCCATAACCAGCAGCGCCGGCACGCCAACCAGCGCGCCCGCCGGGATCAATGCCCGCCAGTTCTTGGTCATTGCCGGGGGCAGGCCGTCATAAAACATGGCGAGCGCCAGCACGATCCCGGGCTTCATCAGCTCGCTGGGCTGGAGCTGCATAAATCCCAGGTTGAGCCAGCGCTGACTGCCGCCGCTGACCTTGCCGAGCACCTCGACCAGAATCAGCAGCACAACCAGCGTGCCATAGATCGGGAAAGCCACCCGCTTGAAGAAATCGCGCGAGAAGCGGGAAATGACGAAGGCCATCACCAGGAACACCGCGAAATGAACTTCGTGGAGCATGGCCCACGGTCGCAAATGCCCACCGGCCGCCGAATATAGCACCACCGAGCCGAACGTGTTGAGCGCGAACAGCGGCACCAGCACGTGCCACGGCTCGCGCGAGATTGCTTCGGGGATGATACTGCGGCTCACCGCGGTGTTACTGCGGGTGATGGCAGTGCGGGTGGCACAGGCGATGGGGCCGCTGGTGGCGCGGGCGAGGGCTCTTCGGGCCGCGATACCGCTGCCGGATTTTCAACCGGGGCTTCGGAGTTCTCGGCATGGGCGACCGCATTGTTGACCGCATCTTCGCCAACCTTCGGGGCTGAGGTACCGTACTGCGACACGAACGAGCGGTACTTGGCCTCCATCCGCTGGGTCGGGGTACCTCCCCAGCCTTGTTCAAGCGCGGCGAGCGTAGCCATCGCTTTTTCGGGTTCGAACAGGAAGGTCATGACGTCCTTGGCAATCGGTGCGGCGGCGCGGGCTCCGAAGGTGCCATGCTCGACCACGACCGACATGGCATAGCGCGGTGCATCGGTGGGCGCATAACAGACGAACAGCGAGTGATCGCGCGTTTTCCAGGCGCCGACAGTGCCGCGAGCTGTCAGCGCACGGACTTGTGCGGTGCCGGTCTTGCCCGCCATCTGGATGCCGGGCAGATCAAGCTTGCTGCCGACCCCGGTGCCCGATCCATTGACCACCCGGAACATCCCGTCATGCGCCACTGCGAACTGTTCAGGGGTAAAGGGGAGAGCGGGGCCGGCGTGTTGCTCCTGCCCGAATATCAGCGACGGCATCAGGTTGCGGCCCGAGGCGATCCGCGACGTCATCACCGCCAGCTGGAGCGGCGAGACCGAGACATAGCCTTGCCCGATCGACGCGTTGAGCGAATCCGCTGCGCTCCATTCCTGATGATAGCGGCGCATCTTCCACGCCGCATCGGGCACAGTGCCATATCGCTGGGATGAGCCGGGCAGTTCGAATTGTTGACCCAGACCCAGCAGCTTGGCCACTGGTGCAATTGAATCGTAGCCCACCCGGTGCGCCATCGACCAGAAATAAGTGTTGCAGCTGTGCTCGATCGCGCTGCGCATATCCATCGAGCCATGCACTGCGTCGCAGCGGAAGAAGCGATTGCCCAGCTGGTAGCCGCCCGGGCAATTGATCCGCTCCTCCGGTTCGACTCCGTGGATCTGCAAGGCCAAACTGGCCATCGGCTTCATCGTCGAGCCCGGAGGATACAGACCGCGCAGTGCCTTGTTGAGCAGCGGGATATGATCGTCCTCGTTAAGCATTTTCCACTGCAACCGGCTGATCCCGCCAGCAAAGTTGTTCGGATCGAACGAGGGCATTGAAACCACCGCGAGGATGCCGCCGGTGATGCAGTCGATCACCACCACTGCCGCCGACTCTAGCCCGATGCGCCGCGCCGCATAATCCTGCAGCGCAGAATCGATCGTCAGCTTGATCGGCTTGCCCGGCACGTCGTCGCGCTTTTCCAGATCGCGGACAAACCGCCCGCTGGCGGTGACTTCCACCCGCTGCGCCCCAGGGACGCCGCGCAATTCCTGCTCGAACTGCTTTTCCAGCCCGTCCTTGCCGATCTTGAATCCCGGGGTCACCAGCAGCGGATTGTGTTCGGCTTCATAATCTTTGGCTGATGCCGGGCCGACATAGCCGGCCAGATGCCCCACCGAAGGGCCGGTCGGATACCAGCGGGTAAAGCCCTGCTGCGCAATCACGCCGGGCATATCGGGCAGCCGCACCAAGACTTTATCGTACTGTTCGGGATCGAGGCCTGAGGTTACCTCGATCGGCTGATAACCGTGGGCTTTGTCGAGCTTGTCCTGCAGCTCTTGCAGCTGAACCGGATTAAACGCGAGCAGCCGCGCCAGTTCGGCCACGGTGGCGGCGCTGTCGACCAGCCGCTCGGGAATGATGTCGATCCGAAACTCGATGCGGTTGCTGGCGAGCTGGACGTTGTTGCGATCGAGGATTGCCCCGCGCCGCGGCGGAACCAGTGTCAGGTTGACCCGGTTACTTTCGGCCAGCGTTTCGTACTTGGCGTTCTGGACCAGCCCGATCCAGCCGAGCCGCGCCGCAAGCAGCACCCCAAGCCCGGTTTGCAAGCCACCGATCAGCACCGAGCGCCGTTCAAAACTGTTGCTTAGCGTGCCAGAACTGATGTGCTGCGCTTTGCCGAACACGCTATACCGACCGGATCGGGATCAGCCGGAACTTGTCAGCAAGCCCAACCAGACGCGCAGCTACAGGATAGGCCAGGATGGCCACCGCGAGCTGTGGCAGCAGCACCACGGCGCTGGCTAAGCCCCCGGCCAGATTGGCGATCTGCAGCGCCAGAAACAGGTAACCGGTGATAAACGCGCTGGCAACCAGCCAGTTAAGCACGAATCCGCGCCACGGAAAGCGGTGATCGATGAAATCGAGCGCCAGCATCGCCAGCGACCACAGCAGCACCGCTGAACCAATTGGTTGTCCGCTGAACAGATCGTCAAACAGCCCGAGCGGCCAACCCGCCCAGACCGGGAATAGCCCCGGACGCAGCTGCTGCCAGCCGACCAGCAGCAGAAATCCGAACGGCGGCAACACCGGCGCAGAGGCGATTACCGGCCAGGTCGGCGAAAGGCTGCCCACCATGACCAGCAGCCACGGCATTGCCAGCGCGAGCACCGGGGAAGCCGTGCGGTTGATCCGCGGCTTGCCAAACTTGCGCAGGGCTGAGGGCAGCGGGGTCGGCATTACCGCTTCCCGGCAGATGAAGTTTGGGGGGTAAGCGCCGGAGTGGCGATTTCCTCGAACAATGGCTCAACCGCGACGAATTCGGTCTGGCCCGGGTCGCTCAGCGGCCGCGCGATCGCTCCGTCAGGAGTAAGTGAAACAACTACGGCCACGGCTTCACCCGGGCGATAAATCCCGCCCGAGCCCGAAGTGACGATTGCATCGCCCGGATGGAGCGGATTGATCCCTGTGGTGCTCAGGCGGATTTGTACCGTGCCGTTGCCAATACCGTTGGCATAGCCCTGGATCCCGTCGCTGGCGCGGCGCACCGGGATCGAGCTATCCGTATCAGTGACCAGCAAAAGCCGCGCGCTATTGCTGCCGACCTCGACCAC
Source organism: Sphingomonadaceae bacterium (assembly GCA_025359445.1). GTDB lineage: Bacteria > Pseudomonadota > Alphaproteobacteria > Sphingomonadales > Sphingomonadaceae > Novosphingobium. The sequence continues at coordinate 4,419 of JANYGB010000017.1, forward strand.
CCGGCCGATCAGCCCGAGCGGCGAACGCACTCCCATGCCGACCCGAACGCCCTGATTGGTGCCAGCTCCAATTGTGGCAAAGCGCCGGGTCGAGGACGAGGTGGAGCCGATCATGCGGGTAACCACGACCGGGCGCTGGTCACCCTGGGTTAGCGTCAGCATGCTCTTCAACCGGCCGTTTTCTTCGGTCAACGCGGCTTGCTCGGCATGCTTGACTCGGCCCTCGGCGACTTCGCGCTCAAGCTGTGCGACCCGTGCCCCCGATGTGAAATAGCCCGACAGGATTTGCCACACACTCTGGCTGCCGGTGCGCGCCCCCGCCGCGACCTTTGCGGCCGGGGCGGCAGTGTCCGCCGCACCAGCGCGCAGGCCTGAAAAAGCCCCGGCGTTACCGATTGACACAATCAACAGGATAACGCCCGCGACCATACCGGCGACCGCAATCAGATAACCGAAAAAATTGCCATATTGCGCCCGGCGTGAAAACCCCGGACGGCGATTGCTGGGCGCCGCCATCGGGGATTACTCCAGGGGGAAGGCCACGCGCGTCATCCGTCCTGGACTCAGGCCGTCATCAACACGCCGCGGAACATCGGCTCTTCCATCGCGCGCCCGGTGCCGAGCGCGACGCAAGACAGCGGATCTTCGGCGACACTCACCGGTAGTCCGGTTTCTTCGCGCAGATATTCGTCGAGCCCTTTGATCAGCGCTCCGCCGCCGGTGAGCACGATGCCTTGATCGACGATATCCGCAGCCAATTCAGGCGCGGTGTTTTCCAGCGCGATGCGCACGCCTTCGATGATCTGGCCAATCGGTTCGCTCAGCGCCTCGGCCAAATTGGCCTGCGTGATGGTGATTTCCTTGGGCACCCCGTTGACCAGATCGCGGCCCTTGATCTGGATCGATTCGCCCACGCCATCGGCCGGCATCATGGCCACGCCGTAGTCCTTCTTGATCCGCTCTGCTGTCGCTTCGCCGATCAGCAGGTTGTGATGACGGCGCACATACGAAACGATCGCTTCGTCCATTTTGTCCCCGCCAACGCGGACCGAGGTGGTATAGGCGAGGCCGCGCAGCGACAGCACCGCGACTTCGGTGGTGCCCCCGCCGATATCAACGACCATCGAACCGACCGGTTCGGTCACCGGCATATCAGCGCCAATTGCCGCTGCCATCGGTTCAAGGATCAGATAGACCTGGCTGGCGCCGGCGTTCGATGCCGCATCACGGATCGCGCGGCGTTCGACCGAGGTCGAACCCGAGGGCACGCAGATCACGATCTCGGGATAGCGGAAAAACGAGCGCTTTCCGCCGTGGACCTTGCGGATGAAATACTTGATCATCTCTTCGGCGACTTCGATGTCGGCAATCACGCCGTCGCGCAGAGGGCGGATCGCTTCGATGCTGTCGGGCGTCTTGCCCATCATCATCTTGGCATCGTCGCCCACGGCCTTGACCCGCTTGACCCCGTTGATCGTTTCGATGGCCACCACTGAGGGTTCATTCAGCACGATTCCACGGTCTTGGACGTAGACCAGCGTGTTGGCGGTCCCAAGGTCGATCGCCATGTTCTGGGAGCCGAATTTCAAGAATCGCGAGAGGAACGAAGCCATTCAAAATTCCGTATGTTTACAAGCGCCTACCGCAGCTACTGCGGCAGCGACGAGCCTGCGTTTTGGCATGAGAGCGAACCCATTAGCGCAGCGGCTGTTGAAAGGCCAAAAAATTGTGTCAATTGGACTGATAACCGGCCCCGTCCGTCTCGAAATTCCAGCGCTTCACCGCTAAGCTCAAGCGATGCCCATCATCCGCCGTCTGCCCGATACCCTGGTCAACCGCATCGCGGCCGGCGAAGTGGTCGAGCGGCCGGCCTCGGCGCTCAAGGAACTGATCGAAAACGCGCTCGACGCGGGGGCTCGCAATGTCGCGGTGCGGCTTAGCGCAGGCGGGCTCGACGGGATCGAAGTGACCGATGATGGCTGCGGGATGGACCCTGCGGAGATCGCGCTGGCGCTCGAACGCCATGCCACCTCGAAGCTACCCGACGACGCGATCGAACTGGTCAGCACGCTGGGCTTTCGCGGTGAGGCGCTGCCCTCGATCGCCAGTGTCGCGCGGCTGACGATCGAGAGCCGGGTGCCCGGTTCGGATGAAGGTTGGCGGATGATGGTCGATCACGGCGCAGTGGCCGAACAAGGCCCCGCTGCGCTGCCACCGGGCACCCGCATCCGGGTCGAGGAATTGTTCGGCAAAGTGCCGGCGCGGCGCAAGTTTTTGCGTTCGGCGCGCAGCGAATATGCCGCCTGCCTCGATGTGGTGCGACGTCTGGCGATGGCGCGCAGCGAAGTTGGCTTCGTGCTTGAACATGACGGGCGGCAGATCTTGCGGCTGCAAGGCGGCGACACGCTGCCCGCCCGGGTTGCGCAGATCGTCGCGCGCGAGCTGGCGAGCGACGGGGTGTTGATCGACCTGCAACGCGGTGCGGCACGGCTCATCGGAGTTGCCGGGTTACCGACTTTCAACCGCGGCGTGGCCGATCACCAGTACCTGTTCGTCAACGGCCGCCCGGTGAAAGACCGGCTGTTGATTGGCGCGGTGCGCGGCGCCTATGCCGACATGCTGGCGCGTGACCGGCACGCGGTGCTGGCGCTGTTCCTCGACATTCCGCCCGGCGAGGTCGACGTCAACGTCCATCCGGCCAAGACCGAAGTGCGGTTCCGCGATCCGGCTTTCGTGCGCGGGTTCATCGTTTCGGGTCTGCGCTATTCGCTTGAAGCCGAAGGTCAGCGCAGCGCGCAGGCTCCTGCCGCTCCGGCGATGGGGAATTGGCAAAGCGAGCCGATCACAGCACCCGCACCGGCGCTCGCTTCGCTGTTTGCGCGTGAATATGGCTTGTCCGGGGTACGTGAGGCAGCACGGCCGTGGCGGGGGTTTGAAGGTGATACGCTTGCCCCGGCCGCCCGAGCCGAAATGGCCGAGGAAACGCCGACCCCGCAGCACCCGCTCGGCGTGGCGCGCGGGCAAGTGGCGCTGACCTATATCGTCGCCGAAGCCGAAGACGGCTTGGTCATCGTCGACCAGCACGCCGCGCACGAACGGCTCGTTCTGGAACGGCTCAAGGTGGCAGGAGCGCAAGGCAAGATGGCGTCGAGCCAAGCGCTGCTGATCCCCGAAGTGGTCGAACTCGACGAGCCCGATTGTGACCGGCTTGAGGAAGCAAGCGAAGCATTTGCCGCACTGGGACTTATGATCGAACGGTTCGGCCCCGGCGCGATGCTGATCCGCGCGGTTCCGGCGCTGCTCGCCAAAGGCAGTCCGCAGGCATTGCTGCGCGACCTTGCCGACGATCTGGCCGCCAATGGCGCGGCGCTACTGCTGGGCGAACGGCTCGATCTGGTACTCGCTACCATGGCTTGCCACGGGAGCGTTCGGGCCGGTCGTGCGTTATCGGTGGCAGAGATGAACGCCCTGCTGCGCGAGATGGAAATCACCCCGCGTTCGGGCCAGTGCAATCACGGCCGCCCGACCTGGGTGAAACTGGCGCATGGCGATATCGAAAAGCTGTTCGGGAGACGTTGATGCTGCGCTTGTTAGGTCTGGCCGCTGTGATTGCTCTAGGCGGCTGCGGCCAGACGGTGTCACCCGAGGAAAAGAAGCAGCGCGACGCGGCCGATGTCGCGGCGGTCGAAGCGATGCAAAAGATCGTCCCGCCGATCAAGCCGCTGGCACTCCAGGCAATCACTCTGGAGGAAATTACCGCGAAGAACCTCAGTGGGGCAGGGTGCAGCTTCAGCACCACGACCGCAGCGCAGCCGATCGTGCTGGCCTTGGTCGGGCGCGCCGTGATCAAGCAGGACGATCACATCGATTTGCTGATATCTGATAATGGCGGGGCCAAGCTGGAAGCCGGCGCGTGGGAGCATTATGTCGGCAAAGACAATACCCTGACCCTCAAACGCACGCCGGGTGACGGCACGCCGGGAGTCGCCGTGAGCACGCAATATGCGGGCGAACTCATCGTCCGCGATGCTTGGGAGCGGATCGTTTATTCGGCGCGAGGCACTATTAATTGCGGCGCCTGATCAGCCCGATCGACTTCATCGTCGCGACCAGCGCGTCATGCTGGTTGAACACTTTTACCTCGGAACGAAAGCTGCCCATTTCGGGGCGTGAGCGGCTTTGGGTTTTGTCGAGCAAGGTCGTCTCGACCCGCAGGGTATCGCCTGGATAAACCGGCTTCAACCAGCGCAGTTCATCGAGCCCGGGCGAGCCGAGCCCCGCCTGACGGCGCTCGGTGATATTATCGACCATCATCCGCATGACCATTGCGCAAGTGTGCCAGCCACTGGCCGAGATGCGCCCGAAGTGGGTTGTGGCCGCAGCCTCGTCGGACAAGTGGAACGGCTGCGGGTCGTACTTGCTGGCGAACTGGATAACCTCATCACGGGTGACTTCATACCTCCCGAACGATGCGGTTGTGCCCGGTTCGAGATCCTCGAAATACATCAAGTCATCGCTCATTTCAGTGCCCCAGACTCAGCCGCTGAGTGGGCGGCTGCACGAATGGCGTGGATGCGGCTGAAAGACTGGCAAGGACCAGCGAGGTTATGGTGCTCAGCGTGCTCATGGCGCGCAGATAGGGATGACGAGCCAATTGGCCAAGGAGCTATCCACTTTATTGCTTGACTGTGGCGCGTTGCGTGGAGGTCACCACTCCACCCCGCCGCTTCGCGTCGCGGTCCCCTTCCCCCATGGGGTAGGCTTCAGACGTTGAACTTGAAGTGCAGCACATCGCCATCCTTGACGACGTATTCCTTGCCTTCCTGGCGCAGTTTGCCTGCGTCGCGCGCACCGCTTTCGCCGTTCAGCGCGACATAGTCTTCATAAGCGATCGTTTCGGCGCGGATGAAGCCGCGTTCGAAGTCGGAGTGAATTGCGCCGGCCGCCTGCGGGCCTTTGGCGCCCTGATGGACGGTCCAGGCGCGGGCTTCCTTGGGACCGACGGTGAAGAAAGTCAGCAGGTGTAGCAGATCGTAGCCCGAGCGGATGATCCGCGCGAGCCCGGTTTCGTGGAGGCCCATCTCTTCGAGGAAGACCATGCGGTCGTCCATTTCCATCGTGACCAGCTCGCTCTCGATTGCGGCTGAGACGATCACCGCATTGGCGCCCTCGGCTTTGGCCTTGGCGAAGACTTTCTCGCTAAACTCATTGCCCGCGGCCGCGCTGGCTTCCTCGACATTGCACACATAAAGCACCGGCTTGGCGGTGAGCAGCTGCGCTGAATTGAACACCTGCAGCTCTTCAGGGTCGGTGGGCCGGGCGAGCCGCGCGGGTTTGCCTTCGCGTAGCAATTCAAGCGCGGGGAGCAGCACTGCGGCGAGCAGTTTCGCATCCTTGTCGCCTTGCGCGGCCTTTTTCTGGGCTGCGGGAACGCGCTTTTCCAGGCTCTCCAGGTCGGACAGCATCAGTTCGGTTTCGACCGTATCGGCGTCCGAAACCGGATCGATCTTGTTGTCGACGTGCTGGATGTCGTCGTTCTCGAAGCACCGCAGCACATGGACGATCGCATCGACCTCGCGGATGTTGCCGAGGAACTGGTTGCCCAGGCCTTCGCCCTTGCTCGCGCCGCGCACCAGGCCCGCGATATCGACAAAGCCCAGCTGAGTCGGGATAATCTTCGCGCTGCCCGCAATCGCCGCCAGCTTATCGAGCCGCGCATCGGGTACGCCGACCTGGCCGACGTTGGGCTCGATCGTGCAGAACGGATAATTCGCCGCCTGCGCCGCTTGCGTTTCGGTCAGCGCATTGAACAGGGTGGACTTGCCCACATTGGGCAGCCCGACGATACCGCATTTGAAACCCATTATTGACTCCGGTGAGACGTGCGCGCCTCTTATGGACAAGCGGCGACAATTGCTAGGCGGGAGTCCGGACCATGGGCGTATTGGGAATTGGCGGGGTGTTCTTCCGGGCGAACGATCCCGACGCCTTGAACGCGTGGTACCGGACGCACCTCCATGTCGGGGCAGGATGCAACGCTGATGCGACCGGCCCGGTGGACGAGTGGAGCTGGACCGCAATCGGCGGTGCGACGGTCTTTGCCCCGTTCAAGGCCGACACCGACTATTTCCCAGCGGACAAGCAATACATGCTCAATCTGCGGGTCGAGGGGATCGATGCCTTGCTGTCATCGCTCAAAGACGCGGGCATCGAGGTGATCACCAAACCCGAATGGAATGACCCGCAAACCGGCAAGTTCGCGCGGATCCACGATCCCGAAGGCAATCCGATCGAACTGTGGGAACCGCCGGCGGATTGAACAGCCCTAACCCCAGACCCGTTCGTCCCGAGCGAAGTCGAGGGGTGGTTCGAGCGAAGCCGAGAACCTGCGACCTCACCTCAAACCGATAACTAGGCCGTCTCGGCTGCGCTCGACGGGTTCCTCGACTTCGCTCGAGACGAACGGCTCTTGAGTTTTAACTTACTCCGCCAGCCGCAACGCCACATCATTCATAAACCGCGCGTCATCACCCTTCGCCAACCACTCGGCCTCAGCCGAAACTGCGCCCAGCACATCCGCCAGCGGGTCCATCTCTGCCTTGGCGTAATTGCCCAACACATAACCGGTCACCCGGTCTTTGTGCCCCGGATGCCCGATCCCGATCCGCACCCGGCGGAAATCCGGCCCGATGTGCTGGTCGATCGAGCGCAAGCCGTTGTGCCCCGCCGTGCCGCCGCCTTGCTTCAACTTGACCTTGAAGGGCGCGAGATCGAGTTCGTCGTGGAACACGGTCAGCGCATCGGGTTCAAGCTTATAGAACCGCAGCGCTTCACTCACCGCGCGGCCGCTTTCATTCATGAAGGTCGCAGGTTTGAGCAGCAGCACTTTGGCGCCGCCGATCCTGCCTTCCTGCAGCCAGCCCTGGAACTTCTTCTGCACCGCGCCAAAGCCGTACACTTCGGCAATCGTGTCCACCGCCATGAACCCGACGTTATGCCGGTGCAGCGCATATTGCGCGCCCGGATTGCCAAGGCCAACCCATAGCTGCAACTTTTCGTCAGCCCTTCGAATTCACTGGCGATTGCACTGCGGCAAGCAGCTCTGGCGCAGCGCGAAGCAGGATAAATCTGGCAAGCGGCATGACTGGTCTATTCCCGCAGTTAATTGTTCCACCGCCAGTTTATTTACCGGCCAGCAACCCGAGGTAGGCGCCGCGTTCAATCTGCGCGCGGTATACGCATCGGGCGATTTGATCCACCAGCACGGCGTTGTCCAATTTGTTAAGCCCACTGATTTCTGCCGCGTAGCGCTGTTTCGGATTGAATCCCGGTTTGGTAGCGCTGAGCTTGCCGATGAAAAACGAAGCGGATTCGTAATTCTCGGTTGAAACCTTGTTAGCATGGTTTCGCTTAGCCGGGTCTGCGGCCGTCCTGGCGGCAGTTTCGGCGGCGCTGGCAACGTACATCGTGCGGACCATGCAGGCGAAATCATCAAGCTTGGCTCCCGCGATCTGAGCGGGGGGAACGGGGGCAGCGCGAGCAGGCTGGGCGAGTCCGGCTGCCGATGCCAATAAAAAACCAACAACGATTTTCATCAAAATCCCCAAATGCAAAACCGGGCCGCGTTGCCACGGCCCGGCTGAACATTGGCTTACATTTTCTGCCGGTCAACTGCGGCGCTGACCGACCGAAAACTTATTCTTCAGGAGCAGCGTCGGTCGTGGCGTTGTCGCCCGTTTCGCTGCGCAGGCCGGATGGCGCGATGATCGTGGCGATCGTGAAGTCACGGTCAGTGATCGCCGAGGTCGAACCCTCGGGCAGAGCTACGCTGCTGATATGGATTGAATCGCCGATATCGAGCCCGGTGACATCGATCTGGATGTCACCGGGCATTTTGTCCGCGTCGCAGATCAGTTCGAGTTCGTGGCGGACGATGTTGAGCACGCCGCCACGCTTCAGGCCGGGCGAGTCTTCTTCGTTGATGAACAACACTGGCACGTTGACGTGCACGGTCGAATCCTTCGACAGCCGCAGGAAATCGGCGTGGAGCGGACGATCGGTCACCGGGTGGAAGGCAACGTCTTTGGGGAGCGTCCGCAGCTTCTTTCCGCCAACTTTGATCTCGATGATCGAATTGAGGAAGTGACCGGTGCTCAGCCGCTTGATCAGCAGCTTTTCCTCGACGTGGATCGCCAGCGGCTCTTCTTTGCCGCCGTATATCACGGCAGGAACGCGGCCTTCACGACGCAATGCACGGGAGGCTCCCTTGCCAGCCCGTTCACGCGTCTCGGCCGGCAGGTTCAGCGTATCGCTCATGGTACTTGCCTTTCAAAACTCTGGATTGATAATATTCACCGTCACGCCTCCAGGGATGACCATAGACGGGAAGCGCGCGCCATTAGCGGCAATAAGGCGTCAATGCAAGGCTACTGGAGCCGGGTGACCTTGTATCCGCGCGCGGTGAGCAGCGCGGGGAGGCCGTCACGGCCGACCAGATGGGCCAGGCCAACCGCGACAAATGGGTGCTTGCCGCGCGCCAGATCGGTGCCGAGCCGCGCCGACCAGGCATGATTGCGGCGCACCAGCAGCGCATCGCGCAAGTCCGAATTATCGAGGAATTCGGCGTTGGTCTCTTGGTCGACCGCAACAAGGTCGCCGTGCGCCCAAGCCTGCTCCATCTTGCGCATGCTTGAGGCTTCGTCCTGCGGCGCAACGAGTGCTGCGGCCAGCAAGGCGCGCTGCGCTGGTTCGGGAAGTTGGTCGAATATCGCGAGCTGTGCCGCGGCGCCCTCGAACTCCTCGATCGGTTTGGAATAGCTGCGCACCAAGGCCCGATCGATCCCGTTGGCGCTATCGCTTTGGCCCGCCGACATCGCTGCGTTCTGGAGCATCAATGCTGCAGCCCAGTTTTCGTAGCCATCGAGTGCGTCCGGTGCGAAGTGATCGTCCTTGAGCGCGGTGCCGAGTTCATCGTGCAGGTCTGCGGGCACCCGCTGGGCAAGCGGTAACAGCCCATGGCTGGTCGCCAGCGCGGCAAAGGCTTGCGCAGTCCCGGCATCATCCTCGATCTTGGCAACCTCGAGCAGCAGCCGATCTGACTGGGCAAGCGCCGCATCGACCCGGGTTGAATGCCAATTGACCGGCTGTGGCAGAGCATGGATTGTGCCGAACAGCCACGCTTTTTGCCCGTTCGGTCCCTCGACCAGCCACAGCGCCGGGCGCACTTCGGCGGGCTTGCTGCAAGAGGCGAGTAACGCTAGCCCGGCGAGCGCCAACGAGCGGAAAAGCTTACTGGACACGGACCGCCTTGACGCCGTGCTTGGCCAGAACGTCCTGCACGCTGCCGTTACCGCCCAGATGGCCCGCGCCAACGGCTATGAATACCGTGCCGGGCTGCTTCATCCGGCTCTCGACCCAATCCGCCCAGTTGCGATTGCGGCTGAAGATCAGCGCTTCAGCCAGCGCCGGGCTGTCACTGTCGGCATTAAGCTGCGCCGCCAAGGAGGGCGCATCGCCTCGTGACCAGTTGCCGACCATGGTGGCGATCTCAGCATTGATCTGCGGCAGGGCTTCGAGCACTGAGCCGAGGTATTCGAGCTGCTGCACGTCACTCAGCACATCGAACTGGCCGAACTGGAAGTCCGCCGTCTCCAGCCCGCCGCGAGCTTTACCCAGCTGCGTGGCGCGCTTGGTCAGCGCGTTCTCGGCGCCCGATTCCAGATTGTAGCCAGCCTTCTGCAGCTGCAGGATCGGCAGCGTCGCCGCTGCCACCCACGCCTTGTTGTGATCGAACAGGGTCAGCGGGAGGTGGAGCGCGGTCAACGCTGCCTCAAGCTGGCCGCGCTCCTTCTCGCCCATCATCCGCCGCAGGTTCTTGTCTGCGGGCAAGGTGCCATGGCGCAGCAGCGCCGCCGCGATATCGCCCGGGGGCAGATCGGGCAGTTCGGTCATCAATGTGTCCGAATGATCGAGCGCATAGGCCAGCGGTCCGTTGAGCCAGTCGATCCCCGGCGGTAGCAGATGGATTGTACCGAACAGGTAGATCGTGGTGTCATGGCCCGAGACTTTCCACAGCGCCGGATGGGCTTGCACTGCCGGAGCAGTCGCGACCGGCGCAGCTGGCTCGGCCGGCGCGCTGGCGCTCCCGGAAAGCGCGATCAGGGCCACCAGCGGGGTCAGCAGGCGTTTCAAAATCTTCATGCCCGCGTCCTAACTGCGCAAATGCTGCCAGTCGATGAACGAATGCGCATATTGACCGGCTCCGGCCCATCCGCCAAAGGCCGCAGGCAATGAGCCAGCCAAGCGCCCCGCTGAGTTTCCAGGACATGATCCTGCGGCTCCACGCCTTCTGGAGCGCTCATGGCTGCCTGATCCTCCAGCCTTATGACATGCGCATGGGCGCAGGCACCTTTCACCCGGCGACCACCTTGCGCGCGCTGGGGCCGGAACCGTGGAAGGCCGCTTACGTGCAGCCGAGCCGCCGGCCGACCGATGGCCGCTATGGCGAGAACCCCAACCGGCTGCAGCACTATTACCAGTATCAGGTGATCCTCAAGCCCAACCCGAGCAACCTGCAAGAGCTGTATCTCGCCAGCCTCGCCGCCATTGGCATCGATCCGCTGGCGCACGATATCCGCTTTGTCGAGGACGATTGGGAAAGCCCCACCTTGGGTGCTTGGGGGCTGGGCTGGGAAGTCTGGTGCGACGGGATGGAAGTCAGCCAGTTCACCTATTTCCAGCAAATGGGCGGGTTCGATTGCAAGCCGGTTTCGGGCGAACTGACTTACGGGCTCGAGCGGCTCGCGATGTACATCCAGGGCGTCGACAACTTCCGCGACCTCGCGTTCAACGCCGATGGCGTCAGCTACGGTGAGGTGTTCCTGAAGAACGAGCAGGAAATGTCGAAGTACAACTTCGAAGTCGCCGACACCGCCAGCCTGTTCGATGGCTTTGCCAAGGCCGAGGCCGAATGCCAGCGCTGCCTCGACGCCGATATCCCGCTCGCCGCCTACGAACAGGCGATCGAGGCGAGCCATCTGTTCAACCTGCTCCAGGCGCGCGGCGTGATCTCGGTGCAGGAGCGCGCCAGCTACATCGGCCGCGTGCGCGATTTGGCCAAGGGCAGCTGCCAGGCGTGGATCGCGAAGTACGAGGCGCAATGGCAGGCGGATTACCCGGAGTGGGTGCTGTGAACGATTTCCCTAAGATCCTCCCCCACTGGGGGAGGTGCCCCGCAGGGGCGGTGGGGGCAAGCCGCGCGAGCGCTCAGGCCCCCACCGTCAGCGCTGCGCGCTGCCACATCCCCCAATGGGGGAGGATCTAAGATGCCTGACTTCCTCCTCGAACTGCGCTCCGAAGAAATCCCCGCGCGGATGCAGGCCGGGGCGCGCGCCGATCTGGAAAAGTTGTTCCGCAAGGAAATGGCCACCGCCGCTGTTTCGCTGGGCGATGTCACTGTGTGGTCCACGCCGCGCCGTCTCGCGCTAATCGCGCGCGGCTTGCCCGATGCGACGGCTGCGGTGAGCGAAGAACTCAAAGGCCCCCGCGTTGGCGCGCCGCCGCAAGCGCTTGAGGGCTTCCTGCGCAAGACTGGCCTTAGCGAAAGTCAGCTGACGGCCCGCGACGAGGTGCTTTACGCTGTCACCGAGAAGTCCGGCCGCGCCACCATCGACGTGCTCGCCGAAGCGATTCCGGCGATTATCCGCGCGTTCCCGTGGCCCAAATCGCAGCGCTGGGGCACAGCATCGCTCAGCAGCGAGAGCTTGCGCTGGGTGCGGCCGCTGTCGGGGATTGTTGCTTTGTTCGATCGCGCGGTGGTGCCATGCCAAGTGAGCGGCATTGCAGCGGGCCGCGAGACGCTTGGCCACCGCTTCCATTCCACCGGCCCTATCCAGATCGACGGCGCGGATGATTACGCCGCCAAGCTACGAGCCGCGCACGTCATTGTCGATCACGCGGAACGGCAGGACTTCATTCGCGAGCACGCACTTGCTGCGGCGCATGCCGAAGGACTGGTCATTGTCGCCGATGAGGGGCTGGTGGTTGAAAACGCCGGCCTCACCGAATGGCCGGTTCCGCTGCTCGGGCGCTTCGATGCGGCGTTCCTCGACGTGCCCCCCGAAGTGATCCAGATCACCGCGCGGACTAACCAGAAGTATTTTATCTGCCGCGAACGCACGCCTGAAGGCGCTGAGCAGGGCGCACTCGCTAACGCCTTTATCTGCACCGCCAACATCGTCGCCACCGATGGCGGCGCAGCGATCATTGACGGCAACCGCAAAGTGCTGGCCGCACGGCTGGCGGACGCGCGGTTCTTCTGGGAGCAGGACCGCAAGAAGTCGCTCAGCGAGCACGCCGAGGGCCTGTCGCGGATTACCTTCCATGAGAAGCTGGGGACGGTTGCCGACAAGGTCGAGCGTGTTGCGAAATTGGCGCGGTGGCTGGTCGAGCAGGGCATCGTCGTCCCCGCGAACGCGGGGACCGCTGGCCGCATCGACGCAAGCTCTGCGTCCGGAGGCCAGCGGTCCCCGGTCGAGCCGGGGACGACGGAACTCGCCGACGTCGCTCAATTGGCAGAATGGGCCGAACGCGCCGCGCGGCTGTGCAAGGCCGACCTCGTCACCGAAATGGTCGGCGAATTCCCCGAACTGCAAGGCGTGATCGGCGGCTACTACGCCCGCGCCGAAGGCCTGCCCGATGCCGTCGCCGATGCGATCCGTGATCACTACAAGCCGGTCGGGCAGGGGGATGATGTCCCGTCTGCGCCGGTGACGGTGGCGGTGAGTTTGGCGGATAAGCTGGATACGCTTGTTTCGTTCTTTGCGATCGACGAGCAGCCAACCGGCTCCAAGGATCCGTACGCACTACGAAGAGCCGCCATTTCGATCAAGAATCTGGTCGAACGCAATTCGTTGCGGATAAATCTTTTCGTGGCGTCCCGCGAAGCGCTAACAAATGTCGGCATTTCGTTGGTTGTTGCGGCAGCGCGATCAAATCCTCGCATTGATGAAATACTTTCGAAGACTTGGCCCAATTTTCCTGCATATCACGGCGGTATCGGGGAGATTGCTGTAACGCAATTACGCGGTGAAGATCTTACGCTTTGGAAATCAGATGTCCTTCCCGCGATCGCACCGGGTTGGAACTTGTTAGCGCCGGGGCGGTTAAGCGAGCTAAGCGAGAGTTTGCGGTCCTTCATATTCGAACGAATGAGAGTTCAGGCAAAAGCCGACGGTCTTCGAGGTGGCATCTTTGAATCTGTAACAACACCTCCAACCGTTATAGATGTCTATCTTATCACCCAACGCATCAATGCGCTCCAGGCGTTCATCGGCACTGCGGACGGCACCAACCTGCTCGCCGGGTACAAGCGCGCGGCCAATATCCTCAAGAAAGAAGGCGTCGTCCCCGCGCAGGCGGGGACCGGTGGCCGCATCGACGCGACCTCGGCGTCTGGAGGCCAGCGGTCCCCGGTCGAGCCGGGGACGACGAATGAACTTTCCTACACCCCCGAACCTGCGGAAAAGGCGCTGATGGATGCGCTTGATACCGCCGGGCCGCAGGCCGCCACTGCCGTTGTGACCGAGGACTTCGCCGGGGCGATGGCCGCGCTCGCTACTTTGCGAGCGCCAATTGATGCGTTTTTCGATGGCGTGACGGTAAACGATCCCGAAACCGCCAAGCGGACAGCGCGGCTATCGTTGCTGGCGCGGTTCCGTGATGCGGTTCACGGGGTCGCGGATTTCTCGAAGATCGAGGGATAACAAGGCCCGGTCTAGGTTGTCACCCGTTCAAAGTTATGTTTGTTATCAACTGATTGAATCGCATCAGCAGGGTGACGCCGTGTCACCTGCGTCACCCTAGCCCACGGGAAACTGCGCAAAATGAGTGCGAGCGTTTACACTTTTGGCGGCACTGTCACCCATGACGATCCACGCACCCGCGACAAGACGATTGTCGGCGGCAAGGGCGCGAACCTGGCCGCGATGGCTGGGATCGGGCTGCCGGTGCCTCCCGGTTTCACCATCACCACCGAAGAATGCGTGCGCTACCTCGCCGAAGGCGGGGACTTTTCTGCTGATCTGCAAGCTGAAGTCACCCAAGCACTTGGCCATATCGAAGCCACCGTTGGCAAGAAATTCGGCGATGCGGCCGATCCGCTGCTGGTCTCGGTCCGATCGGGCGCGCGGGTCTCGATGCCGGGGATGATGGACACCGTGCTCAACCTCGGGCTCAACGATGCGACTGTTGCGGGGCTGGCAGACACGTCTGGCGATGCGCGGTTTGCCTGGGATTCGTATCGGCGGTTCATCCAGATGTATTCCGATGTGGTGCTGGGGATCGATCACCACTACTTCGAAGATGCTCTGGAAATTGCCAAGGAAGACAACGGTTTCTTCACCGATGTTGAGATGGAAGCGAAGGACTGGCAAGCGCTGGTCGGAGAATTCAAAGGCATCGTCTCCGCCAAGCTGGGCCGCGCGTTTCCGCAGGATGTTCACGAGCAGCTGTGGGGCGCGATCCGCGCGGTGTTCGATAGCTGGGATTCGGACCGGGCCAAGGTTTACCGCCGCCTCAACAACATCTCGGGCGAATGGGGCACGGCGGTCAACGTCCAGGCGATGGTGTTTGGCAACATGGGTGACACCAGCGCCACCGGAGTCGCTTTCACTCGCGATCCGGCGACCGGCGAGAAGGCCTATTACGGTGAATGGCTGGTCAATGCCCAAGGCGAAGACGTGGTCGCGGGGATCCGCACGCCGCAGTACCTGACCGAAGCTTCACGGACCCGCGCCGGGGCCAAGCCGCTGAGCATGGAAGCAGCAATGCCAGCGGCTTACGGGCAACTCGCAGAAGTGTTCGAGCTGCTCGAGGCGCATTACTGCGACATGCAGGACATCGAATTTACCGTCGAGCGCGGGCATTTGTGGATGCTCCAGACCCGCAGCGGCAAGCGCACTGCCAAGGCCGCGCTCAAGATGGCGGTGGACATGGTCGGCGAGGGCCTGATTGACGAAAAGACCGCGATACTGCGGATCGATCCGATGGCGCTGGACCAACTGCTGCACCCGACACTCGATCCGGCAGCCGTGCGCGATGTGCTGACCAAAGGCCTGCCCGCCAGCCCGGGCGCAGCTTCGGGCGCGATCGTGCTCGATGCCGATACAGCTGAGAAAGCCGCCGGGCGCGGCGAGGCGGTGGTTTTGGTACGGGTCGAAACCAGCCCCGAAGATATCCACGGCATGCACGCGGCCAAGGGCATCCTGACCGCGCGCGGCGGCATGACGTCACACGCAGCGGTGGTGGCGCGCGGTATGGGGCGGCCGTGCGTTTCAGGCGCTGCCGCTGTCTCGATCGACATGGCCACGCGAACGCTGCGGATTGGGACCCGCGAGCTCAAGGAAGGCGATCTGATCACGCTTGACGGCACCACCGGTGAGGTCATGGCGGGGCACGTCGCCACGATCGAGCCCGAACTGGTCGGCGATTTCGGAGTGCTGATGGGCTGGGCTGACCAGCACCGGCGCATGAAAGTGCGCACCAACGCCGAAACCCCCGCCGATTGCCGCACTGCGCGGCAATTCGGGGCCGAAGGTGTCGGGCTGTGCCGGACCGAGCATATGTTCTTCGATGCGAGCCGGATCGCCGCCGTGCGCCAGATGATCCTCGCCGAGGATGAGGTGGGTCGCCGTGCTGCATTGGCCAAGTTGCTGCCCGAACAACGCGCCGATTTTCGCGGAATTTTCGAGGAAATGGCCGGGCTGCCGGTTACTATCCGCCTGCTTGATCCTCCGTTGCACGAATTCCTCCCGCATGCCGATGCGGAGTTCGAGGAGCTGGCAGAAGTGATCGGGATCGGTGTCGCCACACTTAAACGCCGTGCCGATGAATTGCATGAATTTAACCCGATGCTGGGTCACCGGGGCTGCCGTTTGGGGATTACTTTCCCCGAAATCTACGAAATGCAGGCTCGCGCGCTGTTTGAGGCAGCCTGCGATGTTGCCGAGGCAGGCGAAGCGCCGGTGCCCGAAGTGATGGTGCCGCTGGTCGCCACGCGCAAGGAGCTGGCAATCCTCAAAGACCTGATCGACCGCACCGCGCAGGCCGTGTTCGCCGAGCGCGGGCGCACTCTGGCTTACCAGGTCGGCACGATGATCGAGCTGCCCCGGGCCGCGATGATGGCCGGTGAGATAGCGGAAGTAGGCGAGTTCTTTTCGTTTGGGACCAATGATTTGACGCAGACTACTCTGGGCGTGTCGAGGGACGACGCAGCCAAGTTCCTGAATGCTTACGTCGAGCAGGGCATCTTCCCGCGCGATCCGTTCGTCAGCCTCGACATCGAGGGTGTCGGGCAATTGGTCAGCCTGGCGGCCGAGCGCGGTCGGGCGACGCGGCCCGACATCAAGCTGGGCATTTGCGGCGAACACGGCGGCGATCCGGCGAGCATCGCCTTCTGCGAGGAAGTCGGGCTAGATTACGTCAGCGCCTCGCCTTACCGGGTGCCAATCGCAAGGTTGGCCGCGGCGCAGGCTGCGCTGGCCTAACGTTTCCATCCGGTCAAAGTCAAAATCTCGAAATTCTCAATGGTTCCACCGCCAAAACACTGATTTGCAATTGTAATTTGCGTCTTGCAGAATGGCGGTCCGGAGCGATCAAGGCAGTTGGACAGCCCTTGGGCGCGCAAGTCGCCGACCAGACTGGCTAGGCTCGAAAAGCGGACCGCCAGACTGCGGCTATCGACCACCGGATCCTGCCATCCGGCGCGCTGGAGCAACTGTCCACCGGCGCGGACATCGACCGCCGGATGCAACCGCGGCGCGGGGCGTTCACCATCGGCCGCCAGCATTGCGGCGCGCAGGTTCTGTAGGCTGCCGGCACCGACGAAGCTGGCCAACGCCAGTCCGCCGGGGGCAAGGGCATTGCGGAGATGGATCAGCGCGCCGGGCAAGTCGTTGGCAGTGTCGAGCGTGCCGAGGCTGATTACGGTATCGAATCTGGACACCGGGTAGGGCGTTTCCTGATCGAACCCGTTCCCTGGTTCGAGTTCGGTGACCTCACAATCGGGGGATGCCAAGGCCGCGCCGATCGCGCCGAAATCACCTATTGCCAGCACCCGGCGTGGGGTGTGGCGAAGGAAGGCGATCCGCTCGATCACGTCGGCGATCATGTCGTCGAGCAAATAGCGAGGCGCGTCGGGTTGTTGCTGCGCCCGCAGCATCCGCTGCCGTACCGCCAGCCGCCGGGCGGGCGAAAAGATTACGGGCGGGGCGGGCTGGGCCATTGTCATTGCCCTGCCTTGCGCCGTGCGCCCGCGCAAGCGATACGAAAGGTCCTATGCAAGTCCACCCGCTCCTCGCCCCGGTCATCGACCTGGTATTCCCGCCGCGTTGTCCGTTATGCGGGGCGGGGCTGGCAGCGCAGACCGGGCTGTGTGCAGACTGCTGGGGCGGGCTGGCGGTGCCCGGCGACCCAAGCTGCACGGCGTGCCAGCGGCCGCTCGAAGCGGGCACATCCGCCGGGACCCTGTGCGCGCCGTGCCTGCTGCAGCCGCCGCGCCACAACGGGATCGCGGCGGCAACCTTGTACAACGATACCTCGCGGCGGTTAGTGCTCGCGCTCAAGCACGGCCACCGTATCGCGCTCGCCCCGCTGCTGGCGCGGCTGATCGCGGCGCAGTTGCCGCAGGAGATCGGGCCGGGCTGGGTGGTCGTACCGGTGCCGCTGCACCGTTGGCGATTGTGGCGCAGGGGATTTAACCAATCTGCGCTGCTGGCGCGTGAATTGGCGGTGATAAGCGGGGCGGAGTTGGTAGTTGATGGTCTGGTCCGGACCAAACGCACTCCGCCGCTGGGTGGGCTTGGCCGATCTGCCCGGTCCCGCGCCTTGGCCGGCGCAATCCGGCTTAATGTCCGCCGTGCCAATCAGTTGAGCGGGAGCAAGGTGCTTCTGGTTGACGACGTGCTGACCAGCGGCGCAACCAGTGATGCCTGCGTCCGGGCACTCAAACGTGGCGGCGCGGAACGGGTGGTCCTCGCCTGCTTTGCCAGAGTCATCGATGAAGCGCTGCATCTGACATGAATAGGCTGACCCCTAAACGAAACGCCCGGAACCGAAGCTCCGGGCGTCCTCGTGACGAAACTCTTAAGGCGCCACTTGCGTGGTATGGCAGCTCCCCCTTTGGGCCGCCGCGCCCGATCCCTCATACGGTTTGGTTCCCTGAACCCGGCCTTCGGCCATCCGCCAGTGCTGAATCACCGAAACTGCGGGTGATTGAAAGTGCCAAGCGCGCTTTGAGCATTTTTTGATCGACACATGTGGTTATCTTGCAACAAGGGCATGCCATGACTGAAAAGCAGCAGCATGATGTCGAACAGGGCGCGGTGTTCGCGCCTAAATTCGATTCGTCCGGACTATTGAGCGCGGTGGCAGTCGATGTTGAGACACAACAGGTCTTGATGGTGGCGTTCATGGATAGCGAAGCGCTGGCCAAGACGCGGGCTTCGGGTCTGGCGCACTTTCATTCGCGCTCGCGCGGTCGGCTTTGGCTGAAAGGCGAGAGTTCGGGCAATGTGCTGAAAGTCGAAGAAATCCGAATCGATTGTGATCAGGATGCGATCGTCTTGATGGTGCGGCCGGCGGGCCCGGCGTGCCACACAGGCGAGCGCAGTTGTTTCTATCGCCGCATCGAAGGCGATCGTTTACAGCGGCTGCCTGATTGACGCTTACGTAAAGGTAAGTTAATGCCAGCGGATGGATAATCCCGGCGCTTCACCTTCCAGCCACGACGGCGCACATCTCGACACGCCCGACGCTTTGCAGCGCGAGCAGTTCGCCATCTCTGACTTGACTGCCGAGTTCGATGTTACCGCACGAGCACTGCGGTTTTATGAGGATGAAGGACTGATTGCCCCGGCCCGGATCGGATTGACCCGGGTCTATTCCAAGCGCGACCGGGCGCGATTGGCGTGGATCCTGCGCGCCAAGAATGTCGGGTTTAGCCTTACCGAAATCAAGGAAATGATCGACCTTTATGATCGCGGCGACGGCCGGGTCGAGCAGCGGCGGGTTACGGTCGAACGGTGCCGCGCCAAGGCCGAACGTCTGCGCCAACAGCGCGACGATCTCGACGCGGCGATTACCGAATTGTCGCAGTTTATTGCGCTAGTTGAAAACATCGATCCTGCTGCCGCCAAGGCCTGATTGCCGCAATCAAGGAAGCTCTGCCATGCCGATTTACCAAGCGCCCACGCGCGATACCCGGTTTGTCATCAACGAAGTGCTCAAGCTTGAAAGCTACGGCAATCTGCCCGGCTTTGAGGCTGCGACTCCGGATTTGGTCGACACGGTGGTTGACGAATTCGGTAAGTTTGTGTCCGAGGTGCTCGCCCCGCTCAATGCAGTAGGCGACCGCGAGGGCTGCACTCGCAACGCCGATGGCTCGGTGACGACTCCCACCGGTTTCAAGGCGGCCTTTGATGAATTCCGCGCGGCCGGGTGGGGAACGCTATCGGCTCCAGAAGAGTTTGGCGGGCAGGGACTGCCGCACGTCCTTGGCTTCGTCGCGCAGGAATTTATCGCCACGGCCAACCAGGGTTTCGGCATGTATCCCGGGCTGACCGACGGCGCGATCTCGGCGATCATCGCCAAAGGCTCGCCCCAGCAGAAGGCGAAGTACCTGCCCAAGATGGTCAGCCACGAATGGCTCGGGACGATGAACCTGACCGAACCGCAATGCGGCACCGATCTTGGCCTCATCCGCACCCGCGCGGTGCCCAACATCGATGGGTCTTATGCGATCACCGGGACCAAGATCTTCATCTCCGCAGGTGAGCATGACCTGACCGAGAACATCATCCATCTGGTCCTGGCCAAAACTCCCGGTGCCCCCGAAAGCTCAAAAGGTATCTCGCTGTTCATCGTGCCCAAGGTGCTGGTAAATGACGACGGTTCGCTCGGCGCGCGCAACGCAGTATCGTGCGGCAGTCTCGAGCACAAAATGGGGATCCACGGCAACGCCACCTGCGTGATGAATTATGATGGTGCAGCTGGATGGTTGGTTGGCGAAGAGAACAAAGGCCTCGCCGCTATGTTCATCATGATGAACGCAGCGCGCTTGGGCGTTGGGATGCAAGGCCTGGGGCAAGCCGAGGTAGCGTACCAGAATGCCGTGAAATACGCTCACGAACGCCGCCAGGGGCGCGCGCTGACCGGCCCGGCCGAACCTGCCGAGAAAGCCGATACGCTGTTCGTCCACCCCGATGTTCGGCGCATGCTGATGGACGCGAAGGCGTTCACCGAAGGGATGCGCGCGTTGTGCCTGTGGGGTGCCTTGCAGGTTGATTTGACGCATAAAGCCGCAAGTGAGGAAGACCGCGCCCGTGCCGATCTTTTGATCAGCCTGCTGACTCCGGTGATCAAGGGTTACGGCACCGACAAAGGATTTGAAACCTGCGTCAACATGCAGCAGGTGTTTGGCGGCCACGGCTACATCGAGGAATGGGGGATGAGCCAGTTCGTCCGCGATGCTCGCATCACCCAGATCTATGAAGGTGCTAACGGCATCCAGGCGATGGATCTGGTCGGGCGCAAGCTGGGACAGGGTGGTGGTGCAGCGGTGCAGGCGTTTTTCGCGCTGGTCGACGGCGAATGCGCGGCAGCCAAGAGCAAGCCCGAACTCGCCGATCTTGCCGAACGGACTGAGCGGGCCAACGGCGAACTCAAGGCGGCGACGATGTGGCTGATGCAGAATGGCATAGCCAATCCGAACAACGCCGGGGCTGGCGCGCATCACTATATGCACATCATGGGGATCGTCGCTCTCGGCCTGATGTGGTTGCGGATGGGCGAAGTCGCGGTTGCGGCGCTGGCTGCCGGCTCGGGCGATAAAGCGTTTTACGAAGCGAAACTGGTTACCGGGTGCTATTTCGGCGAGCGCTTCACACCCGATGCTGGCTCGCTCCGTCATAAGATCGAATCAGGGGCCGCGAGCATGATGGCGCTACCGGTGGAAGCCTTTGCTACTGCTTGACCTGATCTTGGGCCTTTCCTAAACGCGGGCAACGACAGCCAAATCCCCTGTGCCCTGCTTTCGTGAACGTCACCATAATGCGATCTGGACGGCACTTTGGCCTGTCCGGAAGTATTTTACCCGGTTTCCTTTCCATCGCGGCAAGGGGGTGCTGTTCAGGCATGTGATACTCCCGGCATTGCCGCCAGAACCCGCCAGCTTCGCGTACCGGCTGCCGCATGGCGAAACGATCGATCTGGTTTACCGTGAGGACCTTGGCACGCTCGTGCTGTTCCATGGCGGCTATGAAGACCGCGAGATTGCCGAATTGTGCAAATATATCACGCCCGGTGGGACCGTGCTCGATGTCGGCGCCAACATCGGTTTGTCAGCGCTCGAGTTTTCGCGGACTGCTGGCGCTGGTGGACGCGTGATCGCGTTCGAGCCGCAACCGGATACGGCGGCACGGCTGCAGGCCAACCTGGACCGTAACGCTGCTGCCAATGTCGAAATCGTCCAGTCCGCGGTTGGCTCTGCGCCCGGGACGATTACTTTCAATGAAAGTTCGGATCCCACGCTCAGCTCGGCCACGGTCATCCCGCGCAATCTGGTCCGCTCGTTTGATGTCCCACTGACCACGGTCGACCTGGCCTGGACCGACGCTGGCAGACCAGTTGTATCGGCGTTCAAGATCGATGTCGAAGGCGGCGAATTAGCCGTGCTGCAAGGCGCAAGCGAGCTGCTGACTCGCGATCGTCCCGCGATCCTGCTGGAAGCATGGGGCGCGCATCAGCTCGATCCGATTGACGCTTTGCTTGGTGCAGCAGGCTACGCAAAACACCAGCCGAAAGGCTTTGAACCGCGCAACTACCTATACTTGGCGCGCAACCCTCAGGCTTGATCGAACACTTCCGCGAACAGGCCTAGCATTGCCGCCCAGCTTTGCCGGTCGGCGCTTGCATCATAGCTGCTCGGGCCACCCGCAGGCGGCGGGTTCGGGTTGGTGAAGCCGTGGCCGACGCCGGAATAGCTGTGGAAATGCCAATTGGCCCGCGCGGCATCCATTTCTTCCCAAAAGGCGGCGACTTGCGTTCGCGGAACCAATGCATCGGCGTCACCGTGGCAAACCAGGATCCGAGGTCCGATCGGACCGCCTTGCGGCGCTTTGCGTCCAGTATCGAGGATCCCGTGAAAACTGGCGACTAGCGCCAGATCGGCGTTTTCGCGGGCCAGTTCGAGGACCGCTTGGCCGCCCATGCAGAACCCGATCGCAACGCGCGGCAAACCGGGTGATGCAAGCTCAAGCGTAGCCAGTGCCGCGCTAAGGCGGGCGCGGTAAAGATCGACATCGCCGCGAAGTGCCATGGCGAGTTTTATCGCACCCGGGAAATCGACAACCGGGGCGCCATAGAAGTCGGCAACGAGAGCAAGATAGCCTTGCGCGGCCAGCGCCAGCGCCTTGGCTTCAACTGCGGGCGTGATGTTCATGATCGTCGGAAAGATTAGCACGGCCGCGCGCGCCGATCCTGTCGGCCGCGCCAGCCAACCAGTCAGCGTTGTATCGCCATCAGCATATTTGGTCCGTTCAAGCGTGCTCATTCGGGCAGGAAGTCCGGCACCGACAGGTATCGTTCGCCGGTATCGTAGTTGAACCCGAGCACGCGCGCAGTGGCGGGCAGATCGGGCAGCTTTTGCGCGATTGCTGCCAGTGTGGCCCCCGAACTGATCCCGACCAGCATGCCTTCTTCGCGGGCGCAACGGCGAGCCATTTCCTTGGCATCGGCCGGATCGACCTGAATGGCTCCGTCGATCACTTGGGTGTGCAAATTGGCGGGAATGAACCCGGCACCAATTCCCTGGATCGGGTGCGGCGCGGGCTGGCCGCCGGAGATAACGGGAGAAAGTGTCGGCTCGACCGCCCAGGCTTGCATGCCAGGCCATTTGGCCTTGAGCACTTCGGCGCAACCGGTGAGGTGTCCGCCCGTGCCAACCCCGGTGATCAATGCATCAAGCGGGCTGTCGGCAAAGTCGGCCAGGATTTCCTGAGCGGTCGTGCGGTGGTGAATCGCGATATTGGCCGGGTTTTCGAATTGCTGCGGCATCCATGCGCCCGGGGTCGCAGCGACCAGTTCATGCGCGCGTTCGATTGCGCCCTTCATGCCCTTTTCGCGCGGGGTCAGGTCGAAGGTGGCACCATAGGCGAGCATCAACCGCCGCCGCTCGATCGACATCGATTCGGGCATGACCAGCACCAGCGTGTAACCTTTGACCGCCGCCGCCATGGCGAGCCCGATCCCAGTATTGCCGCTGGTCGGTTCGACAATCGTGCCGCCCGGCTTGAGGCTACCGTCGGCTTCGGCAGCTTCGATCATGGCGAGGCCGATCCGGTCCTTAATTGAGCCGCCGGGATTGGACCGTTCAGACTTCACCCAGACTTCGTGATCCGGGAACATCCGCGCGAGCCGGATATGCGGGGTGTTGCCAATCGTTGCGAGGACGCTGTCAGCCTTCATGTTACGACTTCCTTCTTGCGATAGTGCGGAGCGAACGTCTTGGCCCGCTTGAGTTCGGGGAACAGCCCGGTCCAGATTGCGGTAATAATGATAGCTCCCGCGCCGCCCAGTGCAACCGCGCCGACCGGACCCAGAAACGCGGCGGCCAGTCCCGATTGCATCTCGCCCAGTTCGTTCGAGGCCGAAATAGCCAAACCGGAGATCGACGAGACCCGGCCGCGCATTTCATCAGGGGTGTTGAGCTGCACGAGCGTGGTGCGCACGAATACGGATATGGCATCGGCACCGCCAAGCACCGCGAGTGTGCCAAGCGACACTATGTAATTGGCCGAAAGCCCGAATATCAGCGTGGCAAGGCCGTAGATTGCCACAGCCCACAGCATCTTTGTACCCACCTCGCGGGCAATTGGCCGGAAGCCGAGGTAGATCGCGACGAGCGACGCACCCAACGCTGGCGCGGCGCGCATCAGGCCGAGCCCCTCATCGCCGACGTGCAGCACGTCGTACGCAAACGCTGGCAGCATTGCGGTTGCGCCGCCGAGGAGCACGGCGAACAGGTCGAGCGAGACGCAGCCAAGCAAAAACCGGTCGCGCCAGACGAATCTGGCCCCGTCGCCCATCAGCTTGAGTGGCGGCTCCTTGGCGGCAGCTGGCGGAGCACGGTGCCGGATCGCGAGCAATGCGCCGATCGCCAGGAGCAACGCTGCTGCCGAAAACCAGTACGGCAGTGCGTGATTGCGCGCGAGCAGAAAGCCGCCCAGCGCGGGGCCGAGCACCGAGGCAGATTGCCATGCGACCGAGCTGATCGCGATCGCCTTGGGCAGGAGTTCGGCGGGGACGACATTGGGCACGATTGCACTGAGCGAAGGTCCGATGAACACCCGCGCTGCTCCGTAGAGTCCGGCCAACGTGAACAGCACGGGCAATGTCAGAGTGCTGCTTGAATTGGCTAACGCCAGCACCACAGCGATTACAAGATCAACAGCAGTGGCAGCGGCGGCGACATAACGCCGGTCCATCCGGTCGGCGACCAGACCGGCGAGCGGAGTGAGGATCAGAAACGGAATGAACTGCGTGAGCCCCAAGACCCCGAGCATGAACGAAGCCTGCTGCTCGTCCATACCGTAGGTCGTGCGCGCGATCTGATAAGTCTGCGCACCGATCACCACCACCATCGCGGTAGTCGCGGCTACCGATATAAACCGCGCGAGCCAGATCAGGCGAAAATCGCGGACGTGCAGGGGATGGGTAGGGACGCTCACCCCCTAGCCATGACAGCGCGGGTTGCGCTTGCCAAGGCAGGTCTTGCTTGGACAGGCAAGACGTTGACTTTAACGTGAACGGCGCAGCCGTTTAACGGGATCGGCGCAGCCGTGGATTGGGCTGAAGTGCATCGATCATCCGCATGAAATCTTCGATCCGCACGATGCGTTCAAACTGGAATCCGGCGCGGCCTTCAGCGATCCAAATCAGGTGCGCCTCGATCCGGCCGAGTTCGGGCAAACGGATTATGACCCGTTCGCCGCGAGTCAGGTCAAGTTCGCCCTCGACCATGAAGCCATGCGCTGAGACGTTGACCACGTGGAGGTGGACATCACCAAGTCGGCGATGTTCGCCGATAACCTTGTAGTCGACCGGATGCCGCGCCGCGCGGCGCAGATCGGTTACCGTCAGTTGAGCTCCTGCGCCCATGCCCCGAATGCCTCCGTTCCGAAAATCTCAGAACGCTCGTTTTGACGGGGAAAGGCAAATATTGCGTAAACTTAGGCAAATTTTTGCCGGACTTGCCGGTTTAGACCGGCCGGATAATTCCGTGCTTCTTTTTGCCAGCCGACAAGCGCTGTTCGGTTCCGCCCCCGATAAGCGCGGATTCGTCAGTGATCGCAGCCCCGTCGAGCCGCGCTCCGCCACCGGAAATGAGGCGCTTGGCTTCGCCCCGACTCGCGGCGAAACCGATCCCGACCAGTGCGTCGATCACGCTGATGCCATCGTTTGGTAGTGCCAAGACGGGCAAATCGGCCCCCACACCGCCCCCGGCAAAGGTCGCATCCGCGGTTGCTTGCGCAGCCTGTGCGGCAGCTTCACCGCGGCACAACCGGGTGACTTCGTCCGCCAGCACGATCTTGGCGGCATTGATCTCGCTTCCACCAAGGAACTCGAGCCGGACGATCTCGTCGAGCGGCAGATCGGTAAACAGCCGCAGGAAACGCCCGACATCACGGTCATCGGCATTGCGCCAGTATTGCCAGAAATTATAAGCGGGCAGTGCATCTTCGTTGAGCCATACCGCACCTGCTGCGGTTTTGCCCATCTTGGCCCCGTCGGCGGTCGTCAGCAGCGGCGTCGTCAATCCAAACACCTCCTTGCTTTCCATTCGCCGGGTAAGTTCAATCCCATTGATAATATTACCCCACTGGTCGGACCCGCCCATCTGTAGCCGGCAGCCATGGTGCAGCGCCAGTTCGCGGAAATCGTAGGCCTGCAGGATCATGTAATTGAATTCGAGGAAGGTCAGCGGCTGCTCGCGGTCAAGCCGCAGCTTGACTGAATCGAAAGTCAGCATGCGGTTGATGGTAAAATGTGGGCCGACATCGCGCAGCAACTCGACATAGCCGAGCTGGCTGAGCCAAGTGTCATTATCGACCATCACCGCATCGGTCGGGCCATCGCCGAAGGTCAGATAGCGTTCGAACACCTGCCGGATCGAGGCGATGTTGGTCTGGATGCCGTCCGCTGTAAGCAGCTTGCGGCTCTCATCCTTGCCCGAAGGATCTCCTACCTTGGTCGTCCCGCCGCCCATCAGCACGATCGGCTTGTGTCCGGTCTGCTGGAGCCGGCGGAGCATCATGATCTGGACCAGCGAGCCGACATGCAGCGACGGCGCGGTGGCGTCGAAGCCGATGTAGCCGGGTACGACTTGCTTGCTCGCAAGCGCGTCGAGCGCTGCTGCATCGGTGGCCTGGTGAATGTAACCGCGTTCGTCGAGCAGGCGGAGCAGGGTGGAAATGTAAGTCATCGCCGCGCGCCTAGCACGCAGGCGCGTCCAGCCCAAGACCCGCTTGCCCGGTTGCGATGCTGCGGGCATTAGAGTGGGCATGAACCAGCTCGTCCTGCACTCCGACTGCGCCTCCGGCTCGATCACCGCGATCGAAGCTTTGATCGAACCAACGCCGACGGGCTGCCGCGCAGTGTTTGTCGCGCGGGGAGATATCGCGCGGATTGCCGTGCCGCAGATCGATGCGCCCGGGCGATTCGACAACCTGTGGAAGACCACCTGCTTCGAGATATTCTGGAGCCACGACGGCGCTTCGTACCGCGAGTTCAACCTGTCGCCGTCGACCCGCTGGGCTTGCTACAATTTCGATACCTTTCGTGAGGGCATGCGCGATGCTCCGGCTGAGGTTGCGATTACGGTCAGCGTTAGCGCCAGCGAACTGCGGCTTGAAGCGCAGATCACGTCCGACTTGCCAGTCCCGGCAACGGTGGCGCTTAACGGGATTATCAAGGACCACGATGGCGTGAACCGCTTCTGGGCGTTGGCGTTCTGCCCCGGCAAACCTGAATTCCATGCCAGCGACTGCCGCGCGCTAGCGCTGGCAGGCCGATGAGCGTGCACTTTGGGATCGATCGCCTGCTGGCAGACCCGGCCCTGCGCGCGCCGCTAGAGGGAAAGCGCGTGGCATTGGTGGCGCATCCTGCTTCAGTCACGGCTAACCTGACTCATTCGCTCGACGCGCTGATCGCGGCGGGGGTCAACGTCACTTCCGCCTTTGGGCCGCAGCATGGGCTCAAGGGCGACAAGCAGGACAACATGGTCGAGACGCCCGACGAACTCGACCCGTATTATAACATCCCGGTCTTCAGCCTCTATGGCGAAGTGCGCCGCCCGAACGGCCAGATGATGAGCACGGCGGACGTATTCCTGTTTGATCTGCAAGACCTTGGCTGCCGGATCTATACCTTCGTCACCACGCTGCTATACCTGCTCGAGGCAGCATCGGGCACCGGCAAGGCGGTATGGGTGCTTGACCGGCCCAATCCGGCGGGCCGCCCGATCGAAGGACTGACCTTGCTGGCGGGCCACGAAAGCTTTGTCGGAGCGGGGCCGATGCCGATGCGGCACGGGCTGACCATGGGCGAGATGGGCCAGTGGTTCATCGATCACTTCAAGCTCGATGTCGATTACCGGGTGATCGAGATGGATGGCTGGCAGCCGGACGGCCCGGGCTTTGGCTGGCCCGAAAGCCGAGTGTGGATTAATCCGAGCCCCAACGCCGCTAACGTCAACATGGCGCGCGCTTATGCGGGGACGGTGATGCTGGAGGGCGCAAACCTGAGCGAAGGGCGCGGCACAACGAGGCCGCTCGAAGTGCTGTTCGGCGCGCCTGATCTCGATTGCCGTGCCGTGTTTGGCGAAATGAATCGGATCGCGCCTGACTGGCTGGCGGGCGCAGCTTTGCGCGAATGCTGGTTCACCCCGACATTCCACAAGCATGCGGGCGAGCTATGCAGCGGGCTGATGATCCATGCCGAAGGCGCGTTTTATGATCACGCAGCATTCCGCCCGTGGCGGATGCAGGCGCTCGGCTTCAAGGCGATCCGCAACCTTCATCCTGATTACGCGCTGTGGCGGGACTTTGCCTATGAATACGAGTTTGATCGGCTGGCGATCGACGTGATCAACGGCGGACCAGGCTTGCGCGAATGGGTCGATAATGCGGCGGCTCTGCCGGGCGACCTCGAAGCTGTGACCGCGCCCGATGAAATGGCCTGGCACGAAACGGTGCAGCCGCTGCTGCTTTACTGATCAGACGTGATTAGCGATCAGTGCAACCAGCTTTGCGGCTGGCAGGAACAACGCCTGCGCGAGGATCGTGCCGACCAGGCGGCTGAGGCTGATCCAGATGATCGTGCGGCGGAACACCGCTTCGCTGACCCGGCCGTCGATCACATCGTCGGTCATTACCGAGAGCTGCGGATCGATCAGGGCAAACAACAGGATTGTAGCGAAGCCGTTGATCACCGCTGAGAGCTGCGAGGCGGTCACGCGGAATTCGGGGTTGAGATAGCCCGCATAGAGCGAGGCCAGCACCCCGACCACAATCAACGCCTGCGCCAGGCAATTGGCGACCAGCACCCCCCAACCGACACCGCGATCGAGCATCAGGCCCTTCAAATGCGTCATGCTCGGCGGCTGGATCGCCTCGCGCACGGTGCGCAGCCCGATCGGCGTCGCGGTGCGCAGGATCATCTTGGCGGTCGAGCGGTTCTTCTGGAAGTAACCGATCGCGCGGGCGAACAGCCGCTGGCCGGTCGGCACCAGCAGGATGCCGACTGCCACCGCGAGGCTGGCCGAAAGCAGCACCAGCTGGAAATCCGCATAAAGCGCGTCGCCGCCGCCGCTGACGATGCGGGTTTCGATCCGCTTGGCGAGGAATGGACCGAGGAACGAATTGGAGGTGCGGCTGACCAGCACCAGGATATTGAACAGTGCAAAACTCATCGCGATACGCCGGGTTCGCACCCCTGCAATCCGCGCAGCATAGGCGAGTGTGCCGATCAGGTTGATCCCGGCGGTCAACAGGCAGATGATCAGGAGTTGGCTGTCCATCTGGGGCCCCTAGCGCTGTCAGTGCGGCGCGGCCAGTGCTAGTGGACCGACTTCAACAGGGCTGTGTCGCCAATCAGATAGCAGGTCATTGAAAGCGCGCCATCGATCGTGTCGTTGAACACGCCAACCTCGTCGCGTGGCAGCCGCGCGCCGACGCAGTAGAGTAGCGGCAGGTAATGCTCGGCGCTGTTGATTGCAGCGGCGGCAGCATCGTCTCCCGGTGCAAACGTCGTCAGCGCGACGTGGTCACCTGCAATGACTGCAGCGTTCACTCGGCTCTGGAAATCGACCGCCCAGTCAGACCGTGTTCCGGCAAACTGGCGCCACAGGCCGAGGTTGTGAACAATGTTGCCGCTGCCGACGATCAGCACACCTTCATCGCGCAGCGGGGCAAGCTTGGCCGCAAGCGCAAGGTGCTGGTCGGGTGATAGCGAGCGATTAAGGCTCATCTCCACCATCGGGATGCCGGCTTCGGGAAACATAGGTTGCATCACCCCCCAGGCTCCGTGGTCGAAGCCCCAGTCACTTGCTGGCTGCGCGTGTTGAGCACCGAGTAGTTCCTCAAGCCGCGCGATCAGGCTGGCTGAGCCGGGGGCAGGGTACTGCAAGGCAAACAACTCGGACGGAAAACCGCGGAAATCGTGGATGGTCTTGGGCCATTGACCAGCGGTCAAATGCACCGCGCCTTCGGTTTCCCAATGCGCCGAGATGACGAGGATCGCCTTGGGGCGGGGCAGAACCTTGCCCAGCGCCTGCCAAGCGCGGCGTTCGGGCCCGTCGGTGATGGTGGTCATCGGGGAGCCGTGACCGAGGAATAACACGGGGAGGCGCTGGGTCATGGCGTGGATTTGATGATTGCCAGCGCGCAAGGCAACCAATCAATGCTTCTTGCGGGTCAACTCACGCATCGCATCGTCTAGCCCGGCCAAAGTCAGCGGGTACATCGATCCGCCGACGAGCTCCTTGATCATTTTGGTCGACTGCGAATAATTCCACTGCTTTTCGGGCACTGGATTGATCCACACAGTGGCGGGATAGACATGGGCAACGCGGCGCAACCACTCGGTGCCGGGTTCCTCGTTGAAATGCTCGACCGACCCGCCCGGGTGCGTAATTTCGTAGGGGCTCATCGCCGCATCGCCGACGAACACCGCCTTGTAATCGTGGCCGTATTTGTGGAGGATTTCCCAGGTTTGGGTGCGGTCCGACCAGCGCCGCTTGTTGTCCTTCCACACGCCTTCGTACAAGCAGTTGTGGAAATAGAAGAATTCAAGGTTCTTGAACTCGGTGGTGGCGGCGCTAAACAGCTCTTCGACCAGTTTGATGAACGGATCCATCGATCCGCCAACATCGAGGAACAGCAACAGTTTGACCGCGTTGTGCCGCTCGGGCCGCATGTGGATATCGAGCCAGCCCTGCCGCGCGGTGCCCCTGATCGTGGCATCAAGATCGAGCTCGTCGGCACTGCCTTCGCGCGCGAACCGGCGCAGGCGGCGCAGCGCGATTTTGATGTTGCGGGTGCCGAGTTCGCGGGTGTTGTCCAGGTTCTGGAACTCGCGCTTTTCCCAAACCTTGAGAGCGCGGCCGTGCTTGCCTTCGCCGCCAATCCGCACGCCTTCGGGATTGTAGCCGTCATTACCGTACGGCGAGGTGCCGCCTGTTCCAACCCACTTGTTCCCGCCCTCGTGGCGCTTTTGCTGTTCCTCAAGCCGCTTCTTGAGCGTCTCCATGATCTCGTCCCACGAGCCGAGCGACTTGATCGCTTCCATCTCTTCGGCAGTGAGGAACTTCTCAGCGACCGCTTTGAGCCATTCCTCGGGGATGTCGACCGGGTTCTGGCCGTAATTGGACATCAGGCCCTTGAAGACCTTGTTGAATACCTGATCAAAGCGGTCAAGCAGGCCTTCGTCTTTCACAAAAGTCGCGCGGCTAAGGTAATAGAACGCCTCGGGCGTCTGCTCGATCACGTCCTTGTCGAGCGCTTCGAGCAGCACCAGATGCTCCTTGAAGCTGGCCCCGATCCCGGCGCTGCGCAATTCATCGACGAAGTTGAAGAACATGGGTTAGTCTTTCACGGCGGATTGCGCGTTTGCCTGGCTGGATCGCGCGATTTGACCAAGGTGGCGGGCGCTTGGCTTGGGCGTCCGCGCAAAGGTAGTGCGATCGACTTCGATCAGTCCAAACCGCATCGCGTAACCAAGCACCCATTCAAAATTATCGAGCAGCGACCAATGGACATAGCCGCGTAAATCGATCCCATCGTCGAGGCAGCGTTGCAGCCCCTCAAGCGCGGTGTCGATCAGCGCCACGCGGCGTGCGTCGTCGTGGGCTGCAATCCCATGCTCGGTTACGATGATCGGCCGGCCAATGCGCCGCGCGGCGAAGCGTACCGTGGCTTCGAGCGCTTCGGGGCGATATTCATAGCCCATGTCGGTTCGCACGGCGTCGGCCGGCAGCCGCAATCGGCCTTCGGGCCCGATCCGGTAACGCGTGTAAGTCTGCACGCCCACGAAGTCGGCGGTCTTCGCTACGTCTAGCCAAGGTCCGTAAAGGTCATTTTCAAATGCTTCCGCCTGATTGCCCTCGCCCAAACCTTCGACTTCGGCCATCGAGATAGTAACGCTAAGCTGAAAGCTGCCGGGTCCTGCGCGCAAAGCCTGCGCGGCACGATGATGTGCTTCAACCAGCTGTGCTTCGATTTCCTCCGCAGTCGCAAACAAGACCATCGAGAACCGGTCCGATCCGCAAGCCTTCGCGCAAGCCTGCTTCATCGCAGCAAGCCCGGGCGCAGCCTTGGGATTGTGAAAGGTCGAGCCGATTACCCGCTGGATATTGGCCTCGTTGAAAGTGGTGACGAATGCCATCCCATCGCCCAGATGCAGGCTCACTTGTTCGGCAAAGCGCGCGAACAGATCGGGGCTGTCATCCCGTTCAAAACCGCCTCGAGCGGCAAACCAGCGCGGCACAGTCCAGTGATTGAGCGAAACCATCGGGGCGAGCCCGTGCGCGTGACAGCATTCAAGCACCCGCAGATAATGGTCTAACGCAGCCCGCGAAAACACACCCGGTTCCGGTTCAATCCGCGCCCACTCAATCCCGAAGCGGTGGGTGTTGAAACCAAGCTTCGCCGCCAGGGCGATGTCCTCTGGATAGCGGTGCAAGCTGTCGCAAGCATCGCCTGACGGTTCGCGAAAGATCGTCTCAGGGACATTCTCGGCCAGCCAGAAATCCGAATTGACATTGCCGCCTTCGATCTGATGCGCAGCAGTGGCCGTGCCCCAAATGAAATCGTTCGGAAATCGGGTCATGTCAGTCGGTCCAAGCCAGCAGGATCAGTTTTGCCGCCGTGCCATGAAGGCGAGCTTTTCGAACAGCATCACGTCCTGCTCGTTCTTGAGCAACGCACCATGCAGCGGCGGAATCGCCTTAGTCGGGTCCTTGGCTTGTAGCACCTCGAGCGGCATGTCTTCGTTCAGCAGCAGCTTGAGCCAGTCGAGCAGTTCGGAGGTTGATGGCTTTTTCTTGAGCCCGGGAACCTCGCGCACTTCGTAAAAGATATCCATCGCCTTGCTCACCAGCGTCTTCTGGATACCGGGGTAGTGGACGTCGATGATCGCCTGCATCGTTCCGCGATCGGGGAACTTGATGTAGTGGAAAAAGCACCGGCGCAGGAACGCGTCGGGCAGTTCCTTCTCATTGTTCGAGGTGATGATGATGATCGGCCGTTCTTTGGCGGTGATCGTTTCATGCGTTTCGTAAACGTCGAAGCTCATCCGGTCGAGCTCCTGAAGGAGATCGTTGGGAAACTCGATGTCGGCCTTGTCGATTTCGTCGATCAGCAGGACGGGCAGCTGAGGCGAAGTGAATGCCTCCCACAATTTACCCTTCTTGATGTAGTTCGAAATGTCATGGACCCGCTCATCGCCGAGCTGACCGTCGCGCAGCCGGGCAACCGCGTCGTACTCATAGAGCCCCTGATGCGCCCTGGTAGTCGATTTGACGTGCCATTCGATCAGCGGCGCGCCGAGCGCCTTGGCGATCTCGTGCGCCAGCACGGTTTTGCCGGTGCCGGGCTCACCCTTGACCAGCAACGGCCGGCGCAGCAGCACTGCGGCGTTGACTGCAACCTTCAGATCTTCGGTGGCGACGTAATCTTCAGTGCCTTCAAACCGGGCCATGCGAGCTCCCTCATGCGCTTTAATCGTTCGGTTAAGCGATAAGTGCAGCAGCGGCGACTGACAAGCGGCTTGTGAATGGGTGGCGATTATTGCCCGGCAGTGTTGAAATGCAAAGTCACTTTGTCTCCGGCGGGCACCTTGAGGATGAATAACGGCTGGCCGTTGCGCTGCTCGTGCGGACGGTCCGAGCTGGTCAGCTTCTGACCACCGTCCAGCGGCACCTTTAGCTCGAGCATCAATTCCGCCGGACCGGCGTTGCTGATCGTGACCTCGGCATCCTGTGACTTGGCATCGCGGCGAAGGGTGCGGCGCGCGATCGTGAGGTCGCTGGCAATGCCGAGTGGTAGTTCGATCTTCTCGTCCTCCGCAGTGTCGGCCAGCGCTGGCTCGCCGACCAGCATCGAGCGGCCGAACTGGTCCTGCTGAAACAGGATCGATCCCGCCGGCAACGGCAGACCGAGTTGGTGCGCCTTGTCGTTAAGCGTGCGCACCATTCGCATGCCCGAAGTATGTTCTGCCGATCCGTACGACAGGGCATTGATTGTGGTCGCATAGTAGAACTCGACTGGCACCCCCGGCTGATCGATCAGCCGGGTCTGCTTCATTTGCATCGCCGCCACCGTGGTGCGCTGCGGGATAGTGTAGAGCTTGAGATCACCGAGCTGTTCGGGCGGGGGGGGAGGGGCTGCTGGTGCGTAACTAGCATCCATCGCCATCACCGGCGACGGGGCGGGAACGGCATAGCCGCGGCGCTGCCCGGTGACCATGATTTCGCTCGCTTTGTCGAAACGCTCAAAGTCCTGGCCCATATAAGGCGTTACCAGATTATAGGGCCGATCCGGGCGCAATGGGACATCGCTGGTGCGCTCCATTGGCCAGCACCGCGCGATTACCTGCGGCTGATTGTTGACGAACCGTGCGACATATTCGCGGTGCAGTCCGCCCGCCACGATCTGAGTGCGGGCATTGTTGAGCGACACCGAATTGCCATTGGCGAGCGTAATCCAGCCGCCGATGCTGGCGGTTTTGCCATCGGGGTTGAGGTGCGCGGTATAGTTTGCGTTCCAGTCGAACTGCTCGGCAATATAGGTCAGGGTGATTGTAGCGGCGATCGGTTTGGATGAGCGGGTCAGCACCGAAAGTGTCGGCCGAGCTGACAGACCGTCGGCATCGAGGCCGTAGGTGAAGGTTTCGGGCTGCCCGGAACAGCGCAGGGCTTCGTTGCCAGCCGCAGTCCGGAACATCACGCCTTGATCGCTTGCTGAGACTATCTCGCCGCTGACCAGTTCGGTCTTGCCGGTCACCTTGCTGGTTCGCTTGAGGGTGATCTTTTTGCCGCGTGCGGCGCGCATCAGGGCGCTGGGTGAGAGCAGGGCGGCATCGCGATTCTTTTCGATCACTCCACCCGGGAGCCCGCTGACAATCGCGCTTTCGGGGATGATCGCATCGACTACGCCGACGAACCGCACCCGGCTGCGGCCGGCGGGAATGATCACCTGCCGCGTCTCGGTAATGACTGCGAAACCGCCGAGCGAATCGAGCCGCAACGAACCGCCGTTCCGCCCCGGATCGCGGTAAATCGTCACCGCAACATCGCTTGGCTCGGACGCCGTCACATCACCGGCACAAGCCGGTAATGTGGGACCGAGAGCCAGCAACAACAGGAAGAGCCAGCGCAAGGCCGTGCTCCTCAGTACTTCGAATCGAAAGTGGCGGTGACCACGGTTTTGCCATTGGCCGGAACACTGACATTCCACACCACGCTGTCGGCATCGCGGCGCTCGTTCTTGATGCTTTCTTCAGCAACCTTGGTGTCGCCCCATAGTCCGCCTTGGATGATCTGCACCGTCACCGGCTTGGGCAAGGCGTTAGTCACCGTGTAGCTCATCTGCGTCTTCCACCGGCGGTCGTTGACCTTGGTGCGGACCTCGACCACTGGCTTCACCTTGACGTCAAACGCGTCGCCGGTGCTGATCGCCAGCTTGGACCCCATCGGGGTGTGGCCAATGGCATGCTCGCCAATGAATTGGGCTTGGCCCCGCGCATCCTTGAGATAGAACCGCACAACCCCGGCAGGCAGCTGGTCGCCCAGACCGCCATTGGCCGAATTGCTGAAGCTGTACATTGTCGCCGCGCTGATCGGCGTTTCCGATGTTTGCAGCCATCCCAGCCGCAACTGATAACCGTGCTGTGCCGTGGCCCCATGAACATCGAGGAAGCTGACCTGCTTGGTCTGCAGATTGGCAATCGTGGTGCGATCACCCAGCGGGTAGAGGTAATAGTCGCCCAGCCGTTCGCGGGTGCCGCTCTCGGTTCCGGCCTCGACCATGGTGTTATCATCGCTTTGATACCCGCCGCGCTGCTGGTAGCCCGGGTTGTAGCCTTGATTGAGCATCCGCGGGCTGCCGGCGACCAGCACCGTGCGGGCGTTGTTATAAGTAGTGCCCGAATTGTTGGTCAGTGTGACCCAGCCCTGGACGTCGATCGTACCTTTGCCCTCGTCATACAGCGCGACATAGTCGGCGCGCCAGCCGAGCCCCGGAGTAAGGTAGCGTAGCGCCGCCTCGCGGGTGCCGGCCTTGCCCTGAACGGTCACCGACAGGGTCGGGTCAGCGCGCATGTTGGGCGGGATATGATCGAAGATCACCCGCACCGGCAGACCGTCGTCGCGCAGCACCTCGATCCGGTTGCCGATCTGCAAGACCACCCCGCCATTGGCCGCGAGCACCACCGCTTGTTCGCGCGTCTCGGCCCCGGTCGCGGGATTGGTGCGGACCAGCGTGATCGTCTGCCCGACCGCGTTTTCCATGATCTTGGACGGGCTGAGCAGGTCATAATCGAAGTTCTGCTCGATGATCCCCATGTCGGTCGCCACCAGACTCGCGGTTTCAGGGCGGATCTGCGCCGAAACGTTCTTGAATTCGATCCGCTGCTTGTCACCGGTGAAGGTAACGGAGCGGACGTCCTGTACGAGCGCCTGGTTGTCAGCGTAGATCGTGATGTCGATCCCCGTCTCGGCGGACGCGGCAGTCGACAGCGCGATCAGCGAAGCGGCAGCGAATAGCGGCGAGCGCAGCATGGTGATGATCCCCTCGTCTCTTTATATGTGACAAGGTAACATCGATAGCTGTCGGCGCAATGAACGAATTTGTATGACGCAAAACTCTGCCGTTGATAGGCTTCGGCGATGATCATAATCACCGGCAGCGCCACAATCCGCCCCGAACATTTCGATGCAGCGCTAAAGCTTGGCGTCGAACACTCAACCCGCTCGCGCGCTGAACCCGGCTGCATCGCGCACAATTGCTACTTCGATGCGGAGGACCCGGCGCGGATCGTTTTTGTAGAGGAATGGGCCGACATGGCGGCGGTGAAGGTACATTTCGCCGTGCCGAAGTCGGGTGAGTTTGTGCGGAGGCTGAGCGGCTGGGCAGAAGGTGCGCCGGTTATGAAGATTTTCGAAGCCACCGCATTGCCACGCAGCTAAGCGTCGATCATCCCCCGATCGACATCCCCCGCGCGGTTCTGGATGAACATGAACCGTTGCGCCGGATCGCGCCCCATCAGCCTGTCCACCAAATCCTTCACTGCCGCGCGGCCCTCATACTCCGGCGGCAATGTAATCCGCAGCAGACCACGCGTGGCCGGGGCCATAGTCGTCTCCCGCAATTGCTGCGGGTTCATTTCGCCGAGGCCTTTGAACCGGCCGACTTCGACCTTCTTGCCCTTGAACTGGGTCGCTTCCAGCTCGGCGCGGTGGGCGTCGTCGCGGGCGTAGGCGCTCTCTTTGCCGCAGGTCAGCCGGTACAGCGGTGGCTGTGCCAGATACAGATGTCCGCGCCGGACGATGTCGGGCATTTCCTGAAAGAAGAAGGTCATCAGCAGGGTCGCGATATGCGCGCCGTCAACATCGGCGTCGGTCATGATGATGATCCGGTCGTAGCGCAGATTGTCGGCGTTGCAGTCCTTGCGGGTGCCGCAGCCGAGTGCGAGGCCGAGGTCGGCGATTTCGTTGTTGGCGCGGATTTTGTCCATGGTGGCGCTGGCGACGTTGAGGATCTTGCCCCGGATCGGCAGGATTGCCTGACTCTTGCGGTCGCGCGCCTGTTTGGCGCTGCCCCCGGCGCTGTCGCCTTCGACGATGAACAGCTCGGTCTCACGGTCGCCTTCGCCCGAGCAATCGGTGAGCTTGCCCGGCAGGCGGAGCTTGCGGGCATTGGTTGCGGTCTTGCGCTTAACCTCGCGCTCGGCCTTGCGCCGCAGCCGCTCGTCCATCCGCTCGAGCACCGCACCGAGCAATGCCTTGCCGCGGTCGAGATTGTCCGAGAGAAAATGATCGAAGTGATCGCGCACCGCATTCTCGACCATCCGCGCCGCTTCGGGGCTGGTCAGTCGGTCCTTGGTCTGGCTCTGGAACTGCGGTTCGCGCACGAACACCGAAAGCATCACTTCGCTGCCGGTAATGACGTCTTCGGGCGCGATGTCCTTAGCCTTCTTCTGCCCAATCAGATCGGCGAAGGCCCGGATACCCTTGGTTAGAGCGGCGCGCAGGCCTTGTTCGTGGGTGCCGCCATCGGGGGTCGGGATAGTGTTGCAGTAATATGAGTACGACCCGTCCGACCACAGCGGCCAGGCAATCGCCCATTCGACCCGGCCTTGCTGCTCACCAGGGAAATCCTGCGATCCGGCGAAGGACTGCGTGGTGACGCATTCGCGTGTGCCAATTTGTTCGCGCAGATGATCGGCCAAGCCGCCGGGGAACTGAAAGGTCGCCTCGGCCGGAACGTCGTCGCTGACCAGACTGGCAACACACTTCCAGCGGATTTCGACCCCGGCGAACAGGTAGGCTTTCGAGCGCGCGAGGCGGAACAGCCGCGCGGGCTTGAACCCCGCGTCAGTGCCGAAAATTTCGGTATCGGGCACGAAAGTAACGCTGGTGCCGCGCCGGTTGGGGGTGCTGCCGACATGCTGGAGCGGGCCCAATGGAACCCCGCGCGAAAATTCCTGCGCGTAAAGCTCCTTGGCCCGCGCCACTTCGATCCGGGTCAGGCTGGAGAGCGCGTTGACCACCGAGACACCAACCCCGTGCAATCCGCCGCTGGTGGCATAGGCCTTGCCTGAGAACTTGCCGCCCGAATGGAGCGTGGTCAGGATCACCTCGAGCGCCGACTTGCCCGGATACTTGGGATGCTCGTCAACCGGGATGCCGCGCCCGTTATCGGTGATGGTCAGGCGGTTGCCTTCTTCCAGCGTAACCTCGATCCGGTTGGCATAGCCCGCCACCGCTTCGTCCATGGCATTGTCGAGCACTTCGGCAGCGAGGTGGTGGAACGCACGTTCGTCGGTCCCGCCGATGTACATGCCGGGGCGGCGGCGCACCGGCTCCAGACCTTCAAGCACTTCGATGGCGCTACCGTCATAGGTTTCGCCGGTGTTGGTGGGCATCTTGTCAAACAGGTCTTCGGACATGACCGGGGCTATAGGCGGAGCGGATTCGCCTAAGCAAGCCGGGGCTGCAATTCCTCCCCCGTCGGGGGGGCTTTAGTCGCCAAATTTGTCCGGCGCGGCGCTGACGATGGTGATCCCGCCGGCGCGTGCTTCGCGCACTTCAAGCGCGCGTTCGCCGATGCCATTCGGAGCGAAGCGGAACGGCCCGTCAAGCCCGAGGAACCCGTCACGGTCGGTCATTCGCGCGGTGGGGAAGGGCGCACCATAGCGCCAGTCACGCGCGATCCTTACCGTCAGCAGGACGCTGTCATAACCAAAGGTGGCAAGGCGGTATGGCGCATTACCAAACCGGGCTTTGTAACTTTCGGCAAAGCGGCCGAAGCGCGCGTCCGAGATTGCGGCGAACCACGCGCCGCGCAGCGCCGGGGTCTTGCTCACTACCAGCTCGCCGCTCCACAGCTCGGTCCCGAGAATGCGCGGTGCAGCCGCGCCGACTGACTTCAGTTGCGGGGCCGCCATCGCGGCGTATTTGCCCGAATCCGCGATCAGCACCGCGTCATATCCGCCGCGCGTGCGCAGGCGCGTAGCGGCGCTGATGACCGAACTGTTCGAACGGTCGTATGTCTGCGTACTGACCAATGTTCCGCCGGCCGCCTTGACCGCTGCGGCGTAGGCGGCGCTGGCGCGGGTGCCATAGCTGCCTTTGGGGGCGAGCAAGGCAAAGCGCTGGATGCCCCGAGAGTGCGCGTAATCGACCACCCGCTCGATCGCATTGCTGCTGCTGGCACCGAGCATGAACACATCGCGCGCGGCCAGGTCAGCTTCGCTAGAATAGGTGATCAACGGTACTTTGGATGCCCGGGCGATTGCAGCAACTGCTGGAATGTCGCTGCCCTGAAGCGGCCCGAGGATGAGCCGATTGCCTTCGCGCATCGCCTTCACCGCAGCTTCGGCGGGGCCACCAGCAGTGTCGTACGTGGTGATGCGGATCGACTTGGCATTTGTATCGAGCAGCGCCATCGTGGCTGCATTGGCGATCGATTGGCCCCATGCAGCCTGCGGCCCGGTCAAAGGCACCAGCAAAGCAATCCGCTGGCGTTGCTGATCACTGGGCAGCGCTTCGCTTGGCCCGGGAACCGGCGGCGGGGTTTGGCCCGGGCCTTTTGGGATGACCTTGCACCCCGCCAGTACGCTAACCGCCACCAGCATCAGCAGCTTGCGCCGGTTCAGACCCGTTTCGAACATAACCTTGTCGCTCCCCTCGGGTCAGTCCATGGTCAGGCCATGGTAGAACCGCTTGATCCCGGCCTGTATATTGTTGCCACGCCGATTGGCAATCTGGGTGATGTTTCGGCGCGTGCCGTGGCGGTACTCGGTGGCGTAGCTGCGGTGGCCTGTGAAGACACGCGGGTCACCGGCAAGTTGCTGCACCATTTGGGGTTCAAGCAAAAGCTGATCCGCTATGACGATCATGCAAGCGAGGCGACCCGCGATCACTTGCTAGGGATCGCCGCAAGTTCGCCCCTGGCGCTGGTCAGCGATGCCGGCACACCCTTGATTTCCGACCCGGGTTACCAGTTGGTGGTGGCCGCGCGTGCGCTTGGAATTGCGGTCACCAGCATCCCGGGTCCCAGCGCGGCAATTGTTGCGCTGACTCTGGCAGGGCTGCCCAGCGACCGGTTCCTGTTCGCCGGGTTCCTGCCGAGCAAGGACAAGGCCCGGCGCGAGGTGCTGACCGAACTCGCCGCGATCAAGGCCACGCTGGTGTTTTACGAAACTGCGCCGCGCCTTGCCGCCTCGCTCGCCGCGATTGACGAAGAGCTGCCGGGGCGGGCGGTGGCAGTGGCGCGCGAGCTGACCAAGAAGTTCGAAGAATGCCGCAACGGCAGTCCCGCCGATCTGATCGCGCATTACGCCACGCATCCGCCCAAAGGTGAGATCGTGCTGCTGATCGGTCCACCGGGCGAGGTGCAAGTGGATGCTGCGGATGCCGAGGCAATGCTTATAGCTGCACTGGCCACATTGAAGCCATCGCAAGCAGCAGCTGAAGTGGCGCGTCAGACCGGCGTTGACCGCAAGGTTCTTTACGCCCGCGCCATGGAATTAAAATGAGCAACCGCGCCGAACGCGAAGCTCGCGGCAGGCGCGGAGAGAATCTGGCGGCGTGGTACCTCCGCTTCAAAGGCTGGCGCATTATCGCACGCCGGGTGAAGACTCCGCGCGGCGAGATCGACCTGATCGCGCGGCGCGGCAGGGTAGTCGCATTTGTCGAGGTAAAGTGGCGCGCGACCGCCGCCGATCTCGATTTTGCGATCGATGCCTATCGCCTGCGCCGAGTGCTCGCGGCTGCGGAGGCCGTCGGTCACCGCTACGCCAAGCCAGACGACCAGCAGCAGATCGATGTCGTGCTCCTTGCGCCGGGGCGACTGCCGCGCCACATGGCGAATGTTCTGGTGCGAGGACAGTGCCGGACGGACGGTAATTTGGAACGGGAAATCGAATGAGCCTGCGCGTCGCTGTCCAGATGGACCCGCTCG
This sequence comes from Sphingomonadaceae bacterium, assembly GCA_025359445.1. Lineage (GTDB taxonomy): Bacteria > Pseudomonadota > Alphaproteobacteria > Sphingomonadales > Sphingomonadaceae > Novosphingobium. Next base: position 45,713 of record JANYGB010000017.1, read on the forward strand.
AGACGATCAACATCGCCGGGGATTCCAGCTTCGCGCTGATGCTCGCTGCGCAAGCGCGTGGGCATCAGCTGTTCCATTACGCGGTCGGTTCGCTGGCGTACGAACAGGGCCGGCTCACCGCGTGGGCCGCCCCGGTCAGCGTGCAGCGCGAAGCCGGCAATCACTACGCTGCCGACGAGCGCCGCCAGATCGATCTGGCCAAGGATATCGACGTGGTGCTGATGCGGCAGGATCCGCCGTTCGACCTCAGCTACATCACCGCGACTCACTTGCTCGAGCGGCTCGAGGGGCAAACGCTGGTGGTCAACGATCCGGCCAGCGTGCGCAACGCGCCCGAGAAGGTCTTCGTGCTCGATTTCGCGCGGTATATGCCGCCAACCCTGATCGCGCGGCGGATCGAGGATGTGCGCGCGTTCCATGCCCGCTATCCCGGCGACCTGGTGATGAAGCCCTTGCATGGCAACGGCGGCAAGGCAGTTATCCGCATTCCCGCAGATGGCAGCAATCTGGGGGCGCTGATCGAACTGTTCGACAACGCCTGGGTCGAGCCGCACATGTTCCAGCCGTTTCTCGAGGAAATCAGCGAAGGCGACAAGCGCATCGTGCTGATCGACGGCGAGATTGCCGGCGCGATCAACCGCCGCCCCGGGGCTGGCGAATTCCGCTCGAATCTGGCGCAGGGCGGCTATGCTGAGGCGACCACGCTGACCGCGCGCGAAGAGGAAATCTGCGCCGCGATGGGCCCGGAGCTTAAAAAGCGCGGGCTGGTATTCGTGGGCATCGACGTGATTGGCGGAAGATGGCTGACCGAAATCAACGTCACTTCGCCCACCGGGATCGTCGCGATCGACAAGTTCAACGGCACCGATACCCCCGGCTTGATTTGGGACGCGATCGAGGCGCGGCAAAGCCGCAACTGAACTGCCATGGCTGACTGGATCGTCCACCTGATCGAACAAGGCGGCTATTGGGGCATCGCTTTCCTGATGTTCATCGAGAACGTCTTCCCGCCGATCCCCAGCGAACTGATCATGGGCGCGGGCGGGATCGCGGTGGCGCGCGGCACGATGGAGGTCTGGCCGCTGCTGATCGCCGGGACGCTGGGTTCGACGCTGGGCAATTACATGTGGTTTCTGGTCGGTGACCGGCTCGGCTATCACCGGCTCGAACCGTTCGTGCGGCGCTGGGGGCGGTGGCTGACGATGCGCTGGAGCCACGTTGAAAGCGCCAACGCGTTTTTCCAGCGTCATGGGCAATGGGTGGTCTTCGTGATGCGATTTTCGCCTTTTCTGCGCACGCTCATCTCGCTCCCGGCCGGCCTGAGCCATATGAGCCACTGGCGCTTTTTGCTGTTCACTTTTGCCGGGGCAGGGGTGTGGAACACCCTACTGATTTTTGGCGGCAAATGGCTCGCCGGTTATTTTGCCGAGATGCACCAGTTCGCCGGAGCGCTGATCGGCGCCTTGGCTGGGCTGGCGGTGCTGGGCTGGCTGTGGCGAGTGTGGCGCTGGAAGGATTAGCCGCGTGGATGCGCGCTGCGATAGACATCGAGCAGGGTCGCGGCATCGACTTTGGTGTAAATCTGGGTTGAGCCCAGGCTCGCGTGGCCGAGCAGTTCCTGCAAAGATCGCAGGTCGGCCCCGGCACCCAGCAGATGCGTTGCAAATGAGTGGCGCAGAGCGTGCGGCGTGGCGCTCGGCGGCAGGCCAAGCGTGACACGCGCCCGGGCCATCGCCTTTTGGACCATGCCTTGTGACAATGCCCCGCCCTTGGCCCCGCGAAACAGCGGGTCGGTTTTACCCGCCGGCCATGGGCTCTTGGCGAGGTAGTCGCTCACCGCATCGCGCACCAATGGCAGGAGCGGGACCACGCGCTGCTTGTTGCCCTTGCCAGTGACCACAATCGTTTCGCCGAGCGGCAGTGCCGCGCCGGTTAGCGCTAGGGCCTCGGCAATCCGCATGCCCGCCCCGTAAAGCAGCAGCAACACCGCCCGGTCGCGTGCGCCGATCCATTCCTCTGCGGCGTCCTCGTGGACTGTGGCTGCGAGGTTCACTGCATCATCCGGCGTAACCGGGCGCGGAATGCCCTTCTTGACCCGCGGCCCGCGCATCCGGGGCGGGGCAGGGTCGGCCATCCCGGCGCGTTCGCGGGCAAAGGCGATGAATTGTTTGAGCGCGGACAATTCACGCGCGGCGCTGGCATTGGTCAGGCCCTCGGCGCGGCGATGCGCGAGTTGCTGCCGCAACGCCGCTGCGTCGGTGCTGGCAAGCTGGCCCCAGTTGGTGGCGCCAAGGGCATCGATCAACCGCGCGGCTGTGGCCGCGTAAGCTCTGACAGTATGCGGCGAGCGGCGGCGGCCGTTGGCGAGGTATGCAGTCCATGTTTCGAGCAGGTCGGCGCGGGTCATGCCTGAACCAATTGCGCCGGCACCAATTCGCCCAACAAGCCATCGAGCAACGGCATGCCTTCAGGTGTAACGCCAATGCGGCTTCCGGCCTGCCAGGCAAGTCCTTGCCCGATGTAGAATTTCAATTTGGCCGCATCAATCAGGTCGGCGGCGGGCAGCCCGAAGCGCGCCGCCAATGCCGCCAGATCGATCCCCTCGCGCAGCCGAAGCCCCATCAACAAAGCTTCTGCGGCTTGCTCGCGTGGAATCAAGTCGCGCTCCTCGGCGATCCCGTGACCATTGCGGGCAACCGCGCTCAGCCAGTTCTCGGGTTTCTTATGCCGGACCGTCGCGACTCCGCCGCGCCGCCCGTGCGCCCCCGGCCCGATCCCGGCGTAGTCCTGATAGCGCCAATAGGCGAGGTTGTGGCGGCTCTCCTCGCCGGCACGCGCCTGGTTGCTGACCTCGTAAGCGGGCAGCCCGGCCTGACTGGTCAGATCGGCGGTCAGTGCGAACAGATCGGCGGCGTGTTCGTCATCGAGTGGTTCGAAGTGACCGAGCCGCACCATGGTTTCAAACCGCGTGCCCGGTTCGATGGTGAGCTGATACAGCGAAAGGTGTCCGGTGCCAAAACTCAGCGCGCGCTCAAGTTCGGCTTGCCATTGCGGTGCGGTCTGGCCGGGGCGGGCGTAGATCAGGTCGAACGAAACGCGCGCGAAGTGCTGCTGCGCGACTTCCAGCGCAGCCAGGCCTTCATCGGCGTTGTGCAAGCGACCCAGAAACCGGAGCGTTTCATCGTCCAGCGCCTGTATCCCAAGCGAGGCGCGGTTGATCCCGGCGCTGGCCAGCGCGGCATAGTTCTCCGCCTCGACCGACGAGGGATTGCCTTCCAGCGTGATCTCGATTCCCGGCGCGAAACCCCACAGCTTCTCGGCCTCTGCCAACAACCGCGCAACCATGGCAGGCGGCATCAACGAGGGCGTGCCCCCGCCGAAGAATACACTGCCGAGCGGTTCACCGCCTGCCTGCCCGGCCTCAAACCGCATATCGGCGAGCAGCGCGTCCTGCCATAAGACATGATCCACAGAGTCGCGGACATGGCTGTTGAAATCGCAATAGGGGCACTTCGCGAGGCAGAACGGCCAATGGATATAAAGCGCGCGGGCCATGGTGGCTGCTTTAGCTCGTGAACTGGTCCGCTACCAGCTTGGCAAAGGCATCGGCGCGGTGGCTGATGCCGTGCTTCTCTTCTGGATCGAGTTCGGCGAAAGTTCGCGTGTCGCCCAGTGGCACGAATACCGGGTCGTAGCCGAAGCCCATCGTCCCCCGCGGCGGCCAGGTCAGCGTGCCATTAGCAAGACCTTCATAGGCAACGCTCTCACCATCGGGCCAGGCGATCGCCAGCACGCAGGCGAAATGGCACGAGCGGTCCGGATCCGGGCCAAGCTCGGCGAGCAATCCCTCGACCTTGCCCATCGCCAGATACCAATCGCGCCCCGGCTTGCCCTCGAACCATTGCCGCTCGGCCCAGTCGGCGGTGTAGACACCGGGCCGACCATCGAGTGCGGCAACGCACAGCCCAGAATCGTCGGACAGCGCGGGCAGTCCCGAACCCTCCGCCGCGCTGCGCGCCTTGATCAGCGCGTTGTCGGTGAAGGTCTTCCCGGTCTCAGCCGGTTCGGGCAGCCCGAGTGACCCGGCCGAGATGCAATTCAGCCCGTACGGCGCGAGCAAGGCCCCGATTTCCTTGAGCTTGCCGGCATTATGCGTGGCAATCACCAGGGTCTCCGAGCCGAGTTTTCGCATGTTCAATCTCCCGTCGTCCCCGGCTTGACCGGGGACCGCTGGCCTCTTGACGCGGCCTCGCGTGGACAAGGCCAGCGGTCCAG
>JANYGB010000030.1 GCA_025359445.1 Sphingomonadaceae bacterium
GCATCACCCCGTGCATTCCGCCGCGCAAAAACCGAAAGGTCCAATATCACTACGACAAAGACCTATACCGACAGCGCCACAAGATCGAGAACGTCTTCGGCAGGATCAAAGACTGGCGCCGCGTGGCAACCCGCTACGACCAATGCGCGCACACCTTCATGTCCACCATCTCCATCGCAGCAACTTGCTGCTACTGGTTGTGATCAATGAGTCCTGACCCTAGCTTCGTCCTGAAGGATGCGGTCGCCACTTTGTTGCACTCATCGCTAGTGGATTGATTCCAACGTTTGGAACTCTCGGTTTCGGGCGGCGATGATTTCGTCGGGGTTGGCTTTCCAGATGAAGGGCTTGGGGTCGGCGGCGTTGTATTCGCGGATGAACCGATTGATGGCGGCCTGGAGATCGACGACGGAATGGAAGACGCCGTGCTTGAGCCGGCGCCGGGTCAGTTTGGCGAAGAAGCCCTCGACGGCATTGAGCCATGAGCACGAGGTCGGCGTAAAGTGGAAGGTCCAGCGCGGATGGCGGGCGAGCCATTCCTGGACTTTGTCTTTCTTGTGTGCCGCATAGTTGTCGAGGATCACGTGGATTGCCTTGTCCGCCGGAACTTCGCGCTCGATACGGTTGAGGAATCGGATGAACTCCTGGTGGCTATGGCGCTGCATGTTTTGCCCGATGACCGTGCCGTCCAGCACATTGAGAACGGCGAACAGAGTGGTCGTGCCGTGACGCTTGTAGTCATGGGTCATGGTGCCGGCGCGGCCCTTCTTCATCGGCAGGCCGGGCTGGATGCTGTCGAGCGCCTGGATTTGCGACTTCTCGTCGAACGACAGTGTTCCCCGTCAGCACCTATGGCACAGATTTGAGGTTGTGATTTAAGGAGGATTGGGGTGACCAAGCCACTTGAATTGCGCCGTAAGGGGTTGGAACGCAGTTTGGTGCGCGAAGTGACAACACACGACTGCGTCACCACCGACCCTGAAACATCGCTTCACGATGAGATCAAGCTGATATGGGCCGGCGTGGGTTGAAGCGCCTGCCGGTGTTGGCCGAAGGCCAGTTTGTCGGCTTGCTCAGTGGGTCCGATCTGCTGCAAGCGCTGGTCGAATAGAAACACTGACAACAGCGAATTGCTTAGTGGGTTGCTGCCCTCGCCGCTTGCAGCCCAAACCCGCGCGCCTCGTCCATCAGCGCAATCACTTCGGCATCGCTGGTCTGGCGAAAATCCCGGTAGAAGGCGCCGACCGCGCCGAACGGCTCGGGAGTGGAAAGCCAGATGGCTTCGTCGCATTCCGCGCTCAGCTCGCGAATTGTTAAGGACGGTGCGACAGGAACGGCGAGGATGAGGCTGGCCGGGTCATTCCGACGGATTCCGCGCAAAGCCGCCTTCATCGTACCGCCGGTGGCAATGCCGTCATCGACGACAATTACCGTGCGCCCTTCGATCTCGATCGGCTGGCGGTCGCCGCAATAGGCCTTGCGGCGGCGCTCGATCTCGGCGAGCTGGCGCTGCGTTTCGGCGCGGATGTAGTCCTGGCCGACCGCCAGTTGCCGGACAGTCTCCTCATTCAGCACCAGCTGCGGACTGGCACCGTCGACCACGGCGCCGATGCCAAATTCTTCGTGCCCCGGCGCACCAATCTTGCGCACGATCAGCAGGTCGAGCTGCGTATCGAGCGCCTTGGCGACTTCGAACGCGACCGGCACGCCGCCGCGCGGCAGAGCGAGGATCAGCGGATGTTTGGTGGCGAACTTTGCCAGCCGTACGGCAAGCTGAATGCCCGCGTCCTGCCGGTCTTCGAATGGAAATGATCCCCGGGACATTTACGTTCCTCCTCGTTTCACGCCTTGGCGAACCAGCCTGCAAACCAGTGACTGGCGTGAGCGATCACCTGATCAAGCGTGCCCGGTTCCTCGAACAAATGGCTGGCACCGTCGATGATGATGAGTTCCTTGGGGGCTTTCAGCGCAGCGTAGGCTTCGCGGTTGAGGCCGATCACCGGGCCATCAAGGCTGCCGACCAGCAGCAGGGTGGGCGCGCGAACGATTGGCAGGGAATCGCCGGCAAGATCGGGCCGTCCGCCGCGTGATACGATGGCCGCAATCTCCGGCCCCTCAAACGTCGCGGCGAGCAGGGCTGCTCCCGCCCCGGTGCTGGCACCAAAATAGCCGATCGGCTGGTTCTGTAAAGCAAGTTTCCGGCTCGCCCAGGCCGCTGCACTGGTCAGACGTTCGGCCAGCAGCGCAATATCGAAGACAGTGGCGCGGTTGGCTTCCTCGGCGGGTGTCAGCAGGTCCAGCAGCAAGGTCGCGCAACCGGTTTTACGCAGCGCCTCGGCTACATAATTGTTGCGCGGACTTAGCCGACCGCTGCCGCTGCCATGTGCGAAGATGACCAAGCCGGTTGCGTCGGCTGGCACAGCCAGCATTCCGCGCAAACCGAAGGGCCCGATCAGGACTTCCTGAAGAATAACCTCAAGCTGCGTTGCCATTGTTCACAATCCAAAGGGATAGGTTTCAGGGGCACCTTGAGGCTTTTCATGGCCGAGCGGCGTCACGGCCGTGGTCTGTTCGAACCAGACCCAGGCATCGAACTGGTCGCCCATCACCGCTTCGAAATAGTGGCTTGAGTGCTCGGTTTCGGGGCGATAGATGACCCCGATGGCGCGTTCGAGCAGAGTCTCCTCGCGCAGGGCTTCGGCTAGCTGTTGCTTGTCCCGTCCGCGCCATTCGGTCAGCGTCCGGGCAAAGCCAGTCTGGCGGAAGGCGTGTTCCCAGCTGTCAAGCCTGGCAGGCCGCACTGTCTTGATGAGCATATCGGCGCCCCAATCGCTGGCGGCAGCGACCGTGCCAGTGTCGGTGCCGAAGCCGATCAAGACCGCGTCGCTGCCATAGGAAACCCGGCACAACTGGCCGATATTGAACTCGCCGTTCCAGCCCATCGCGGTCGCCGAGGAATCGCCGATGTGCGAATTATGCGCCCAGACAACGGCCTTTGTGCCAGCCCCGCGATGGGCGATGACCGCCTCAAGTGTGTTGAACATATGCCGGTCACGCAGGTTCCATGAAGCTGCGGCGCCCTGGTAGATCGCTCGATAATAACGCTCGGCTTCTCTCACGATCCGCGCGTTCTGGGCAGCATCGAACCAGGCAGCGCCATCTTCCTGCAGCGTGTCCAGCCGCATCCTGAGCAGCCTGGCGAGCTGCGCCGAAATGCCCTCCTCGCAGCCCTCATGCGCGCCGGTCACCACAGCGCGGCCATAGCGGGCCGGATCATCCTGCCATGGCGTCAGGCAACCATAGCGCCAGCGCGCCATGGCCGCCTCCTCTGGATCGACTTTGTCGAGGTATTCGAGGACCGAGTGGATCGACTCAGTCAGGCTATAAACGTCGAGACCGTGGAACGATGCTTTCGCGACATCGGGCATGCCTTCATTGTAGCCGCGCAGCCAGTCGGCAAAAGCTAGCACCTCGGCGTTGCGCCACATCCAGGTCGGGAAACGGACGAAGGACTCGCCCCGGCGCGGTCTCGGTGCATGATGGCGGACGTAGCCGTCGATCCGCGCCGCATCGGGCCAGTCGGCCTCGACCGCGACAACCGTAAAGCCGTGATGTTCGATCAACCGCCGCGTGATCGCCGCGCGGGCTTTATAGAATTCCGAAGTGCCATGCGTCGCCTCGCCCAGCAGCACGATCTGGGCATCGCCGAAGCGGTCGAAGAATCCCCCGAATGCTTCCTGGCTGTCGGGGGATGGCAAGGGTTCGGCATGCTGGCGCAGTGTTTCGATCAGACTGTCGGATGCCGTCCGTTCTGTCCGCGCCTGCACCGATATACTGGCCATGGTCCACTCCTGTGATTGAGTGCAATATGCTTGGAAGACGCGATTCCATAATGAGTTCCGACTACCGTCGACATCCGGTTCATTGCGTATGAACGCGCCGTTGGAATGAGCTTAGGGACGAGATCGGCTAGGCAATTCCGTAGATCGAATATGACATGAAAGTCACGGTTTTCAGCACCAGACCTCATGATCAGGTTAGTCTGGATAAGTCGAACGACGGGCGACACAGCCTCGCCTATTTCAAAGCCCATCTCAGCCGCGAGAGCGCAGCGATGGCAGCCAATGCCGAAGCGGTCTGTGCATTTGTCAATGACCAGCTGGATCGCTCAACGCTAGAGTAACTCGGGCAGGGAGGCACGCGTCTTGTCGCGCTCCGCTGCACAGGCTTCAATAATGTGGACCTCGATGCGGCGGCGGAGTTCGATATTACAATCGCAAGTGTGCCTGCCTAATATCCCCACGCCGTTGCCGAACATAAGGCCGCGCTGATCCTGTCGCTCAACCGGCATATCCACCGGGCCGATGCCCGCGTTCGCGAAGGGAATTTCAGCCTCGATTGGCTGCTGGGGCTTGATATGCAAGGGCGAACAGTGGGGATTGTGGGAACCGGCAAGATCGGATTGGTGCTTGGCCGCATCATGACCGGTTTAGGGTGCCGGCTTCTTGCTACCGATCCGTTTCAGAACGAGGGGTTGAAACAGCTGGACGGGTGCTATGTGACCCTGCCTGAACTCCTCGCGGCATCCGCCATTGTCAGCCTCCACTGCCCACTTATGGCGGATACGCGGCACACGGTCGACGGGTCAGCAATCACCCGGATGAAGCCGGGAGCGACCAGCCGTGGCGCGGTTATCGACACGCGCGCCGTTATCGCAGGCCTGAAAAGTGGCAAGATCGGTCAACATGGCCTGGATGTTTACGAGGAAGAAGTGGACATTTTCTTCGATGATCGCTCGGAGCAACTCGTCCAGGATGATGTGTTTACCAGGCTGCTAACTTTCCCCAATGTCCTGGTCACCGGGCATCAGGCCTTCTTCACATCCGAAGCGCTGACGGCCATCGCCGACACCACGATTGCCAATATCACTGCGTTTGCGGAGCGAGGCCAGCCGGTTCAGCCGGTGCGAAGATGCCAGAAGTGAAGTTCATCAAATAGCTGACTTCGGTCCTTTCGCGGGCGTGCTAGCGCCAAGTTTGCCGCATATCTGCTGGGCCATTTCGGTCACGCGGTAGAGCTCCTCCTTGACGTGACGCTCAGTCATATTGTTGGCGATGTTTGATAGGTGCAGATGTTCGCTACCTGCCATCGAGAAGGACTGGGCGAGGTATTGGCCGAATACAGTGCGCAGAGAAAACCAGGCGCCTTGTTCGTCGAGCCACTGGATCGAATTGCCCGAAGTGGAGATCGACAGCAGTTGCTTGCCGCTCATGAAACGGTGCCGCGAGCGCTCGCGGATCGCGCCGTAGCTGAAGCCCGCACCTAGCACCCGGTCGACATAGCCCTTGAGGATCGCCGGCGGCGTGCCGAACCAGACCGGGTAAACGAGGACGAAGACGTCCGCTCTCTCTATCGCAGCCAGCTCGGCGACGACGTCGTTCGCCATGGCGTAGCGGTCGGGCCGGGGTTGTTCGCTGCTTTTGAGCACGGGATCGAAACCCAACCGATAAAGGTCGCGCAATACCACCTCGTGGCCCAGCCCCCGCACAGCCTCGCAATAGGCTTGCGCCGTTGCCGAGTTGAAGCTGTCAGCATCCGGATGGGCGAGGACTACGGTATGGAGCGGTGCTTTTGATGATGCCTTTGACGTTGGGGATTTCCAGTGATCGAATACAGCGGGCATGGTCAGTCTCCTGCACCGAGTGGGTTGGAAAGCCCGCGAATCTAGGCCTCCAGAAAGGACGGGGAATCAGGATTAGCCCTTATGGCTTTGTCCGGTCCCTACGTAGGCTTCCTGATTTGCCGGAGCGGCACGCTGTCCTACCCCTGTTCCCGGGAATGTCGATTGGAGCATCCACGCCAATGACTCGCGAACATAATATCCGCTTCTGCCGCTGGTTCGATGAAATCGGTCTGGATGATTTGCCCCTGGTTGGCGGCAAGAATGCCTCGCTCGGCGAACTGGTGCGATCACTGGGTGACAAAATCAAGGTTCCTGAAGGCTTTGCCATCACCTCGGAAGCCTATCGGCGATTTGTTGACAAGGATGTGCTCTGGGTGCGCTTGATGCGGATACTGGACGAGACCAACTGGAAGGATCCCAAAGATTCCGGGCCTGCGTCCGCGCAGCTCCGCAAACTGGTGCTAGAAGCGCCGCTACCGGACGGCCTAGAAACCGACATCGAAATTGCCTATCTGCGGCTGGAACAGAAGTTCGGACGCGGCGCTGCCATCGCGGTGCGCAGCAGCGCCACGGCCGAGGACTTGCCGAACGCCTCCTTTGCCGGAGTGCATGAGAGCTTTCTCAATGTGCGAGGGACGAAGGCGCTGGTCGGGGCGGTAAAGGCCTGCTTTGCCTCGCTGTTCTCCGAACGGGCGATCTCCTACCGGGTCGACAAGGGGTTCGCCCACCAGACGGTCGCGCTGTCGGTCGGCGTCCAGCGGATGATCCGCGCCGACCGTGCTTCGTCGGGCGTCATCTTCACGCTCGACACCGAAAGCGGTAACCGCGATGTCGTCATGGTCAGCGGTGTCTGGGGGCTGGGCGAGGCGATCGTGCAGGGCATTGCCGATCCCGATGAATTCCTGGTCCACAAGCCGACCTTGCGGCTGGGCCGCGAATATGTCCTGCGGCGGCGGATCGGTGCCAAGCAGGTGAAGCTGATTTATGGCCCGCGCGGCGATGCCGGACGGACGCAGTGGAAGCCTGTTCAACGCAGGATGAGCGAAACGGCTTGTCTGGCCGACCCCGAAATTATCGATCTCGCGAAGCAGGCGCTGGCGATTGAGAAGCACTACAGCGAATATCATGGCCGCCCGATGCCCATGGACATAGAATGGGCAAAGGACGGACCGGATGGCGAGCTCTATATCATTCAGGCGCGGCCAGAGACGGTCCACGCGGTGGCCGGGCAAGCGGCGCTCAAGCTCTACCGTCTGACCGGTGACGGACCCGTCATCCTTTCCGGACAGGCGGTGGGTCAGGGCATTGCCCGGGGTCGGGTTCGCTACGTTACCGGCAAGGAGGACCTTGCCGATCTGCTCCCCGGCGAAGTGCTGGTCGCCGAGACAACCGCGCCCGACTGGGAATCCGCGATGAAGCGCGCTTCGGCGATTGTCACCGAGCACGGCGGCCGCACTTGCCATGCCGCAATCGTCGCGCGCGAACTGGGTATTCCGGCTATCGTCGGGGCAGCCGGGGCGCGGCGAGTACTGCAGCCGGGCCAGCAAGTGACGGTGTCTTGCTCCGAGGGCGAGCAGGGTAATGTCCGCGATGGCGACATTCCCTTCGCGGTCGATACGGTCAATTTCGACAGCATCCGGCCAACCGGCGTCGAGATCATGGTCAACATCGGCAATCCCGATCTGGCGTTCAAGACTGCCGCTTTGCCGGTCGCGGGGGTGGGGCTGGCCCGGATCGAATTCATCATTTCCGATGCAATCCGCGCGCATCCGATGGCGCTGCTGTTTCCCGAACGGGTGACCAAGCCGAAAGTGCGGCGCGAACTTGCCGCACTCACCGCCGGATACCGCGACGGTGCGGACTATTTCGCTTCGCGGTTGGCAGAAGGTATCGCGGTGATTGCCGCTGCTTTCTATCCGCGCCCGGTGATCGTGCGGACGTCGGACTTCAAATCGAACGAATATGCCTCGCTGCTGGGCGGTGCCGATTTCGAGCTGGCCGAGAGCAACCCGATGATCGGTTTTCGCGGCGCATCGCGCTACGTCGATCCCGCCTACCAGCCCGCCTTCGAACTCGAATGCCAGGCGATCAAGCGCGTGCGTGATGAGATGGGGCTGACCAATGTCGTGGTCATGATCCCGTTCTGCCGGCGGATTGCGGAAGCCAATCAGGTGCTCGACATCATGGCGCGCCAGGATCTCAATCGCAGCGAGAACGGGCTGCAGATTTACATCATGTGCGAAATCCCGGCGAACGTGGTGCTGATCGACGAGTTTGCGCAGCTGTTCGACGGTTTCTCGATCGGCTCGAACGATCTCACCCAGCTAACGCTTGGTGTCGACCGCGATTCCGAGATTCTTGCCGCCTCTTTCGACGAGGAAGACCCGGCGGTGCTGCGGCTGATCGAACAGGCCATCGCAGGTGCCCATCGCAATGGCCGTAAATGCGGCATCTGCGGTCAGGCAACCTCCGACCGCCCGAGCTATGCGGCGTGGCTGATCGAGCGCAAGATCGACAGCATCAGCCTCAATCCCGATAGCGTGCTGGGCGTGATGAGCCGGCTTGCGGGGAACGGTGGCAAGGAGTCTCAGGCGCGCCGCAGGATGACGGTTAGGGCCTGATTTCGCCGAGCTAACGTTCCACATCTGCCGGTTGGCACAGGCCGGTTCCGGGCGACATCACTGCTGCCGTTCCTGCAGCGAGACCAAGGCGGAACGGCTCCTCGATGCTCTGGCCTGCCGCGAGGCCGTAAGTTGCGGCTCCCAGGAAGCTGCCACCGGCGCCAACCGCGCTGCGCACCTCGACTTCGATTACCGATAGCCGCATCTCGCCCTCTGCGGAAACCAGCAGCGCGCTGAGGTGGCCGAGCGTTATGGCGACGTGGCTGGCCAGCCCCGAACGCACAATCTGCAAGGCCGCTTCAGCCAGCGCAGCGTCATCGGCCAGCGGGTGTCCGACGTATTGCTCCAGCTCGCCCCGGGGCTCGGCTTGCATCGACATGCCGGTGGTGATTCCGACGAGCACCGCGTCGATCCAGCCGCCGCGCGGCCATCCGTCGAGCAGCACCACGAGCAACGCGACCATGCCGCCGCCTGCACCGCACAGCCTCACGATGTTTGCGGTTTCGGCCCGCAGGCGCGGCGCCTCGGGTTCGAGCGCCGCCAGTGATGCACCAATCTTGCCGATCTCGCTACACGCTCCCGTCGCGGTGACTCGGCCAGACCACTTCCCATTGTGATCATCGAACCGGAATAGACGAAGCGCCGATTGTCTCCGCCGGGCCTCTGCGGAGCAGCCCCTTTTCCGACAGTCTGCAAGAATTTATGCACCGAGATTGATTCTTCCGTCAGCAGCGGTTCATCGACCTGAAGGTCATGCGTCTCCAGCAGCACGGCATCGGCTGGAACCCGGTCACCTTGTTCGAGGATCAGCAAATCGTCGCGCACGACATCGCATCCAGCAATCCGCATACGCTCGCTGCCTTTGTTGACCTGCGCGCGCGGGTCTGACAGGTCGCGAAGGGCCTCCAAAACATGTTCGGTCCGGGCTTCCTGAACTACAGTAACGGCGACAGAAAACGCGGCAAATGCAAGCAGGATCAAGGCTTCGGCCGTGTCGCCGAGCAAATAGGACCCGCCGCCCGCCAATAGCCGCGCCATCATCGGCTCGCGCAGCACCCCGCCGACAATCCGCAGCGCCGTTCGGCACCTGGCTTGCGGCATTGTATTCGGCCCGATTTCATCAACGCGAACCGACGTTTCGCGGAGGGTCAGTCCGTTGTGCTCACATCTCACCCAGCACGTCCTGGATCGCGACGAAGGCAAAGGCGACCGAGCTATCGGCGACGCCGTAGGGCAGGAAGATGTCCTCTCCCACCCGCATCCCGCCGCAGCTGTAGACGACGTTGGGGACATAGCCTTCGCGGTCTTCGTCAGCGGCTGAAAGAATCGGCTGCGAAGTGCGGCCGAGGATTTTCGAGGGATCGTCCTTGTCGAGCAGCACCGCGCCGATCGAATATTTACGCATCGCGCCGACGCCGTGGGTCAGCAGGAGCCAGCCCTCGTCGATCTCAATCGGCGGACCGCAATTGCCGATCTGGATCAGCTCCCAGGGAAAGCGCGGGCTGAGCAGCGGGACGCCCCCATCCCAATGGGTGATGACGTCCGATTCCATCAGGTAGAGGTTCTGACCATCGTGCCGCCCGATCATTCGGTAGCGACCGTCGTCGCATTTCGGGAATAGCGCCATGCCCTTGTCACGCCCGGCGCTTCCAGTAATCGAAACCAGTTCGAACTTCACGAAGTCGCTGGTACGCAGCAGCTCCGAACGGATGTCGCGGCCCGAATAGGCGGTATAGGTACCGACCCATTCCTCTTCGAGGCAGCCGCCATTGAAGCGGGTTAGCCGTAAGTCCTCCAGCCCGTTGCGCTGCACTTCGGTCACCGGGAATATCACCGTGCCGCTGAGGCTGCTATCGGGATGACGATGCACCGTAACCGCGCCGTCGTTGCGATTGGCAACCGGATTGACGGTGTTGGCAGCAGTCATGCAATGCGGTTGCGGCGTCAGTTCGAACTGACGGCCGGGCAGCACAACACCCTCGCGGAAGACGATCGACGAGATGTGACCTTCGCCGACTGCCCGCAGCGACAGCACGATCCTGACCGCGCCTTCGGGCAATTCGTTCTGATCGGGATGGATGGTCACCGACGGATTCATCAGCGCGGCAGCGGCGAAACTGTATTCGTGACAGAAATAAGCACCGATCAGCAGCTTCTTCTCTTCGCGGATGCGCCTGCCGTCGAGCTCGAGCTGCGCCTCGATTTCCTCGTAGCGCTGCATAAATATCTGGTGGGTCTGCCAGTGGCGCGATTCGAAGTCGTGAAACACCAGCGCCAGCTCGGTGCGCGCGGTGCGCATGTCCATGGCGCGGACCTGATCGACCAGCCGGTTGACCCTGCCCTGCGGCGCCACAGCATTCCAGGCGAGGTGGAACGGGCGGACCACCACGCGCGAGGGGTCTGCTCGTAGTCTTACTTGCGACTGGTGGAGGTTCAGCACTCGCTGCCCCGGTGGCGTTGGATGGCCAATGTGGCTAGGTGGAAAGCGAGGATCGATTCAGCCCCGCGGTTGCGATTGACTCCGGTCGGCATCAGCCCGTCATAACATTCGCCGGTGTCAATATCGCCGAGCGCCAGGCCAAGTTCGTTTTTGCCGAGGAACCACTGGTAAGCATTTCGCGCTGCAACTTGCCAGGCGGTATCGCCAGTCGCGTCGTACGCGGCGATGCAGGCGTCGACCATGGCCCATGCCTCAAGCGGCTGCTGATCGAACGGCAAATGCGGCGCATAAATCCTCCCGAAGCTGTCGCTGCCGACCGCCCTGAAGTGGCCGCCTGGTGTGGTTTGCAGATCAATCAGCCATTTCAGTGCCTTGAGCCCGCGCTGGATGAAATTTTCGCGACCAATGGCGCGACCGGCACGGATCAGCGCTTCGGGTAGCCGAGCATTGTCATAGGCGAGAACTGGCTCAAACCAGTCCCAGCCGGGCCTGCGATATTCGCTCCAGAGTCCCATCAGCCCGTCGCCCCAGCGCGCGAGCAGCAGCGGTGGCTGCGGATCGGCGGGAGTGGTTTCGGCGAAAGGGGCGGTCCCCAACATCATGAACGCCATCGCCCGCGGCGAGCGCATGCGTGCCAGTGGCTCGATGACCCGATCATAGAGCAAGGAGGCCCAGTCACGAAGGTTACGATCGGTCGCGCTGTTGGCAACAGTCCCAAGCGTCCAGACCGTGCGGCCACAGCTGTCTTCCGATCCAGCACTTTCCCGCCAAGACCGGTCGAAACCCATGAAATTGCGGAAGCGCCGCGTTTTCGGGTTCCAGCCGCGGTCGACAAATGCTGAAAAAACAGGGGTCCAATATCCCACCATGCGCGGAACGCGGCAGGCCAGCATCAACGCGCGTGCATTGTCGTCTATGCAATAGCCGTGGCGGCGATCGGGTACGTCGAGAATGCTGTGCTGGAACATGCCGGTGGAATCGCACATCCGCTCGATCGAACTCATGCCAAGCTCGTGGGGTATCTCGGGCGGGCGGATCGGCAGCAGCTTCTTCGCGGTGCGTTCGGCGACTTCCTCGAACCGTGCCAGCGAAGCCTCGGCTAGGCGCGGCCAGATCATTGTCCGGCCAAGTGCATAACACCGCTGGCGCAGAGCGAGCATGGCCGTTGGGTCTGTCAGAAGTTTGTTGATCGCCGAGGCAAAACCGGAACTATCGCCGAAATCCACAAGGTGACCATATTGGCTGCCCAACAGTTCGCGGGCATGGACATAGGGAGTCGAGATCACCGGTTTTCCGAGGCCGACTGCGTAGGCCAGCGTTCCCGAGGTCACTTGCGCGGGGTTCTTATAGGGCGTTACGTAGATATCGGCGGCGGCGATGTAGTCCAACAGTTCATCGACTTCGACGAAAGTATCGATGAAACGGACATGTTCCGCAATCCCAAGATCGTCCGCCAGCGCCGTTAGCGAATCGCGATAGGTCTCGCCGCTATGGGCAATGGAATGCGGATGGGTGGCACCGAGCACCAGATAGAGCGCGTTCGGATTGCGTTCGACGACGGCCGGCATCGCCGCTACCATCGTCTCGATCCCTTTGTCGGGTGAAAGCAGGCCGAATGTCAGGATGACATCGCGACCCTCAAGCCCAAGCTTCGCCTTCATCGGCGCGGTGTCGGTGAACGACCGGTCGGGAATGCCATGTGGAATGACGATCACCTGATCGAGATCGGCACCGTATTTGTCGATCAACAGAACCTTTGCCGCCTCGGCCATGACAATGATCGTCTCACAGCGCGCGATCAGCGCGAGGGTGACACGGCGCTGGTCGCGGTCCGGATCGGCAAGAACGGTATGTATGGCGACGGCTACAGGTACGGTCATCCGGTCGATCAGATTCAGGATCAAATCACCCGCACTGCCGCCAAAGATGCCGAATTCATGTTGGATCCACACCATATCTGCACCGCATGCGGTAATCGCCCGCGCGGCGTCGAGATACGATGCGGGTTCGTCCTGCTCGATCGTGCCGGCGACTCGATCCGGATAGACATAACGCTTGCCGTCATCGTTCATCGCCCAGATATCGATCTGGATGGCAGGGAAACGCGTCGCTATCGCGCAGGCGATGTCAGTTGTATAGGTAGCGATACCGCAGCGCCGTGGCAGGTGATTGCCGATCAGGGCGATGCGATTGACTCGCTGTCCCGGCACGGCAGGCAAACGAACCTCTTGAAGGTGTTCGGGAGCAGGCGAGGGCAAGAGCGGCGCAAGTTCCACGGCAAATCCCTTCAAAGTGCAAGGAACCTCCCCATTGTTCGACTGCAATGCCTGATCCCACGCTACCATTGAAACTCGCTCAATTGCGCAGCAATCAGGTATAGCACGTAGGCTGCCAGAGTTGAGGTTCGGTTGGTCGCGGTTTCCCTTCGCCGTGGCATCAATTGACAGTGGGTGCGCCCGGACCCCGATCCAGCACGTTTGGTCCACGCTCTAGCAACGGAATATGGCGGTGGTGCAAAGCAGTATTGCCATGAGGTGCGAACGATTGCGCTCGGCGGCCTCGACGTGCCGATCCTCAGAACTCGCGAGGAGCGTCCAATCAAGCCCGCACCTAGGTCGTCCAGCCGGGGCAGGATGCCACCCAATGGGCAGATCACTTGGTGTTCCTCTATTCTCTGTGGCTCGGCGACATGCCTGTGCTGCTCAAATCCTATCGGGAGCAGGTCTTGCGGCCGGGAATCGCGCTTGATTGAGGCGAGGGCAAATACCTAGCAAAGCTGCTCGAAGGCCCGTCCGTGCGGGTTGTCGTCACCATGGTATGCCCGCCTTTTTCTACCGGGCCTATTTCGGGGTTCACAGTGTGCGCAGCTACAACCGTAACATTCTTGGCGGCATCGGCATTGATCCCGTCTCCAGTTCGCTGATCGGCAACAACGAAAACAGCGAAGGGCATCGCAAGCGCTGGCCGGAGCGGATGCACGCGCATGGAAAAGACGGCGACTGATGCATCCAGGCTTGCTCCGTATTGTCCCTGATAAAGCTGCTTTCACAGTTAGGTTAAGCTTTACCTCAATTGCTGTCTCACAACGCCAGAGTAGCTTCAGGAGAACGACGATGACATCCGTGATGCTCCAACCAGAGTTGCGCCATGCTGCAGCGCCATCGAGCCGCCAGGGTGGCATGAAATCCGTGCTGCTCCACATTCAGGATGATGAAGGACTTGAAGCGCGCCTGCAGGTGGCACTTGCCATCGCCCGCGCATCAGGCGGGCACCTCACCTGCATGCATGTCACACCGATGAGCGCCTTTGTCGGCTTCGAGACCTTTGGCGGTGCTTACGTCATGACCGACTTGCTCGACCGGCTTGAGAAACACGAGACGGCGATGCGGGCCCGGATCGAGGCGCATATGGGAACAGAAGATGTTGCCTGGTCGTACGAGCGACAAACTTCGGATCCTGTTTCAGCTCTGGTGGATCACGGCGCGCTTGCCGATCTGATCGTAGTTGGCCGGTCGCAGCCCAGCCAGAACTCGGCCTATCGACCGATGTCGATCATCGGCCAGATGCTGAAATCATCTCACACGCCGCTGCTGGTTTGTTCGAAGGATCAGAAGCGCTTCGATCCGCTTGGCCCGGCCGTCGTCGCCTGGAATCGCAGCTTCGAGGCGGCGAACGCTTTGCGCGCGGCATTGCCGATGCTCAAACAGGCCTCGGCAGTTCATATTGTCACTGTCGATGAGGACAAGGACTTCGATTTCCCACCGCTCAGTCCCTCCGAATATCTTTCTCGCCACGATGTTCATGCCGAGATGATCCGCGAGACCAAGGGAACGCAATCGGTCGATGATAGGCTCGTCGCCTCGGCGCAATCGCTGGGCGCGAGTTACCTGGTTATGGGCGCGTATGGCCATAGCCGCGCGCGCGAAATGCTGTTCGGAGGGGTGACGCGGAACTTGCTCAAGGAATGCGCACTTCCGCTGGTGCTGGCACGGTAGCCCTGTCGAACTTGGCGCAAGGCGGCAAGAGGTGAATGGATACCGTCGAAATCCGCTTCCACGGGGCTGCAGGGACAGTCAGCGGGTCATGCCACCGCCGACATTATCGAGCCATTGCTGCTTGATGCGGCAAAGCTCCAGGCGGTCGACTCTGAGCGCCGCAGCCGCCGGCCTGACCGGGCGGGGCTGAAGGCCTTCGAACCGCTCTACTCGGTCGAGGATGTCGCAGCTTGCCTCGGCTTCCTGCGCGCGACGCGCTATTGTTATTGGTACGATCTTGGCAAGGGCAACGGCTTCCGGTTGCGGGATACACGACGTATAGTCGGTTCTGCGTCGGTAGAACTGAAGCTGGCTGGCCAGCGCATCCTGGTTTCGGGCGATGTCGGCAATGGCGGCGCTATCTGCTGTGCCGGTGCCGAACTGGGCGGTTACGACCACGTCCTGTGCGAATCCACCTATGGCAACCGCGATCGCGAACCGGTGCTGGTCAGCGACCGCCGCGAACAGCTTGCTTGCCACGTCGAGGACGTGCTGGACCGGGGCGGCAATCTGCTGATCCTGGCCTTTGCCGTCGAACGCACCCAGGTGGTGCTGGAAGACTTCGTCGCCCTGTTTGAAGCGAAGCGGCTGGGCCCGGTCAACGTCTTCGTCGATTCGCCGCTGGCCGAGCGGGTTACGCTTGCGACGATGCGCCAACGGCCCAGCGGTTATGATCTCCTCGATCACCCCAACCTATGCTTCACTCACGAAGTCGCGGATTCGAAGAAGCTGAACAGAATTACCGGAGCGGTGATCTTGGCTGGATCGGGCATATGCCAGGGTGGCCGCATCCGCCCCCATCTGCTCCGCAACCTGCCCTTCCGGCAATCGCGTGTGCTGCTGGTTGGCTATCAGGTCAGGGGAACGCTCGGGGCGGTGCTTCGCGACGGAGCCCACCATGTGCGGATCTCAGGCTACGACGTGGCGGTTAAGGCAGAGATCCGCAGTCTCGATCCTTATTCGACCCATGCCGACCGGTCGAGCTGCTCAATTGGCTCAAAGCGCGCGCTCCCTACAAAGGCTCGATCTTCCTCGTGCATTGCGAAGCAGAACCATTCACCGTGCTATCAGAGGACTTTGGCCGGACGGTCGAACTTGCCCCAGTCATTGTTCCCGAGCTTGGCAGCGCCTGGGAATAGAAGACCAGTCAGGAGCCCAAGCAAGTTGGACGGCCCCGCGCCGACGCCCGCACTTGCATTGCCCTGCTAGATTGGATTTCCAGTTTCGCCGATCTGGATCCGGACTTGCCGACCGATTGCGCACGCTGCCTTCCGATTCCGCCCGTGAACGCACTGTCGCCGCGCTCAAGCATGCATTGGAGCGGGCCGAGGGCGATAAGGGATTGTCCTTAGGGAGGGTTCCCGATTTCTTGGCACAGCCAATTTGTCTCAAATGCCAGCGACCGGAGCGAGGCGGATCACATCAATTTCGAGGAGACCACTCATGAAGTCCGATAGCCAATTGCAACAAGACGTCATGGATGAGCTGCAATGGGAGCCGCGTGTCCACCACGCCAATGTCGGCGTTGCGGCCAAAGACGGGGTGATTACCTTGTCAGGCTTCGTCGCCAGCTACGCCGAGAAGATCGCTGCGGAAAAGGCTGCACGCCGTGTCAAAGGTGTGCGCGGACTAGCCGAGGAAATTGAGGTCCGTCTGGATAGCGACGCAAAGACCGCCGATCCCGAGATCGCCAAGCGCATCGCCGACATGTTCGATTGGAGCGCTTTGATTCCCAAGCACAAGATCGACGTCAAAGTCGAACATGGCTGGGTAACGCTGACTGGCACCGTTGATGGCTATTTTGAGCGCAAATCGGCCGGCGATCTCGTCTCGCGAATTTCCGGCGTCAAGGGCGTGCGCAACCAGATCGGGATCAAGGCGGTGCCTTCGCGCGCCGATGTCAAGGATCGGATCATCGCCGCCTTCTGGCGCAATGCCGATCTCGACGCGAGTACGATCACAGTGGCTGCCGATGGCAATACCGTCCGGCTCAGCGGCAAAGTCCATGCCTGGTACGAGCGCCAGATCGCCGAACGCGCGGCCTGGTCGGCACCGGGCGTCAGTCGCGTGGAAGACAACATCATGGTTGTCTGAATTCAACTCTCCCTCGACGCGACCCCGAGGGAAAAGACGGGCCCCTTCTGCCGAGTGGGGCCCGTTTCCTTTTGCACAGTCAGGCCGGTTCCCAGTGCTTGGGTCAACGCTGTTCCACGTCAATAAAAAAGCGTGACCGTTAGACTTTGTGGGCAACCGAAACCGGATGTTGAAACCTATGAAAGATGGCGATATCGATCAGGCAACGTCTTTGATTGGCAGATGACCGAAGCGCGACATTTTGCATTCGAATTGCGTGACATGGTCCCGCGTCAAAGATACCGCATCGCGCTTGTGCGCACGCTGAATCTGAAACACCATCAACCGCGCGTTGCGGAAACTCATTTCGGCCGAGACAAGATAAAATTCCTACATCCGGTAGAATTGTTCACCGTTCAATTTGTATGCTTCAGTACGGTGGGCGGCAAAACGCTTTTCCCTATGTCGCAAAGTCTCAGCGTAATGCAGGCGCAAGATCTCGATATCGGCGATCAGCAGGCCGCTGCGTTCAATCGCAGGAATGACTTCGGACACCGCGTGAAACCGGATTTTAACATTGGCCAGCCCTCCATCCGCGCCAAAATTCGAGATGTCGCCACGACAATCTATTACCGTGAGCTAGCCCCTAGTGATATTCTTGGGCAGGAATCGAGTTGAAAGCGAGAGAAATGCCGATCTCACATGCTGTCGTTTGATCGTCAGTGTCCTCCATCAGCGAATAATGGCTCTGGCTGTCATGTTAAAATGAGGAAAGCTGCCGCCGCGATAGGTAATGCTACGGAAGCCGAATGGTCGTTACTTGGCCTTATTGTTTGACGGATCGATCCGGGCTATTTGGCGCGGGTTTATGGCCGCCAACCATCCTCGCATCGCGGCCATAGATGTCACCATAATATTCGACCGAGCCAGCATCTGAAACATCGGCAGTGAAATAGGTGACATAGACCGGCAGCGGGTCGGCGATCGGCAGGGTTACTGTGCTGCCCCGCGCCACCTCGGCATCGACCGGGCGGCCCAGCAGGCGCGCAGCAAATTCCAGTGCAGTGTCAACGCGGATGCAGCCATGGCTGAAGGCCCTGACCAGTTTCTCGAACAGCGCCTTGGTGGGTGTGTCATGCAGATAGACGTTGTAGGGATTCGGCATGACCAGCTTCATCAGCCCCAGCGAATTGCCCGGCCCGGGCCGCTGGCGATAGGATCCGCCGCCCCAGACATAACCGCGCTGCCGCGCCTTCGCCGGACTGGTGCGCGTCAGCCGCCCGACGCTTTCGGCGACGATGCTCGACGGCACATCCCACCATGGGTTGACTATAACCCCGGTGACGACGGCCGAAAACACCGGCGTCGGCGTCTTCGGCTTGCCGACGATCACTCGCCAGTGTTCAACCTTGCGGCCGTTCTCCCACAGGCCGACTTCAAAACCCGGCGCATTCACCAGCAGGTAACGATGCCCCATATCGAGCGGCATCCAGCGCCAGCGCTCAAGGTTGCGGATCAGATTTGCCCGCTTGCCCGGATCGGTTTCGCTGAGCAGCGCCAGTCGCAGCGCCTCGTATTGCGGGTTGCGGGGCCGGAGCGATTTAAAGAAGCCGTCGAGGTCATTGCGGATCAGTGCCGCGGCGAGCAGCGCCGGCAGATCGATTGCACCGTCATTGCTCTGGATGTTCCATCCCGCCCGCTGGGGTGGGCTTGCGCTGCCGAAGAGATGGACATGTGCGAGGCCAAGTGCGGTCGCAGACGGCGAGGCGTTGGCCAACGCCAGATCCAGTTCGCGTGGCAGCGTCAGGCCCTCCAGCGGTGCTGATTTCAGCCACGTCCGCAGCTGTTCCAACTGCTGCGGTGTCCAGGAAAGTTCAGGACTTTGCGCGGGGGAGGCTGCGGCACAAAGCAGCAGCGCAGCGAATGGGACGAAGCGGTTTCTCATCGCGACGACTGTTGGCGACCCCATTGAATGCGGCAATCAGGGCTATTACCTAGAGGCTAACCCCATTCATTTTCCAGAAGTATAACATTGAATAGACGATCATTTTTGGGCGCAGCGCTTGCAAGCGGCGCCGCCCTGTACCCGGCATTTGGCATGGTCGGAGCGCACTCGCCTCGCACAATAGGCACACCGGGCGCAGCAACTTTGTCAGCTGTAACCGGCGGAATTGACAGCGACCTGATGCAGCGAGCACGGGAAACCTTGTCTTATCATGGCATTGTGCACCGCGATATGGTTGCGGTGGTCGACTTTTCGGCCGCCTCGCACGAGCCGCGATTACACCTTGTCGATCTTGTCGGCGGCGGCACGACAACCTTGCTGGTTGCGCATGGCCGGGGGTCAGACCCTGGCAACACCGGTTGGCTCGAACGCTTCTCGAACCGCCCGGGCTCAAACGCTTCGTCAAACGGTAGCTTCCTCACCGGTCAGACCTATTCGGGCAAGCACGGCCATTCGCGTAAACTGATCGGTCTCGATCCGGAAAACAGCGCCGCCGAAAGCCGCGCCATTGTGATCCACGCTGCGACCTATGTCAGCAGCGAGATGGCCAGCGAGCAGGGCCGGATCGGCCGCAGCCAGGGCTGCTTAGCGGTGTCGCAAGCCGATCTGGCGCAAGTCATGGCGCGGCTCGGCCCTGGCCGGTTGTTGTTTGCCGACAAGGCCTGACCGTTCAGGATTTCAATGCAATGGAGTGGATGGTGACAGGCCGCCGCCGCGGGGGGAGTGCGGGGACGGCCTGTCACCAGAGCTCAGTGACAGATTGCAGCGTTGCAATCAGGCGCTGATTTGGAATCAGCCAGCATTCGCTAGAGCGACGCTGCCCTGCGAAAAATCAGATGGGTCCCCTACGGATCATTATTGAGCAGCGCGGATGACAACGCGTGCGAGATAGCGTAAGTCGTTGAAGGGAGGTTGTTACCCTGTGGAGACGAAGACCGGCGGACTGACATTTGACCGGATGGCTTATCTCAACGCCGTCCTGGAAACGCTGCCGGATGCCGTGGCGATCATGGATTGCAATTACCGTCTGGTAGAACTCAATCCCGCTGGGCTGGCCATGATCGGTGTCAGCACGCTCGATCAAATCCCGAACCGGTCACCGCTGGCGATGGTCGCGCCAGAGAGCCTTCCGGCATTTCAAAAGCACTTTCAGGAAACCGTGAGCGGCAACGGCGGAGCCACTGTGCCACTTCGGATCGAAGTCAACAATCTGGCAGGTGTTCGCCGGATAGTCGAGTACAGGATGGCGCGGCTTCAAAATCTCGACGGCGGAGTGGCTGGAGTTGTCATGACAGCCCGTGATATCAGCGATCGTGAGCTGAGTGCGCGTGTGGTCGCGGATGGTGAGTCACTGATTCATGCCATTCTCGATACAGTTCCCGATGCCATGGTGGTTATAGACGAAGCCGGGCGGATCACCTCTTTCAGTGCCGCGGCCGAGAGACTGTTCGGCTATGCTGAAGCGGATGTCCTCGGCAGCAATGTCAGCATGCTGATGCCCTCGCCCCACCGCGAGGCGCACGATAACTATCTGCTTCGCTACCTCCAGACCGGCGAAAAGCGCATCATTGGCATCGGCCGGGTAGTCGAAGGCATACGCCGCGATGGCATGGTTTTTCCAATGGAACTATCGGTTGGCGACGCCAGCGCGGGAGAACACCGGGTCTTCACGGGCTTCGTCCGCGATCTCTCCGAACGGGTCGAAGCTGAGGCCCAACTGCATAGGGTGCAAGCCGATCTGGCGCATGCCTCGCGGCTGAGCGCAGTGGGAACGCTGGCTTCGGCGCTTGCGCATGAACTCAACCAGCCGCTCACGGCAGTCGCCAACTACGTTTCAGCCGGCCGCGACATGATCGACCGTGAGGCTGAAGTTGACCGCGATATAATCCGCGAAGCGCTGGATGAGGCGGCAAAGGAGGCCGTGCGAGCCGGCCAGATTGTGCGGCGCATGAGGGATTTTGTTGCCAAGGGAGAGGTTGACACGCGTATCCTGTCGCTCGGTGATCTGATCAATGACGCGACGACACTCGGGCTTGTCGGTGCAAGGGAGAAAGGGGTTCAATGGTGGATCGAGATAGATCCCGGGATCGAAAATGTCCTCGCCGATCGCATCCAGATTCAGCAAGTGATGTTCAACCTCATGCGCAATGCGGTTGAGGCCATGGAAGAATCTCCCGATAAACACCTGATGATCCGCGCCCACCCATGCGGCGAGGAGAAAGTTGAAATTTCGGTTAGCGACACCGGTCCGGGCATTACGCCCGATATCCAGGCAACCCTGTTTCAACCTTTCACCAGTACCAAGGGGCAAGGTATGGGACTGGGTCTATCAATCTGCCGCACCATAATCGAGGCGCATGGAGGGCGATTGTCCATGGAAGCCGGTGACTATGGTGGTACCGTGTTCAAATTCACCCTGACGCGCGCTTACCGGGAGAGCTTGGATGGCAGCTGAAAAACTGGTCCATGTGGTCGATGACGATGATTCCGTCCGCCGCTCGGCGGCTTTCATGCTCAAGCACGCAGGCTACCGGGTCGAGTCCTATGTCTCGGGGGTCGCCTTCCTCAAAGAAGCAAAGAACGCGGATCGTGGCTGCGTGCTGCTCGATGTCCGCATGCCCGAGATGGATGGTCTCGAAGTCCAGCAGGAGATGGGCAAACGCGGGATCGATATGCCAGTCGTAATACTCACCGGACACGGAGAAGTCGGTGATGCAGTAAAAGCGATGCGCGCGGGGGCCGTCAACTTCATCGAAAAGCCCTACGAAAAGGAAGCGCTGCTCAGCGCGATCGAGGAGGCATATGCCCGGCTCGATCACAATCATGGCAAGGATCTGAAAGCAGGCGAGGCAAAGGTGCGGTTGACCAGCCTGACCGGGCGCGAGCGCGACGTACTTAATGGGTTGGTCGCCGGCAATCCCAACAAGACCATCGCCTACGATCTGGGTATTTCTCCGCGCACAGTGGAAATTTACCGCGCCAACATGATGGAAAAACTGCGCGTCCGCAGCCTGTCCCAAGCACTGCGGATAGCTTTCATCGCGGAGCAAGCGCTCGAGCCGCAGATGCAGGTGCCGCCCGCTTCATTAACATAGGGTGCCCCTAGTTGATCGCCGGGCTTTCAGCTTGCTCCACATCCAGTCTGCACTGCAGAAGTTCGAGCAAAGTTTGAGATCCGGCTACGATCAATGGCCCAAGTACGATGCCATAGGTGCCAAACAGAAATAAACCGCCGATAATAGCGATGAAAGAAAGCAAGGAGTGCATCGCAAGCTGACGACCCACGAGGATAGGATAAACTATGTTGTCGAACAGGCCGACAACGATCATGCCCCATAGCGTTAACATCAACGCCGAAAGCAGTTGTCCATCCAGTGCGAGTGCAATCGCTGCGGGCATCCAGACAACGAATGCTCCGAGAAACGGTATTATGGCGAGCAGCCCCATGATCACACCCCAGAATACCGGAAGGCAAATCAAGCCACCAGAACATCAAACCACCAAGCACGCCCTGCAGCGAGGCGACCGCCGCAGTGCCATAGATCGAGGCAAAGATGGTGCGAACCATTCGGTTGGCCAGAATGCGGAATTCCACATCGGATAGCGGGACCAAACGACTGATTGCAGCAAGGATCATTTCCTTGTCGCGCAGCAGGTAGAAAAGAAAATAAAAGGTCAACAAGAGGTTCACGACCCCTGATGCCGACCCGCGGATAAGGCCTGCACCCCATGTTCCAAGCTGGGCCGCGAATGATTGCAGCAATTGCTGCAGTTCGATGTTGCTGGTGGCCCACTGAATGGCCGGTGCCAACGCGGGATGCCTGCGAGCAATTTCCAGCCAACTTTCTGCGGAGAGCATGGCCCCGATCAAGCCGGCACCTTTGACAACCTGCGCGCCCAACGCGCCTGCAACCAGACCCGCCGCCAAAACGATCATGAGCGCGGCCAGCGCCATAGTCAGGGGCACCGAGACACAGGACATCCTTATTTTCGAACGCAACAGGCGTTCAACCGGCGCAAAAAGCACGGCCAGCGTCAACGACCAGACAAGTGCCGGAAGGAAAGGCAGGGCAACAAGATAAGACAGGACCAGACCGATTATGACTGCAAATGTCAGCGCGAACATGGAATATCGATGTTCAAGAGGAGAGTGATGGATGGTCAAAATGCGCTTCCAATCTGGTTGGTGCAAGAACATCTTGCCAAGGAAATCAGCCCGAAGTCTGCCTGAAGCCGCTCCGCCACCGCCCGTTGGCGCAAGCCCGCATCAAGCGATGTGCCTGCCGGTCAAAAAGCCCGCTCTGCGCCATGCCGCAAGTCTGCCTTACAGGTTCCGAGAGGTAACATTTGCGGGGTAAGCCTACGCCAAATTCCATGCTGGCGTCGCAGGATTCCTGTTTTTGGCAAGTTGGTGCTCGCTCAGCCAAGCAACCGATTGTAAATCGCAGCAAGCGCCCCAGTGAACATCCCCGCAATGATCGGCCATGTAACCAGCCCAAAAAAATACCCGCCCCAGTTTAGAAACCATAAACTGTGTCCGTAGTCGGCGTAACCCATGTGGCCACCCATCCGCATCATGCCGCCCGGCATCGAGAAAACGAGAAGGCCGCACAGCGCCCAAATGATGCCAACCACAATGGCTGTGGCGGTGCCAAACTTTACCGGTTCGATTTTCATCGCACTCACTCCTGTTGCAGCTGCCGGGAAGTCTATCGATCGAATTGCTGTCCTGTCACTTGGCCGCACCGATGAAATCCATCTGAGACTCAATCACCAACCTGACTGTGTGCCGCCAGCTCCAGTCTTGACCGGTCGCGAATAATCAGCCGATCGTGGCTGCGGATTTCGATCACGCCAAGCTCCCGTAGTCGCTTGAGCGACCGGCAGACGGTCTCGGGTGTCAGCGCCAGATAGGCCGCGATATCGCGCTGCGGTACCGGGAAGCGCAGGCCGTCGCCGTCGGGCTCAAGGCGATCGGCGATTGATGTCAGGAATGCGGCAATGCGGGCGAGCGCACCATTGCGGCCGATCAACATGCCCCGCCGGAATACCGGGTCCTGTTCGGCCCCGATTGTCCGGAGAAGATGCCCGTCGCGCCGATAGCTCTCGATCATGGCATCGCACCAGCGCTCGCGCGGGTGAGAAATGTAGCTGACGCCCGAGACTGCCTCCGCTGAATAGCGGTAGAAGGTGCAAACCGGGATGCCAATCTGGTCGCAGGCGAAAAAGAATGCGGTCACCTGCCGCTCGCCTTCTTCGGAAATGTTGAACCCGCGGACAATGCCGGATCGCAGTTCGATGACATGCGTGCACGGATCTCCCTCCCAGAAAAGTGTCTCGCCACATCCGGCGTCCTTGATCACGTCGATGGCAAACGCGCGCTGGGAAACGATCAGCATCAGCAAATTCCTCTGGTCGGGATGCCACCATAGGCAGCCTGAGGGCAGCGTCGCATTCGGGTAATCTACCTATCTGAATAACAAACCGGCGAGCACTTGAGCCAGCGCAAGTTGCTGCTGCTGGATCGGCGTCATGCTTGGGCTCTTCGAATCAGTTCGATGGAGGCGAGCCATGAAAGTCAGAGATGTCATGCATAAAGGCACAGTCTGGGTGTTGCCCGATGAACCGATCGCGATGGTGGCGGCAATGATGCGCAGCGAGGATGTCGGTTCTGTGCCGGTGGGCGAAAACGACAGGCTGATCGGCATGGTAACCGATCGCGATATCGCCGTGCGCGGCTTTGCCGAAGGCTGCGACCCACTTCAGCTGACTGCACGCGACGTGATGACCGGTCCGATTACCTATTGCGTGGCGGACGAGGACATTGAAGATGCCGTGCGGCTGATGGAAATAAAGCAGATCCGCCGCTTGCCCGTAATCGACCACAAGAAGCGCATGGTCGGGATGCTGAGCCTGGGCGACGTTGCCGCACATACTTCGCAATCGATCTGCACCGAGACGCTGCGCGCAGTTTCGGCGCATCACGCATAATGCCGGTCAGTATGCGCGCGCGCAGCCAGCAACGCCCGCCAGAGGAAAATCCGGACAGTCCTCCCATGCCGCCCGAATACCCATTCCGCCACCCAGATGAGCAACCGGATTACTTACCGATCGAACAGCCGCGGATCGAACCGGATCGCACTCCTGAGGTATACCCAATCGAACCCTCACCCCAGGAACCGGGGGACGGGTCCAGCCTAGCGGCCATGGATGTGGCGTCAGCATCGCGTTAGTTAGAATACCGGATTTGCGGGGATGCTGAGGTTCTGGTCAATCAACTTGCGACCCGCAGTTCCCAGCAACGAGAACTGGACCTAGGGTACCCGGCATCGACTGATCCCGGGTCCTATTTTTTGACGGTTCAGCCTGCCAAAAATAGGACTCATTCCATTCTTGGAAAATCGGCGAGCTGATTGGGAACGCCATGAACATCGAATGGGCCAGCGGGCAACCTTCAGTAGATGTGCGTATGGCGATGCGTGCAATCGCTCCCCAAGATGAGCGCCCGCAAGATCTTGGCCACCACACATGCCGTGACTCCAGTCGAAATTGTTTGAGGACAATCAAATGGTCGCCGCCGCAGTGCGACGGGCCGCCTGGCTGGTAGTCGCGCATGACGCCATTCCGTTTCGCAGCGAAATGGCTGCATCGCTCCTCCAGTCCTATTGGCGGCGGCGAAGCGCGCCTGAGCACCCAAATGAACAGCAAATCCTGGAGCCTGCCACTTACGTCAAGGTAATCCCATTCAATTACGGCCATGGATTCTTCTACACCACATGGTTGGCTCAGCTTTGCAGATTAACGAGATAGCGCCGCTACCGAGAGTGCCTGTAAACTGTCCCGCTGCCGTGGATGAATGGAACTTTCCCGTGAGGAAACTGTGCATTCAGCAGGACAGAACTTCGGGAGGATTCCGATGGGTAGCGATAAGATTGCCGCGCGCGATTTGCGAGTTACCAAGCACGACATTGAAGCGACCATTTCCTACCTGAAGACGGAGCAACCCAACACCTGAATGGGAGATGCCATGATCCAAGCCTTCTGGAGCTTGTCAGTCGATCAGGCGCTTTCCGCCTGTGGCGGGGCTGCAACCGGACTTGGCAAGGCAGAGGCAGCGACGCGGCTCCACCGCGACGGGGCCAATGCTATTGGCGAGACACAGCATCTGCCTGGGCTCTTGCTGTTTGCACGGCAATTCAAGAGCCCGCTCGCGCTGATCCTGCTGTTCGGGGCGGGCATTTCGCTGCTGCTCAGGGACTGGCTCGATGCCGCGATCATCCTGATAATTGTCGGCGGCAGCGGATTGCTCAGTTTC
This sequence comes from Sphingomonadaceae bacterium, assembly GCA_025359445.1. GTDB lineage: Bacteria > Pseudomonadota > Alphaproteobacteria > Sphingomonadales > Sphingomonadaceae > Novosphingobium. The sequence continues at coordinate 26,172 of JANYGB010000030.1, forward strand.
ACACAAGAATATCGCGCCTCCAAAGCCGTCGCCGCACTGCGGAGCCGACTCGCACTCAAGGCAAGGGTGCTGCGCGGTGGCAAGCTGTCCAATATCCCGGTGCGAGAAATCGTCTACGGGGATATCGTTGAGCTGTCAGCCGGCAATCTCGTTCCCGCCGATGGGCTGATTCTGGCCGCCAAGGATTGCCTGGTGACCCAGTCGGCGCTGACCGGGGAATCGCTGCCGGTCGAGAAGTCCGCTGGTGTCTTGCCCGTCGATGCCCAGATCGAGGAGCGCACCAATGTGCTCTTCACCGGATCATCGCTGCGCAGCGGGACAGCGACCATGCTGGTCTTCAAGACTGGCACACAGACCGAGTTCGGGGCGATTGCCCGGCAGGTCGGCACGGCAGACGAGGAATCCGAATTTACCCGAGGCATTCGCCATTTCGGCGCCATGCTGGTGCGGGTGATGATCGTCATCGTGCTGGCCGTGCTGACGATCAATCAGCTAATGGGCCGCCCGATCGTCGAATCGCTGCTGTTTGCCGTGGCTCTGACGGTGGGCCTCTCGCCAGAAATGCTTCCGGCTATCATCAGCGTAACGCTGGCTGCCGGTGCCCGCCACCTTGCCGCAGGCGGCGTTATCGTGCAGCGGCTCGATGCCATCGAAAACCTCGGCTCCATGGAGGTGTTCTGCACTGACAAGACCGGCACGCTGACCGATGGCACGGTGCTGCTCGAATCGGCAATCGACTGTACCGGCGCTCCTTCGGACGATGTGATGCAGGCGGCCTTCCTCAATGCGACATTTGAAACCGGCATCGCCAACCCGCTCGACGAAGCCATCGTCGCGGCTGGCAAAGCAGTAAAGTTGAACACGGGCAAGGCGCGGAAGCTCGACGAGATCCCTTACGACTTTGTCCGGAGGCGACTGAGCATCCTTGTTAGCGAGCCGGCTGCCAAAGGGCAGTGTCGGATGATTACCAAAGGCGCATTTGCCGAAGTGTTGGCGATCTGCACCCACGTTCGCACCGGCAAGGGTGTGAAACCTCTCGGCACGAAACTGCGCAAGCAGATCGATTTGTTGTTCCAGGCGAAGGGCGAGGCAGGCTTTCGCGTGCTGGCGGTTGCCGATCGCAGTCTGTCAGGCAAGACGCGCTTTGCCCGCGCCGATGAGACCGGTCTGACCCTGCTCGGCCTGCTGATGTTTCTCGATCCGCCCAAGCCGCAGGTCGCTCAGACGATCCGGGACCTTGCCGCGCTTGGCATCGCAACCAAGATCATCAGTGGCGACAATCGCCATGTCACTGCGCATGTCGCTGCCCAGGTAGGGCTCGATCCCGCCTCGATCATCACCGGCGACATGATTGCGCAAATGTCTGACGACACTCTGCGCGCCCGCGCCGGCAAGACATCGGTATTTGCGGAGATCGACCCCCAGCAGAAAGAGCGGATCATCCGCGCGCTGCAACACCGGGGTCATGCCGTCGGTTATATGGGTGACGGGATCAACGACGCTCCGGCCTTGCGTCTGGCCGATGTCGGCATATCAGTCGATAAAGCAGTCGATGTAGCGCGCGAAAGTGCCGATATCGTCCTGCTTCACCGCGATCTCGATGTGCTGCGCCGGGGCGTGATCGATGGGCGGCGGACCTTTGCCAACACGCTGAAATACATCTCGATCACCACCAGCGCCAATTTCGGCAATATGGTGAGTATGGCGCTGGCAACGCCTTTTCTGCCGTTCCTTCCGCTGCTTCCCAAGCAGATCCTGCTCAACAATTTCCTTTCTGATATCCCCTCGATCACCATCTCGACCGATAATGTCGATCCCGAGCATGTCGAGGTGCCGCAGCGCTGGTCGATCAAGGAAGTTCAGCGCTTCATGATCGTGTTCGGGCTGGTCAGCAGCTGTTTTGACTTGCTGACCTTTGGCGCGCTGCGCTGGGTGTTCCGCACCGATGCAGCGATGTTCCAGACGGTCTGGTTCACTATTTCGCTACTCACCGAACTGGTGGTGGTGCTTGTCTTGCGGACCCGGCGGCAGAGTTGGCGCAGCAGGCCGAGCACTTTGCTGGCCGCGAGCACGGCGATCATGGCGGTAGTCGCCGTTGCCTTGCCGCATATTCCCGGGTTCGACGGACTGTTCAGCTTCGAGACTCCCACATGGCAACTTATTGTCTTCAGCATCGCGTTGGTGGCCGCCTATGCCGCAGCCACCGAGTACGCCAAGCGCCTGTTCTTCATTGGGCAGGGCAAGCGCCGGCGTCAGACCAAGTAAGCAAGCATTTGAGCCGGCGGGTTGAGGGCGAACGAGGTGATGCCGTCTGTCAGGCCACCCCAGTCGCTAATTTGCTGTGCCCTGTGACCGGTAATAAGCACTGTATTGAGAGGAAGCTTTTGGCGGCAGAAAGAGAATTTCGGCCATTCACTTAAGCAGACCTATTGTTGACGGCTAAGCCCAATAGCCGCCTGTCAGCCTTCGGCTCCCAATGCGCTTTTGAGAGTGGAGGGGGCTTTGCCTGAATGAGCCATTTGGGCGTCGATGGTCGATGCGCCGGGCTCGCAGTCAGGAGTATGTCCCATGATCAAGACGATCCCTCTGAACAAGCTCGTTCAGTCGCCCCGCAATGTCCGTCGCCACTCAGATCCAGCAGCCGATGCCGAGCTCAAGGCCAGCATCGCTGCGCGCGGGCTGTTGCAGAATCTCATCGTTTGCCCCTGTGCCAAAGGCAAATTCGAGGTCGAGGCCGGCGAACGCCGCCGCAAGGCCATGCTGGCGCTGGCCGAGGACAAAGTTCTGTCCAAAGACCACGAAGTGACCTGCCTGGTGCTCGAAGACACCGCCGAGGCCGCAATCGAGACCAGCCTTGCCGAGAACTTCCACCGTCTGGCGATGAATCCCGCCGACGAAGCCCAGGTCTTTGCTGCGCTGATCGATGGCGGGGCCTCGGTCGAGGGCGTTGCCCGCCGCTTCGGCCTCACCGTCCGCTTCGTCAAGGCCGTCTGCGCCTTGCCAGACTGGCACGGGTTGTCTTCGAGGCGCTGGCCTCGGGCGAGATCACGCTCGAGATGGCCAAGGCTTATGGCGGAACCTCGGACCAGGAGATCCAGGCGCGGGTCTTCGAGCAGATTTCTTCGGCCTACTATGCCCCCAATCCCGACTCGATCCGCCGGATGGTTCTTACGGGCACCGTCCGTGGCAGTGACCCGCGCGCCCGGCTTGTCGGGCGCGATGACTATCTCGCTGCTGGTGGCCGGATCGAGCGGGAACTGTTCGACGACGAGGACAGCGAAGCCTAGGCCGATGTCGCGCTGCTCGAAAGCCTCACCGCCGCGAAGATGGACGAACAGGCCAAGGCTCTTGCCTCCGAGCACGGCTTGGCCTGGATCAAGCCGCCCCTCGATCCCTATGCGAGTCACGACCTCGTCGAAGGGTTGGTCCGGCTCCCGGTGGACCCCGTGCCGCTGACCGAAGAGGAACTGGCCCGGCTCAACGTGCTCGATGCCTCCTACGACGAGCACACGGCAATCCTCGAGGATGTGCGAACCCACGGCCTGCCCTTTCTGCTCGTCCAACGCATAAGTCATTTTCCCGCCGCCCATCATCGACGAGGGTTTGCCCGTATGCCCGGCGAGCTTGGTCTGGTCGTCGAGAAGCGCAAACACCTGGTGCGGCTCAGCTGCGACGTGAGCCGATGCCTCCTTTGTGACGATTCATCGACGCGTCTCCTTCTCGCGGTCAAATGGTGCCGACTTCAAGGCGCTCTGGCTTTGTGAGTAAGGCCGGTAGGTCGTTTGTGTCTGCGTGTAGGTCGAGATGAGCTGGCGCCATCGTTTCAAAGATCAATTTGGCACGCGCCATTTCCTCTACGGGGCCGTGTGCGACGATTAGAAAACCATCCGATTTCAGGGATTCCTCATATTGGATAATACTGTCTTTCGGAATGCCAAGGCTGGATAGAGCGCCTCCGAGAGCACCTAGACCCCCGAACACCACCGCACCTTCTAACGCTCCGAACACCATAGCGGCGAGATGTCCCAGCACGATTACCGGCCCGACGACCGGCACGCTCAGCATGATCCCGCCAAAAAATATGCCCCACAGGCCACCCCAAAATGCGCCGGTGCCGCCCCAAGAGAGAATCCTGTCCCCAGCATTATAAAACCCGAGAATCTGCTCGTCCTTGTGATAGCCTTTGCCGATAATGCTGAAATGCTTGATGTCGAGCCCGCCTTGGGCGAGCTTGCGCACGGCACCTTCGGCTTGGATATGATCGCTGAACGTGGCGACGACAACTTCGTTCTTGGTCATGACTGGTTCCTTCGTGGCAGGTAAATTAGGACGTTTTTTTTAGGGTTGGCGCGTGCTGAAATTGAGTGGATTCAAGGTTGCCTTTGAGGCCTGCATCGGGATCGCTTGAGCAACGTCTCACAAGCATTCTGGGCAGAGCCAGGCTGATCAGCAAACCAACGACCGTCAGGCCTGTGATCAAGACAAACGACGCGTTGGGCAGCCAAGATACCTCGAACAACAACCCTCCGGCGGCCGAGCCGACGGCGGCACCGAGACTCGCAGCCGCGGTCTGCTTGCCGAGTTGCGCGCCCTGAGCCTTGCCAGCTTTGCTTGAGATCCAGTAGGTCAGGATCGGCGAGAGAATACCGGCGCTCGCCGCTACCGCCCCGATCACCGCCAGCATCAGGTTAAAGTCTGAAGCGCGAGGCACGAGAAACAATCCGCCAGCGAGGATTGCAAGGGCTGGCACGATGAACCACCGTGTGGTTTCCGGTCGGACCCACGGTGAAAAGACGATGGCCTGGACGATGAGCATCACTAGGCTGCACTCGGTGAACATGGTCGCGATCTGGGAGGGCGACAGCCCGAGTTCCTGCTTTCCGCGCAGCGCCAACCCGACTTCGAATACGCCGACCCCGGCCGAGACGATGAATGCCAATGCGAGCAGCCTCGGGACGAGCCATTTTTCGGGCTGCAGAACTGGTCGTCGATCCTGCTCTGGGCGGGCGCCGCCCGCTTTTCCCGGAACCGTCAGCATTGCCGCGATCGCAGTGAGCAGCGCCAGACCCGCAGTCCCAGCCAGTGGGAGTACGAGCGGTCCAGCATTGCCCATGACCGGAAAAAGGGCGGCGGCGGAGCGCGCGATGACCACGCCCAACATCGGTCCAAGCAAGAACCCGCTGATTCCGGCAAGGCTGACGAAAGTGAGGCGGCGCGCCCGCGCGACTTCGGTTGCAGCAAGATCCCCGATCGCAGCGAGCGCAACCGGTGTAACCGCCGCCGCGAAAAGGCCGCTTAGAAGGCGCTCGGCATAAACAGCAGGCAGGCTCTCGATAAACGCGAATGTCATCGAGGTTGCACTGAAGCCGATCAATCCGACCAGCAGGATCGTCCGCCGACCGTACCGGTCGGATATGCGCCCCCATACGGGAGCGAAGAGAAAGAGCGACAGCATATAGAGCCCGGTCAGCAGGCCCGTCGCGCGAGACACTTGCGTCGTGCTACCATCTGGGCCGAGCAGCCGCTCGATCAGAAATGGCAGCACTGGCAATACTATGCCAAACCCCAAAGAGACCGTGAACACCGACAGCATCAGCACCGCCATTGTTCCAACCGGCACGCCGGTGAATTTCGTGCGGTCCAAATAGCCGACCGGAAATGTCATGAGCCGACGCGGACTTTGCGGTCCTTCCCGGTTGCGATGATGGCGACAGCCGCAGGCGCGTTATTGGCCTTTTTCGTGCTTCGGCGGCTTATCCCCGTCAGCTTGGTGCGCTTGAGCATCAGCGCATTGACCGCAACGAGTGCTGAACTGCCCGACATGGCCAGAGCGGCAATGCTTGGTCCGAGCAGGAAGGGATAAAGCACGCCGGCCGCGAGCGGGAATGCGATGACGTTATAGCCAACCGCCCACCAAAGATTCTGGTGCATCTTTCGCAGTGTGGCACGCGAAAGCTCAATCGCACCAACGACATCGAACGGATCGCTTTTCATCAGCACGACATCCGCGCTTTCCATCGCGACGTCGGTGCCAGCGCCAATCGCAAAGCCGACATCGGCTTGGGTTAAAGCGGGCGCATCATTGACGCCGTCACCGACCATCCCGACTTTTTTACCCTGTCCCTGAAGCTCCTTCACCTTACTGGCTTTGTCACCGGGAAGGACGTCGGCGAGCACCGTTTCGATCCCCAGGCTTTTGGCGATGCGCTCGGCCGTGCCTTGGTTGTCTCCGGTCAACATAACCACCTCAACGCCGCGCTCGCGCAAGGCTTTCACAGTTTCCACTGCGGAAGGCCGCACAGCGTCAGCGATGGCAATCAAGCCCAGCAGCTTGCCGCCAAGCGCCAGGTGGACCACCGTTCGGCCCGCTCCCTGCATGTCCTCGGATTTTGCGCCCAGCTCGGTCAGGTCAATCTTGTGATCGGACATCAGCCGTTTGTTGCCAAGCAGCGCAACCTTGCCGTCGACGCTGGCCTGCGCGCCCTTGCCTTCGACATTCTTGAATGCGGTGGCTTTGGGGGCTTTGACCTTGTCGGCCCGGCGCAAGATCGCTTGGGCCAGCGGATGATCCGATCCCGCCTCCACCGCCGCTGCGGCCGCTAAAAGTTGGTTCTCGGTTGTGCCTTTGGCAATCACCAGCTCGACAACCTCGGGCTGGCCCATCGTCA
>JANYGB010000032.1 GCA_025359445.1 Sphingomonadaceae bacterium
GCAATCCCATTCAGCTATCATGGAGGCTGTCCCCACGCACCGAAAGAGGCAATTCACCAAAATTTCCCCACCGGTAAATTTAATTCGCGAATCGATCATAACTTCTACATGTTGCAATCAGAACCGCTAATGTAGCCACCCCTCAATGGACCGGCCCGCGATACGCGGCTAGCCGCAGCCGCCATCGCTCGTTCACCGGGGAGTGTGATGCAAAAAGGTGCTGATTTCGTTCTGTTGATTGCAACGGAAGACCGCAAGGGAATCGTCGCGGCGGTCGCAAATTCAATCGCTAGCCAGGACTGCAATATCGTTGAAAGCTCGCAATATGGCGATGGTTTCAACGGGCGTTTCTTCATGCGAGTGGCGTTTTCCGGACCCGCCGCAATGACGATCGAGAGTTTTACCGACGCGTTCACCCCGGTCGCAACGGCATACAGGCTGGACTGGCGGGTCCATGACCTGCGGCGCAAGACCAAGGCCATGATCATGGTCAGCCAGGGCGGTCATTGCCTCAACGATCTGCTTTATCGCACCTCGACCAATCGCTTGCCGATGGAGGTGACCAGCGTGGTTTCAAACCACACCACCTGGCAGCGCCGCGCCGAGCATGAGCAAATCACGTTCCATCATCTGGCGATCACGCCCGAAAACAAGCTTGAGCAGGAAGTGCGGCTGCTGCAGTTGGTTGAAGAGCAGGAGGTCGATCTGATCATCCTGGCGCGCTATATGCAGGTCCTGTCTGACCAGCTGTGCCGCAAGCTCGATGGCCGCGTGATCAATATCCACCACAGCTTTTTGCCGGGTTTCAAGGGTGCCAAGCCGTATCACCGGGCTTACGAACGCGGCGTGAAAATGGTCGGGGCGACCGCGCACTATGTCACGCCCGATCTCGATGAAGGCCCGATCATTACGCAGGACGTATCGATCGTCGATCATGCCGATACGGTTGAAGATCTGATCGCCCAGGGCCAGGACACCGAAAGCCGCGTGCTGGCCCGCGCGGTGAAGCTGCACCTTGAACACCGGGTCTTGCTCAATGGCAACCGCACGATCGTTTTCAAGTAAAGATCGCTGGGTAGCCGGGCCGTGCCGCAAGAGCAATCAGTCCTGAACGCGCTTGACGCGGCCGGCATCTCCTGGGCCATGAATAAGCATCAGGCGGTCTATACGATGGAACAAAGCGTGCAGCTGCATGCCGAGATTCCCGGGGCTGATTGCAAACACGTCTAGGCTTGATCTGCAATCGAGCCTAGACCCGCAACATGCTTGTGATGGGGTGGTCCGTCTTCCTCGAAACCCGGAAACAGTTGAGACCATGACAGCACCGCAGACGATCTCGCGCAGTTCAATGATGATCGCAGCCTTTTCGACTGTCGTCGAATGGTACGATTTCACGCTGTATTTGTATCTGGTCACCGTTCTGTCGCGGGTTTTTTTCGATGGCGGCAAAGCATCAATCCTGGTTACTCTGTCGGGCTTTGCCTTGGCCTACCTGATGCGGCCAATCGGAGCGCTGGTGTTTGGTTACATCGGTGATCGGCACGGCAGGCGCCCGACGATGCTGTTTTCCATGGCCTTGATGACTGCCGCCATGTTCGCCACCGCGCTCTTGCCTACAGCGGCTCAGATTGGCCCAATCGCCGGCGTTTTGCTGTTGTTGATCCGGTGCGTGATGGGCTTTTCCGTCGGCGGGGAATATACCGGGGTGGTCGCCTATCTGCTGGAGGGGGCCCCGCAGAACCGGCGCGGCCTGATAACCTCGCTGGCCGCTGCCGCCAGTGAGGTCGGCGCATTGCTGGCGGTCGGCGTGGCCGCTTTGACAGTCAGTTCCATGAGCAATGCGGCGCTCGTTTCATGGGGCTGGCGCATCCCGTTCCTGTTCGGCGCTGTGCTGGCTGGCAGCGTGCTGGTTGCTCGATCGGTAATGCAGGAGTCCCCTGACTTTGTGCGGCAACAGGAACGCGGGTCAGTGCCCGTAAATCCGCTGCGACACACCCTCACCAACCACCGTGCCGGAATTGCGCGCGGGTTCGCGATCTCCGCGCTCGGTTCGATCACCTATTACGTCGGAATAACCTACGTCCCGGTATTCCTCATCTCGGTAGGAACCCTGGATGAAGCCGGATCGCTATGGCTGGCGACCATTGCGGCTATCGCAGTGATCATCGTAACGCCGATAATCGGGATCCTGTCCGACCGGTGGGGACGCAAACCAGTGTTGATTGCGTTAGCGGTCGCCAGTGCCGCGTTACCGGTTACGATGTTCTGGTTGATGGCTGGTGCTTCTTATTGGCACGCGCTGGGCGGGGCGATTGTCCTGGCCGGTGTGGCCGGCGGGGTGAGCGCAGTCGGAGCCGTAGCCACGGCCGAGCAGTTTCCCGGCGAAGGACGCCTCAGCGGCTTGGCCCTAGGGGTAACCGCGGCGACCGCCGTGTTCGGCGGGTTTACGCCTTACATTGCGCAACTGCTGATGGACCGGACGCACTCGTCGCTGGTTCCTGGCATCATGATCGCCGTCGTAGCCTGCTGCGTTCTGCCAGTGGTGCTGGCCATGCCCGAGACTGCCCCTACGCGAACAAGGCTCCCAACGGCTGATGAGCGCGGCTAAGATCGATGCGCAGCATTCATTCGCTCACAATGCAGTGGAGCACTGCAGTCTGCACGAATGCCTGATTTCACGAACGCGGCGATGGCGCGCGAACGGCAGCTATCGGGTGGGTTTTCAACTGTCTGCTTTTGCTACCTGGTTTTCCCACAGCGGATGTTTGGCCGGGTTCACAACCCATCTGTTTTGACACCGACGAATTGGGCGTCAGCTCGCTTACATCGCCAGCTGTGCACTGGCTGTAACGAGCTGACGAACTCGTTGCTCGAGGTCATCAAGCCGATACGGTTTTGCCACAACATGGGAGCCGGCGAGATGAGCAGGCAGCATATCGGTCTGGTCGTAGCCGGTGCTAAAGGCGAAAGGGATGCCCCGGGCTGTCAGCACATCGGCGACCTCCCATGACATTTCGCCATTAAGGTTCACGTCCAGCAAGGCGACGTCGAAAGTCCCGGTTCGCGCCAGCTCCATTGCCTCGTCGAGGCGGCTCGCTGGGCCAACGATCTGCCACCCCAGGTCTTCGCACATGTCTTCTAGGGTTATGACCAACAGGTATGAATCCTCAACGATCAGCAGCCGGAGCGCTGTGGGCACCGCGTTTTGCGGGCTTGGAATTTTCAGCGGCTCGGGTTTGGCAACCGGCTTGACGCTCAGTTCGACAAGCGACGCCCGCGGCAAGATGATGTCGCAAACGACGCCGCCAGGCCGGTAGTCGATCGTGGCGCGACCGCCGGTCTCGAGCGTCAGCGCCCGTTCGATCAGGCTCGACCCAAACCCGCGACGGGTCGGCGGCACGACCGGCGGTCCGCCTGATTCGGTCCACGACAAACCCAGCCCGCCGTCGTCGCGGACCTGCCATTTGACTGCGACGTGGCCGGTCGCAATCGAGAATGCGCCGTATTTCGTAGCATTGGTGGCGAGTTCGTGCAGTGCGAGCGACAGCGCCAGCGCCGATTTCGGAGTAAGGACGGCATCGTCCCCGGCCAACGAAACGACACCCGATGCCGGACCGTAAGCTTCCAGTTCCTCGCGCAGCATACCGTCTACCGACACGCCCTCCCACCGGCTCTGGGTCAACAGGCTATGGGCCTTGGCCATCGAATGAATGCGCTTGTCGAGCCCCTCCACGAACGCGGTGACCGATTCTGCGCTACGGCTCGACTGCACGACCAGCGCCTGAATAGCCGCCAGCGTGTTCTTCACCCGGTGGTCGAGTTCGGCCATCAGCAGCTTGTCGCGCTCATGCGCCTTCGCCCGCTCGCGCGATGCTGCCTCGATCCGGCGCAGCACCACTTGCAGGAGCGACACGCGCAGGTCGAAGGCGGAATCGAGTTCCGCAGGGGACCACGGCAAGGCCCGGCTGCGCACGGTGTGCTTCCACACTTCGAACGATTTGCGCGGTGACAGGCGATCGTCGCCGTCTGGGCCGATCGTTACCGGCTTGGCCGGATCGCCCGCCCACAATGCCGTCTCGACCAATTCCGGCCGGAACCACAGGATGAAATCCGACGGATCGCGGGATACGGCGATCACCAGCAACCCCGATGCGACATTGGTGAACGCTTTCGCCGGCGCGTAAACTTCGCCCAGGCGGTCGGTGGAAAAGATGCCCTCGGTCTCGGTCATGTACGACGTCAGCCATTCGGTCAGCGCGATGATCTGCGTGCGACTGGGGGTCGTTCCAAGAAAGGTTATGTCACCCTCCACGCGCACGGCAACACCACCGCCCCGCGTTCCGTCGAGCGCGATGTCGCCGCCGTGGATGAAGTCGAGCAAATTGGGCGTCTGCTGCGTCAGACCGTAGGCGTAATCCTCAACGCCGGCGAGATTGAGCATCAACTCTTGCAGGATCTTGCGGCTGGCTAGCCGGGCTTCGAATTGCTCGCTCTTTTCGCGCGCCTCGAGCTGGAGCGAGAACATCGATCCGAACAGCTCGCAAACTGCGCGAAGGTGGCGCGGCAGCAGGCGCGGGCTGTTATTATGGCAGGCGATCAACCCCCACAGCTTACCCCCAACGATGATCGAGATCGACATCGACGCGTCGATCCCCATGTTGCGCAGATATTCGCGGTGGATCGGCGAAACGTCGCGCAAGATGGCATAGCTCATGTCGAGCGGCTTGCCGGTACGCGGGTTAAGCGTCGGCATCAGCGGCGCGGGGTCATAGTCGACCTGCGTGATCAGCCGCAGCCAGCTCTTGAGATAAAGGGCGCGGGCCTGCTCGGGAATGTCGGCGGCGGGATAGTGGAGATCGAGAAACGGCGCGAGTTCGGGTGTGCGGCTTTCGGCGATCTCCCAGCCGGAACCATCTGCCATGAAGCGGTAGATCATCACCCGATCATATTGCGCGACCCGGCGCACGCTCGCCGTCGCCATCTGGCAGAGATCGTACAGCGATGCCGCGCTGCCAAATCCTTCCACCATCTGCTGAACGGCGGCTTGCGGGTCGGCAACGAACGCATTGCCCATCTCGGCGGCTTCGAACTCGACGACCAGAGCATTGTCGACCCGGTGGACGCTGGCGTCGAGCGGTTGGTCCGCGACGATGCGGAGAGCGGGATCGAGCAGGTGGCGAGGCTTGACGAGGTCAGTTTCCTTGCACAGCGCGCGGAGCAGATTCACTTGCTCACGCGAGCACACCCCATCGATAGGCCGATCCAGCAACTCGGTTAACGATCTGCCGATCAGTCCTGCGGTGTTACCAGCGGCTTGAAGGATGCGCAGCGTGTCGCATTCGAGCACCAGCATCGCGCCGTGCGGCAAGATCGCGCCGGGGACATGGATCGGTTCGCGATCGCAATTCGTCAGATCGACCAAGTCGCGCTCAATGATGGTGTCAGTCATGATTTTTGTTCCATCCGGCAAGCCACTGTTCAAACGTCGCGAAGGTCGCATTCGCTCCGGCGACGATCGTCGTGCGATGCAATACCGGACTTGGCACCGCCGACAATAGCGCGAGATAGTCGCGCCACACCGCACCAGTTGCTGCCCCGTTCCCGCTGAAGAACTGCCGGCCAGCCGTAACTCCCACCCCCAGCAGCGCATCGAGCTGCCGAGCCATCCCGCGCCCGCCAAGGGCTGAACCTTCGACCACGTATCGCGCGCCCAGAATATGATCTGCCGAAAAACGCTGCGGAAACGCGGCGCAGCGCGGTAACTTCTCGCGCTCTGCGGCATCGACACCCAAAGCAGTCAGATCGCTTTCAAGCCACTGCGTCCGCTTTGGTGATAGCTGTGCTGCCGCCTCGAACGGGCGGTAAAAACCATAAAGCCGACTTAGCAGTTTGATGTAGGCCGTGTGATCGATCGATCCGGCCTGCACCGCAGCAAGCCCGATATGATGATGAAGCCGCTCATGAACTTCCGCCGTCGCCAAGCGTAATTCATCTCTCAACTCTGTCGGAACCGGCCGCAAGTGTGCGGATTTACCCTCATCAAATATCTCGGATGTCTTGCTTTTCATTCGGATAAGCGATCCCTGCCGTCATTGATCGTTTTACCCGCCCCTGCTCTTCGTAGGCACTGCGCACGCAAATGTCGTGGGCTAATTTGCGAGGGCCGCTCGACGACCGAGATGGGCTGATCCCGACATTGCCATACAGCGCAGCACGGTCCGCTTCGCGCGGACGCCACCTCATCGCTCGCCAGTTAACCGCTGACTTCAAATAGCAAACTCGATCGTTGCGATGCGAGTTCGCACCTGTCTGACAGCTACCGGCCAAGAGTTAAGGCATTGACTATGGCACTCGCCCATCAAGCCGCTTTGCTATGGGCAAAGCCACGGCAACAGCAGCGAGGCATACCAAGGCCCCCATTGGCCCGATCAGCGTGTAGCCCCCGAAATTCTGCGCGATGCCACCGGCTGCAAGTGAACCGAAGCTTTGTGCCAACAACCAGGTGCCTGTTGTCATCACCGCTAAGCGGCCGCTGTCATCGATCGAATAAGCGAGCCCTAGCAGCAACGGATAGGTCAAGAACCAACTGACATTAAAGGCAACCAGCGCGGCAGCAAAGGCGGCCTCGGTGCTCACGGTTGTCAGCAGCGCGCAAGCTAGCCCGCACGCCCCCAGCGCGGCCGCCAGCGGCCAAGTTCTCGGCAGCCGCTTGACCACCACTGCCAACCCGGCATTGCCCAGCGCGCTAACTAGGGTTGCGATGCTTTGATACTTGCCAAATTGGGTCGCTGGCAAGCCGATGGCATGCGCCGTGCGCTCCATGAACGGCCAGATCGCCAGTGTCCCAAAGGCGAATAAAGCCATCGCCGCCAGCACGCGGCGCCCTTCCGCTCCGATTGGCGCGCTGGGTGCTGTGGCGGCGGCGGTATCACAGTCGAGCCCCGTTCCTCCTGGCAGCGTCAGTGCGAGCGACCCAAGTAGACATGTCAACACCGCAAGGGCCGTGAACATCCCTGCCACGCCATAGTCCTTGCCGACGACCGGCAGGCCAATGTTGATCGCCGCAAACATGATCGTCTGGAAGGCAATGCCCAACGAAATCGAGCGGGCGGGATGCGTGGTGCGTCCTGCTGCAAGGTTGACCGCGCTGTTCATGATCCCGAAGCCAAGCCCGGTGCCTATTCGTCCCAGCAGCAACAACGGAAAAGTCGTCATCAAGGCCGAGCTGGCCTGCGCTGTCGCCACCAGAACGGTCGCAAGCACGGCCAGAACGCGCGCGTCCATCGACCGTGCACGCGGCGCCACCACAAACATCGCAGCGGCATAACTGAGGGTTTCGGTCATGTTCCAGGCGCCCATGGCCGTCGGGGTAAAGCCAAAGCGGTCCATCAGGCCGCCGATCAGATAAGTGGTGAAATTGTTGCCGAGGTGCGCCGCTGTTGAAGCTGCGCCGATACCGATCAGGGTGAAAGCGAATCTACGTTGCGATTTTGCTGTCGTCATTCCGCTCAAAACCGGACACGCGGGAAACGTGACATCGCTTCCAGATCCTCAAGATCCATATGCGCGCGAACATATTCCTGTGCGGCATCGCGCCTTGGCTGATGATCCCACGACGTGAGCGTGCCGATAGAATTGGCCGTTGCGATTAGTTGACGGCTACGCTGACTAGCCAAGACAGCGCTGGTGATTTGCGGAAAGTTCCAGCGCGCAGCCACTTCGCGCCGCAGTTCCTCCACCAATTGAGCCTGCGCCGGATCAGCGGCAAGATTCTGCAACTCGTCGGGATCTTCAGCCACATTGTAAAGCAGATCGGGATCGACGGAAGAATGGATGAACTTCCATTGCCCCCGCCGAATCATGATCAGCGGCGCGATCGCGCCCTCACCCATATATTCGCCGATCACCTCATCGTGCCCGCTCCCGTCAAGCAGATGCGGCAGCAGGCTGCGGCCATCCAGGGGAACTGCGGGCTCGTCAGAGATTCCGGCCAATTCGAGCAGCGTCGGCAACAGATCGACGAGCGATACGCTCGCATCGATCACGCGGGGTTGATAACGGTTCGGCGCATGGACGATCATGGGGATACGCGCCGCGCCTTCAAAAAAGTGCATTTTGTACCAAAGCCCACGCTCACCCAGCATGTCGCCGTGATCACCGCAAACGATGACGATCGTATCTTCGCGCAATCCGGTTTCGTCCAGCGTATCGAGGATTATCCCGAACTGATCATCCACAAAGCTCATCGCCCCGAAATAGGCGCGGCGCGCAGCACGCACCTGCGCCTCGCTCACCGCGTCAAGGTCCAAGCCGCAGACATGACGCAGCCGGCGCGAATGCGGATCGAGCTGGTTTACCGGGATGTGGACCCTAGGCATCGGAATCTCCACAACGTCGTAGCGGTCCCAATAGTGTTGGTGGATCGCGTAGGGATCATGTGGATGGGTCAGCGAGAGGGTCAGGAAGAAGGGTCGCTCGTCATTATCGCGCGCAATATCATGTAGTTTACGGCGGGCGCTGAAAACCGCTTCTTCATCGAAGTCGAGTTGATTGGAGCGAATACAGGGACCGGCACTCAGCACGGAATCCATCGAATGATACCAGCTGGGGCGGTGTTCAAAATTGCTCCAGTCAGGCGTCCAGCCGAAATCGGCGGGGTAGATGTCGGTTGTCAGCCTTTCTTCAAAACCGTGCAGCTGATCGGGGCCGACGAAGTGCATCTTGCCCGCGAGGATCGTGCGATAGCCGCCCCGCCGCAGATAATGCGCCATGGTGGGAGTAGTAGCTGACAGTTCGGCGGCATTGTCATAGGCGCCTATTCGCGAAGGTAGTTGACCGGCCATCATTGAAAATCGTGACGGAGCACAAAGCGGACTGTTGCAATAGGCGGAGCGGAACAACACGCCCTCATCGGCCAAGCGCGTCAGATTGGGTACAAGTACCGGCGAAGGCGCAATGAACGGCAGGAACGGAGCCGCCATTTGGTCGGCCATCAGGATCAGGATATTGGGTTGCCGCACCATCGTTGTACTCTCCCGTGACTCGAACTTCGATTAATGTCCAGACCAGCGCGAAAGGCGACCGTAGGCAAAGGCACCGCGGCCCTCAAGCGGGCATTGTCTGATGGGGTGCACCCCCTCCGGCGGCAATTTGTGCCAAGGTCGGTGAGTCTATCACTTATGAGCAGGAAGCGTCTGTGGAAGTAGTTATCACGATCAGATTGGACTGTTGGCGTCAGCCAAATTGCCGGACCTAAGCGGACCCATGCGGATGCATATGAACATGAAGCTTGGTAGCGGAGGAGGGACTCGAACCCCCGACACGCGGATTATGATTCCGCTGCTCTAACCAGCTGAGCTACTCCGCCATACCAGGCCGCTGCCGAGCCTTAGCTCTGGGCAGGCGGCGCACATAGGGTGCGCTTTAGGCGTGGTCAAGCGTGCTGATGGCCGCGAAATTTCCACACTCCGACCTGCTGCCAGTGCGGACCGAGATAGAGGTGAAGCCCCAATCCGGTGAAGCGGAATGCGCGCGGTTCAAACGCAGCGCCAAGCTCGGCCTGAAGCGTTTGCGCGACTTTGCGTTCAACCTTGTTCTGGACCGTGATGTGGAGCTGTTTGCCGCCGCGATCCTGCGCGGTGAGCATGGTATGAAACCTCTCCGCGATCTCGCTGCGGATCTCCAGCATGGCCAGACTGCGCAGCGCCAGCGCGGTGCCGCCGCCCAGGTCCATCAACCCGTCGGCTTGCGCGACGGGCGGCGCATATTCACCGGACAACCGAGCCAGTTCGCGCGGCAGTTCCTCGCGGAGCGACGGCGCGAAAGAATGAAACAGCGTGACGTGCGCCGCCAGGTGATTGCGCTCGGGCGGAAAGTGCGCGCGGCGCAGGGCATTGGCCCAGGCGAAGATCTCGCCCGGCAATTCGGCGGTAACGATAAACGGGGCATGATAGGGTGCGGTGGCCATGCCCGTAACGTTAGCCAGTTGAAGCCGGGCCGACCAGCCATGAGACTTGCGTCACGGCTCTCCCCGGCGCAACCTGCTGGAGAGGGGGAATGTTTAATGATCACTTCTTTTGCGCGGGCCGGCGTTCTGCCGTTCTTGCTTTCGGCGACCATGCTCAGCGCCGGGGCTCCATCCGCCGATACTTCGGCCAAGCCAGCCAGTGCGGCTACCATCGCCGCCCAGCAGGCTTTGGCCAGGACACTGCCCGCCGAAGACGGCCGCGATGCTGATTTCGCCCAGCGCGGCTTCATCGCGACCCGTTCCGACCCGGTGATCAAGAACGCGCAAGGTAAGCCGGTGTGGAATACTGCTGCTTACCAATGGGTCACCGGCCCCGCCCCGGCCACGGTCAACCCCTCGCTGTGGCGCGAAATAGGCATGCTCAAGGCCAACGGTCTGTTCAAGGTAACCGATGGGATCTGGCAAGTGCGCGGGTTCGATGTTTCGAATATGACCGTGATCGCGGGCAAGACCGGGTGGATCATCGTCGATCCTCTCACCAACCGCGAAACCGCCGCTGCCGCGCTCGAACTGGTCAACCAGCAACTCGGCGCGCGCCCGGTGGTCGCGGTGATTTATAGCCACAGCCATGCCGATCACTTCGGCGGGGTGCGCGGTATCGTCAGCGATGCGGTTGTGGCAGCGGGCAAAGTCTCGATCATCGCTCCGGCCAAATTCCTGGAAGAGACCGCGTCCGAAAACGTCATGGCGGGCGCGGCGATGGGGCGGCGTGCGAATTACCAGTTCGGTGTCGGGCTCACCCCCGGCGCGCAGGGCCAGATGGGCAGCGGGATCGGGATGGGCGTGGCCGGCGGAGAAATCACGCTCATCGCGCCCACCGATACGGTCAGCAAAACTGGTGAAACCCGCACGGTTGATGGCGTGGCGCTCGAATTCCAGATGGTCTCGGGCAGCGAAGCACCGAGCGAACTTAACGTATATGTGGTGCCATCGCGCGTGTTCCTTTCCGCCGAAATGTCGACTTGCTCGCTCCACAATATTCTCACCCCGCGCGGTGCCAAGGTGCGCGATACCCACGCCTGGGCAGGCTATCTCGATGAAGCGCTCGGGCTTTACGGTGGCCGCTCGGACGTGGTCATCTCAAGCCATTGTTGGCCGCGCTTTGGCCAAGGCGAAGTCGCCTCAATGCTCGCCAGCCAGCGTGACAATTACCGCTATCTCCATGATCAGACCGTGCGGCGGATGAACCAGGGCGAGACCATGGTCGAAATTGCCGAAGATGTGGTGCAGCCAGCTGAGCTTTCCGGCCAGTGGTTCAACCACGGCTACTACGGGACCTACAGCCACAATTCCAAGGCGGTCTATCAGTTCTATCTGGGCTGGTACGACGCTGTTCCGGCAAACCTGAACCCATGGCCGCCAGCCGTGCGCGCACGCAAATATGTAGCAGCGATAGGGGGTGCGGGCAAAGTTCTGACGCTCGCGCGCAAGGCGATGGCGGCGGGCGATTATCGCTGGTCGTCGGACCTCTTGAACCAGCTGGTTTTCGCCGATCCATTGAACCAGGCGGCGCGTGCGCTGCTCGCCGACAGTTATGAGCAGCAGGGTTATCAGGCCGAAAGTGGGATCTGGCGCAACCAGTTCCTCTCCGCCGCGCGCGATTTGCGGTTCGGTTACAAGCCGGGCGGATCGAGCACGCAGAGCCAGGATATGATCGCCGCAGTACCGACCCAGCTGCTGATGGATTCGATGGCAACGCGCTACGATCCAGCCAAAATGACCGCGCCGCTGGCGATCAACATTGAATTAACCGACCGCAAAGAGACGATCGGCGTCGAAGCGGGCAAGGTAGTGCTGCTGGCGCGGGTCGGCTCGCCGACCATCAACCCCGCTGTAACGATAAAAGGCGCGCGCCGGTTGGTACTGGGGTTGTTGTTCCTCAAACTGCCCCTAGTTCAACTGCAGGCTGCCGGGCTCGTCGTGGAAGGTGACCCGGCTGCAATCACTGCCCTGCAGGCCGCACTCGATCCGATCCCGGCTGGCTTCACCATCGCCGAACCTTGAAGGACTTGACCCATGAAAACCCGCGCCCTTGGCACTTCCGGCTTGTCTGTTTCCGCGCTCGGGCTGGGTTGCATGGGGATGAGCTGGGCATACGGCCCTGCCCCGGACAAGGCCGAAATGATCGCTCTGCTGCGCAAGGCAGTCGAGCTTGGGGTGACCCTGTTCGACACCGCTGAAGTTTACGGCCCCTACACCAACGAGGAGCTGCTCGGCGAGGCGCTGGCTCCGGTGCGCGATCAGGTGGTGATTGCTACCAAGTTCGGGTTCGATCTGGCGGGCGATCCCAAGACCGGGCCGCACTTCAACAGCACGCCCGAACACATCCGCGAGGTGGTCGATGCCTCACTTACGCGGCTTCGGACCGACCGGATCGACCTGCTTTACCAGCACCGTGTAGACCCCGACGTGCCGATGGAAGACGTTGCGGGCGCAGTGAAGGACCTGATCGCAGCGGGCAAGGTCAAGTATTTCGGCCTGTCCGAGGCTGGCGCGCAGTCAATCCGCCGCGCGCATGCAGTCCAGCCCGTGGCGGCATTGCAAAGCGAATACTCGCTATGGCAGCGCGAGCCCGAGGCCGAGATACTGCCGCTGCTCGCCGAACTGGGGATCGGTTTCGTGCCGTACAGCCCACTTGGCCGCGGGTTCCTTACCGGTGCGATCACAACCGAAACCGAGTTTGATAAGAACGACTTCCGCGCCCGCCTGCCACGCTTTCAGCCTGATGCAATGGCCGCCAATACAAAGCTGGTCGAGGTGATGCGGGCAATCGCCACGCCGCTTGAGGCCAGTGCCGCGCAAGTTGCGTTGGCGTGGTTATTGGCGCAGCACGAATGGATTGTGCCGATCCCCGGAACGACCAAGGTGGCGCGATTGCAGGAGAACCTGGCGGCGGCTGAGCTTAAACTTACGACCGAGCAACTTGCCTCGATTGATGAAGCGAGCAAAGCGGTGGAGATAGTCGGGGCGCGTTATTTGCCGGCGATGGAGGCGGCGACTGGGCGGTAGGGCGTCGTGCGCAAATTCTGACTTTCATGTCATCCCGGCGAAGGCCGGGACCTGCGCCAAACAAGAAACAGAGACGCTTCGCGGATTCCTTTTCATAAGTGCTGGGTCCCGGCCTCAGCCGGGATGACGATCCCGTTGATCCCTAAAAATCCCCACGGTTCTTGCGGATCGTGAACCATTTCTGGACGTTGGCGTTGTGCTCGGCAAGCGTACTGGCAAACGCATGCCCGCCGCTGCCGTCGGCGACCATATAGACCGCCTGGGTCTTGGCCGGATTAAGCACGGCGGCAATCGACAACCGGCCCGGATTCGTGATCGGCCCCTTGGGCAGCCCGAACATCGCATATGTATTGTAATCGTTGACCGCGTTGATTTCGGACTGGCGAATGCGCCGCCCCAGCGGTTTTCCCTTGGTGATCGGGTATATGATCGTCGGATCAGCTTGCAGCTGCATGCCGGTGCGGATGCGGTTCGAATAAAGCCCGGCGACCATCGGACGTTCGCTTGGCTTGCCGGTTTCCTTTTCAACAATCGAGGCGAGCACAACGGCTTCCTCCGGCGTTTTCGCCACCGTATCGGGCGAGCGCTTGGCCCATTGTTCGGCCAGCGTACGCTGCATCGCCGCCTGCATCCGCAGCAAAACTGCCTGGCGGCTCTCGCCCTTTTCGATCTCATAGGTATCGGGCAGCACCGATCCTTCGGGCGGCACTTCGATGCTCCCGGTCAGGCCCGGATTGGCCATCAGCCGGTCATAGACCATGATCGAAGGCATGCCTTCGGGCACGGTGACAAACCGCCGCAGCACTTCATCGCTGGCAATGATGCCGAGCACGCGCCGCATCGAGGAGTGCGCTGGCAGTTTGAATTCGCCCGCCTTGATCGTCGTGCCCATCCCGAACACGCGGGCGCGCAATTTGAACGCTGCGGCCGAACCGATCACGCCTTCTTTTTCGAGTTTGCCTGCAACGCTTGAAAGGCTCGAGCCATCGGGCACCACGAACTCCGCTTCATGCGCTAGCGGCCCGCTCCACACCCAGCCCGCGCCAAGCCAGCCTAGCGCAGTCAGCACCAGTGTTGCCGCTGCCATCAGCGGCATGCAGCCCCAGCGCGATCCGAGCATTAGTCTTCCAGCGCTTTGACGATTACCGATGCGTTGGTCCCGCCAAACCCGAAGCTGTTGTTGAGCGCGGCCCGCACCCGGCGTTTTTTGGCGGTGTGTGGCACCAGATCGACGCCTTCGGTGCCCTCATCAGGGTCATCGAGATTAAGCGTCGGCGGCACAATCTGGTCGCGGATTGCGAGGATGCAGAAGATCGTCTCGACCGCGCCTGCGCCGCCGAGCAGATGCCCGATGGCCGACTTGGTGCTGCTCATGGATGCGCCGCTCAGGTCATCGCCCAGCACGCGCTTGACCGCCGCGAGTTCGATCGTGTCGGCCATGGTCGAGGTGCCGTGCGCGTTGACATAGTCGATATCGCCCGGCTCCATCCCGGCCTTGCGCATTGCCATCCGCATCGACAGTTCAGCGCCTTTGCCTTCAGGGTGCGGGGCGGTGACGTGGTAGGCATCGCCCGACAGGCCGTAGCCGACCACCTCGGCATAGATCTTCGCGCCGCGCGCCTTGGCGTGTTCGTATTCTTCGAGCACGACCACGCCCGCACCCTCGCCCATGACGAAGCCATCACGGCCCTTGTCGTAAGGGCGGCTGGCTTGTTCGGGGCGATCGTTGAAGCTGCAATTGAGCGCGCGAGCCTGAGCGAAACCGGCCACGCCGAGCGGGTTGATCGTGCCTTCCGCCCCGCCCGCGAGCATGATGTCGGCATCGTCGTCCTTGATCATCCGCGCCGCATCACCAATGGAATGCGCGCCGGTTGAACAAGCGGTAACCACCGCGTGGTTCGGGCCCATCAGGCCGTATTTGATCGAGACTTGGCCCGAAATGAGGTTGATCAGACGGCCATGGACGAAGTGTGGGCTAACCCGGCTCGGACCCTTTTCGTGCAGAACGATGGATTCAAGCTCAATACCCGGCAATCCGCCGATCCCCGAACCGATCGAGCAGCCCGTGCGTATCTTCGTGGCCTCATCCATATCGGTCAGCCCGGCATCTTCGAGCGCTTGGCCAGCGGCATCGATGCCGTAAATGATGAACGGATCCACCTGCCGCTGGACCTTATGATCGACCCGTTTGCCCGGATCGAAGCCCCACGGGTGATCGGCGGGTTTCACTTCGCAAGCGATCGTGCACTTGTGCCCAGTGGTATCGAAGCGCGTGATCGGGCCCGCACCGTTTTTGCCAGCGATCAGGTTAGCCCAGACGGTTTCGACATCGGCCCCCAGCGGGGTGACCAGGCCAAGCCCGGTAACAACAACACGGCGCATGCTTTTCTCCGCAAACTCAAATGCAACAGGCCCAGCCCGCTATGGGACTGAGCCTGTCAAAGTCCTGCGCCACCGTCAAACCGCTTTGCCGTTGCAAGGTGGTGAGACCGCGCGGACTTCTTGCCAAAGGCGGATCAGCCCTTGTGCTCGTTGATGTACTTGATGGCATCCGAAACAGTGCCGATCTTCTCAGCCGCGTCGTCGGGGATTTCCACGCCGAATTCTTCTTCGAAGGCCATGACCAGCTCAACAATATCAAGCGAATCTGCACCCAGATCGTCGATGAAGCTGGCATCCTCAGTGACCTTGTCGGCTTCGACGCCAAGATGTTCGACGACGATTTTCTTAACGCGGTCGGCGGTGTCGCTCATGGCATATCCCTTCGTGAACGGCAGATTAAATCTGATTGAACATCGCCCTAGAGAACGGCGCGGGCGCTGGCAAGAGGCTGCACCGTATGGACAAACGCGGTGGGTGAAATAGTCACCCCTTCGGCGGTTCCACCACCTTGATGTGCAGTTCGCGCAGTGCCCTGGCTTCGGGCATCGAGGGTGCGCCCATCAGCAGGTCTTCGGCCTTCTGGTTCATCGGGAACAGCGTGATTTCGCGCAGGTTTTGCACCCCGCACAGCAGCATCACCATGCGGTCGACGCCCGCGGCCATCCCGCCGTGCGGCGGCGCGCCGTACTGGAACGCGCGGTACATCCCACCAAAGCGGTCCTCGACGTCCTGCTTGGACAGCCCGACCAGTTCAAACGCCTTGACCATCAGATCGGGGTGCTGATTGCGGATCGAACCCGAAGCGAGCTCATAACCGTTGCAGACCAGATCGTACTGGTAGGCCTTGATCGTCTTGGGGTCCTGCGTCTCGAGCGCCTCAAGCCCGCCCTGTGGCATCGAGAACGGGTTGTGCGCAAAGTCGAGTGCCTTGGCCTCGTCGTCCCATTCGTAGAACGGGAAGTCGATGATCCAGCAGAATTTGAACGCCTGCGCATCGATCAGCTCGAGCTGCTCGCCCACGCGGCTGCGCGCGGCACCCGCCAGCTTGGCGGCTTGCTCGGGCTTACCCGCGGCGAAGAACGCGCCGTCGTCAGGGCCAAGCCCAAGGCTGTCCCACAGCGCCGCCATCCTGTCCTCGCCATGGTTCTTGGCGATCGGGCCGCCGAACACCCCGGCCTTGCGGGTGGCATAGCCGAGGCCCGCGTGGCCCTCGCTGCGCGCCCATTCGTTCATGTCGTCGAAGAACTTGCGGCTTTTCTCTGCCGTGGCCGGAGCCGGGATCAGCCGGACCACTCCGCCCGAACCAACGATCTTCTCGAACAGGCCAAAGCCCGATGCGGTGAACTCGCTCGTCACATCGCGCACGATCAGCGGGTTGCGCAGGTCAGGCTTGTCAGTGCCGTAATCGAGCATCGCCTGATCGAACGGAATGCGCGGGAACTCGCCCGCTTTAGTCACCGACTTGCCCTCGGCGAACTTCTCGAACACGCCCGCCATCACCGGCTCCATCGTGTCCCAGACTTCTTCCTGCGTCACAAAGCTCATCTCAAGGTCGAGCTGGTAGAAC
The DNA here is from genome assembly GCA_025359445.1 of Sphingomonadaceae bacterium. Taxonomy (GTDB): domain Bacteria; phylum Pseudomonadota; class Alphaproteobacteria; order Sphingomonadales; family Sphingomonadaceae; genus Novosphingobium. Next base: position 16,986 of record JANYGB010000032.1, read on the forward strand.
TCGCCCGGCAGGCGGTCCGCGCGCGGATCTTCATCGCGGAAGCACGGCGCGATCTGGAAATAACGATCGAACCCGGCGACCATCAACAGCTGCTTGTACTGCTGCGGAGCCTGCGGCAGCGCGAAGAACTTGCCCGGATGGACCCGGCTGGGCACGAGGAAATCGCGCGCACCTTCGGGCGACGACGCGGTCAGGATCGGGGTCGAATATTCGGTGAAGCCGATGTCTTCCATCTGGCGGCGGGTTTCGCGGATCACCGCGCTGCGTTTGACCAGGTTGGCGTGCAGCGTCTCGCGCCGCAGATCGAGGAAGCGGTAACGAAGGCGGATGTCTTCCGGATATTCCTGCTCCCCCGCGACCGGCAGCGGCAGCTCCTCGGCGCGGCTGAGCACGGTCGCGCCGCGCGCATAGACCTCGATTTCGCCAGTCGGGAGGCCTGCGTTGATCGTCGCGCCGCTGCGCGCCTTGACCATTCCGTCGATGGTCACCACGCTTTCGAGCCGCAGCGCATCGAGCACGGCGAGCGCCGGGCTGTCGCTGTCGGCCACGATCTGCGTCATTCCGTAGTGATCGCGCAGATCGACAAACAGCACCCCGCCGTGGTCGCGCTTGCGGTGGACCCAGCCCGACAGGCGCACTGTCTCGCCAACATCGTTCGCACGTAGCGCGCCGCAGGTGTGGGAGCGGTAAAGATGCATCGAAACACTTTCAATTTGGCCTGCTTTGCGGCAGGGGGAAGGCGCGGCTAACAGGCGATGGCCGCACATTTGTCAAGCCGCGGACCCGCACGGGGCCACATACAGAAAAGAACAATGAAGATACATCCGCTAATTACCACGTCCGCCGCGCTGGCCGACTTGTGCTCCCGCCTCGCCAAAGCTGATTTCGTGTGCGTCGACACCGAATTCATGCGCGAGAATACCTTCTGGCCCGAACTGTGCCTGATCCAGATCGCCGACAGCGAGGAAGCCGCAGCGATCGATCCGCTCGCGCGCGATATCGATATGCAGCCGTTGATGGACCTGCTGGTCAATAACGAGGACGTGCTCAAGATCTTCCATGCCGGCGGACAAGACGTCGAGATTATCTACAACATCACCGGCAAGACCCCGCACCCGATCTTCGACACGCAGATCGCGATGATGGCGGTCAGCCAGTCCGAACAGATCGGTTATTCCAATCTGGTCGAATCGTGGCTCGGCACCGTAGTGGACAAGGGCGCGCGGTTTACCGACTGGTCGCGGCGTCCGTTGACCGAGCGCCAGATCGATTACGCGATCGGCGATGTGACTTATCTCTCGACGATTTTCCCCAAACTGCTCAAGCGGCTGATCAAGACCGGGCGCGGGGCGTGGCTCAATATCGAGATGGAAAAGCTCGCCGATCCGGCCAATTACCGCAACGACCCGAACCAGGCGTGGCTGCGGATCAAAGCCTCGGGGCGCAACCCGGCGATGCTCGGCCGGCTCAAGGCACTGGCGCACTGGCGCGAGCTTGAAGCGCAGGACAAGAACATCCCGCGCGGGCGGATTGCGCGCGACGAAACCGTCGCCGATATCGCCAGCCACCCGCCCAAGGTCCAGGCAGATCTCGCCAAGGTGCGCGGGCTCTCCGCCGGGTGGAAAGACAATGAGATCGGGCGGCGGATGATGGCCGCGCTGGATAATGCCAAGCCGATGACCGACGCTGAACTGCCCCCGCGCACGCCGCGTGGCGCGCCGCTGGGCAAGGAAGGCGCGCTGGTTGCCGATCTGCTCAAGCTGCTGCTCAAGATCCGGAGCCGCGAGATCGACGTCGCGGCGCGGCTATTGGCGCGCAGCGAAGACCTTGAGCTACTCGCGGCCGGGGTGCGCGAGCTGCCGTTGCTGCAAGGCTGGCGTTACGAACAGTTCGGTAAGGACGCGCTCGATCTGGTCGAAGGCAAGATGGCCTTTGCGGTGGTCAACGGCCGGCTGAAGATGACCCATGTCGATGATGCCAAGGTCGCCGAAGATGCCGCCAGCGACGTCGCCCCGGAGGAAGTGTTGCTCGGCGACGATCCCGAGTGAGCACTTACCTGCCCACGCTCAAGCAGCTCCAATATCTCGTTGCGCTGCATGAATATGGACATTTCGGGCGCGCGGCGGAGGCGAGCTTTGTCTCGCAATCGACGCTCTCTGCCGGGCTGCGCGATCTGGAGACGCTGCTCGGCGTCGTGCTGGTCGAGCGGACCAAGCGCGCGGTGCGGTTTACGCCGCTGGGCAATGCGGTAGTCGCCAAGGCGCACCGCTTGCTGCGCGAGGCCGAGGAACTCAGCGACATGGTCCGCACCGCCGGCCAGCCGCTCTCGGGCGAAGTGCGGATGAGCGTCATCCCCACGATCGCCCCGTTCCTGCTCCCGCGGATGCTGCCCCGGCTGCGGCGCGAGCGTCCCGACCTGAAGCTCTTCCTGCGCGAGGAACCCAGCGCAGCGGCGATGGAATCGCTGCATCATGGGCGCAGCGATTGCGTGCTGCTGGCGCTGCCCTTCCCCACCGGCGAGGTCGAGAAGGAGACGATCGAACTCGACGCGCTGTACGTTGCCTTCCCTAAGGACGATCCGCGCGATCCGCCGCCAGAAATCGATCCGGCCACGATCGACGAGAACCGGCTGCTGCTGCTTGAAGACGGGCATTGCCTGAAAGAACACGCGCTGGCCGCCTGTAACCGGCCGGAGTTGCGCGCGAGTGCGACGATGATCGGCACCAGCCTGCACACGCTGGTGCAGATGGTCGACAATGGTCTGGGGCTGACGATGCTCCCCGAGATGGCGCTCGACGCGGGGATCCTGAACGGCACCAACGTGGTCGCGCGCCCGCTCAAAAGCACCAACGCCAACCGCGAGATCGCGTTGGTCTGGCGCAAGAATAGCCCGCGCGGTGACGAATTCAGGTTGCTCGCCGAAGAATTGCGGGCAGGTTGAGGCGCGATGGCCCTACTCGATCATATTCTTGCCCTCGCCGCCCCGCTGATCCGGCGCCTCGGTCAGCGCAAACTTGCCGAGCGGCTCGCACAATTCGCGCTGATGCCGCCAACGCCGGGCCGGGTGGTGTTTCTGGGCGATAGCATCATCAAGCAGGGACAATGGGATGGCTGGTTCCCCGCGCTGCCCACGCTGAACCGCGGGATCGGGGGTGAGAGCATTGCGGATGTCGCCGCGCGGCTTGGCAGCGCGCTTCGGGCGCCGCGCGCGGTGGTGCTGATGGTCGGCACCAACGACGTCCACGAAGCCCGCAATTCTGCCGATATAGCTGCTGCTGCGATCCGTATGAAAAGCCTTGTCAGCGCGATCCGCAAGACCGCCCTCGACGCGGCCCTGATCGTCAACAGCGTCGCCCCGCGCACGCTCCACTACCGCGAGCGGATCGCCCAGTTCAATGCCGAGCTGGTGCAGATCGCCGCCGCAGCAGAAGCGCAATACCTCGATCTGTGGCCGGTGATGGCCGGACCCGACGGCGCAATCCGGCCCGAACTGACCACCGACGGGCTGCACCTGACCGCGCAAGGCTATGCGGTGTGGGCCGGAGCGTTAGAGCCGGTGCTCGCGCGGTTTGACTAGCGGGCGGAAAGTCCTTCGCGCTGCCTTGCGATTGGCCGTGCCGTGGAAAAACGGCGGCGGCGTGACTAGCGAAATCGCTTCATTTCCTGAGGGTTCGAGCATCGAGAGTTTTGGTTGGCGGATCAGCACAGCTTTGGTTGAAACGGCGGGCCCGTTTTCGAACTTTGCTGCCGTCGACCGCATCCTGACTGTGCTCGAAGGCAAGCTCGCTTTGCGGTTTTCGGCTGAAACCAGCGAAGTCATTCTGGCTTGCGGCCAAAGCCACACCTTCGCAGGCGACGTCGCCGTGCAAGGCGTCCCGCTAAACGGCCCCGTGCGTGACCTCAACGTCATGGTCCGGCGCGGCGAGTGGCGAGCTGAGGTGACAACCACCCGTCCGCAACAGACCGGCAATGAAATCCTGATTGCAATCGCAAGTAAGCCAACCGGCGGTCTCGCTGCGCTCGATGCCGTTCAGCTGGCGGGAGACGTAGCATTACCGATCGAATTCGTCGGCTACTTCGTAAGCCTGCGCCCGTCGGTTGCGCCCGAACGCTGATTCAATCCATGTGCCTCAAACCGACCCTCAGATAATCCCATCCGGTAATCACGGTCAGCGCGGCGGCCGCCCATAGCGTCGTCAAACCAACCGTATGCGGCACGTTCATCTCTATCCCGCCCAGCCAGACGTTCCACCACGGTATCGCATTGCCGAGGATCAGCGCGCCGAGCGACACCAGTTGAAAGGTGGTTTTCCACTTCGCCAGCCGCGATACCGGCATTGAGACTTGCAGGCCGCCAAGGAATTCACGCAGCCCCGAGACCGCAATCTCGCGGATCAGGATCACCAAGCCAGCGATCACGTGCATATCGCCCACATAAGGCCCCCGCATCACCCCTTGCGCGGCTAACACCAAAATAACTGCGGCAACCATGATCTTGTCAGCGATCGGATCGAGGAATGCGCCAAGCTTGCTTACTGCGCCATAGGACCGCGCGACATAGCCGTCGAAGTAATCGGTCAGCCCCATGAGCGTATACATGGCAAAGCCCAGACCATAGCCCAGCCGCCAATCGGGCCACCACAGCAGCGCCACCAGCAGCGGCACCGCGACGATCCGTGACAGGGTGAGCAGGTTGGGCAAGGTCAGCATAGCCGATAGCCATAGCCGTCCGGCTCGCCGTGCAAAAGAGCGACTTAGTGCTTGTTCACACGAGGCTAGCCGCTAGGGTCCGGCCAACCCGGGGCGGCGCAAAGCGATTACATGACAACACAGACTCATCTGATCCGCAGCCGTCGTTTCCTGCCGCTGTTTGTCACCCAATTGCTCAATGCTTTCAATGACAACCTGTTCAAAAACGCGATGGTGCTGTTCGTCGTTTACAGCGTCTACAATTCCGAAGCCGCCGAAGGCCAGTTCAGCGCAATTGCCTCGGCAGTGTTCATCCTGCCGTTCTTCATTCTCTCCGCAGTGTCGGGCCAGCTCGCCGACATGCGCGATAAGGCGCGAATCATCCGCATCGTGAAAGCCTGCGAAATCGGCATCATGATGATCGGCGCGGCCGGGCTGCTGATGGCATGGCAGGGCTTTGCAGTGACCACCATGGCGATCCCGTTGATGCTGCTCGCGCTGTTCGGGATGGGCGTCCATTCGACCTTCTTCGGCCCGATCAAGTATGCGATTTTGCCCCAGCACTTGCACCCCGATGAAGTGCTGGCCGGGACTGGGCTGGTCGAGGCGGGAACGTATATCGCAATCCTGGCGGGGACGATTTTGGCGGGCTGGATCCCGGTGCAATGGGCCGCAGCCGGCGTTATCGTGACCGCAGTGATCGGCTATTTCACCAGCCGCGCGGTGCCCCCTGCCCCGCCGCATCATGAGCCCGAGCCGCTCGATTTCCACCTGTTTCGCGCATCATATGACCTCGTCCGCAACACCAGCGACGATCGCCGGGTGTTCCTTGCGGTGATGGCGATCAGCTTTTTCTGGACCATCGGCACCGTGCTGTTCGTGCAGTTCCCGCCGCTTGCCAAGAACGTTCTGACCGCCAGCAAAGAAGTCGCCAGCCTGTTCCTGGTGATCTTCTCAATCGGGGTCGCGATCGGTTCGCTCTCGGTCAACGCGCTGCTCAAGGGCACCGTATCGGCCCGCTATTCGCCAAGTTCGGTGCTGGCGATGGGGTTGTTCGTGGTCGGCTTTTTCGTCGTCTGCCGCCAGTGGACCCCGCACACCGGCGGGCTGCTTGATGTCAACGCCTTCATGGCGCAGCCGCTGGCGGTGCCGCTGCTGCTGTGCCTGCTGGGGATTGCCGTGGCCGGCGGCATGTTCGTCGTGCCCCTATATGCTTTTCTGACGACCTTCGTCGACAAGTCGCAGACCTCGCGCACCATTGCGGCGAACAACATCGTCAATTCGTTTGCGATGGTGGTGGGTTCGCTGTTGGCCAGCGGGTTGTCGCTCGCGGGTGTGCCGATCGTTCAGCAGATCCTGCTCAGCGCGGCGATGTGCCTAGTCTCGGCGTGGATCGCGCGGAAATTGGTGGCGGCTGAGGTGGCAGTTTCCCGTCCAGCCTGATCAGGCAATAAACAGCGATACCGCGATGAAGCAGGCGCAATAGGCCAGCAGAAATTCGCGCAGGTTCTTCATCCAGCCGGGGCGAACTTGCGGCTTCGTCAGCGCCGCAGCCCCGCGGCGAATGTGGGGGGCAAGGCTGGCCAGGAACGGGTGGCGAGCCATCTCATCGGTAAGTACCAGCGACCTTCTCATGGAAACCGGGTTAAGAACTCACCAACCATTGCTCCAGCCCGTTAATCACAGTTATCCGCTGCGTTCCCAGAGTGGCACAGATGCGAACCGGTTGGTGAAAACCCCGCCCCACGTTGCGGCCCGCGCGGGCACCCGCTAAAGCCCGCCAATGACCACGCAAACGACAGTTAACGGCGGGCGGTTTCTGGTCGATTGCCTCGTCGCGCAAGGCGCTGACCGCATCTTTACCGTCCCGGGCGAAAGCTTTTTGGCCGTGCTCGATGCATTGCACGATACGCCCGAGATCGAAACTGTGGTGTGCCGCCAGGAAGGCGGCGCGGCGTTCATGGCCTGCGCTGATGGGGCGATGACCGGAAAACCAGGCGTATGCTTCGTCACCCGCGGCCCCGGCGCGACCAATGCCAGCATCGGCGTGCATGTCGCGATGCAGGATTCGCAACCGATGCTGCTGTTCATCGGCGATGTCGATCGCGGGATGAAAGACCGCGAGGGGTTTCAGGAGGTCGATTTCGGAGCGATGTTCGCGCCGCTGGCCAAACTGGTGCTGCGGATCGACGACCCGGCGCGCATCCCTGAGTATGTCGCGCGGGCGTGGAACGTGGCGCTGGCTGGACGACCTGGGCCGGTAGTGATCGCCTTGCCCGAAGACATGTTGCTGCAAGAGGTAACCGGCGTTGCCCCGCGCCCGGCGATCACCCGCCCCGCGCAAGCGGTTTGCCCGGACGCGATGGGGGTGCTGATGCAGATGATCGAAGCTGCCGCATCGCCAGTCGCTATCATCGGCGGCGCGGGCTGGCACGCGAAGGCGCGCGAACACTTTACCAGCTTTGCCGAGCGTATCGGCCTACCGGTGGCGGGCGCGTTCCGGCGGCAAGACGCGATCTCCAACGCCAGCTCGGTCTGGGCGGGAAACCTGGGCTATGGCCCCAGCCCCGCACTGACCCAGCGCATCAAAAATGCCGACCTGATCATCGCGCTCGGCGCGCGGCTGGGTGAGGCGACCACCGACGGCTACACGCTGATCACGCCCGAGCACCCGGGCCAGTTGCTGGTTCACGTGCATCCAGACCCGAACGAGCTCGGCCGGGTTTACCGCCCCGATCTGGCAATCTGCGCCGACATGACCGAATTCGCCGAGGCGGCGGACTTGTGGGACGACGACCTGACCTCGTTCGATGCGGGCGAGGAAGCGCACCTCGAATGGCTTGACTGGTCGACCGCCAAGCCAGCCCCTTACGCGCTCGACATGGCTGCTTGCGTGACCGCCATGCGTGAGGCGCTGCCCGGCGATGCGATCATCTGCAATGGCGCTGGCAACTTTTCGGGCTGGTGGCACCGGTATTGGCGTTACGATGGCTTCCCCACGCAGCTCGCCCCCACCGCCGGGGCGATGGGCTACGGCGTCCCCGCAGCGGTCGCGGCAGCCTTGCGCCACCCGGAACGCACCGTGGTCGCGCTGGCGGGTGACGGCGACTTCCTGATGAACGGCCAGGAACTGGCCACTGCGGTGCAGTACGGCGCAGACTTGCTGGTCGTGCTGGTCGACAACAGCGCTTACGGCACGATCCGGATGCATCAGGAGCGCGAGTTTCCGGCGCGCATTTCGGGCACCACCCTGCACAATCCTGACTTTGCCGCATTGGCGGCGGCTTATGGCGGATGGTCGGCGCGGGTGGAGACGACCGGGCAATTCCGCGAGGCACTGGCGCAGGCGCAAACGCGCAAAGGGCTGCGGTTGCTGCACCTCATAATCGATGTCGAGCAATTGAGCGCTGGCGGGGCGACGATATCGGGATTGCGGGCAAGGAGCGGTAGCTCCCCTTACCCACAACCGTCATCCTGAACTTGTTTCAGGACCCATTTCTCCCCACGACCGGAGCATAGGAACGCGCGCCCTGTTGGCCGTGGGGTGACGCTACGAATCGATTGCGCACTCCGGATTTTCGGCACGATGGGCCCTGAAACAAGTTCAGGGTGACGGAAAAAGCGAGGTTGCTTGGCGCGTCGCCTGCCCCGTTAGCTCTTCGACAGCCCCACAATATGCTCCCACTCGGCCGGTTTGACCGGTGAGATCGAAAGCCGGAACTTGGTCAGCAGGTCCATATCGGCCAGCGCCGGATCGGCCTTGATCTCTTTCAAGGTCACCGCGCGCTTGAGCTTTTTAACGGGCTTGACCTTGACCGAGGTCCAGCGCCCGGTCGGATCGGTTGGGTCTTGAAACCCTGCCTTGGTGATCTTGATGATCCCGACGATCTCAACGCCGACGTTCGAGTGATAGAAAAACGCCTCGTCGCCCACCACCATCGCCCGCAAATGCAGCCGCGCAGTGTAGTTGCGCACCCCGTCCCAGGTGCCCTCACCCTCAGCAATCAGGTCGTCCCAGCCGTAAACGTCGGGTTCCGATTTCAGCAGCCAGTACGATTTGATTTTGGTCATGCCAGCGCGTCCAAAAGGGTCTATGCCGCGCCCATAGCAAGGCAATCACGGACCCGTCCACCAATGGTACTCGATAAACTGCCCGTCCTCTCACTAGCCGACGACAAGGCCCGCTTTTCGCAGGATATCGGCGAAAGTTTCCGCGGTTTCGGCTTTGCGCTGGTCAAGGATCACGGGATCGATCCGGCGCTGATTGCCTCGGCCTGGCAACTGACCGAGCAGTTCTTCGCGCTGCCCGAAGCCGAAAAGCGCAGCTATTACGATGCGGCCAAGTCCGGCGCGCGCGGATATACGCCGCTGGGCACCGAGATCGCCAAAGGCGCGAAAGTCAGCGATCTGAAGGAGTTTTGGCACGTCGGGCGCGATTTGCCGGAAGGCTCGCCGCTGGCCGACGCTTCGATGCCGCCCAATGTCTGGCCGGATCACCCGGCTGAATTCCGCGAAGTGCTGGAGACGCTATACGCCCAGTTCGACACCGCCGGCGCAACGATCTTGTCGCGCATTGCGGCACATCTTGGCCTCGACGAGCATTGGTTCGATCCGGCTATCGAAGACGGCAATTCGGTGCTGCGGCTGCTGCATTATCCGCCATTGACCGGGATGGACGGCGAAGCGATCCGCGCCGGGGCGCACGGCGATATCAACCTGATCACGCTGCTGCTTGGTGCCGAGGAAGCCGGGCTCGAACTGCTCACCCGCGATGGCACCTGGATCCCGGCCAATCCGCCCGAAGGCGCGCTGGTGGTCAATGTCGGCGATATGCTCGAACGTCTGACCAACCATGTGCTCCCATCAACGATCCACCGGGTGCGCAATCCCGATGCGACGCGGGCGCAATTCAGCCGCTATTCGATGCCGTTTTTCCTCCACTTGCGCAGCGATTTTCCGATCCGGACTTTGCCCCAATGCATCACCCCGGACAATCCCGACCGCTATCCTGAACCGATCCTCGCCGACGAATTTCTCCAGCAGCGGCTGCGCGAGATTGGTCTGAAGAAGTAACTCAGGTTGGTCTTAGCCAGTCGTAAAGCCGGGTTTAACCCTATTTTCAGGCCTTGCTGCGATACCTTGCGCGTCTGAAGCAGGGGAAGTGCGCGCATGGCGCAGGGCGAAGTGACAAATGCCGTACGCGCAGCCGTATCGCCCCGATTTGGGCGGTCGAGCCGCGATATCGTCTCGCTTGGCATCGCTTGCGCGGCAATCATCATGTTCGTGGGCAACGGCGGGACAGCCTTGCCGCAAATCGTACGCAATCTGGCCGGCGACGGCAGCGGCCCCGACCGGTTGCTGATCAACGCGCTGTTGCTCAACATCGCGCTCGTGATCTTTGGCTGGCGGCGCTACCGCGACCTCAGCTCCGAAATAGCCGAGCGCCGCAAGGCCGAAGCATTTGCGCGCGAACTCTCCGAACATGATGCGTTAACCGGATGCCTCAACCGGCGCAGCATCAGTGCTGCCGCCAGCGCGCTGGCCACGGCGGCGCATGCTCGCGGCGATCTGGCCGGTTTCATCATGCTTGATCTCGATCGGTTCAAACAAGTCAACGACGTGAACGGACACGCCGCCGGCGATTGCCTGCTGAGCGAAGCGGCTGACCGGATCGGCCAGGCCTTACCCCCGGGTGCCCTGCTCGCGCGGCTGGGCGGCGACGAATTTGCCGTCATCCTGCCATTTTCACCAGCGCGCGCTGACGAAGTCGAAAGGTTGGCCGAAGCGCTGATCGCCAAAGTCGCACAGCCGGTGCAATTCGGCGATTTTGAGCTGGAGACGACCATTTCTGCCGGGATCAGCCGGACTGAACCGGGCCAGCCTGCCGATATCCAGACCCAGCTGCACATGGCTGACATCGCCATGTACCACGCCAAGCGGAATGGCCGGAACCGCTTCGCTTGGTTCGAACCCAACATGGAGAGCGAGCAGCGCTTTCGCTCGGAAATGGCGGCGGGCATTCGCCGCGGCATTCCGCTTGGCGAATTCGTTCCCTACTACGAAAAGCAGATGGACCTCGAAACCGGAACCATCGCCGGGTTCGAGATGCTGGCGCGGTGGAATTCGCCCAAACTGGGAATGGTCAATCCCGATATCTTCATCCCGGTTGCCGAAGAAATCGGGGTAATCGCCGAACTGTCCGAATGCCTGATCCGCCAAGCGTTGCGCGATGCCAAGAACTGGGATCCCAAGCTGACCTTGTCAGTCAACATTTCGCCGATTCAGTTGCGTGATCCGTGGTTCGCGCAAAAGCTGCTCAAGATTCTGCTCGAAGCCAATTTCCCGCCCAGCCGGCTGGAAATCGAAGTCACCGAAAGCTGCTTGCACGAAAACGTCGGGCTGGTTCGGACGTTGATCACCAGTCTCAAGAATCAGGGGATCACCGTCAGCCTCGACGATTTCGGCACCGGCTACAGCTCGCTATCGCAATTGCGCACCTTGCCGTTTGACCGGATCAAGATTGACCGCAGCTTTGTGATGTCGCTGCTTGAAGACAAAGACAGCGCGACGATCATCCAGTCGATCATCTCGCTGGGTGAAGGTCTGGGCCTGCCGATCACCGCCGAAGGAATCGAAAGCGAAGCGGTACTCGCCGAGCTGCGCCGCTTTGGCAAATTCAAAGGTCAGGGCTATCTATATGGCTTCCCTGAGCCTGCCGACCGCACTGAAGCTACCCTTGCGCAGCTCGACTTGCTGCTGGAACCACCCATAGCGCCTGAGATAAGCCCCCAGCAGCGCACAGCGCGCTAGGGGCTCCGGCCCTTTACGCAACCCGCACGAGCGCATAGAGCGCCTGGGCATGCGGGTTCCCTTCGTCAAGATGCACGGGCTGGGCAACGATTTCATCGTGCTGGACGCCCGCGCCGATGCGGTGCCGGTAATCAGCGGCGCACTCGCCACAGCCTTGGCAGACCGGCAAACCGGGATCGGGTGCGACCAGCTGATCCTGCTCGAACCATCGGACAGCGCCGACCTGCGGATGCGGATATTTAACCAAGATGGCGGCGAGGTTGAGGCTTGCGGCAATGCCTCGCGCGCCGTCGGCCTGCTGCTCGGAAAATCAGCGCGGATCGAAACCTTGGGCGGGGTTCTGTCGGTCGATCCAGCGGACAGCGGAGTTACGGTCGAGCTGCCCGCGCCGCGCTTCGAATGGGACCAAATCCCGTTGGCCTATCCGATGGACACGCACCAGATGCCAGTGGCATGGGAAGCGCTCGATACGCCCACTTCGGTCAATGTCGGCAACCCGCACGTGGTGTTTTTTGTGCCCGATTGCAGCGCGGTCGCGCTGGACCGGATGGGTCCGGAGATCGAGCACGATCCGCTGTTTCCCGAGCGGATCAATGTCAACGTGGCAACGGTCGAAAGCCGCAGCCGCATTCGTCTTCGAGTGTGGGAGCGCGGCGTGGGCGAGACCCGGGCTTGCGGAACCGGGGCCTGTGCCACGGCAATCGGCGCGATGCGGCGCGGACTGGTCGAACGCACCGTGACAGTCGCCTTGCCCGGCGGCGAACTGGTCATCGAGTGGACGGCGGCGGGTACGATCCGCATGACCGGGCCGGCGGCAGAGAGTTTTCGTGGGGCGTTCGAAACCGGAGACTACCCGGAGTGAGCCTTAACGTGATTTCGCTCGGCTGCCGGCTCAACCTGTCGGAAAGCGAACAACTGCGCGCGATGCTGCCGCAGGATGACGATCTGGTGGTGATCAACAGCTGCGCGGTAACCGCCGAAGCCGTGCGCCAGACCCGGCAGGCGATCCGCCGGGCGCGCCGCGATCATCCCGATGCGAGGTTGCTGGTGACCGGCTGCGCAGCCGAGGTGGAACGCGAAGCAATGGCGGCAATGCCCGAAGTCGATGGGCTGGTGGCCAATGCGGTCAAGCTCGATCCGCGCAGCTGGAACGTCGCTGCGATTGCACCGATGCCCGATCAAACGCGCCACACCCGCGCGTTTATCGCGGTGCAAAACGGCTGCGATCATGCCTGTACTTTTTGCGTGATCCCGCAAGGCCGGGGGAGCAGCCGCTCGCTGTCGGTCGATCAAGTATTGCAGCAAGTAGACCATTTTATGCAACGCGGTGCCGCCGAAGTGGTTCTGACCGGCGTCGACCTGACCAGCTGGGGCGATGACCTGCCTGGAGCGCCCCGGCTGGGTGCCCTCGTCGCCGCAATTCTCGTGGCTTTTCCAAGGCTTGAGCGCTTGCGCTTGTCCTCGGTCGATGGGGTCGAGATCGACCCGCTACTGCTCGATCTGATCGCTGGGGAACAACGGCTGCTGCCTTACCTTCACCTTTCGCTTCAACACGGTAATGACCTGATCCTCAAGCGGATGAAGCGCCGCCATCTGCGCGGCGACGCGTTCAAACTGGTCGCAGAGCTCAAGGCGCGCCGGCCCGATCTTGCCGTAGGAGCCGACCTGATCGCCGGGTTCCCGACCGAAGGCGCCGCCGCGCACACCGACAACCTGTCGATCATCGCCGAACTGAGCGTGGTTCACGGCCACGTCTTTCCCTACTCGCGCCGTCCCGGCACTCCTGCCGCGCTGATGCCGCAAGTCGATGGGCTGACCATCAAGGCCCGCGCTGCCGAACTGCGCGCCGCGGTCGCCGCACAGCGCGCCCCATGGCTCGCCGCCCACCTCGGCCAGCCGCTCAGCGTGCTTGCGGAACGCGATGGAACCGGCCATGCGCCCAGCTTCGCCCGGGTGCAGTTGCCGCCCGGAACTCCAGCCGGAACCATCGTGACCGTGACCCCGACCCGCATTATCGAAGGCTTGCTGGCATGAGCGCCGACACTTGGAGCGATCGCATCCTAGGGGGCTTCCGCAAGACTTCCGAGCGGCTTGGCGAGAACATCGCCGGGATCGTCAGCAAGACCAGGCTCGACGAAGCCCAGCTCGATGAGCTTGAAGACGCGTTGATTCTGTCGGACCTGGGCCCGCGCGCCGCCGCAAGGATCCGCGAAAAGCTGGCGGGCGAACGCTTCGAGCGCGGCGCCGACGAAGCCTCAATCAAAGCCGCCGTCGCCGAAGAGATCGCCGCGATCCTGCGCCCGGTGGCCAAGCCGCTCGAAGTTGTCGCCTTGCCGCGCCCGCAGGTTATCCTGGTGATCGGCGTTAACGGAAGCGGCAAGACCACCACCATCGCCAAGCTGGCGCACTATTTCCAGGAAATGGATTACAGCGTGATGCTGGCGGCGGGGGACACTTTCAGAGCTGCTGCCATCGGACAGCTGGCGGTCTGGGCCGGGCGGGTCGGTGTGCCGATCATCACCGGGCCCGAAGGCGGCGATCCTTCGGCGGTGGTGTTCGATGCGGTCAAGGCTGCAACTGAGCGGGGGATCGACGCGCTGATCGTCGATACCGCCGGACGCCTCCAGAACAAGCGCGAGCTGATGGACGAACTGGCGAAAATCCGCCGCGTGCTCGGCCGGCTCAATCCCGAAGCACCGCATGATGTTGTGCTGGTGCTCGACGCCACCAACGGCCAGAACGCCTTGCAGCAAATCGACACTTTCAAGGAGGTTGCCGGGGTGACCGGACTGATCATGACCAAGCTCGACGGCACCGCTAGAGGCGGCGTGCTGGTCGCCGCAGCCGAGCAGTACGGCTTGCCGATCCACGCAATCGGAGTCGGCGAAAAGCTGGACGACTTGCGCCCGTTCGACCCCGATCTAGTCGCGCGCGTGATCGCGGGGGTGGCGTGATGACTTCAGATTTGCCCAATACCCCTACCCCCGCTCAGCCTGAGCCCACTTTGGGTGGGCAGTCCAAAAAATCAAAGCAAGGCTGGCTCAACATCGCTGTCGACTACGGCCCGGTGGTGGTGTTCTTTCTGGTGTACCGGCATTTTTCGCCAAGCGACCACAATGACGTGATTGCTGAAGTGACCGCAATTGCGTCGAGCGTGGGTGCATTTATGGTCGCTGCGGTTGTTGCGCTGGTAGCATCGCGGATTTGGCTTGGCCGCATTTCCCCGATGCTGTGGCTTTCGACTCTTCTGATCGTGGGCTTCGGCGGACTAACGCTGCTGCTGCGCAACCCGGTGTTTATCCAGATCAAGCCGACCGCGATTTATCTGCTTTTCGGGGTAACCCTGCTGATCGGCGCATGGCGCGGGCGGCCGTTCCTCAAGTACTTGCTCGAGGCCGCGTTCGAGGGGCTGAGCGATGCGGGCTGGCTGAAACTGTCGCGCAATTGGGGGTTGTTTTTCCTGTTGCTCGCCGCGCTTAATGAGGTGCTGCGCCAGTACTACAACGTCGCCAATGGCAATTTCGGCACCTGGATTTCGCTGAAGCTGTGGCTGTTCATGCCGCTGTCGTTCCTGTTCACTTTTACCCAGTTGCCGATGCTGCTGCGCCAGGGACTGATGCAGGAGGCGGAAGGCGAAGTCCTGTCCGATCCGCCGCATGAGTGAATAAACCGCGCGGGGGCGGTGACAAGTTCGGCCAATCGCGCAATAGTGCGCGCAGCAGGGTTCGCGCGCGAATTTTCGGCTAACAAACCTAGGGGGAAGCAATGGCTAAGTTTTTCGGAAATCTGCATCTCGTGCTGCTCGCCGGGCTGGTGCTGGCAATTGCCGTCATGTGGCATTTCAGCGCGTCCGCGCCGGTTGACCCCAACGCCGTGCTGCGCTGGCTCCACGTGTTCTTCGCGATCGTCTGGATCGGGCTGCTCTACTACCTAAACTTCGTGCAGGTTCCGACCATGCCCACCATTCCTGCAGAATTGAAAGGCGGTGTCACCGGCTACATCGCGCCCAAGGTGCTGTTCTTCTTCCGCTATGGCGCATTGCTGACAGTGCTAACCGGGCTGGGCATTGCCGGCCATGGCCACGGCGATCAGCCCGGCTACCTTGTCCCGGCACTGACATTCAGCGGCGGCGGCAACGTCAACCTGATCGGGCTTGGCATGTGGCTCGCCATCATTATGGCCATCAACGTGTGGTTCGTGATCTGGCCTGCACAGAAGAAGATCCTCGGGCTGGTTGAGGCAACGCCGGAGCAGAAGGCCGCAGCCGCACCGCGCGCGCTTTATGCCAGCCGCACCAACGTGCTGCTCTCGCTGCCGATGCTGTATTGCATGGTCAGCGCGAATCTCGGCTAATCAGGTTTGCCGAAAAGCGCGGCGTCCCAGACGGGGCTCCGCGCTTTTCTTTTGGGGGCTGCGGCTAGTCCGAACGCCATGACTGCTCAGATCGAACCCTTCAAGACGATGTTCGTTTCCGCGCTGGCGCACAAATTGCGCTCCGCCGGGCGCAGCGTGATCCACATGGAATTCGGCCAGCCGAGCACCGGTGCGCCTGCCGCAGCGATTGCCGAAGCGCACCGCGTGCTCGATGCCGATCCGATGGGCTATTGGGAAAGCCAGCCGCTCAAGGCACGCATCTGCCAGCACTATGCCGAGTGGTATGGGGTCACAGTCCAACCAGCACAGATCGTGCTGACCTGCGGCGCGTCGCCAGCGCTGGTCTTGGCCCTGAGCATGAGTTTCGCGCCCGGCGCACGGGTGGCAATGGCCCGGCCGGGGTACGTCGCCTATCGCAACAACCTGCGCGCGCTGCATATGGATCCGGTCGAAGTGCAATGCGGCGAGGCTGAGCGCTTCCAGCTTAGCGCCGCAGCTTTGGCGGCAATCGAGCCCGCCCCCGACGGCGTCATCATCGCAAGCCCGGCCAACCCGACCGGCACGATTATTCCCCGCGAAGAACTTGCTGCAATTGCCAAAGTCTGCCGGGAACGCGGCATCACGATCATCTCTGACGAAATCTACCACGGCATTGCTTACGGGAAAGAGACCCCCTCGATCCTTGAGGTCGAGCCGAACGCCTTGGTGGTCAACAGCTTCTCCAAATACTTCAGCATGGCGGGATGGCGCCTTGGCTGGTTGGTAGTGCCCGAGAGCGGGATCGATGCCGGCCGCGCGCGAATGAGCAACCTGTTCCTGACCCCGCCTAGTTTGGCGCAGCATGCCGGACTGATCGCGATGGATTGCACCGCCGAACTTGAAGCTTATTTGGCGACGTATGCGGCCAACCGCGAAATGCTGCTGGCGGCGCTGCCTGAGCTGGGCCTGGCCCGCATCGCTCCGCCTGATGGCGCGTTCTACGTCTATGCCGACATCGCCGAGTTTACCGACGATTCGATGCAGTTTTGCATGCAATTGCTCGAAGACACCGGGGTTGCCACCGCGCCAGGGATCGATTTCGATCCGGTGAACGGGCACCGCTTCATGCGCATCAGCTTTGCCGTATCGACCGAGCTGGTAGCTGACGCGATTGCGCGGATGAAGCCGTGGTTCGCCGCGCGGAACCGGGGCAGCCGCTCCTAATTCCTCCCCCTTGGGGGAGGGGGACCATGCTCTTGCATGGGGGAGGGGCACGTGCAGTGGTCGCTACTTCGAGAGGTCAGGACCACTAGCCTGTACCCCTCCACCACCTGCGGTAGTCCCCCTCCCCGTGCCGGGGAGGATTTAAATCTCAACTTGGCTGCCTAGCTCCACCACGCGGTTGGTGGGCAGGCGGAAGAATTCCATCGCGCTGGCGGCGTTGCGCAGCATCCAGGCGAACAGCTTTTCGCGCCAGATCCACATACCTGGCTTGTCCGACGCGATCAGCGTCTGGCGGGAGAGGAAGAAGCTGGTCTTCATCATCTCGAACGGCGCACCGCACAGCGATACCCGTTTCAATGCGGCGGGGACGTCGGTCTCTTCAAGGAAGCCGAACCGGATGATCAGGCGGTAAAAGCCTTTGCCCATATCGGTCACCTTGAAGCGCTTTTCCTCGTCCACATATGGCACGTCCTGGATCGCGACGGTGAGGATTACCACGCGCTCGTGCAGCACCTTGTTGTGCTTGATATTGTGCAGCAGCGCCGAGGGCACGCCCGATTTGGCGCTGGCCATAAAGATCGCAGTGCCCGCGACCCGCGCCGCGCTGGAATGGGCGCTCTTGGCGAAGACCTCCATTGGGATCGTCCCTTCGGCCATCGACTGGTGCATCAGCATGCGCCCGCGAGACCAAGTCGTCAGCAGTGTAAAGATCGCCATGCCCATGGCAAGCGGTACCCAGCCGCCATCGGGGATCTTGGTGAAGTTCGCGGCGAGGTAAGCCGCATCAAGCGAGAAGAACAGCGTGAGCAAGGGGATCGAGAACCACTTCTTCCAATGCCACATATTAAACAGCACTACCGCCAGCAGCACGTTGTCGATGAACATCGCGCCGGTCACCGCGATACCATACGCCGCCGTCAGGTTGGCTGAGTGCTTGAACACCAGTACCAACACGATAACTGCGATCATCAGCGCGGTGTTGATCACCGGAATGTAAATCTGGCCAGCAGCAAGGCTGGTGTGCTTGATCGACATGCGCGGGATGAAGCCGAGCTGGATCGCCTGTTGGGTGACCGAAAAAGCGCCCGTTATCACCGCTTGGCTGGCAATCACGGCAGCGCCGCTCGCGATGATCAACAAAGGCCACTGGAACCAGTCTGGCGCGAGCAAATAAAATGGGCTGACCAATGCGTCTGGCCCCATCCGCATCAGCAGCGATGCCTGACCAAGGTAATTGCAAACCAGCGCTGGAAGCACGATAGCGAGCCACGAGACGCGGATCGGCTTGACGCCGAAATGTCCCATGTCTGCATAAAGCGCCTCGGCCCCAGTAACCGCAAGCACGGCCGAACCCATCGCGAGGAAACCCTTGAACGGATCGTTGATAAACATGTTGACGGCATGGTGCGGGCTCAGCGCCCAAACCACGTCGGGATGCTGCGCGATGCTGAGCAAACCAAGTACCGATATAACCGCGAAATAAACGAGCATGACAGGCCCGAACAGCGCCGCCACTTTAGCCGTTCCGCGGCTCTGAATCATGAACAGGAACACCAGGATACCG
Organism: Sphingomonadaceae bacterium; assembly: GCA_025359445.1. Classification (GTDB taxonomy): domain Bacteria; phylum Pseudomonadota; class Alphaproteobacteria; order Sphingomonadales; family Sphingomonadaceae; genus Novosphingobium. The sequence goes on from JANYGB010000032.1 coordinate 35,626, forward strand.
ACTACTATGGGCACTACCAGAGGGCCAAGGCCTGGTTTGTAAACGGCAACACCTTCGATCGCGCTGAGCACTGACACCGCCGGGGTAATCATGCTGTCGCCATAGAACAGTGCAGTGGCAAACACCCCGAGCAGGATGATGCCCTTCGACCAGCGCTTGCCCGAATCGTTCTTGTTGATCAACGCGAGCAGCGCGAGGCTGCCGCCCTCACCCTTGTTGTCGGCACGCATGATTACGCTGACGTATTTGACTGTGACGATGATCATCATCGACCAAAACATTAGGCTGACGATGCCGTAGATATGGAGCAGATCGAGCGGCAGCCGGTGATGCCCGCTGAAAGTATCGCGCATGGCGTAAAGTGGGCTGGTACCGATATCGCCAAACACCACGCCGATTGCCCCGACCGCAAGCACAGCGATCGAACCTTGCGGTCCGTGATTGCCCGCCGGGATTTCATCGTCATCGAGGTCGATCGGACCAGATGGTGCGACTGCGCCGGAACCGACCGTATCGCTCATGGAACCACAACCCTTAACGATCCGATGCCGCGCAGGACCATGCGCGCACCGCGACTAGCAGCAAGCAGATTGGCGGTCCAGCGTTGCACTATCTTATCGCCCGGCCGGAACTTGGTTGTCCTGCGCCATTAACTGGTTGAGCAGCGCCAGCCGCTCGGTCAGCCCTGCCCGCCACGGCGCAGCTGCGGGCGCACGCGCTAGCAGTTGCGCCCACAACGTACGGCCCTGCTCGGGTCGGCCATTCTGGATCAGCGCCAGGCCAAGGAAAAACGGCGGCCCGGCGGCGTTCGGATCGGCCTCGCTAGCTTTGCGGAAGGCGTAAAGCGCGGCTGGGGTCAGCGCCCCATCTGCATGGCCGACCAGGTTGTTGGCGAGTGCCAGCCAGGCCTGCGAATCGCGCGGGTTTTCCTCGATTGCGCCAAGCAGGAAGCCCGCCGCGTCGCCAAACGCACCCTGCCGGGTCAGCGCATCGGCGGTGACGGTCCAGCGGTTGCTGGCGATCGAGCCCTCGCCCGCCAGCTGTTGGCGCACCGTGACCAGCCCGGTCCCGACCTTGCCTTGCGCCGCTTCGGGCTGCTTGGGTGCGCCGCTAAGCTCGGGCCGGGCCTGGTAAGCGAACCCGGCGAGCCCGAACACCAGCGCTGCTGCAATTGCTTCCCAGCTTTTACACGGGGCCTTGCCCAGCACGATCAGCGCCGCCAGCGCGGCTACCGTCAGCACGGTCGCCAACACCCAGCCGCTCATGCCGCGCTCCTTGTAAAGCGCCGCCGCAGGAGCACGAAGGCCAGCCCGAGCAGCGCCAGCGGCGCGGCGAACAACGGCCAGGTCAAACTGGTCACGCGCGGGGCATAGCTGACGTAATCGCCGTAACGATCGATCAGCCAGGCGCGGATCGCTTCGGGATCCTCACCCGCCTTGATCCGCAGCCGCACCTGATTGCGCAAGTCTCCGGCGATCTGCGCATCCGAATCCGAAATCGCCTGGCCCTGACATTGCAGGCAGCGCAAGCTGGCCATCAGCGCGGCAGCCTTGGCTTCCTGCGCCGGGTCCTCGAGCTGGACGTTGGCATAGGGCGCTGGCGGCATCGTGCTGTCAGCCAATGCGGGAGTGGCGATCAACAAGGATGCCAACAGCAGGGCGCGCATCATTGCCCAGCCTCCGCCACCCTGGCCGCGATCATTACGACCTGGTCGGCACGGATATCGCCGATGTGCTGATACCGGATGATTCCCCGGCCGTCGATTACGAAGCTTTCAGGCACCCCGGAAGAGCCCAGCGCGAACTGGATCGCGCTGACGTTATCTGCCCCGACCCGGCTGAAGGGATTGCCGTTTGCGGCAAAAAACCGCGCCAGATCCTCGGGCTTGTCGCGGATCGCAACGCCGATCACGTCGATCCCGCGTGCCCGCAGCGCCCGCAATTGCGGTGCCTCGACCGCGCAGGGGACACACCAGCTGGCAAAAATGTTGAGCAAGTGCGGCTTGCCATCAGCCAAGTCCGCGCGAGCCACGCCCGGCTGCATCGAAGTCGCCGCCGCCAGCGCAAACTGCGGCAACGGACGCCCGATCATCGCGCTTTTAACTGCGCGGTCGGCGGGCCGCAGCAGCCCGACCAGCACAAGACTGGCGAACACTGCGAACAGCCCCAGTGGCAACCACAGCGCCCAGCGCGAAGGGGTTGGCGCAGGTGTCATCAGCCCCGGCCCTGCCGCTGCCGCCGATAGGCAATCTTCCCACTGGCAATCGCCCGCCGCCAGTCGCTCGCAACCCGCCCGAGCAGCGCCAGTGCACCGCCCAGTGCGACGAGCACCCCGCCCAGCCAGATCAGCGTCACGAATGGTTTCCACCACAGCCGCAGCTGCCAGCGCCCGTCGTCCGCCTCTTCGCCCAGCACGGTGTATAGCTGGCCATTCCAGCGGGTCAGGATCGCGCTTTCGTTGGTCTGTTGGACGGGGGTCCAAAAACTGCGCGATTGCGGTTTGAGTTCATGCGGCGCGCCGCCGGAATAGCTCGCCGCCAAAGTAGCTTCAAGCGCGGTCCAGTTGGGTCCAGCCACCGGCTCAATTCGGCCCAGCCGCACCAGCCACGGCCCAATCGCGACGGTTTCACCCACCCGTGCCGCAACCAATTTCTCGGTGCTGAACGCGCTGTCGCACGCCACCCCAAGCAAGGCGACGCCGATGCCGAAGTGCGCCACGACCATACCCCACAACGGCAACGTCACCGTGCGCAAGCGGCGGCCCTTCAGCGGAACCAAGGCGATCATCAGCAAGCCGGTAGCCAGCGCAATGCCGAGCAACGCGAGCAAATGCAGCCCGCTGATCGCCAACCACGCGGCAACTCCTGCCAGCACGATCAGCGGCAGGATCAGCACGGGCCTGATCCGCGCGAAGTTATCGCGCCGCCAGCGCAACAATGGCCCGATCCCCATCACCACCAGCATCGGCAGAACGAACACCGCGGTGGCTGGATTGAAATAGGGCGGCCCCACCGAAACCTGCGAACCCAGCGCTTCGGCCAGCAGCGGGTACAGCGTGCCGAGCAGCACAATGCCAAGCGTCGCAGTGAGCATCACGTTGTTGAACACCAAGGCGCTCTCACGGCTAACCACCGCAAAGCGCTCACCTTCGCTCACCGTCCCGGCGCGCAGAGCAAAGATCGTCAGCGCCGCGCCGATGTTGATCGCCAGCAGCGCAAGGATAAACGTCCCGCGCTGCGGATCGACCGCAAAGGCATGGACGCTGGTCAACACGCCAGAACGGACCAAGAAGGTCCCAATCATCGACATGGCAAAGGCCACCACCCCGAGCATCACGGTCCATGCCCGCAAGGCATTGCGCGAGGCGAGGACCGAGACCGAATGGAGCAGCGCAGTTGCAGCGAGCCACGGCATGAGCGAGGCGTTCTCGACCGGATCCCAAAACCACCAGCCGCCCCACCCGAGTTCGTAGTAGGCCCAGTACGATCCTGCGGTGATGCCCAGCGTCAGGAATATCCACGCCCCCAGCACCCACGGCCGCATCGCGCGGGCAAAGGCGGGGGAGACCTCGCGAGTGAGCAGCGCGCCAACCGCAAAACTGAACGCCACGGACAGCCCGACATAACCGATGTACAGCGTCGGCGGATGGAACGCGAGGCCGGGGTCCTGCAGCAGCGGGTTGAGCCCGTTGCCCTCAGGCGGCGCGGGATCGAGCCGCGCAAACGGGTTTGAGGCAATCAGCAGGAAGGCGTAAAAACCAAGGCTGACGAAAGCCTGCGCGGCGAGCGTGGCAAGGATCGTTCGTTCGGGCAAACGCCGCTCAAGCAGCGCGACGCAGCCCCCGGCTAGCGCCATGACGGTGACCCACAGCAGCATCGAGCCTTCGTGATTGCCCCAGGCCCCGGCTACCTTGTACAGCAGCGGTTTGGCCGAATGCGAATTCTCTACGACCAGCGCGACCGACAAGTCGGTGCGCCAGAACACCGCGATCAGGCAGATAAAGGCGATGGCGACCAGCGCGGCCTGCACTATGGCGGCGGGCCGCACCACCGGTTCAAGTGGATTTCCGGGCAGGCGCAACGACAGGAACCCGCCGATCAGTTGCAGGCCCGCGAGCGCCGCTGCCAGCCATAAGGCCGCCAGACCCATCGTGGCGATCACTTGGTCGCTTCCACCTTGTTGTGTGCCTCGCCCGAAGTCATCTGCCGCATCTCGCGCGGGACGTATTTTTCGTCATGCTTGGCGAGCAGATTGTCGGCGACGAAGATGCCGTCGGCGCGGCGGTGACCTTCGGCGACGACGCCCGAGCCTTCCTTGAACAGGTCAGGCGTAATCCCGGTAAACTTCACTGGCACTTTGGCCGACCCGTCGCCGACGATGAAACTGATCGTCACCCCGTCGGGCGCGGTCTTGAGCGATCCGGCCTCGACCATTCCGCCCAGCCGTACCGCGCGATCCGCTGCAGGGGGCTTGCTCGCCATTTCAGCAGGCAGGTAGAAATATGAGGCTTGATTACGCAACGCCCATGCCGCCAGCAGCGCCGCCGCGATCAGCGCGGCCAGCGCGGCCAGCACCAACACCAGCCGCTGATGCTTGGGTTTGATCGCCGCAGTCATTGCTCGCGGCTCCGCTCACGCCGGTCTTCGGCGCGCTGCATCGCGGTCCAGCTCTGTATGACCAGCGCCAGCGTCCCGCTCACGCCCAGCGCGTAGGCGGCGTAAACGAATGCAAGCTGGTTGAGCCCTTCATGCATCGGCATATTCCATCGCACGGCGGCGCAGGCGGGATTCAGTCTGCTGGTCGGCGAGGATGCTGCGCATCCGGGCCAGCACCACTCCGCCAAACAACAGCGAAAAGCCCAAGGTTGCGGCGAGCAGCCCATACAGGAATTCGGGTGCCATCGCGGACTTGCCGCTGAGCGCCGCCATGCCGATGCTGGGGGGTTGATGTAGGCTGTTCCACCAGATCACCGAATAGTGAATAATCGGAATGTTGACCGCCCCGACCAGACCGAAAATCGCCGCGATGCGCGTATTGCCATGGCCCGATCGCACAGCCGCATCGGCCAGCGCGAGATAGGCGCAGTACAGGAAAAACAACACCAGCATCGAGGTCAGCCGACCATCCCACACCCACCATGCGCCCCACGCCGGGCGGCCCCACAGCGATCCGGTAACCAGGCACAGCAGCGCGAAGAATGCCCCGGGCAATGCAGCGGCGCGCGCGGCGATGCTGGCCAGGGGATGCCGCCAGACCAGTTCGCTCAGGCTGGCCAGCGCAATCAGGCTCCAGCCCCCCATCCCCAGCCACGCGGCGGGCACATGAACGAACAGAATCCGCACTGTCTCACCCTGCAATTGCTCGGCCGGTGCGCCGAGCAGGCCCCAAGCCAGAACGGCCAGAGTCCATAATCCCCCGACTACCAGCAGCGGCGCGGTAAGCAGTCGTGCGAGACGCAGGAACCGGGCGGGATTGGCATAGCCGTGCATGGGCGCTTTCGGGTCAGATCGGGGCACAGGAAAGGCCCGCGCCGCTCTGCCACGCAGCGCCAACCCCCGCAAGCGGATTGGGCAGGGTCAGCGGGGCGCAAATGGGGCGATCGATGGGTCTCGAACCCACGACCTCCGGTACCACAAACCGGCGCTCTAACCAACTGAGCTACGATCGCCACAGCCGCGCTGGGCACAACCCCCGCATGGCAGGCGCGCGCCTTTGCATAGGCGGCGCGCGATGGGAAGAAAAAACTGTCCCGAAAGCGCAGGTGTTACGCTCTGCGAGACATAAGAAAAATTAACCCTCATTGGCTAATTCTCACGGGAAGATCGCAGGTAACGGGGTAACGGGTTGTGAGTGCAAAGCCTAAGATCGAAAAGCTCGCGACGGTTGCTACCCGGCCCAATACTCGCCGCACCTCGCGCCGGATTGCCGGTGCCGTAGCCACAGTCCGAACCGCCGGAGGCGAACGCTGCCGGGCGAGGATCCGCGACGTCTCGATATTCGGATGCAGCATTGTCACCGAGGCGGATTGGCTGCGCACCGGAATTTTTATAACCCTGCAACTTGCCCCCGACTGGTCGATCCAGGCAATCGTGCGCTGGGCCCGCGACGGGGTCGGCGGGGTCGAGTTCCTCCGCGCGATAAGCGAGGCGGATGCCCGCAATATTGCTGGCGATTGAAGCAAAGCCTCCATCGTGACCCCGGCGAAGGCCGGGACCCAGACCGAACAAGTAAAACCACGCTGCTTTGCGGTGGCACCATTTTGCGCTGGGTTCCGGCCTTCGCCGAAACGACAGATGGCCATGGAGCGCAACGAAAAAGAGCGGGCCCTTGCGGAGCCGCCCTTTTCGTTAGTCCTAACGAAGCGCTCAGGTCTTCTTGAGCGTCAGTCCGCCGAAGCGCTTGTTGAACTGGGCAACGCGGCCGCCCTGATCAAGCTGGCGGGTGCCGCCAGTCCAGGCCGGGTGCGAAGTGGGGTCGATTTCGAGCACCAGCGTGTCGCCTTCCTTGCCCCAGGTGGAGCGGGTTTCGAACAAGCTACCGTCGGTCATCTGCACTTTGATGGTGTGATAATCGGGATGGATTTCGGCCTTCATGGATCATGTCTTTCGCTGTGGCCGGTACCGACCGGCCGGAAATTGAACGGCGCGCATAGCTGTGGTTCGCCGCAAAATCAAGCGCCGAGGCCCACCCCGTTGCGACTAAACTGGCTATCGTTCGGCAAGTCTCGCTCCACTACCGCAGGCGGGAGGGGTTGGGGGAGGTCAGACGGGGGCGTCGGCGATCATTGCAGTGAATTGCACATCGCAAGTCACCTTGCCCGCAATACTGGCTTGGCCCCAAAACTTGCAGATGCGGCTGCGCTTCTGGATGAAACCGGCCTTGAGGTCGAGCAGCACGCCTGGTTCCACCGGCGCGCGGAACTTGGCTTCTTCGATTGCCATGAAATAGACAAGCTTGCCGGTCCCCGCGAGGCCCAGCGTTTCGATCGCCAGAATCCCGGCGGCCTGCGCCAAGGCTTCGATCTGCAGCACGCCGGGCATGATCGGCCGCCCGGGGAAATGCCCCTGGAAGAAGCCTTCATTGAAACTGACTGCCTTGACCGCGTGAATTTCACCGTCAGCGACGAGCGAGATCACCCGGTCAACCAGCAGCATTGGATAGCGATGCGGCAAGGCGGCCAGGATCTTAGGGATATCCCAAGCCGACGCGGCCATCTGGACCGCGTCGGCTGAGGTTTGATCGTCGCTCATCGCTGCCCTCGCTAAAGCCGTTTAGCGGCCTTCGGGCTGCGGACCGGCGGGCTTGGGTGCAGTGGTGCCCGGCCGCGGCGTGGCGACTGGAGCAGTGCCAGTAACCTGCTGCTGCTGCTGTTGCTGCTGTTGGCGCACGCGGGCTGGCTGCCAGCCCGGCGGCGGCGTCACTTGGGCGGATGGCACCAGCACGTTCAGTTCTGCAACCAGCGCGCCGGTTACATCGTACGGCTGGGCCGACAAGATAACTGCATCGGGATTAAGCAGCAGCGTGATCCCACGGCGGCTCATCACGTTCTGCACAGCTTGTGGCAGCTTGCCGGTGATCTGCTCAACCACATATTCATCCGACAGGTTAGCAGGCGCAAGGATCTGCTTGATCTCGGCTTCGCCTTGGGCCTGCATCTTCTGGATTGCGTCATATTCGCTCTGCAGCACCGTGTCGGCCTTATTGGCAGCGCGATCGGCGTTGAACTGGTCAGCCATCGGCTTGAGTTGGTTCTGCAGTTGGGTCAGGCGAGCCTGCGCTGAATCGTATACTGGCTTGTAAGCCTGCTGGCGCTGCTGGACGGCTGCCTTGTAAGCGTTGGTGTTGGCCACCGCCCCCTGCAGATCGGCCACGCCGACCCCAGCCGCAAGCGTACCGCGCTGTCCGGCGGGAGCAGCAGCAACAACGGGCTTCTTGGCAGTCTGCGCCAGGCTCGGCTGGGCGACGAGCGCGGCAGCGAGCGCGCTGCCGAGGGCGAACTTGAAGATATTGGTCATCAGAATTGGGTTCCTACGTTGAACGTGAAGGACTTGGTGACATCACCATCGACCTTGAGCAGAGTTTTGGCGAAATCGATCCGGAACGGACCGAAGGGTGAATTCCAGTTTACCCCGATGCCGACCGAAATGCGCGGCTTGGGCGAATTGCCCAGGAACACTTCCTGGAATGGCGGGACAGTCGAACCAATCGCGGTATTGTTGAGAGTGCCAGCACCAAAGCAAGCCGGCGGAGTGGGATTGGTTGCAACCGTCACGGTCGAAATGGCAGTCGGGGTGCAGACCGTTCCAACCAGCGATGCCGCATCGACCTGTGTATACAACTTGTTACCGCTCGCATCGCGGGTCTCGATAAACGTACCTGTCGGGAACGGACTGCTTTGCCGGATCGGCTCACGCACTCCGAACACCGCACCGGCATCCATAAAGATCGACGGACGCAGCCCGAGTTCTTTCGCACCAGAGCCAAGCGGAATTTCAAGCTCGACATGGCCCAAGTAATAATAGCGCCCGCCCAGTGCGTCATCGACCACTTGTTTGCGGTCGGCCACCACCAAGGGACTGCCGGGATGAGCCGGATCGTCGATGATGAACTGCCGGATGATGCGCGGGCCCACGCCGCGAATATCAAACCCGCGAATTTGCGGCTCACCCAGATAGAACCGGTCGGTCAGGCGAATCGCATCGGAGCCGGGGCCGGTACCGTTGTTACCGCCCCACGGCACGATCGCCCCGCCTTCAGCCTTGAACGACAGGATAAAGCCCTTCTTGACGGTATAATACTGCGCGAAGTTGCCGCGAATACGCCCGTATTTAACCGATCCGCCCAGCCCGGCAAAATCGGCCGATACCGAAAGAGACTTGCCGTGGCCCGGATGCACTCGGTTATCCAGTGTATCGTAAATCAACGACACGCCCAAGATCGAGCTGGTGCGCTTGCCCAGCGCATCGCACAGATAACGCCCGGCGAGCAACGGATCGCATTCGAGCAGACCGGTCTGGCGGGTCGAATAATACTGGGTCTTGTCAACGCCCACATTGTCATAGTTGAACGTGTAGCTCGCCACCGCCGAAATGTACTCGGTTACCGGGATACCCGCACGGACCTGAAAGCCCGTGGTCCCTTGTTTGTAGATCGTGTTGCGGTTCGAATTCAGGTAGTTAAAGCTGTTGAGATCGCGGCGGTAAACGTTCACCCCGAGACTAATGTTGCGATCGAACAGATAGGGTTCGGTAAAGCTGACATCGGCCTGCTTGGAATATTGCGAATAGGCCAGGTTAAGCCCGATCGTCTGGCCGCGGCCGCGGAAGTTGCGCTGCTCGATCGAGCCTTGGAAAATCAGCTTCTCAAGGCTCGAATATCCGGCCGAGAGTTGCAACTGCCCGGTCGGCTTCTCTTCGACATTCGCTTCAAGGATAATCCGGTCAGGCGCAGAACCAGGCTTCTGCTGGACTTCGAATTTTTCCTGGAAATACCCCAGCGAGTTGATGCGCGCAGTCGAGCGCTTAACCTGGAGCGAATTGAACGCATCGCCTTCGGCCAATCGGAATTCGCGGCGGATCACCTTGTCCTGCGTCAGCGTGTTGCCGTTAACATCGATTTTCTCGACGTAAACGCGCGGCGCTTCAGCGATCTGGAACGTCAGACCCATGGTCAGATCGTCTTTGCTGCGCGCATAATCAGGCCGTATATCGGCAAACGCGTAACCGAACGCACCAAGCGTTTCGTTGAGCTTGTCGATCGTGTCCTCAACCAGCTTGGCGTCGTACCAGTCGCCCTTCTTCATCGGCAGCTGCGTAGCGAGGCGATCCCCGTCGAAATCGCGCAGTTGGCTGTCGACCTTAATATCGCCGAATTTGTAGCGCGGGCCTTCTTCGACCACATAGGTCAGGATGAAGTCCTTCTTGTCCGGCGTCAGTTCGGCCACAGCCGAGACGATGCGGAAATCGGCGTAGCCCTTGGTCAGGTAATACTGGCGCAGCTTCTGCTGATCGAACGCCATGCGATCGGGATCATAAGTCGTGCCCGACGAGAAGATTTTCGTAAGGCTCGCCTGCTTGGTGTACATCTGGTCGCGCAGGTCACCGTCCGAGAAATTCTCGTTGCCGATGATGTTGATCTGGCGGACCTTGCTCTTGGGTCCTTCGTTTATCTCGAACACGATATCGACGCGGTTCTGGTCGAGCATGACCATTTTGGGATCAACCGAAGCGGCGAACCGGCCTTGACGTTTGTACAGTTCGATGATTCGCGCAACATCCGCGCGAACCTTGGAACGGGTGAAAATCTGGCGCGGCGCGAGCTTGATCTCGGGCGTGATCTTCTCATCCTTGATCCGCTTGTTGCCTTCCAGCACGATGCGGTTGATGACCGGGTTTTCCTTGACCTCGATCGTCACGTTGCCGCCGTCATTTGTAACTTTGACGTCGGCGAACAGTTCGGTCGCAAACAGATCCTTGAGCGCCTGATCGGCGGCAGCCTGGCTATAGGGCTGGCCCACTCGCAGCTTGATGTACGAGCGGATTGTATCGGGTTCGAGCCGTTGCGCCCCGTTGACCGAGATCGACTGGATTGCAGTTGGCGTTTCGGGCACCGGCGCGGCGGTAACCGCCACCGGAGCGGCTGGCGCTGCAACTTGCGCCATGGCAGCTTGCGGGGCACCGGCAAGGATCGTCGTCCCCATCAGCACGGCGGCAAGCCTGAAGCCAGCGCGGGCGGCAGTGGTACGATCGATCGAGCAAGGTGTATTAAGCACGGCTGTTCCCGTCAATTTGAGCTGCGGCGCATGCCCCAAACAGGCAGCGCGCCCGCAGCGAGCAGGCATGTCGCCGCCCTCTGCCCGATGCGTCCCGTCCGATCAAGCAAGTTGCTGCAACCTTCCGCAGAATTTCAAGTCCCGCCCCGCAGTTCAGCCCGTCAGAGCAACGCTCTACAGGAACATCCCGGCAAGGTCATTCACAGTGACGAAAACCGCGAAGGCCAGCACGAAAGCCATGCCGATGCGGAACGCCAATTCCTGACTGCGAATACCCAGCGGTTTGCGGCGGATTGCTTCCGCAGCATAAATAGCCAAGTGCCCGCCGTCGAGGGTGGGGATTGGCAGCAGGTTGATGAATGCCAAGTTAATTGAAATGAGTGCAGCGAAGCCGACGAACTCTAACCAGCCAAGCGAGAGCATTTCGCCCGAGAATTTAGCCACTTTGGGGAGTCCGCCCATTTCCTTGATCGAGCGTTCGCCAGTGATGATCTGCTTGAGCCCGATTGCCATCATCCGGGCAATCCCCAGGCTCTGTACCGAACCATACTGAACCGCACGCAGCGGATTGACGCGGGTCAGTTCTACCCCCGCAGCACCGATCCCGAGGAGGCCGCGGCGGTTTTCATTGCCGAACTGGTCTTTGGTCACATCGAGCGCGAGCTTGACCGGGGTATGCATAACCCGCCCGGCCCGCTCAAAATCAATGGTAACGGTATCGCCCGGGTACAGCGCAACGCGCGGCGCGATATCGGTGAATTCGTCGATCTCCGCGCCGTCGATGGCAACAATCCGGTCGCCGGTCTGCAAGCCTGCGGCCTGCGCCGCCGAACCGTTTGAAAAGCCACCGATCACCGGCGGCGACGACGGTATCCCGAAAGCCATCGCAAACCCGGCAAAGATCAGAATCGCGGTGACCAGATTGGCCATTGGCCCGGCGAGAATGATGATTACCCGCTGCCACAGCGCGGCTGCGGCGAGCGTTCCCGGCGACGGCGGGTTGCCGGAGGTATCGCAGCTCGGCTTGCTCGACGGATCGGCATCTCCGGCGAACATCACATAGCCGCCCAACGGAAATGCTGCGATGCGCCAACGGGTGCCGCGCTTGTCGATGCGGTGCCACAGTTCCTTGCCGAACCCGACCGAAAAAGTTTCGGCGCGGACCTTGAACATCCGCCCGGCGTAATAGTGACCTAGCTCGTGGAGCACGATCAGCGGCCCCAACAGCAGAACAAAAGCGAAAATCGTCAACAGGATAGACGGGGAATGGGCCAATTCAGGCAAGCTCCAACAATTCGCGCGCCTGAACCCGGGCGGCATGATCGATCGCGATCACATCGTCCAGGCTGGCACAGACGGAGGGACTATAGCGCGACATCACTTCCGCAACCATTACCGCGATGCGGGTGAACGCGATCTGACCAGACAGGAACGCGGCGACGGCAATTTCATTCGCGGCGTTGAGCACCGCGGGGGCGGCACCGCCCGCCTCGGCAGCCGCGCGGCATAGCGCCGTGGCTGGAAAACGCGCTTCGTCGGTGGCGCAGAAGGTCAGCTCGCCCAGCTTGGCGAGGTCAAGCGGCGCGCACGGCGTTGCCATCCGCCCCGGCCAGGCGAGACACGAGGCGATCGGCACTCGCATGTCGGACGGGCCAAGCTGCGCCAGCGTCGAACCATCACGGTATTCGACCATAGAATGGACCACAGATTGCGGGTGAACGATAATTCGCAGCTTATCGAGCCCCACCGGGAACAGGTAGTGTGCCTCGATTAGCTCCAGCCCCTTGTTGAACATTGTTGCGCTATCAACGCTGATCTTGGTGCCCATGGCCCAATTGGGGTGCTTTACTGCTTGCGCCGGGGTGGCAGCGGCCAGCTGATCAACGCTCCAGTCGCGGAACGGACCACCGCTGGCGGTCAGCGTAATACTTCGCACATTTTCAAGATTGTTACCCGCAAGGCATTGGAAAATCGCGTTGTGTTCACTGTCGACCGGGAGCAGCATGGTGCGATGCCTGGCCACCGCAGCGATCATCACTTCGCCCGCCGAGACCAGCGCTTCCTTGTTGGCGAGCGCGACGGTTTTACCTTGCTCGATTGCCGCCATGGTAGGGGCAAGGCCCGCACAACCGACAATTGCGGCAAGCGTCAGGTCGGCCGGCCGGCTTGCGGCCTCGACCAGCGCCGCCGCCCCGCCCGCAGCTTCGATCCCACTACCCGCAAGCGCCGCGCGCAATTCCGGCAGGCAGCCTTCGTCGGCAACAACAGCAATCTCGGCGGAAAACTCCCGCGCCAGCGCAGCAAGTTCTGCCGCCTGACAATTCGCGGTCAGTGCGACAAGGCGCCAACTATCCCGCTCGCGCCGGACCAAGTCGAGCGTCGATGCGCCTATCGATCCGGTCGCGCCGAGAACTGTGAGCGACCGCATGGAGCTAGCCGCGCGCCGCAAAGTTGAAGCTGGCAAGCAGCCCGATCACGAACATCACCGCAAGCATGCCGTCGGCGCGATCGAACAGTCCGCCGTGGCCCGGGATCAGGTGGCTCGAATCCTTGACCCCGGCGCGGCGCTTCATCCAGCTTTCGAAGAAGTCGCCGCTCTGCGCCACGACAGCCAGCACAATTCCTGCAACCAGTTTCAAGCCAAAATCGTCCAATCCTTCAGCTGGATAGGTGGCAAGCACCAAGGCAAATGATGCTCCTGCCATCCCGCCAATCAGGCCAGCCCACGTCTTCGACGGACTGATTGCGGGGGCGATTTTCGGACCACCAAAGGTACGACCCGAAAAGTAGGCCCCAACGTCCGTGCAAATAACTGCAAGAATGACTGCAATTAGGAGGGCCAACGCTCCCGGGTTGGGGACTGATCGCAACGCGGCGAACATCGTTGCGGCCAGCCCGACATAGATCAGCCCGCCGAGCATCCACACCGCGCGCAGCGGCAAGGCTGGCACGAACTTGGTAACCAGCCCCCACCATTCCAACAGGACTCCGGCCGCCACCGCGACGACGAAAGCGGTCCAGAACCATCCGCCCAGCCACAATGCGCCGCCAGCGACCGCGATCATCGCCACGGCGGATGCAGCGCGGACCGGGAGGTCGGACTTCTTACCGTCCGCCATAACGCCGCTCCCGCCCCGTAAAAATCTCCAGCGCTTCCCGCAAATGCTGCGGCGTGAAATCCGGCCACAGCACGTCGGTAAACACCATCTCGGCATAGGCCGCTTGCCACAGCAGGAAGTTCGACAGCCGGACCTCGCCCGAGGTGCGGATCAGCAGGTCGAGGGGCGGGAGGCCGGCGGTGTCGAGCTCGGCCGAAATCGTTTGCGGGGTAATCGAGCCTTTCGCAGCTGCCTTGGCGGCAGCGCGGGAAATCTCATCCTGCGCACCGTAATTGAGCGCCACCACCAGCGTGGTGCCATCGTTGGCAGCAGTCTGCGCCAGCGCATCGTCGAGCAACGCAACCACATCGGGCGCCATCGCGCGGTAGTTGCCGATGACCTTCAAGCGCACGTTGTTCTCAACGAATTCACGCAAGTCGGCCATGATGTAGCGCTTGAGCAGCCCCATCAGCGACGAGACTTCCTCTTCGGGCCGGTTCCAGTTCTCGGTCGAAAAGGCGTAGAGCGTGAGCACCTCCAGCCCCATTTCGCGCGCCGCCCGGACCAGCGTGCGCACCGCCTCAACCCCGCGCTGGTGACCGACCGCGCGCGGCAGGTGGCGGGCCTTGGCCCAGCGCCCGTTGCCATCCATGATGATGGCGACGTGGCGCGCGGTGATCGCGCTATCCGCCGGTTTGTCCTGAGCTTGGCGGACGGTCACCGCCCCATGATTTCCTGCTCTTTAGAGCTCGCGACATCGTCGACCGCCTTGATCTGTTCGTCGGTCAGCTTTTGGACCTCGGTTTCGCCCCGCTTGCGGTCGTCTTCCGAGATTTCCTTTTTGCTCTCGTCGGTCTTGAGGTTGTCGATCCCATCGCGGCGGACGTTACGGATCGCGACGCGAGCCTTTTCAGCGTAAGTATGCGCCAGCTTGGCTAGTTCCTTGCGGCGATCTTCGGTCAGGTCGGGGATCGGCAAGCGCAGCGTGTTGCCGTCGTTGATCGGGTTAAGCCCGAGCCCGGCCGAGCGAATCGCCTTCTCGACAGGGCCAATGTTGGTCTTGTCCCAAACCTGCACCGTCAGCATGCGCGGTTCGGGCGCCGATATAGTGGCGACCTGGTTAAGCGGCATCTGGCTGCCATAGACGTTGACGGTGACCGGTTCGAGCAGCGTCGTATTGGCGCGTCCGGTGCGCAAGCCGCCCAGATCGTGGCGCAGCGCCTCGACCGCGCCCTTCATCCGGCGTTCGAGATCGGCCTTGTCGTACTTCGCCATGGTCAGGCTCCTTTGGTGACGACCGTCTGGGTTCCCTCGCCCGCGAGCACCTTGGCCAGGTTGCCCCGTTCGCGGATCGAGAAAACGACGATCGGAATGTTGTTATCGCGGCACAGTGCCACCGCGCTCGCGTCCATTACTTTCAGATCCTGCGAGAGAACCGTGTTGTAATCGACTGTATTATAACGCTTGGCATCGGGATTGGTCTTGGGATCACTGTCATAGATCCCGTCCACACTGGTGCCTTTGAGCAGCGCATCGCATTGCATTTCGGCGGCGCGCAAGGCAGCGCCGGAATCGGTGGTGAAATACGGCGCGCCCACCCCGGCGGCAAAGATCACCACACGGCCTTTTTCGAGGTGGCGTTCGGCGCGGCGGCGGATCACCGGCTCGCATACTTGGTCCATCTGCACGGCCGATTGCACGCGCGTGTGAACGCCTTGCTGTTCGAGCGCGTTCTGCATGGCCAGCGCGTTCATCACCGTGGCGAGCATGCCCATGTAATCGGCCTGCGCGCGGTCCATCCCCTTGGCCGCGCCGGCCATCCCGCGAAAGATGTTGCCGCCGCCGATGACCAAGCAGATCTGCAAGCCGGTCGCCTGCGCCGCCTTCACTTCCTTGGCCAGTTCGGCGACGAATTCGGGATCAATCCCGAACTGCTGGTTGCCCATCAGCACCTCGCCGGATAATTTCAGCAGGATGCGTTTGTAGGCAGGCTTGGAATGGGGCTCAGACATGGGCTCGGACATCGCTCTCGGCTGGGTTTGTGGGGCCTTATACCGATGGGGCTGGCCTGCCAAGGCTATGCACCGGATAAACAAATCCTCCCCGAGCCCAGCCCAGGGAGGATTTGCAAATCACATTGTATGTCAGGTCGTCGGCTGGGGTACGCCTGAAGCCGCAGCAACCTCAGCGGCGAAATCGGTTTCGACCTTTTCGATGCCTTCGCCCAGTTGGAAGCGGACGTAGTCCTTGAGCACGATCTTCGTGCCCGCAGCCTTGCCGGCGGCTTCGACGACCTGGGCAATCGGGGTTTTGTTATCCATCACGAACAACTGGCTGAGCAGCGCGTTGTCCTTGGCGAACTTATTGGCGGCACCGTCAGCACGTTTAGCGAGGATGTCGTCGGGGATCTGCTTGCCGCTCTTGGCCGCTTCCTCGACCGCCTTGTCGAGCGCGATCTTGCGTTCACGCTCCAGCACGGCAGGGTCGAGATCGTCGACCGACAGCGCTTGCGGGAAAGCTGCGGCGATGTGCATCGCGATTTGCTTGCCGAGCGGTTCGAGCACGTCTGCGCCCGCTTCACTCTCAAGCGCGACCAGCACTCCGATCTTGCCGAGCAGCGGCGCGGCGGCGTTGTGCATGTAGGGCACGACCACGCCGCTGGAGACCGCAACGGTCTTCATCCGGCGAACCTGCTGGTTCTCACCGATGGTGGCGACGTTGTTGGTCAGCTTGTCCGAGACGGTGCCGCCATCGGGATACGCCGCGCTCTTGAGCGCTTCGACATCGTCCGAAGTTGCGCTGAGCGCGACCTGGGTGGTCTTGCGCACGAAGTCCTGGAACTGTTCGTTCTTCGCGACGAAATCGGTCTCCGAGTTCACTTCGACCGCAACCCCGCGCGTGCCCGAAACCGCGACCCCGACCAGCCCTTCGGCGGCGGTGCGGCTCGACTTCTTGGCAACCGCGGCGAGGCCCTTGGCGCGCAGCGAATCCACCGCAGCTTCGATATCGCCGCTGGTTTCATCGAGCGCCTTCTTGCAGTCCATCATGCCGGCGCCGGTGCGCTCGCGCAGGTTTTTCACGTCAGTGGCAGTGTAAGCCATTGCATCATCCTTCAAATATACATCGTCGTCCCCGACCTGATCGGGGACCGCTGGCGTCTTTGACGCGACGCTGCGCGCTTGGGCCAGCGGTCCCCGATCAAGTCGGGGACGACGCCAGGTCTCAAGCTTCGGTAGCGGTTTCTTCGACGGTGATTTCGTCTGCAGTTGCAGCGACTTCTTCCATCGTTGGCTCTTCGGCAGCCGGAGCAGCCACTTCGGCCACAGCGTCTTCAACCGGAGCCACGTCCATCGCGCCGATGTCCACGCCCGAATCAACCACGCCTTCGCGGTGGCCCTTGGTGGCAGCCGAGGCGATCGCTTCGCAGTACAGGCGCACCGCGCGGCTGGCATCGTCGTTGGCCGGAACCGGGAAGGCGATGCCATCGGGCGATACGTTCGAATCGAGCACAGCAACGACCGGGATGCCAAGCACGTTGGCTTCCTTGATCGCGAGCTCTTCCTTGTTGGCGTCGATCACGAACATAACGTCGGGAATACCGCCCATGTCGCGGATGCCGCCGAGCGACATCTCAAGCTTGTCGCGCTTGCGCGTCAGGTTGAGGACTTCCTTCTTGGTCAGGCCCGCAGTGTCGCCCGAAAGCTGCTCTTCAAGCGTCTTCATGTACTTGATGCGCTGGCTGACTGTCTTCCAGTTGGTGAGCATCCCGCCCAGCCAGCGGTGATTGACGTAGTGCTGACCACATGCGCGCGCGGCCTGGGCGATCGGTTCCTGCGCCTGGCGCTTGGTCCCGACGAACAGAACCTTGCCGCCAGCCTGGACGGTGGCCGAGACGAAATCGAGCGCACGCGCGAACAGCGGCACGGTCTGCGACAGGTCAAGGATGTGGATGCCGTTGCGGGCGCCGAAAATGTACGGCTTCATCCGCGGGTTCCAGCGGTGGGTCTGGTGGCCGAAGTGTGCACCGGCCTCGATCAATTGCTGCATCGTGACGACTGGAGCCGCCATAAGTATTTCCTTCCGGTTGAACCTCTGGGAAGCTGGAACCGTGCGGTCAAAACCCGCTGCGGCACCGGTATGGGCGCTTCCCATGTGGATTTGCCTGACGGGAAAATCCCCGCAGGCCGCGCGCCCCTAACCGGGATTGCGGCGCAAATCCAGCGAAAAAGTGCGCGATTATGCGCGTTCGATAGTTACTTGACATGGAAGAACATATAGGGAACAACGATAGCAGGACGCGGCGTTTGGAACTTTTCAGCTTACCCACACGTTATCCACAGGTCCCCTCACAGGGCGCGACGGAGTAGAGATGATGATCGTTTTTGGTTTGACTGCACTGTTCGCGCTGGCCGCAATCACCGCGGTGAGTATGCTCGGGTTCTCAATTGCCGCAGCGCTGCCGCACATTGCCGCGATCAAGGCCGCACTGGCCAATTGCCCGCAAACGCGCGAGCTGCGCTTCACAGTTCGGGAAATCACGGTCAGCCCGCGTCACGGCCAGGTTGCCCACCTGCCGGTGCGGATCAAGCCGCTGGCTGCGCCTCGGCCGCTGCGCGCTGCCGCCTGATCCGGGCGTACAGCACCATCGCAACCGGCAGCATTGCCAGATAGACCGCGCAGATCGCGATCAGCGTCCACCACGGTTCGGTCAGCAATCCGCCGGCGACCATCGCGAACAGGGCAATTACTTCGATCCTGATCTGTTTGCGCGGACGCAACTTGCTCCAGCTCAGCGTGGCCACATTCGAGATCATCAGAAACGCCATCGCAGCGAGCCACACACCCACCAAAACCGGTTCGCGGAATAGTGGGTTCTCGGTCACGAAAAACAGGTATAGCGGCAGGAACGCCAGCCCAGCCCCGACTGGTGCTGGCACCCCAGTGAGGAACCCGGCAGTCTTGCGCGGCTCATCGGCCAGATCGATCCGCGCGTTGTAACGCGCCAGCCGTAACGCACAGGCGATCGCATAAGCCAAGGCAGCGAACCAGCCGACGCGCGGCAAGTCCTGCAACGACCACAAGAACAGCACCAACGCCGGGGCAACCCCGAACGAGACATTGTCTGCCAGGCTGTCGAGTTCCGCACCGAACCGCGATTGTGCCTTGAGTAGCCGCGCAACCCGTCCGTCAAGCCCGTCAAGGATCCCGGCAAGCACGATCGCCTGCACGGCCTTTTCGAAATCGTGAGTAATCCCGAAGCGAATGCCGGTCAGCCCCGCGCACAGCGCCGCTGCCGTAATCGCGTTGGGCACCATCGCACGCAACGTCAGCCCCGGCCGGACCGGCTCAATATTCACTGCCGCGCACCCTCGATCAGCATCGCTTGGCCGACTTTTGCCAGCACTGTTTCGCCCGCAATCGTGCGCTGGCCGACCAGCACTTGCGGCTCGGTCCCGGCGGGCAGGTACACATCGACCCGGCTGCCAAATCGGATCAGTCCGACCCGCTGCCCGGCCGCCAGCATGTCGCCCGGCTTGACGAACGGCACGATCCGCCGCGCGATCAGTCCGGCAATCTGGGTAAAACCTACCGCAAGCCCGCCAGCCTGATCGATCAGGATATGCTGGCGCTCGTTCTCTTCGCTCGCCTTGTCGAGATCGGCGTTGAGGAACTTGCCCGGGATATAGACCACCCGGCGCACCGTCCCGCCGATCGGCGCGCGATTGATGTGGACATCGAACACCGACATGAAAATCGAAATGCGGGTAACCATGCCCGCTGGCAGCCCCGGCGTGCCGTTACCGTCGTCCTGCACCAGTTCGCGCGGCGGCTCGGTCTGCTTGATCAGCGTGATCAAGCCATCGGCCGGGGCGACAATCAGGCCGTCGCTCAGGGGAGTCACCCGGCGTGGATCGCGAAAAAACGCTGCAATTCCCAGAACCAATGCGCCCATCGGCCAGGCCAGCGTCTCCCACGCCATGAACGCGAAAGCAGCACAGACGACAGCCGCAGCGAGCGCGAACTTGCGCCCTTCAGGGTGAACGCTGGGCCACCCCCACGCCGCCTCGCCACGCCCGCGGTTGTCAAGAATATCACCTGCCATGGTAGAACCTGTCCTGTTTAGGCGATCTTCCGCACGAACACGGTTCCGGCGGAATAGCCTGCACCAAACGAGCAGATAGTCCCGATATCACCGGGCGCAAGATCGGCGCTATGTTTATGAAAAGCAATGATCGATCCCGCGCTCGAGGTATTGCCATAGGTGTCAAGTACGGTCGGACTCTCGTCCTCGCTCGCCTCGTGCCCCAGCACGCGCTGCGCGATCAGGCGGTTCATGCCCTGGTTGGCCTGATGCAGCCACAGCCGCCGCAGCGCTGCCGGGTCGAGCCCGAGATTGGTCGCGTGCTCGCAGATCATAGCCGAAACCATCGGCACCACTTCCTTAAATACCTTGCGCCCTTCCTGCACGAACAGCTTGTCCGGCGCGCCGATCGTTTCGGGCGTGGCGCAGTTGAGGAAGCCGAAGTTATTGCGGATATTATTCGAGAACACCGTCTTGAGCCGGGTGCCGACGATTTCCCAATGCGGGCGCGGTGCCATATCTGCCGCCTCGACCAGCACCGCGGTCGCGACATCGCCGAAGATGAAGTGGCTGTCGCGGTTGCGCATGTTGTTGTGGCCGGTGCAAACCTCCGGGCTGACCACCAGCACCGAGCCCGCGTGACCGGCGCGGATGAAATCAGCGGCGGTCTGAATTCCGAAGGTGGCCGAAGAGCAAGCCACGTTCATATCGAACCCGAAGCCTTCGATGCCCAGCGCCGCCTGAATCTCGATCGCCATCGCCGGATAGGCGCGCTGCATGTTCGAAGCGGCGCACAGCACCGCGTCGACATCCTTGGAGTCACGCCCTGCGCGTTGCAGCGCGTCCAGCGCTGCCTTCACCCCCATTTCGGCCAGAACCGACAGTTCGTCATCGCCGCGTTCAGGCCAGCGCGGGGCCATGATTTCGGGATCGAGCAGCGGCGTCTTGCTCATTACATGGCGCGACTTCACCCCGCTCGCCTTCTCAATGAATTCGACCGAGCTGGGCTGCATTTCGAGCACATCACCGGAGGCAATTGCAGCCGCGTGACTACTGTTAAACCGCTCCACATATGTGTTGAAGCTGGCAACCAGTTCTTCGTTGCTGATCGAATCCGGCGGGGTGTAGAGCCCGGTCGCCGAGATGACGGGAGTGATTTCGCTCATAGCCCAAGTCCTACCGCCGCATCGCGCGCCCGGCAACCCGGCTCCAAATCCACAGCAGGCCAAATCCACAGGAGCATTGACAGCGCGCCGCGCCTTCGCCAAATGCGCGCTTCCTCGGCCGGATGGCTCCTTCTGGGAGCCGCACAAAGCGGGGCAACCCGACACCGGCAAGCTGGTGTGGACAGGTGGCCGAGTGGTTAATGGCAGCAGACTGTAAATCTGCCCGCGAGAGCGTACGGTGGTTCGAATCCACCCCTGTCCACCACCCAGCTTCTCAATCGAACTCGAAAGCAGACTGATGGCCCGACCAACCGACGAAAAGCCCAAACGCGCATTGCGCGGCCGTGCCGGACGGATGAAGGGCGGGCGCGGCTCAGGCCAGGCGAGCACTGGCGCAGTGCGGCTGTGGGGGCGTCATGCGGTCGAAGCGGCATTGATGAACCCCGATCGCAACCACCGCAAGCTGTGGGCGACCCGCGAAGGGGTCGCTTCGCTCGACGGCGAGCTGCCCGCCGATTTCAAGGTGGAGTACGCCTCCCCCGCCGATCTCGCCCGGCTGGTTGCGCGCGATGCGCCGCACCAGGGGCTTGTGCTCGAATGCGATGCGCTGGAAGACATCTTCCTCGAAGACGTGCTGAGTGACGACGCGGCACGTCCGTTATTGATTCTAGATTCGGTCACCGATCCGCATAACGTCGGGGCGATCCTGCGCTCCGCCGCCGCGTTTAGCGCCGCCGCGATCATCACCCAGGACCGCCACGCCCCGCCCGAAAGCGGAGTGGTTGCCAAGAGCGCTTCGGGCGCATTGGAAGTTGTGTCTTGGGTCCGCGTGGTCAATCTTTCGCGTGCGCTCGATGAAATCGCCGAGGCTGGATACTGGCGGATCGGGCTGGATGGCGCAGGCACCGATACGCTTGCCGAAGCGTTGCCCAGCGGTCCGATTGCATTGGTGCTCGGTGCCGAGGGCGAAGGCATTCGCCACAATATTGTGCAGCACTGCGATGCGCTGGCTCGACTGCCGATCAGCAGCGCGATAGAAAGCCTCAACGTCTCAAACGCAGCTGCGATTGCACTTTACGCGATTGCCACCCGCGGCTGAGACCTTGCGGGGGGGAATCAATGCTGAAATCTTTTAACGTTCGGCGCGCTGGTGCAGCCGTTGTGGTGGCTGTGTGCGCTTTGTCGCTGTCGGCCTGCTTCGTACTGCCGGGCAAATTCGCCGCCTCGCTTGATCTGCGCAAAGACGGACGCTTCACTTACACTTACAACGGCCAGATTGTAATCCTCGGCCTGACGCGGCTCGCCGAAATCGCGATGGCGCAAAAACCCAAGGCCGAATTTTCGCCCTCGACTTGTTACAAGAAGGACGAAACGACTGAGCGCGATTGCACCGCCACCGAAGTTGCCGCGCAGAAGTCCGATTGGGAAATCGAACAGAAGGCCGCCGCCGAAGGTGATGCCAAGGACAAGGACATGATTGTCAGGGCGCTCGGCGGAGTTGACCCGAACGATCCCAAGTCAGCAGCCGAGATCGCCCAGCGGCTAAGCGGACAGGCCGGGTTCAAACGCGTGACTTACCAGGGCGGCGGGATTTACGACGTCGAATATGCCATCGCCGGCCAGCTAACTTACGATTACGCCTTCCCGACCATTGAACGGATGCCCCAAGTCCTGCCCTTTATCGTGCTTAACCGCCGCGCCAACGGCGAGGTCCGGATCGATTCGCCATTGATGCAGCAAGCCGCAATGGCCATGCCCGGCGGCAACCCTGCGCAGTTATTCAACCAGATGATCGCCCCCAAGGATGGCAAGCCTACTGCGGAAATGAAGGACTTCCCAGTCGTCGACGGGCATTTTACGCTGACCACCGATGGCGTGATCCTGTCGAACAACACCGAACACGGCGCCAATCCAGTCGCGGGCGGCAAGCAGCTCGATTGGGATATCAACTTCTTCACCGCGATTGCGCCGATGGCACTGATCGGACTGGCGAAGTAAGGCCAGGCTTAGCGGCTAGGCCTGCGGTGAAGACAGCAACTGCTTGCCCAGTCGCCTCGCCAATCCTAGTGCGCAGCCCATGTCCGACATCGTCTCACCGCTCGCTCGCCCCTTCACTGCAATGCCGCCGATTGCCGGGGTGACGCTGCGTGTGGCGCGGGCCGGGTACAAGGACTGGGGCCGCTGCGACCTGACTTATGCCGAGTTGACTGAGGGCACCGTGGTGGCGGGCGTGTTCACGCGCAACGTCTGTTGCTCGAGCGAGGTTGAAATTGGCCGCGCCAACATCGCGCAAAGCCAGGCCCGCGCGCTGGTGGTCAACGCCGGGAATTCGAACGCCTTCACCGGCTATCGCGGACGTGAGGCGGTCGAAGGAATTATGGCGCAAGTCGCCGCGCACTTGGGCTGCCCGCCCGAACAGGTGTTCGTCTCCTCGACCGGGGTGATCGGCGTGCCTTTGCCGCTCGACAAGGCCCAGGCTGGCCTTGGCTCAGCGTTCGAAGCTGCTCCATGCGATTGGGAGGAAGCCGCCAATACCATCGGCACCACCGACACTTTCGCGAAGGGCGCGAGCGCCACAGCGCTGGTTGGCGGTAAGACCGTGGCCCTTGCTGCGATCATCAAGGGCAGCGGCATGATCGCGCCCGACCTGGCGACGATGCTGGGCTACGTGTTTACCGATTGCGCAATTGCGCCGGCGTTCCTGCAAGATCTGCTGAGCACGGCCAACCAGACCACGTTCAACTGCATCACGGTCGATAGCGATACTTCGACCAGCGACACCGTGCTCGCCTTCGCCACCGGCAAGGCCGACAATGCACCCCTAACTGGTTTCGACTGCCCCGGCGCTGATGCCTTCGCCGCCGCACTTCACGACGTCTGCCGCCAGCTCGCCCAGCTGGTGGTGCGCGACGGCGAAGGCGCGCAGAAGTTCATCACTGTCAGCGTGAGCGGTGCGGTGAGCGATGACAGCGCGCGGAAGATCGGCCTCGCGGTGGCCAATTCGCCGTTGGTCAAGACTGCGATCGCAGGAGAGGACGCCAACTGGGGCCGTGTGGTCATGGCGGTGGGAAAAGCCGGCGAACCGGCTGATCGTGACAAGCTGTCGATCGGGTTCGGCGGCGTTTGGGCTGCGCGCGAAGGGCAACCGCTCGCAGACTACGACGAGGCGCCAATGGCAGCGCACCTCAAGGGTCAGGAAATTTCGATTGAAATCGACCTTGGCCTCGGCGAAGGCCGCGCCACCGTGTGGACTTGTGATCTCACTCACGATTACATTTCGATCAATGCGGATTATCGGAGTTGACCCAAGCTTTGACCGGCCCGGTCGCTGCGCTGATGCGTGACGCCGCAACCCGCGCGATCCTGCCGCGCTGGCAGACACTCACCGCCGATCAGATCGACGACAAAGCTGCCGACGACGTGGTGACCATTGCCGACAAGGAAGCCGAGCTGATCCTCGCCGAAGGGCTGTCAAAAATCTTGCCCGACGCGACCATCGTGGGCGAAGAGGCCGCCTTTGCCGATCCCGCCTTGCTTGAGCGGTTGGGCGATACGCTGTGCTGGATCGTCGACCCGCTCGATGGGACCAACAACTTCGCACGCGGAAAGCCGCCGTTCGGGGTGATGGTTGCACTGGCCGAGGCGGGCGAAACGGTGGCTGGGTGGATTTACGATCCGCTCTCGGGCCGACTAATCCACGCGCATCGCGGTGGCGGGGCGTGGCTCGGGGAGGAGCAAGTGACAGCGTGCTCCACCGGAGCCGAGCCGCCGATTGCCGCAATCTCACTGGTGTTCATGGACCAGGCCAAGCGCGAGGCGATGAAGCAGCAGATTGCCCCGCACTACACACTGGTCGATATCCCGCGCTGCGCCGCCGAGCAATATCCGCGGCTGGTGCTGGGGGTGAACGATCTGTCCATTTTCGAACGGACTTTGGCGTGGGATCATGCTGCGGGCGTGCTGTTCGTCAATGAGGCTGGCGGCATGGCGGCGCGGCCTGACGGGCGGGCATACCGGGTCGATGAGGCGCACTTGCCCGGCCTGATCGGCGCGGCGAGCCCGGCGCTGTGGCACGGACTGGCCAAGAGGTTGGCTGAGATCTAACGTCGTCCCCGGCTCGACCGGGGACTGATGGCGTTCAAGCGCAAGCTGGGGTGATCCGGGCCAGCGGTCCCCGGTCGAGCCGGGGACGACGGATATTACAGCTCGCTTTCGAGCCAGGCCTTGAGCTGGCTCTTGGGTGCCGCGCCCAGTTTCTGCGCGACCGGCTCACCGTTCTTGAACAACACCATCAGCGGGATCGACTGCACACCGAACTTGGCCGGGGTTTCGGTGCTTTCCATGATGTCCATCTTGACCACCGAAACCTTGTCCGACAGCTCTTCGCTGATTTCTTCAAGGCTGGGGCCGATCATCTTGCAGGGACCGCACCATTCGGCCCAGAAATCGACCAGCACCGGCTTGTCAGACTGCAGAACTTCGGCGGCGAAAGTGGCATCGGTGACGGCTTTGGTGGCCATTGGAATTCTCCTCGAAAGTGTTGCACCCAATCTAGGCGGTGCGCGCGCGAAGGCAACGGCTGCGCACAAAAAGCTTTACTGCGCGTCGTCCAATCCGGGCTTGTGCGCGGCGAGCAGCGCGGACGGCAGTTCAAGTAATACTGGAACCTGCGTATACAGCACCGCCGCCTGCACGTCGCGGCCCGGATAAGTCAGTTCCAGCGCAGCAACATAGGCGGCCATCTGGCGCAGGATCGCAACCGGCACGGCGTCGAGACTGATAGGGGGGCGCCGCGCCGATTTGAAATCGATCACGCGAATGACCTGATCGTTGATCAGCAGCCGGTCGATTGTCCCCGCCACGACTTGCCCGCCGACTGTCGCGGCAATGGGCACTTCAGCGAACGAACCGGGGGCGAAAAGCTCAGTCCAGCCCGGGTGTGCGAGCACCTGCAAGGCAGAGGCGATCATCTCGGCGCGCGCCGCAGCGGCAAATTCTCCGCCTGCCCGCGCCAGCCATACCTGCGCCGCGGCAGCGCGATCGGCTGGCGGCACATCGGGCAAACGTTCAAGCAGCCGGTGCATCAGCACCCCGCGCCGCGCCGCAGCCGAATCGCTACCCGGCGCGAATGGACCATCGCCGCTGATGTCTTGGCCGAGCGACGAAGGTGCCAGCGGACGCGGCGGGCGCGGCTCGGCGGCAGCCGGGTTTTCAAGCCAAGGCGGCAACAGTTCCAGCTCACCGCTTGCACGCTCGGGCGGCGGCAGCGCCAGCGCGGACGCTTCGCCATGGACCCAGCGCTTACCCCAAATCTCATCTGTCTCTGGCTCATCGGCTGAAAACAGCCCGTGCAGCCGCGCATACCAGCTGTCGTCTGCGGGGTCCTTCTCCTGCGGGGTCAGCGATCCGGCGATAAACAACGCCTCTTCGGCGCGGGTCATCGCGACGTACAGCAGCCGCCAATGCTCCTGCATTTCAGCGATCTTGGCCGCAGCGTCGGCCGCCGCAATCACCCCGGCGCGATCCGTAGCTGCAAGCGGCGGCAGGGGAATGAGCCGCGCTGGTTCGCCTGCTGCAGCCACCGGATCGGCCAGCGACAGCGTGCGGCGACGGCCCGGCGGGTTGGGATTGTCCGCCGCGTCAGCCAGGATAACGATCGGCGCCTGCAGGCCCTTGGCACCGTGGACCGTCATCACCCGCACCTCATCCGCCGCCTTACCCGCCTCGCGCTTCAATTCGCCATCACCGGCTTCGAACCAGCGCAGAAAGGTGTGCAGGCTGGGCACTTCGCTCGCGGAAAAAGCGTTAGCGGCGTTAAGCAATTCATCGATCGGATCGCCGACCTCGCTGCCCAGCCGCGCGACCAGCTTGCAGCGGCCCTGCCACGGCCCGGTGAGAAGCCAGTGGAGCAACATCTGCGGCGGTTCGAAATCGGCCTGGCGAAGCAGGTCGAGCAATTGCGTCACCGCGCCGGCAACCACTGCGTTGCCGCGTTGATCAAGCAAGTGCCTCCAAAGCTTTACTTTGTCGGGCCGATAACCGAATTCCAGCAGCTGTTCCTGGCTCCACCCGACCAGCGGCGAGGTTAGCAGGCAGGCAAGGTTGAGATCGTCGAGCGGCTGCGCTGCAAAACGCAGCGCCGCGATCAGATCGCGCACCCCCAGCGGTGCGGCGAGCCGCAGCCGGTCGACACCTGCGACCGGCACCCCGGCAGCATGCAGCCGCGCGACGATCAGCCCGGCGAGCGCCTTGCGTTTGCGCACCAATACCATAACGTCGCCCGCCTTGGCCCGTCGCGCCGTGCCGGCAGGTTCACCTTTGACCAACGGGAAGCCCGCATCGAGCCAAACGTGCACCTGCCGCGCAATCTTATCTGCCAGTTGCCGGTCGGTCGGCGCGAGCCAGGTTTCGCTGCCCTCATCGCCATCATCTTCCGCGCCGCCATCTTCATCGCTTTTGCCCCCGATCGGCGGCCACACGACCACCTGGCCCGGACGCTCCTCACCAACATGCACTACCGTTTCGTCAATCATGCCGAAGCTCGAAGGGCCAATCTGGGCGATGGCCATATCCACGAATTCAAGCACTTGCCGCGCAGTTCTAAAGCTACGTCCGAGGCCTAGATCCTGCAATTGGCGCAATGGCCCGCCGCCGCGCAGGCCCGCCGCGCCTTCTGCCAGCCCCAGCATTTCGGCCTGCACACGGTCTTTGGCGCGGGCAAAGTTTTCCGGGCTGGTGCCCTGAAACCCGAAAATCGCTTGCTTGGTATCGCCAACCACGAAGAGCGTGCGCAGCTTATCGCCATGTTGCCCTTCACCGGCAAAGAAATCGCCGATCAGCGCCTTGATGATCGCCCACTGCGCCGCGTTGGTGTCTTGCGCTTCATCGACCAGGATGTGGTCGAACTGCCGGTCGAGCTTGTAGCGGATCCATCCGGCCAGATCCTTGGTGCTGAGCAGATCGGCCGCCAGGCGGATCTGGTCGTCGAAATCGATCAGCCCGGCCCGGCCCTTGGCATCATCCCACGCCAGCGCGAATTTGCGCCCCAGTTCAAGCGCGGGGGTGAGCCATTCGGCGAGCGCCAGCAGCACCTGCATGTCGCGCACTGCGAGCCTGGAGGCGAGCACGGCTTGCGCTGCTTGCTCGAAGTATTCTTCGTGCTTTTGCAGGCTGGGAACGCTGCGCACGGTGTCTTTCTGCGTGAACAGAACCTTG
This sequence comes from Sphingomonadaceae bacterium, assembly GCA_025359445.1. Classification (GTDB taxonomy): domain Bacteria; phylum Pseudomonadota; class Alphaproteobacteria; order Sphingomonadales; family Sphingomonadaceae; genus Novosphingobium. The sequence goes on from JANYGB010000032.1 coordinate 63,957, forward strand.
TGCAGTTCGGTCAGCTGCTCGAATCGTTGCTCCGCCTCTGCCCCCAACCAGGCGGCAATAACCGCCGCGCCATCCTGCCCGGTCTTCGCGCTCCACTGGCGATAGGCTGAAAGGCAAAGCTGCAGCGCGTCGACATCGAACAGGTCGTCCGCGCACAGCCCGGGTAAATCGGCCGCGCTGGCATCGCTGGCGAGACCGATCAATTGCTTGACGCGTGCCCCCACCGGTGGCTGCCAGCCCGGCCCTTGCCACACTTGCAGTGCCCCGGCGCAGCGCATCAAGAAAGCCTCGACCGCATCGGGGCCAAGCCGGATCGAAAGATCGGCGATCGCCCCCAGCGTGCCAGTGTCATTCTCCGCCTCAGCCGCAACCAGCAGATCGGCGAGCACTTCGCGCAGCAGCAGAGCACGCTCGCGGTCTTCCATCGCCTTGGTGCCGGGGGTCAGCCCGGCCTCAAGCGGAAACGCAGCGAGCAGCCACTGCGAGAAGGCGTGGATCGTATCGATCCGCAGGCCGCCGCCCGGGCAATCGAGCACTTCGGCAAACAGCCGCCGCGCGCGGGCTTGCGCCTCAAGGCTGAATTCCGCACCGATGGCCTTGAGATCGGCCGCCAGATCTGTCGATTTGGCCCGCACCCACCGCGCCAACACAGAATTGATCCGCGTTGCCATCTCGGCCGCGCCGGCCTTGGTGAAGGTCAGGCACAGGATCTGCGACGGGCTCACCCCGCCCTGCAGCAGCAACCGCAGCACCCGCGCCGATAGCACCTGGGTCTTTCCGGTACCGGCTGAAGCCGACAGCCACACGACTTCGGCCGGATCGACCGCAGGGTGCTGTTCGGGCGTCAGCGGGAAGAGCTTATCGGACCCGCTCATGGCTCGCGCTCGCTGCGGTCTTGCCATTCATCCAGCCGCATCAACTGGTCAAAATCGTTGTAGCCGCCGATGTCCGGATTGAGCCGCGCGGTGAAAGCCTCGTCACCGATTATCCAGCGTTTTATTGCGTCGCTCAGAAAGAATTCGGTCTGGCTAAGAAACTCTTCGCGCGGCAGGCCAGTCTTCTTCTTGCCCTCTTTGACTGGCTCGATGCGATACCCGAACCCAGTTGGGTGATCTTTGACCTTGCTCTTGGCGAGTGACCAGTATTCGAACCATTGCGGATCGCCCGCCACCCCGGGGAACCCGCCATCGGCGGCAATCAAACCGAGCGTGCCGAGTTGCAAGGCGAAGCCTTTTTCAACGCTCGCAGGCGTGGGCGGTCCGCCGGTCTTGTAATCGACCACCGCGAGGCTGCCGTCGGCGAGCTGGTCGATCCGGTCAGCGCGGCCATGAACCCGCACGCCCATGTACTCCATCTCGCCGCGCGCTTCGCTGACCAGCACGTTGCGGCCCTGGCGTTCCAGTTCGGCAATTTCGGCATCGATCCATTCGAGGCCCCGGGACAGCCTAGGCCACCACAGCGATCGGACCAGCGGATGCGCGCGCATTTCGTCCAGTTCTTCCGCCGCCAGCGCCAGCAGCTCGCCCGCGCGGCCCCCTGCCTTGTGCCAGCGTTCGAGCACGCGGTGGACCACTTCGCCCTTCCATGCCGCGGTCGGTTCGGCATCGAGCTGGTCGAGGACCCGGAACCGCAAGATCGCTGCGGCATAGAACTGGTACGGATCGCTGCGCAGCCGGTCGAGCGCGGTCACCGACAAGGCAACATCGCGTTGAGCCGCGCTTGGACGGGGTTTGGGCTGGGGATAGCGCGGCGCGGCGCACGCCTTGTCGATCCGCCGCGCCAGATCGATCGCGCGATGCTCGCGGTGATCCTTGGCGAGATCACCGAGCATGGCCTCGACCCGCAACACGAACCGGCTGGGAATCACCGGACCGGCCTCGTCGCGCGCGGCCCAGCTCAGCACCACCTCGGGCGCGCCGAGCGCTCCGGCCAGATCGTGCGCGGCCAGGCCAATGCGGAACTCCGCTCCCGGCACGCCCAGCGCACGCAAGACTGCGGGCGGAAGCAGCGGTTCGGGCGCGGGACTGGCTGGCCAGGTGCCCTCGGTCAGCCCGGCGCAGATGACCAGGTCGGCCCGGCTCATCCGGGCTTCGAGCAAGCCGTAAATGGCCAACCGAGGATGCCCGCCCCACGCCGGGCGCACCGCGACCCGGTCCATCGCGCCGCGCAAAACGGCGGGCAGATCGGCAGGCGCAAGCGTGGTGCCGATTTCAGCTGAGGCTGCGCGCAGTTCTTCCAGCCAATCGGTCAAGTCGCGCCCTGCCGCGCCTTGCCACAATTCAGGCCCGGCAAGGGCTTCGGCGGCATTCGCCAAAGCACCAAGCGCATCGGCGAGGCGCAAGTGTTCGTCCCAACCAAGCAACGGTTCGAGCAAAGTCGTGATCCCGTTCCACCACGCTTTCACCCCAGACTTGTCATCCGGTCCGGCCAGCTTGGCGACGATATCGTGCAGCGGCGCAAGGCCGGGAGCACGGCGCGGACCGCGCAAAGCGAGATCGAGCGTGCGGGCATGGCCGAGCCAGTCGGGTCGACCTGCTCCCGCACCGACCAGCGGATGGACCAGCAGCGCCAGCAGCGGCACCGGCGAGGCCTGCGTCGCGATCACTTCGGTCAGCAGCAACAGCACCCGGCCCGCCGCGGTTTGCGGCAGCGGCACGCCCGCGCTGTCGTCGGCGACGATCCCCCAGCGCCGCAAATGCGCCACCACCCGGCCAGCGAGCGCACGATCCGGAGTCACCAGCGCCGCACGCCGCTCGGGCACTTCCAGCGCCTCGCGCAGCAAGATCGCGATGGCTTGCGCCTCCTCGCCAGGGTGCGCGGTCTGCATCAACCGCACACCCGACAACCGCCGCTGGTCGGCCGGCAGATCGACCCAGCCCGCGCTCGCGGCAGGGGGCAGGAACAGGTTAGAAATCGCGCGGCTGCGAGCTGGCGGGGCGGCGGCGAGACCCGCACGGTGCCACGGATCGACCTCGCCGCGCGCCACGCTTATCCGGTTAAGCAGCAGCCTGAGGTGATATTGCGGATGCGTCGCGGCATCCATCGCACCGAACGGGGCTTCACCCTCTCTCTCAGCAATCCCGGCCGAGCCGAGCGCGGACCAGACCTGTTCGTCCAGCGCCAAATCCAGATCGGGCAGAATCACCGCCGATTGCGGCAGCGACGCCACAGTTTTCAGCAGCCTGGCGAGCGCGGGCGAAGCGCTGGTGATCCCGGCAGCGACGATGGGATCGGGCGGCGCGGCTTCGCTCCAGCGCTGCGCGGCATATTCAAACAGCAGATTGCGGCGCACCGGCGCATCGACCTCGCCGCGCGTTGCCAGCTCGGCCAGCCACTGCACATGCACGCGGGCATAAAGCCGCGTCGCCTGCTGCCAATGACCGGCAAGGTCGCCAACGATCCCCGCGACGCGTTCTTGCAACAGTTCGCCAAGCTCGATCCCCTCGATCGCCAGCCGGTCCATTGTCCGCCCGGTTTCGAAGGCGAGCTGCAGCAGCCCCGCTGGCCTCGGCGCGCGCTCGCCCATTTCGGCGCGGAGCAGTTCGGCCAGCCGCAGCCAGCGCCGGGTGGGATCGGCAGCGGGCAGAATGTCGCTGCCCGTGCCGAGCGGATCGAGCAATGGCCCTAACGTCTCATCAAGATCGAGATCACCCACTGCGACCATCCGGGGGAGCAACATGCCCCCGCCCGATAGCCTGACGAAAGCCTCGGTCACGATCCGCATCGCGCGGCTGCTGGGGAGCAGCAGGGTCAGCCGCGCCAGCCCGAAATCGCGGTGCGCGTAACGCGGGATCAGCCCGGCCACCAGCGCATCGGCAAAGCCGCGATGCGCCGCGATTGAATAGACCTGTAGGGGGTTGCGCTCAGCCAAGCGCGAGCGCCGCGGCGGCTGGCGCGATCGCCGCTGGAGTGCCGACATCATACCACGCGCCCAGATGCTCGGCGCCGTTAAGCCGCCCTTCCGTCATGGCGCGTTCCCACAGTACCATGGTTGAAAACGGCCCCGCCGGGGCATCGCGCAGCAGCCGGTGCGAAACGACTTGCGCGCCGATGAAGATGTACGGCGCGCTTCCCTCGTCCGGTCCGCGCCGCCGCAGCCGTCCATCGGGTTCCAGGTGAAAGTCGCCCTTGCCGCGGTGTTCGAAAGCACGCTCGCGCGGCACCACCAGCAGCAGCGCGTCCATCCGCGCCGGGTCCCACTCGGCGGACAAATCCAGCAGCGTGTTGCGCGGCCCATCGATCCACACGTTATCGCTGTTCACGCACAAGAACGGATCGGGCAGCTGCGGCAGCGCGCGCAGCATCCCGCCGCCAGTTTCGAGCAAAAGCGCGCGCTCATCGGAAAAGGTCACGCGCGGCACCGTGCGCCGGGCGAGGTGCGCTTCGACCATTTCGGGCAGGTAATGGACGTTGACCACCGCCTTGGTCACCCCGGCATCGGCCAAATGATCCAGCATCAGATCGATCAGCGCGCGCCCGCCAACCTCGACCAGCGGCTTGGGCCGGTCGGCAGTCAGCGGCAGCATGCGTTTGCCCAAGCCAGCGGCCATGACCATCGCGGTGTCGGAAACCAGCTTCATTGCGGACTCAACCCAACATCCGTTCGTATCGGGCCCTTCGGCAGGCTCAGGATGAACTGCCGCCCTTTGGTTGGCAGTCGAGATACCGCGCAAAGTGTCTCGACTTCGGCCATAGGCCGAAGTTTATCCTGAGCAGCGGCTGCTAAGCCGCAAGCCGAAGGGTTCGACACGAACGGGACTGGGTGAGTAGTCACGTCGGCCACGTCCCGCCCCCGGCCGCGCGAAGCTCTGGCGGAATGTTCGCATCGAACCACCGCGCTACCGGCGCCAGCGCGGGATGAGTCAGATCACGTTCCAGCATCGCCCATACCCGGGGGATATAATCGAGGTAGCGCGGTTTGCCGTCGCGCTGCCACAGCCGCACGAAAATGCCGACGATCTTGGCGTTGCGCTGCGCCCCGAGCCGTGCGTAGTCGCCAAGGAATTGCGCGCCCTCGCCCGTCTTGCGGACGTAATAATCAAACATTACGGCTTCGAGCTGGACCGGCACATCGCGCCGCGCGTCTTGCAGCAACGAAACCAGATCGTAGGCCTTGTGCCCCGCGAGCGCGTCCTGAAAATCGAGCAGACCTTGTCTCTCAAGACTGCCCAGTAACATGATGTTTTCGGCGTGATAATCGCGCAGTACGCAGACCCCGGTGCGTTGCCGGGCAAGCAGTTCACCGAGCGTCTGCTCCCACGCCCGTACATAGGCTTCGCCATCGACTTTGAGGCCTCGTGCAGGGCAGTACCATTCGGTGAACAGGTTGGCTTCGCGCTTATACTCGCTCATCGAGTAATCGAGGAACGGACCCGACGGCAGCCGGTGCAATTCGATCAGCGTATCAACCGCGACAGTATAGATCGCGCGCTCGTCACCCGGCCATTGATCGAGGTATTCGCGCATCCGCACTTCGCCGAAGTCCTCGATCAGGACCAGCCCGCGCTGCGCATCCTCGGCATAGATATGCGGCGCGCGCAGGCCGTTGGCATCGAGCCATTTTGCCGCGCGCAGGTATGGCTCGGGGTCTTCGTTAGGCGGCGGTGCGTCCATCAGCATCGCGCTTTTTCCCGCCTTGTGAACCCGGAAATAGCGCCGAAACGAGGCATCGCCGGGCAACGCCGCAATCTCGGCCCCGCCCCATCCGGCTTTGCTCAGGAAGGACTCAACGCCGGCGGGCAAATCTGCACTCATGGCAGCCGCCCTAGCCAATCTTGCCCCGGCTCGACAATGGCAATCCGCCCGGTGTCCGCAGCTTCGAGCCGGATCGACAGGCACGCCGGTTCATGCGCGAAGCCGCCCGCATGTTCGGGCCATTCAGCGAGCAGCGCGGCGCCCTGACGGTAATAATCGAGCCCGAGTTCTTCGAGCTCGGCCGGGTCGTCGACGCGGTAGAAATCCGCATGAACTAGCGGCAGCCGAAGCGCCGGTGGATCGTAAGTTTCGATGATCGCGAAGCTGGGCGACGGAACCTCACCTTGGTGTCCCAGCGCGGCAATGATCGCGCGGGCCAGCGTGGTCTTGCCCGCGCCCAGCCCGCCTGACAGCGCCACGACATCGCCCGCGCGCAAGGTCGCCGCAATCCGCGCTCCGAACGCTGCCGTGGCATCAAGATCGGCGAGCAGGATGGTGAAACTCTTCGTCATTGCGAGCCCAGCGAAGCAATCCAGAGTCCCGCACGCAACCCTGGATTGCTTCGCTGCGCTCGCAATGACGAGTGAAGCTGTGTGTTCACGGCAATTCGACAATCGCCGCAGTGCCCTGCCCCGGCTCGGACAGCAGTTCGAGCGTACCGCTGTGCGCTTCGATCAGCCGCCGCGCGAGTTGCAGGCCCAGACCCTGGCGGCGCTCGACCGTTTTGCCGTCCGCACTGACCTTGATCCCTTCCAGCGCGCGGGCGAGCGTGGCCGCATCCATGCCTGCGCCGTTATCTGATATGACCACGCGGGCCTTGCCTTTGTGACCACCCAATTCGAGCAGCACCCGACCGCCGCGCGGGGTTGCGGCGATGGCATTGTCGATCAGGTGGCCGATTGCCCGCCCGAGCCGGCGGCGGTCACCCGTCATCCGCCCGGCGCTTTTGTCTGCCCGCAAATCAAGGGTCAGTCCGGCCGCGTTGATTTTGCTGGAGCGGTCTTCGGCCAGGCTTTGCACGAACGGCAGCAGCTCGAACTCCTCGTGCGCCAGCGGCAGCATTCCGGCTTCGCTTTGTGACAGGTCGAGCACCGATTCAATCTGCTCGCCGAGCCGATCGACCGACTGGCGGATCGCACTGACATAGTCCTTGCCGTCGCTCGACAAGTCGCCGCCCAAGCCGATTTCCAGCAGTTCGGCAAAGCCGCCGATCGAGGTGAGCGGCGTGCGGAATTCGTAGCTCATGTTGGCGAGGAAGCGCGTCTTCATCGCGTCGGCTTCTGCCAGTGCGGCGGCTCGCTGCTTGAGCGCTTCAGCGGCTTTCTGCGAATCGGTGATGTCGAGCACGGTCAGCAGTCCGTTGCCGTCGGGCAGCGGCACCCCGGCAAATTCAAGCGTGCGACCATCGGCAAGAACGGCGCGGCCGCCGGTCTGCTTGCGGTCAAGCGTGGCGGCGCGGACCACATCGCCGACTTGCTTGGCCTTGATCGGTTTCGCCAGCCGCCGCGCGATCTTCTCGAGCAGCGATTCGATCCGCGGGTGCTGGTCGAGGAAGTTGTCCTCAAGGCCCCAATCGGCAGCGAACCGCCGGTTCCACAGCTGCAGATGTCCGTCGGGGGCAAACACCGCGACCGATTCGAACAGGCTGTCGAACGTCGCGGTGCGGGTGCGCAACAGCGTATCGCGCACGGCCGACAGGCGCAGCTGCTCGGTGCGGTCTTCGGCGATCAGGATCAGGCCGCCATCGGGCAGCGGTTGGGCAACCACGCGCAAATGCGTGCCATCGGCGAGCACCCAGGCTTCTTCCTGCACCGCCCCCGCAGTGAACCAGCCCGCGCGCTCACGCCGCCAGGCGGGGAAATCGCGTGCTTCGGGAACGCGCCCGGCATCGCGCGCCATGTCGAGCCAGCGCTCGAACGGCGGCTGGTCGAGCAGCACCTTGGGGGTCAGCGCGAAAATGCGCTGGAACGGCGGGTTGGCGAAAGTCAGTTGGCGCTTGGCATCGAACTGCGCGACCCCTGCGGCGAGCTGGTCGAGCATCGCCCGCTGCGCATCGCGGAACGCGCGGAGCGAGCGGCCGAGCTCCTCCATCTCCTCGACATCGACCGCATAACCCGCGATCCCTTCCTTGCCGAGCGGCAAGTCGGACACCCTCAGGGCGCGGCGTTGGCCGTCGATTGTGGCGGAAACCATGCGCTCGATCGGGAGCTGCTTGCCCGCTGCCTGCAACGCAACTTGTTGCGCGGTCAGGCCATCGACGCTCTCGATCAGTTCGGTCCCGTCGGCCACGACTTGCCGCGCATCCTGCCCGCCCACCGCGCGGACATAGGCGTGGTTGACCAGCCGCAGCTCGCCCGCAGGCCCGCGGAACCACATCGGCATCGGCGCGGCTTCGATCAGGCCCACAAGGGCATGAAAATCGCCTTGCGCGCGCGCGGCATCATCGCGCAGCTGGACCAGCTCGCTCTCGCTGTCGGAAAAATCGAACAACCAGACCAGCGCTGCACCGCCCGGCGAAACCTGCGGATCGGCAAGATGCCCGCGCAGCGCGAGACTGCGCTTCGAGCCGCGCGGAGTGACGACCATGCGAAACGGCGTGGCGGTGCGCTGAGTCACCCGCACCGCTTCGGTCAGTTCGTCCAATTGTTCCTTGGTCAGCCCGCCCCCGCCGCCGTCAATCCGCCCGCCGTCGAGCTCGGTCAGGAATTGCGGCACGGCATCGAGCCCGAGCCAGTTAGCCAGCCGCTGCGGTGCTTCGATCTTGCCATCGACCCTGACCAGCAATGGCAATGCGGGACTTTCATCGACCATCCGCGCCAGCCGCCGCGCGTGGCGCTGCCCGGCCTCAGCCTTGCGCACGCGGTTGCGCGCGCCAAGCAAAGCCCACAGCGCCGCCACGGTCCAGGCCGCGAGCAGCAAGCCCAGCAAGACCAGCGCATTAGGAGTAAGCGTCATGGCATTATCGCTATGCGGGGGGAGCGCTTAAGGCAAGTCGGTACATCATCATCCCGGGCGTGACCCGGGATCGCTGGCAGAATCGCCACAACCTTGCGTTGATGAGGCCAGCGGTCCCGGGTCAAGCCCGGGACGACGCTTTATCAATATCGGTAATGGTCCGGCTTGAACGGGCCTGCGGTCGGCACGCCGATATAATCGGCCTGCTGCTTGGTCAGCTTGCTGAGCTTCACGCCCAGCTTCTCAAGATGCAGCGCGGCGACCTTTTCGTCGAGGTGCTTGGGCAGGACATAAACCTCGTTCTTGTATTCCGCAGCCTTGGTCCACAGCTCGATCTGCGCGAGCGTCTGGTTGGTAAAGCTGGCCGACATAACAAAGCTGGGATGCCCGGTGCCGCAGCCCAGATTGACCAACCGGCCCTTGGCCAGCACGATGATCTGCTTGCCATCAGGAAATTCGACTAGATCGGTGCCCGGCTTGACCTCAGTCCACTTGTAGTTGTCGAGTGCGGCGATCTGGATCTCGCTGTCAAAGTGGCCAATGTTGCTGACGATCGCCATCGGCTTCATCGCCTTCATGTGCTCGGCGGTGATCACATCGGCGTTGCCCGTGGCGGTGACGAAGATATCGCAGCGGGTCACGGCTTCTTCCATTGTGACGACTTCATAGCCTTCCATTGCCGCCTGCAGCGCGCAAATAGGATCGACTTCGGTGACCATCACCCGCGCGCCGCCCTGGCGCAGCGAAGCGGCCGAGCCCTTGCCGACATCGCCGAACCCGGCAACGCAGGCAACCTTGCCCGCCAGCATAACGTCGGTCGCGCGGCGGATTGCGTCGACCAGCGATTCCTTGCAGCCATAAAGGTTGTCAAACTTCGACTTGGTGACGCTGTCATTCACGTTGATCGCAGGGAACGGCAGCTTCCCTTCCTTGGCAATCTGGTAAAGCCGGTGAACTCCGGTGGTGGTTTCTTCCGAAACGCCCTTGATCGCCTTGACGCTGGCGGTGAGGTAGCCCGGCTTGGCCTTCAGGAAGGCGTTCAGAGCGCGGACGAATTCGATTTCTTCGGCGTTGGTGGCTTCGAACAGCGTTTCGCCCGCTTCGACCCGTGCGCCCCACAGCGCGAACATCGTCGCATCGCCGCCATCGTCGAGGATCAGGTTGGCGGTCTGGCCGTTGCCGTCCACCTCCCAATCGAAAATCTGGCCAACATAGTCCCAGTAATCCGCCAGGCTTTCGCCCTTGATCGCGAACACCGGAACGCCGGTTGCAGCGATTGCCGCCGCTGCATGGTCCTGAGTGGAAAAGATATTGCAAGTCGCCCAGCGCACGTCGGCACCCAGCGCGGTCAGCGTTTCGATCAACACTGCCGTCTGGATTGTCATGTGAAGCGAGCCGGTGATCCGGGCGCCCTTTAAAGGTTGCGCTGCGCCGAATTCCTCGCGCAGCGCCATCAGGCCGGGCATTTCGGTTTCGGCAATGCGGATTTCGGCGCGACCGAATTCAGCCAGGCCAAGATCGGCGACAACGTAATCGGGGGCGCGGGTTGCAAGGGTAGCCACGGGTAATGCTCCTATATTGAACCGGGGGCCCGCCTCGCACGAATAAAGACGGCGCCACTAATGACGCCGCCCTTAGCCTCGCACACCGCGAGAGGCAAATATAAAGATTTCTTTATATGTTTTTGCGAACACCCAGAACCTGCGCCGCCGAGTGAATTTATTGTTCAGCTCAACGCAGCCAGGCCATCTGGTGCGCGCCATCATCGAGCAGATCGTTGGCCGCTTCGACCAACGGCTGCAACCCGCGCATGTCGGCCAGCGTGCTGGCGACCTGTTTGAGCTGGCCGCAGTTAAGCCAGGGATGCCCCTGTCCGTACTGGTTGGCCATCTGCACACTCAGCTTGTCGAGCGCGCGTTCGGCCTTGGCCGGACCCAGTTTGGCGGCGTAGTCCGCTTTCAGCTCACGCGCGGCGGCATTGAGTTCGTCAATGTGATTGGTGGTAAACCGGCCATACTCATGCTGGAAGTTGTCCCGCGTAGTCCGGCAGCGCAGCCCAGTGACCATCAGCATGATGTCCAGCCGGCGAATTTTCTCAGCCTGACTCGATCCGCCCGCCGCTGCTGGAAAAGACAAAACCATACCCGCTGCGGCAACGCAGGCCGCAAACCCCTTGATCGTCATGTGTAGTCTCCCGGCGGGCCCGTCCCCGCAGTCATGACAATCGCTGAACTCGTTTACTCAATCTTAAACCGGGGCAGTAAAGCGAAATTAACCGTCCGCGCTGCCGTTGCAGGCTGGCGCGCAAAGCCTATATCCCGGGTAAGCCCCACCCCGATGCATACGGAGAAACGAACATGACGATCGCAGTTGGCGACAAGATACCCGACGTTAAGCTGGTCAAGGCGACCGCTGAAGGCCCCGATGCGGTGCAAAGCGCGGACTATTTCGCCGGCAAGCGCGTTGCCCTGTTCTCTGTCCCTGGAGCCTTCACCCCGACCTGCTCGGCCAAGCACCTGCCCGGCTTCGTTGACAAGGCCGGCGAGCTTAAAGCCAAAGGGATCGACGAAATTGCCTGCACCGCAGTCAACGATCCATTCGTGCTTGGTGCGTGGAACAAGAGCGGCGGATCCGACGATGTCACGATGCTGGCTGACGGCAACGGCGATTTCGCCGAAGCGCTGGGCCTGACCATGGACGGCAGCGCCTTTGGTCTGGGCAAGCGCGGCCAGCGTTTTTCGATGGTAGTCAACGACGGGACGGTCGAGCAGCTGTTCGTCGAAGGCCCGGGCGAATTCAAGGTGAGCTCGGCCGAGCACATGCTAGAAAACCTTTGAACATCTGGGGACAGCTGGCCATCAAGGCACTCGTTTCGGGCGTCCTGATTGCCGCTGCCTCCGAACTGGCGCGGCGGAGCCCCGGCTGGGGCGGATTGGTGGCGAGCCTGCCGCTGGTTTCGTTCCTGACGATGCTGTGGCTGTGGCACGACGGCGCTGGTGACCGGATCGCCGATCTGGCGCTGTCATCCACCGCCTACGTCATTGCGTCACTGCCGGCGTTCATTCTGTCGGCACTGGTCCTGCGCCGGGGCGTCACGCTCCCGGCGGCAATGGCGTTGTTCGTGCTCTGCGGGTTCGCCGGTTACCTCGCGATGACAGCGCTCGGCAAAAAGCTCGGTCTGCCCGTTTAAAACCAGACCGAGGACGTACTTCCTCGCCACTGCGCGCATCGGCCAGGAAGAGGCTAAGCATATAGGCTCGAACACCGTTAAGCGGACTCGGCGTCGGGCAGCGCGTAAGTAACGGTCGCCTGCCCGACCGGCCGCTCGGGATCGTCCTGATATAGCTGGACATCGACTGTTGCGAGCCTCCGTCCGAGCCTGAGCAGGCGGGCTTCAGCATAGAGCCGCTTGGGCTGCACGCCGCGCAAGAAACTGTAATTGAGGTTGCTGGTCACCGCCATGGCAACAGGTCCGATGTGTGCCAGGATCACGGCATAGGCAGCGTGATCGGCCAAACCCATTTGGGTGGGTCCTGAAACCAGATTGCCCGGGCGCAGATTGACCGGCTCGGGATCGAGCGTGACCAAGGCCCGGCCCGGCCCGATCTCAACAACCGTAGTAGTCGGTCCGCCAGCACGTTCGGCAAAGGCCCCGGCAAAGAACGTCGCCAATTCGGCAACGCCCATCACCGGCTCGCGCGCATCCGCCACGCCTCAGAACCCCATCAGTGCGAGCACTTCCTTGCGGCTGCGCGAATCGTCGAGGAAGCAGCCGAGCAGCCGGCTAGTGACCATTTCGACCCCGGGGGTTTTGACCCCGCGCCCGGTCATGCAGCCGTGCTGCGCCTTGATCACCACCGCCACGCCGTGCGGGTGAAGGTTGTCCCAGATGCATTGCGCGACTTCGGCGGTGAGCCGTTCCTGGATCTGCAGCCGCTCGGCAAAGCCGTGGAGCACGCGCGCCAGCTTGGAAATCCCGACCACCTTGTCGCGCGGCATATAGGCAATGTTGGCGGTGCCGGTGATCGGCGCCATGTGGTGTTCGCAGTGCGACTGGAACGGGATGTCCTTCAACAACACCAGCTCGTTGTAGCCGCCAACTTCTTCAAATTGGCGGGCCAGATGCAAGGCGGGGTCGGACAGATAGCCCTGGCAATATTCCTTCCACGCCCGGCCCACGCGCGCAGGGGTATCGAGCAGGCCCTCGCGGTCTGGATCGTCACCCGACCAGCGGATCAGCGTGCGGATCGCATCCTGCACTTCGTCGGGAACCGAGAGCTTTGGCTTGGGGCCCCCATCGGGAATGCGCAGCGCACCGTCCATTGTCTTCTCCATCACTTTGGTCTTCGCAGCAGCCCGCCGCGGCGGAACAGTCCGCGCCGCTTGCTGAACGGCTCGAACAGTTCTTCCGGCCGCTCGGGATCGAGCAATGCGTTGTCGGCTACCGCCTTCTCTGCGTCAGTTAAGGGACGCAAGGCAAACGGTTCAAGGTATTTGCCAGATTTAGATGCCTGCGTAATCAGGTCAATCATCGATGGATTGGCGGCAAGCTGTTGTTCGACTTGCTCGACATTCAATCCGGTGTGCTCGGCGAGCAAGGCGATCCGGACCCGCTTGATCGGCGCGGCAGCATGGCTGTTGCCCGGCCGCGCCGCATCGATGAACAGGTCGCACTCGCTGTCGAGCCCCATCGAGCGGTTGTTCATGTTGGCCGAGCCGATCCGGATCACCTCGTCATCGACGATCATCACCTTGGAATGGACATAGATCGCAGTTCCGGCGGCGTTAAAGGGCATGAAAATCCGGAACCGGCTGTGCGGGTCGTCAGACCCGATGGCGTGGCATAACTGCACTCGCGCGCCGTCCATTGCCGTCTGTTCGAGCCAGCCTTCGGCGCTTTCGGGATTGATCAGGACGATTTCTGGCGGATCAGGCCTGGCCAGCCGTTCGGCCAAAGCTTCGGCAATCGCCCGGCTCGCGAAGTATTGGCTTTCGGCATAGATGAACTGCTTGGCGCGCGCGATGTGTTCGATGAATAGCGCTTCGATCTCGCGAATTTCGCTGCTGCCATGCCATTGCGCGCGGGTCCGCGCGATCCCGATTTCAACATCTTCGAATTCCGCCTTCAATCCTTCTGGCCAGGCGCTTTCAGTCTGCGGCTGGCACGGTGTCAGCGGCTTGCCCCCGGCGCGCTCCCAGCGGTCGCGGCCCAGTTCGGCAAGGTTGCCAGCGACATCGCCTTCGACCAGCATGGTCAGATCGTGCCACGGCCCGTAGAGCTTCTTGCTGTAGGGCTTATGCCGCCGGGGATCGGCTTCGAGATGCTCGGGCGTGTCCCACCGGTCCGAGGTCATGTCGATCCCGCCGCAGACCGCAAAGGTATCGTCGATAACCACCACCTTCTGGTGATGGCTGCACCCCAGCGGGTGCGCGGAATCGAGTTTGAAATCGATCTGCGGGTGCAGCATCCAGCGAATGAGATCGAGGATCATCGAACCCCGGAACAGGAACTTCAGCGCACCGAAATTCCACTTGAGTACTCGCACTTGCAAGCCAGGGGTGCGGTCGCACAGCCAGATGACATAAGCCCCCAGCCGCGCCGGGTTGATCCTTTTGCGGGGCAGGTTCCAGAACCGGCGACCCTTGCCCAACCGCATCCGGGTATCGAAATCCCACCCGATCATGTGAATCAGCTGCTGTGCACGGTGCATCGCCTGCTGCATCAACGCGTAATAATCGGCTGCATCGATGACCACGTGCGCGCGGCTGGCCCGGGCGAAACGCCAGACCGAGGGATTGGGCGCTATCGGGGTTGGGTTACTCTCCATCGCACAGTCATATCCAGCGCTGGGGTCTGCGTCCACGCGCCATGCGCCGCGCGGCAGAAATAATATGCAGGCTTAAGAAGGTGCTGCACCGCGCTGCACTGGACCAGTTGACCGCAACACTCCTAGATGCGGGCGAATCGGGGAGCCACAAGGACGGGTGAATGGATCAGGCTGATGTGGTGATTATCGGAGCCGGCCATGGCGGCGCGCAAGCAGCGATCGCGCTGCGCCAGAACGGCTTTGCGGGATCGATCCTGCTGGTCGGGCGCGAACCCGAAATCCCTTACGAACGCCCACCGCTTTCAAAAGAATACCTCGCCCGCGAGAAGACCTTTGAGCGGATTTGCCTGCGCCCCGAAGCGTTCTGGGGCGACAAGCAGATCACCCTGATGCGTAGTGCCGAAGTGGTGAAAGTCGACGCCGCGACACACCAACTGACGCTTCGGGACGGTGCAACGATAAGTTACGGCCAAGTCATCTGGGCGACCGGCGGCGATGCCCGTCGGCTATCCTGCGAAGGGTCAGACCTGGCCGGAGTCCACGCCGTGCGGACCCGCGCCGATGTCGATCAGCTCATGCGCGAAATCGATGCCGGAGCAAGCCGCGCGGTGGTGATTGGCGGCGGTTATATCGGGCTTGAGGCAGCTGCGGTGCTGACCAAGCTTGGGGTGGCGGTCACCGTGCTGGAAATGCTGCCGCGCGTGCTAGCGCGGGTCGCGGGCGCAACCCTGTCGGCCTTTTTCGAGGCCGAACACCGCGCGCATGGAGTCGATTTGCGCACGGCGACTGCGGTTGAATCAATCGCGGGAACAGACGGCAAGGTTACCGGGGTCCTGCTGGCCGGCGGAACAACCCTGCCCGCTGACATTGTCATCGTCGGGATCGGGATTGTCCCCGCCGTCGGCCCGCTGCTCAGCGCAGGTGCGGCGGGCGGCAATGGGGTGGATGTCGATGAATTTTGCCGTACCAGCCTGCCCGATATTTACGCGATCGGGGACTGCGCGGCGCAGTCCAATGCCTTTGCCAACAACGCGGTAGTGCGTCTGGAATCGGTGCAGAACGCAAACGACATGGCGACCTGCGCGGCCAAGGCGATCTGCGGCGAACCCGCCGCATATGGCGCAACGCCGTGGTTCTGGTCGAACCAGTATGACCTCAAATTGCAGACCGTGGGGCTGTCGCTTGGCTTCGACCGCGAAGTGGTGCGCGGCGATCCGGCGACGCGCTCGTTCGCGGTGATTTACTTGCGTCAGGGACAAGTGATCGCGCTCGATTGCGTCAATGATGTCAAGGACTTCGTCCAGGGTCGCAAGCTGGTCGAAGCGGGGTTCAAGCCCGCCGATCCCGGTAGTCTGGCCGACCCCGAAGTGCCGCTCAAGGACTTGCTAGCCGCAGCGGACGGTTGATTACAACGCGGCACGCGCTAGGTTAAAAGCGGACAAGGACACGCAACCAATGGCAGGACGCTACTTCGAAGACTGGCAAGTGGGCGACCGGCTGAGCCATGAAATTAGCCGCACTGTGACCGAGACCGACAACCTGCTGTTCTCGGTCATGACGCACAATCCGCAGCCGCTGCACATTGATGCCGAGGCCGCCAAGGCGAGTGAGTTTGGCCAGATCCTGGTCAACGGCACGTTCACCTTTGCGCTGATGGTCGGGCTGTCGGTGGGGGACACCACGCTTGGGTCGCTGGTCGCCAACCTGGGCTATAACAAGCTGGTCATGCCGAGGCCGGTGTTCATCGGCGATACCATGCACGCGAGCAGCGAAGTGACCGAGCTGAAAGCATCGGCCTCGCGCCCCAACGCGGGGATCATCACCTTCCGCCATGAATTGACCAACCAGCGCGGCGAAGTGGTGTGCTCGTGCCTGCGCACCGCCCTCATCAAACGCCGCAGCGCGCCGGAGAACAGTTGACATGCAAATCGGGATCGTCGGCGCAGGCCGGATGGGCGGAAATATGGCGCTGCGGCTGCTGCGCGGCGGGCACCGCGTTTCGATCCAGGACATTCACCCCGAGGCCTATGCAGAGATCGTCGCGGCGGGCGCGGCGGGTTACCCGGCGCTCGCCGAGATGGTCGCTGGATTGTCCGCCCCGCGCACCGTCTGGCTGATGGTCCCGGCAGGCAGGATCACCGACGGTGCGATTGCCGCGTTGGCTGGCCTGTTGGAGCCGGGCGATACCATCATCGACGGCGGCAATTCGCATTTCAAGGACAGCGTGGCGCGCGCTGCCATGCTGGCGGGAAAGCAGATCGATTTCCTTGATGTGGGGACCAGCGGCGGGGTGTTCGGGCTCGAGCGCGGCTATTGCCTGATGGTCGGCGGGCCGCAGGCAGCGGCCGAACGCAATGCACCGATTTTCACCACGCTCGCGCCGGGTGCCGGTGACATTCCGCGCACGCCTGCGCGCGCTGCCGGCACGCTGACCGGCACTGCCGAACAAGGCTGGCTGCATTGCGGACCCTCGGGTTCGGGCCACTACGTCAAGATGGTCCACAACGGGATCGAGTACGGGATGATGCAGGCATATGCCGAAGGCTTCGCGCTGCTCGCCACCGCTGATAGCCCCAAAGTGCCCGAAGAACGCCGCTACGATCTGGACACTGCGGCGATTGCCGAAGTGTGGCGGCGCGGCAGCGTGATCACCTCGTGGCTGCTCGATCTCAGCGCCGACGCGATGGCCGGAAATCCTGACCTCGCCCCGTATTCGCCGCAAGTGCAGGATTCGGGCGAAGGCCGCTGGACGGTCGAAGCCGCGCTCGAACAGGAAGTGTCGACCCCAGTGCTGACGATGTCGCTGTACGAACGCTACCGTTCGCGGCTGAGTGACGGGTTCGGCGATCGGCTGCTTTCGGCGATGCGGTTCAAGTTCGGTGGCCACGTCGCGCCAAAGCCGTAAACCGGTGCCGCTTTGCCAGTGATGGGGAAAGTGGTGCGCCCGGAACGATTCGAACGTCCGGCCCTCAGATTCGTAGTCTGATGCTCTATCCAGCTGAGCTACGGGCGCATTTGAGTGGCGCACATACGGTCCTCACCCCGCCTTGGCAAGCCGCTAATTAGCCCTTTGCGAGCATTGCGCAGAGCGCCTCGGCCAGCGGCAGATCAAGCGGTGGCATCGGCAGTGCCAGCATGGCAGCGGGCACAAACCAACCGATCGCGGCGGCATCGAGGCATTGCGGCGCGCCGGTCCAGCGGCGGCAAGTGTAAAGACCGATGACAAGCCCCGCGGCGGCATCTTCGGCGCGCGCCAACCACGCCAGATCGCGCTGCTGCACAGCAATGCCCAATTCCTCATCGATCTCGCGGATCAGGCCATCAATGGCGGTTTCCAGGGGTTCGACCTTGCCGCCCGGAAACTCCCAGAGCCCGCCATGCGACCGATCGGCGCGGCGTTGCTGGAGCAATGTGCGCCCGTGATTGTCGATCAGCGCGACCGCTACGACTTCAAGCATTGTCGGAATTCTTTTCACTCATCCGCCATGCTTAAACCATTTGTTAGGACTGCACCCGATAATCAGCAGGCATCTGCAGAAGAAGCGGAGGCGGGGTCATGAAGAGACTGATTGCAGCACTGATCCAAAACAACCGGGGCACGTCGGCAGTCGAAATGGGACTGATCTGCGCGCTCATTGTTTTGGCCATGCTGACCGCGCTGCAGGGCTTTGCTAACGAAACCCAATCGACGTGGAATATCGTCGCTTCGGCTTCGCACAATTCAAATGCTGGAAGCTCTGGGGCTTAAACATTTGGCAAGGAATTTCCCTTAGTCCGGCAGTTGCTCAATTCGGGTGACAGGGAATGAGCCGGGTAAACTGAAGACTGCCAACAGGAGACTAATCATGAAGTTCATTAACAAACTGATCCGCGACGAAGCTGGTGCGACCGCTATTGAATATGGCCTGATCGCTGCTCTGATCGCCGTTGCTGCCATCACTGCAATGCAGGGCCTCGGCAACGAACTGAAGACCACGTTCAACACCACGTCGTCCGCAATGGGCGCCGCTAACACCTCGGCTGCTTAACGCAACCACGGTGTAACGGACACCCTCGGGTGTACCAACACGAGGGGCGGCAGGGAAACCTGCCGCCCCTTTCGTTTGTCCACCAACCGGCGGTTTAGTAAGTGACGAGCTTGATCTTCTGGCCTGCGGCAAGCCGCGAGGTCGACGTCAGACCGTTAAGCACCAGGAACCGCTCGAGCGGCGCGTCGGTGTAAGCCATCCGTGCAGCCAGCGATTGCAACGTGTCGCTCGTCTTGACAGTCACCACCTGCAACTTGCGCGGCTTTAGCGCTGCTGCCTCGGCAGTGCTGAGCCGGCGTACCGAACCGAACATCGAATCGAACGGGTTCTGGCCGGCCTGGGTGACGGTCAGGAAATGATAAGCCTGGCTGCTGGACCACTTGTAAGCGAACACCGCCACGTCGACCTGGCTGCTGCCCGACGTGACCCGTGCGGTCGCGTAGGCGGCTGGAATGCCGTTGACCGTGGTGCGCTGGATCGCTGACGGGTTCAGTTGGGTTTGATTCGACTGCGCCAGCGCGGCAAACTGCGCGGTGACATAGCTATCAAGGTTGCCATCGAACGCTGCCGTGGTGAATTGGCCCTTGCCCGAGGTGCCGCTGATTGCGACCGCCTGAGTGCCGTTGACCAGATTGAACCCGGCCGGCGCTTCGAACGCCAGCCGCTCAATCGCGTGTTTGAAGCTGCGCCCTTCGGCGTAACCTTGCGCCGCCGAATCGCCGTAAGTCAGCCCGCTGATCCGGCTGAGGAACGTATCGCGGTTAGTCACGCCGGTGGCCGCGCCAGCCAGGCTGGCCGCAGTCCGCACCCGCGAAGCCGGATCGGGGTGGGTTGAGGCCCATGCCGGGACCTGATCGCTGGTTCCCATCAGCTTTGCATCGAGCGCGTTCTGGTTAGCGAGGCTTTGCAGCACGGTCGACATCGCGCGCGGATCATAACCGGCTCTGCGCAAATATTGAACGCCGTAGGCATCGGCCTCGCTCTCCTGCTTGCGCGAGAATTTCAACGTCAGCAGCTGCGAGCCTTGGAGAAAACCCTTCTGCAACAATTGCCCGACCTGGCTGGTGTTGCCCAATACTGCCCCTGAAAGGAGGGCGCCGAGGATCCCGACAATCTGGTTTTTGGTCGAATTGCTTTGCCGTTGCGCGCTGTGGCGCAAGGCGACGTGCGCGGTTTCATGGCCCAGCACCCCGCCCAGTTCAGCCTCATTATTCATCAGCCCAACCAGCTGGCGGGTGGTGTAGATATAGCCGCCGGGAATAGCGAAAGCGTTGTTGATCGAGCTGTCGAGCAAGGTGACGGTGAAATCGCTTGAGCTGTTGCTCAGCCCCGATTGCACCGCGATCTTTTTGCCGATGCTGGCAACATAGTCGGCCTGCGGGCCGGTAATCGCGCCGCCATATTCGGCGACCAGCTGCGGGTTTGCCTTGGCGCCTTCGGCTTTGTCCCTGGCGCTGATCGAACTGGCGGTGGAAGTCGTCGTCGCGGCGGTCAGTCCGGCTTGCGGAACAACGCTGAGCACCAATGCGGTGCCAACCAGATAGCGGGTGATGCGGCCCAAATTCATTGTCAGTCCCCTTAGTCGAAATGTTTTCGTCGAATGGCGCGTTAACGCACCAAAGCGGCTGAACGATCCCTGACGTGCCTCAATTATCCCCGATGCGCAGAAACCGCTCCTCGCGCGCGGCACGAAGTTGATCGGGTGACAGCTTGACCAGCTGATCGAGTTCGCTGCCGATCGCCTCGACCAAACTGTGCGCGGCAACTGCAGGGGCGCGGTGGGCACCGCCAACCGGCTCGCTAATAATCCGGTCTATCACGCCCAGCCCGAGCAGGTCCTGCGCGGTGGTTTTCATTGCTTCGGCCATTTCGGGGGCTTTGTCGGGCGTGCGCCACAAGATCGAGGCTCCGGCTTCGGGCGAAATCACAGAATAAACCGCGTGTTCCATCATCAGCACGCGTTCGGCGCTGGCCAACGCAACCGCGCCGCCCGATCCGCCCTCACCCACGATCACTGCGACCATGGGCACCGGCAGAATCAGGCAGGCCTCGGTCGAACGCGCGATCGCTTCGGCCTGGCCGCGCTCTTCCGCTTCGATCCCCGGGAAAGCGCCCGACGTATCGACCAAGGTGACCACCGGCAGTCCAAACCGCCCCGCGAGCTCCATCAGGCGGATCGCCTTGCGGTAGCCTTCGGGCTTGCCCATGCCGAAATTGTGCTTGATCCGGCTTTGCGTGTCATTGCCCTTTTCGTGCCCGATCAGCATCACCCGGCGCCCGTTTTCGCTGGTGCCCAGCTTCGCAAAACCGCCGATGATCGCCTGATCGTCGCCGTAATAACGATCCCCGCCCAGCGGCATGAATTCGGTGAACGCCAGTTCGACGTAGTCAACGAAGTGCGGCCGCATCGGATGGCGCGCAACCTGGGTCTTCTGCCACGGGGTCAGCGCGGCATAGGTGCTGGCCAGAAGTTGCCCGCTTTTCTTCTCAAGTCGCTCAATTTCAGAGGTGATATCGACGTCGCCGCCCTTGGCTGCCTCACGCAATTCAGCAATCCGGGCTTCGAGCGCGGCAACCGGCTTTTCAAATTCGAGATAGGAAATCATCGGCACGCGCTACCCCTCTGCGGCGCGAACGGCAAGAGGATGGCGCGCATTGACCAGCGCCACCAGCCGCGCGCTGTCGACATGGGTGTAGATCTGGGTGGTCGCGATATCGGCATGGCCCAGCAGCATCTGCAGCACGCGCAAGTCCGCCCCGCCCTCAAGCAAATGGGTCGCAAAGGCATGACGCAGCACGTGCGGGCTGACCTTTTCGGGATCCAGACCGGCCCGTGCGGCCAGCGCGCGGAGCAGCTGGAACAATCGCACCCGGGTCAAGTGGCCCTGCTTTGACGTGGACGGGAATAGATGCTTGCCGCCGGGCGCTCGCAACACCAGCCAGCGCGATAGGGCCGCCCGCGCCCGCGTGCTGACCGGGACCATGCGCTGCTGCCCGCCCTTGCCGGTAACCGTCAGGAACGGCGCGTCGCGCGGCACCGCGCTCAATGGCAGCGAGACCAGCTCGGTCGCGCGCAATCCCGATCCGTATAGCATTTCAAGCAAGGTCAGCAGGCGCACCGCAGCACCGGCCCCGCCCAACGCTTCGGCCTCGGCGCGTTCGAACAGCGCGGCGACCTCGGTGTGGCCAAGCAACCGGGGCAGCGGGCGGCGGCTGCGCGGACGCGGCAAACTGGGCGACGGATCATCGCCGCGCCAGCCTTCATCGAGCATGAACCCGCTGAACTGGCGCAGCGCCGAACATTTGCGCGCCAAGCTGGACGGGGCGAGACCAGCCCAAGTTGTACCGAGCGAGGCGAAGGCCGCAGCATCGGCCTGGAGCAGATCGCCGATTGCTTCTTCGGCACCTTCAAGGTCGCGGCGATAGGCGAGCAAGGTGTTGATCGCCGCGCCGCGTTCCGCGGCCAGCATGGCGAGGAAAGATTCGATCGCGGCCGAGATAGGTCAGCCTCGTGCCACCGCTTCAGCCGCAATCATCCGCGCTTCGGCACCCAGCCCGACCCGGTTGAGCGCCAGAACGATGTGGTACAAGTTGACGCTTGTCATCTTGTCCCAACCGCTGCCCTGCATGCCAAGCCCGGCTAATAAAACCACCAGTTCGCGGTTGTTGACGTCGGCTGCCTGATCGATCAGCCGGCTCCACTTGGTCTGGCGACCAAGGTCAACCCCCAACTTGCCCGAGAAGCTTCCCGCTGTGGCGGCATCGACCCGGCCTAGCCCGGCCAGACCGGCAATCAGGAAGCGCGATTTGCGGTAACCCTCACTCTTGTCGTTGCCATAAAAGCTCGACAGCGCGGAACTATCAACCGGGCTTGACCGGGACGGTGCGGCGAGCGCCAGTTGGCCCCACGCAAGCGAACCCGTGTCAGCCTGCGCCGACCAGCGCAGCGCATTCTGGTCGAGCCCCGCTGCTAGCATCGAAGCGATCAGCTCGGGCGCTTGCGCGGCATAATCGGTCATTACCGGCAGCCGTGCCGCAGCATAGGCAGTCAACACTTGCCGCGAATAGCGCGCTTCCTCGTCCCCGCCGCCGTCCCACAATGCGCGCATTGCCGCCAGACGATCGGCCGGCTGCTGAGCGACATATGCGGAACGGAGGGTATCGGCAGTCTTGGCCCGGTCGCCGTTTATATCATCCTGCGCGTAAATCTGGCTGTAGAGATCGACCATTGCGCTGCTCGACAAGATGCCAGCGGCCGCCGCCCGGTCGACTCCGCCAGCGCGGGTTTCGAGCCCCACCATCGGGGCGGTTGCGGCGACATAGGCGTAGCGCTCGGGCAGGTCTTTCGTCAGGCTGTCGGGCGGAGTAAGCCCGACTGCAATCGCCAATGCATAGCGCCACGGGTTCATGTCTGAGACCCCGTCCCATTCGATTTTGACCGCTTGGCGCGCTTTGCCAGCCGAACCTGCATAGCGCTGTGCCAGTTGCACATCGATCCGCGGCCAGCCGCCCTCACCGGTCATGTGATCAAGCTGGGCTTGCCCTGACGATCCATCACCCTGGAACGAGCTGCAGATTGCCCGCAGCGCGCGCCAGTCAGCATCCTTGCGCTGCGATCCGATAACCGCGGTGACCGGGCAGATCCCGGTAATGTCGGCGGTAAAGGCATAGGCATCCATCGCCGCTTGCGTCAGCGCCGGGGTATAGTTCCCGGCATCGACATCCTGGACCAGCTCGCGCGCCGCTTCGCCTTCGCCCATGCGGACCAGCAAGCTGGCGCGCCCGGCGGCGAAATCGGCCGGGTTCATGCCGTCCGGCGCATCGAGCCGCGAGGCCAGCGCACGGCGCAGCAGGATATGCCCCCAGCGCGAAACGAGTTGTCCTTTGTTGCCGTTAAGCAAGGCCGTCACCAGTGCCGGATTCTGCCGCCCCACCGACCCGATCGGCATCCCGCCTTCGTCTTCGGCGAGGATCCCGACTTGTTTCATTGAGCGCCGCGCCGCTGCGGGCATATCGAATTTGGGCTTCAGGCCGAGCAGCTCGTCAAGCTGGTCCGGGCTCATCGTTTCAAGCTCGCGCAGCGTGGGAATATGCATGCCCGACGGCAAAGTGGGTGCTGCCTGCCGGGCACTGACGGCGGGCGAACCACTTGGCGGGAGCGGCTGGACCACCGCGCCCGGGCCATCAGGCCGCGCGGGCGTAGCCGGTTTGGGCGTATTGCCCTTGGGCTTCTCAAACCCCGGCGGCAGCAGCGATTCAGGTGAATCCTGCGCAATCGCCAGTGCCGAGCTGAGCGTCAGGGCCGCACCGGCCGTAAGCAACAGCGCGCGCTTCACTGGCTGACCTGCGGCAACACGGCGGGAGCAGATTGCGGGCTGGGCGGACGGATCCCGCCATCGGACCAAGCCCAGATGAGCAGCGCGCCGAGCAGCGCCAGCGCCATGGCGGCAAACAACCAGCTTTTGCGTAGTCCAACCGCCACTCGTAACCTCTTCACCCGAAACGTGCCTGAAACTTGCAACGACGGTTAGCCCATCTATAGGCGGGGCCGCAATGGAGCTTGAGCTGTCCCCCGACAATATCGCCGCATTGGCACGGCGGATCGACCGGCCCGTGGTGCTGGTGGGGATGATGGGGGTCGGCAAAACCAGCGTCGGACGCAGGCTCGCCGCGCTGCTCGATCTGCCGTTCACCGACGCCGACGACGAGATCGTCCACGCCGCGCAGATGTCGATCCCCGAAATGTTTGAACGCTACGGCGAAGATTATTTCCGCGACGGCGAGCGCCGGGTGATCGCGCGGCTGGTCGGCCAAGGGCGCGGCGTGGTTTCAACCGGCGGCGGCGCCTTCGTCAATCCCGAAACCCGCGCGCTGATCCTGGCGCAAGCAATCGCGGTTTGGCTCGACAGCGAAATCGACGTGCTGCTTGACCGGGTTGGCCGCAACAGCAACCGCCCCTTGCTGCAAACCGGCGATCCGCGTGAAACGCTGACCCGGCTCAGGGCGGAACGCGAAAGCGCCTATGCCGAGGCGCCGATCCATGTGAAAAGCGGTCCCGGCCCGCATGGCCGCGTGGTCCACAATGTGCTGAAAGGGCTCGACGCATGGCTGTGATCCCGGTCGAACTGGCGGGTCGTTCGTACGAGGTCCGGGTTGCTGCGGGCCTGCTTGCCGATCTGCCCCAGCAGTGCAGCCCGCGACTGCGCAAGCGCCGCGTTCCTGTAGTTACCGATGTCAACGTCTATGCCGCCTGGGGCCCAGCCGTCGAGCATGCCTTGCACGAAGGCGGCCACGAAGCGGCGTGGCGGATCCTGCCCGCGGGAGAGGCGACCAAGAGCTGGGAGCAGTTAGCGCAAACCACCGATTGGCTGCTCGCCGAAGAAGTCGAGCGCGGCGATGCCGTGCTGGCACTGGGCGGCGGCGTGATCGGTGATCTGACCGGGTTGGCCGCAGCGGTGCTGAAACGCGGGTGCCAGTTCATCCAGCTGCCCACGAGCCTGCTGGCACAAGTCGATTCGAGCGTCGGCGGCAAGACTGCGATCAACACCGCAGCGGGCAAGAACCTGATCGGCGCGTTCCACCAGCCCGCGCTGGTGCTGGCCGACCTGGCGGTGCTCGATACGCTGCCCGCGCGCGAGCTCAAGGCTGGCTATGCCGAGGTTGTGAAATACGGCCTGCTTGGCGACGCGGCATTCTTCGCCTGGTGCGATCAAAACGGCGCGACGATGTTGGCGGGCGATGCTGGCTTGCGCGAATATGCAGTGGCCTATTCGGTCGCCGCCAAAGCGCGGATCGTCGCGGCGGACGAGCGCGAGACGCTGGGGCTGCGTGCGCTGCTCAATCTGGGGCATACTTTCGGCCATGTGCTCGAAGCACAGACCGGGTTTTCGGACCGGTTACTGCACGGCGAGGCAGTAGCGCTGGGGATGGTGCTGGCGGCGCGTTTCTCGGCGGCGCGCGGTCTGCTGCCCCGTGCCAGCGCCGAACATGTGGCGCGGCACTTCGCCGAACTCGACATGCCGAGCGAGATCGCCACGCTCGGACTCAATTGCGACGGCCACGCGCTGACTGCGCACATGCTGCACGACAAGAAGATGGACGCCGGGACTTTGCCGTTCGTGCTGCTCAAGGGACTGGGCGAGGCGTTTCTGGCCAAGGACGTCGCGCTGGAAGAGGTTGCATCGTTCCTCGACGAACAACTCCTGCGATAGACGAGCGCGGGAACCTACCCAAAAATCGCGATCGACTGCATCCCCACCGCGACCGCCTCACCATCGGCATTCCAAATCGCCATGTCCTGGCTCGAGCAGCCCTGCTCGGCATAATTTCCCGCCGCGCGCAGCAAATACCAGCCGTCGGTAGTCTGCGGCAACGGGGTCAGCAGGTTGACCAGCCAGGTCATCGAACTGACCGGCGACCACGCCTCCATCAGCGGCATCACGCCGGGCGGCAGCGCATCGGCGATGAGCAGCAACGCGACCATCGGGTCGAGCCCTTCGCCATCTTGCAGCCGCACCCACCAGGTCAGCTCAGGCTGCTTGTCGGCGGTCTTCTGCATTGCAAAGCGGCGGTCGAATTGTGCGGCAAAAGTCGGCCCGCGGCCTTCGGGGAACGGTGCGGCATCGGCGGCGGCGATCACGCCGGCGGGCGCAGGCAAGTTGTGCAGGCGCAACGTACTGCTCTCGACCGGGCCCATGAACACGAAGGTTGCGGTCAGCCCGACCCCGGCTGCGCTGGTGACCTCGGCGCTGATCCAGCTAGCGTTGCGGCCCTGCCGCAGCAACCGCGCGCGCACCTCGACCTCGCCGGCGAGCGGCCCGACGAAGTTGATCGTGGCCGAGCGCAGCGGCGGCAAATCGGGCACCAGCCGCTGCGCCGCATCGAGCGCCATCGCGGCCGAAAACCCTCCGTAACTGGTCCGCCCCTGCATCCAGTTTTCAGGGATCGTCGCGGAAAAACCGCCATCGATGGGCCGCGCGGCGGCGAGGGTTTGGGGCAAGGACATGGACTTTCCATTGACGTAAACGGAAAGCGGGTCAATCCTCCCCCTTCAACAATGGCTGGGCGCATGACAAAGTTCATCGATCTTTCGATCCCGATCACTACCAAGGTCGTGTCCGACCCGCCGGTCATGCTGCCGCAGATCAGCTATACCGATCACAGCGAAAGCTGGCAGCAGATCGCGCTGTTCTTTCCGGGGCTGACCAAAGACGACCTGCCCGATGGCGAAGGCTGGGCGGTCGAGACGCTGACGCTGTCGACGCATAACGGCACTCACATGGACGCGCCGTGGCATTACCATTCGACCACTGACAGCGGGACGCGCCGCGCGCCGACGATTGATGAGGCCCCGCTCGACCGGTTCTTCCGCCCCGGCGTGAAACTCGATTTCAGTGCACTACCTGCGGGAACGGTGGTCAGCGCGGCGCAGGTCGAGGCGGAACTGGCGCGGATCGGGTATGAACTCCAACCGCTTGACATCGTGCTGGTCCAGTCGGGCGCGATCTACGGCACTGACAATTTCACCGATCAGGGTGTCGGCCTTGGCGCTGAGGCGACGCTGTGGCTGACTGAGCGCGGCGTCGAAGTGGTCGGCACCGATGCCTGGTCATGGGACGCGCCGTTCAGCCACACCGCAAAGCGCTGGGCCGAAAACCGCGACCCGGGCATCATCTGGGAAGGCCACAAGGCCGGCCGCATCCGCCCTTATTGGCAGATCGAAAAGCTTACGGGCCTGGCCGCGCTGCCGCCGTTCGGTTTCACCTTCAGCTGCTTCCCGGTCAAGATCGACGGGGCGAGTGCAGGTTGGATCAGGGCCGTGGCGCTGATCGAGGACTAAACCCTCACCACCCCGTGCTCGATCAGGCTGCGCGCGCAGTCGATGATCGATTCTTCGGGCGGGCGCGGTTTCCAGCCCAGTACGCTTTGCGCATGGGCCGAGCTGGTCGCGCGGGTGCGGCCAATTTCGCCGAGTAGCTGCTTGGCAGCCGGCATGAACAGCGCGAGAATGCGGACCCCGAACGCCGGCATCCGCCGCGTCGGTACCTTGCGCGCCTGCGGGCCAAATTCATCGCGCAGAACTTTGGCAACGTCGGCAAATTTGAAGAACGAACCCGAACTGCCGATAAAGCGCCCATCGCGCACCTTGTCCGCCGGTGCCTCAAGCGCAAGCACATGGAGTGCCGCGATATCGCGCAGATCGACGATGCTGAAGCCCACGTCGGGCAAGGCCGGGACCGAGCCATCGAGCAGTCGCTGCACCGGCTCGACCGAAGCGGCAAAATCCGCGCCCTGCACTGGCCCGAGCACCAGCACCGGACAGACCGCGCAGTACTCAAGCGCTCCGCCTTCCGCCGCCACCCAGTCACGCGCAGCGCGTTCGGCGATGGTCTTCGATTTGACGTAAGGTTGCACACCGGGCGCATTGACATTGGTCCAGTCGCGCTCGTCATATTGGATCTTGCCCGGCGGGTGGCCATAAGCGATCGCCGCCGCGGACGAGGTCATCACAAACCGCGTCACCCCGGCCCCCTTGGCCATCCGCAAGGCGCGCAAAGCACCCTCGCGCGCGGGCACGATCAGCTCATTCTCATCCTTGGGCACGCCCGCCGGGAACGGTGAGGCCATGTGGCAGACGTGGCTGCACCCGGCCATCGCCTCCGCCCAGCCAGCATCGTTCATCAGGTCGGCGGCGAAAAACTTGAGTGTGTCAGCGGTGCCGCCAAGCTGCGGGCGCAACTCGGCCTCGCGCGACAGGCTGCGCACTGTGGTGTGGACTGTCCACCCTTTGCCGAGCAACTGGCGGATCGTCTCGCCCGCGATGTAGCCGCTGCCGCCGCTGACCATGACTGTGCCTGGCATCGTAATTCTCCCGTCAGAACTTGATCATGATCCGCCGCGCCAGCGCGGGCGAAATCGAATGGACCACTTGCAGCAATTTGACCATGCCGACATTGGCCTCGGCGGCGCCGCTTTCCATCGCGGTAACAAACTGCCGCGCGCATTCGGCAGCTGGCATCTTGCGGCTGCCGCGACCGGCGGTCATCTTGGTTTCGACTACCGGGGGCAAAGCTTCGAGGACATGAACCTTGCTGCCTTTGAGCTGCGCCCTGAGCGCCTGAGTATAGCTGCGCAGACCCGCCTTGGTCGCACAATAAACCGGCCCGCCCGCGCGCGGCGCGATGGCGAGGCCCGAGGTCACGTTGACGATCATCGCCTCGGGCCGCGATTGCAGCATCGGCATCAGCGCGCAGATCAGGTGGATCGGCGCGTCGAGATTGAGGAAGATCGTGGCATCGGCGGCAACCGGATCGGGCGCTGCTTCCCGGAAATCGTGATCGACCCCGGCGCCTGCATTGTTGACTAGAATATCGATCGTGCGCCCGGCCACGGCGTTGATCAGGGTTTTGGCCCCGTCAGGCGTGGACAAGTCTGCGGCAATGACTTCGAACCCGGCGGCGCGGATTGCCGTCACCCGCTCTGCGTTGCGGCCCTGAGTGATCACCGTAGCGCCCTTGGCGCGCAATTGCCGGATCAGTTCGGCCCCGATCCCGTCAGTCCCGCCCGTCACCAGCGCCGTCTTGCCATTCAGCTGCATTGCCTGCTCCCCGCCATTTCGCGGAAGCCTAGTCATTTGGTTTCGAAACGCAACCTAGCGCTGCGGCGCGCGCGCGCAGAGCCTGTTTGCCAAAAGGACTTTCGCGCGGCACCTATGCCGAAGGAGGAGCCTTTATGCGATTGATCTGGACGACGTTGCTGTTGGTTGGCGCGACGAGTTCTGCCTTTGGCCTGGGCTACAGCCAGGCCGGCAAACCGGCGTTCGATCCCAGAAGTCTGCGCGGCACGCAGCAGGGGCCGCTTACGCAGGTGCTGACCTTGGGCAGTACGCACCTTGGGCAGGCAGCAAAGAAACCGACCGCAGCCGAACTGGCCGGTCTGCTTGACAAGCTGGCCGCCTTCAAACCCGATATAATAACGCACGAAGGTCTATCGGGCGAACAGTGCGCCGAACTCGAACGCTATCCCGCGCGCTATCCGGGCCTGTTCGACGAGTATTGCTGGGGCACGGCGGAAGCCGAAAAGGCGACCGGGCTGACCGTTCCGCAAGCCATGGCGGCCATCGAAGTCACGCTCAGCAGCTGGTCCAAGGCACCGGCGGCAGCGGCGCGGCGCAAACTTGCCGCGCTGTTCCTCGCCGCGAACGACCGCCCGTCCGCACTGGTGCAGTGGCTGCGGCTTGCGCCGGAAGAGCGCACGTTGGGCGATGGGATCGATCAGCCGCTGCTGGCCATTCTCCACAAAGGCGCAAAAAGTTCGAATGAGACGATCGTCATCGGCGTGGCGCTGGCGGTACGGCTTGGACTTGAGCGGGTTTACGCGGTGGACGATCACACCGCCGACAGCATCCAGGCACTGGCCGGGCCAGGCTTCCAGCCGGCCATTGAGGCGCACTGGAGTTCGGGCGGCCCCGAACGGGTCCCGGCCCTGATCCGCGCCAAAGCTTCGGAACAGGATGCCGCCGCCACGGGTAATTATCTGGGCTTTTACCGCGTGCTTAACGATCCTGCGACGCAGCACGCCTTTATCGATTTCGACTATGGCCGCGCGCTCAAGATGACCGGCCCGGGGCTATATGGCCGCCAGTATGCCGCATGGTTCGAAACCCGCAACTTGCGGATGGTCGCCAATATCCGCGCGGCTTTCGGCAATCGGCCCGGCGCGCGCGTGCTCAACATCGTCGGCGCGTCGCATAAGGGCTATTACGATGCCTATCTCGACATGATGTCCGATGTGCAGATCGTCGATGCGGCGCGGGTGCTGCGCTAGGGCCGCCTAGCGCATCAGCACCAGTTCTTCCGACATCGAGGGATGTAGCGCCACAGTCGCGTCGAAATCGGCCTTGGTCAGCCCAGCGCGGACCGCGATCGCCACGGCTTGCAGGATTTCCGGCGCTTCGGGCCCGATCATGTGGACGCCGATCACTTTGTCTGTGCTCTCGTCGATGACCAGCTTGTACAGCCCGCGCTCGTGGCGGCTGGCGAAGACGTTTTTCATCGGGCGGAAATCGGCGGTGAAGATCTTTACCGCGCCGCCCAGCTTTTGCCGCGCCTCCGCTTCGGTCAGCCCTACCGCAGCGAGCGGCGGCTGCGAGAACACCGCGCTGGGGATCGCCTCGTAGTCAGTCGCGCGGGGACTTCCGCCGAACACCGTATCGGCAAAGGCATGCCCCTCGCGGATCGCGATCGGGGTCAGCTGGACTCGGTCGGTCACATCGCCCACCGCATAAATGCTGTCGCATGACGTCTTGCTGAAGCTGTCGACCGGGATTTCCCCGCCCTCGCCCAGCGCGATCCCGGCGCTATCCAGCCCGAGCCCAACGGTCTTTGGACGGCGTCCGGTCGCAACCAGCACGACATCGGTGCCGAACGGATCGTGATCTCCAGCGGTGACCATCAGGCTGCCATCGGCCTGCTGTTCGACTTTGGTCAGCGGTGAGTTGAACTTATACTCGATCCCGCGCGCCAAGGTGATCTGCAGCAGCCGGTCCCGCAGCGCCGCATCGTACCCGCGCAGCACCGTCTCGCTGCGATTGACCACCGTGACCTGGCAGCCAAGCGCGTTAAAAATCCCGGCGAATTCCATCGCGATATAGCCCGCGCCTTGGATCACCACGCGCTTGGGCAGCACCGGCAAGTGGAACACCTCGTTCGAAGTGATGCAATACTCATTGCCCTCAAACTCAGGCATCACCGGCCACGCGCCAACCGCGATCAGAATGTACTTGGCGCGAATTTCGCGGTCGGAGGCGAGCACCACGGTGTTAGGCCCGGTCACCACCGCGCGTTCGTGGAAATGATCGACCTTGTTGTTGTCGAGCGTGGAAATATACGCCGCCTCGAGCCGGTCAACATCGCGCAGCACGGTGTCGCGCAGCACGTTCCAGTCAAAGCTCATGCCTTGCACCGTCCAGCCATAATGCGCCGCGTCCTGCAGTTCTTCGGCAAAGTGCGAGCCGTAAACCAGCAGCTTCTTGGGCACGCAGCCGCGGATCACGCAGGTCCCGCCGACCCGGAATTCCTCCGCCACCGCCACCCGCGCGCCGTGCGAAGCCGCAATCCGGCTCGCGCGGACCCCGCCCGAACCGGCCCCGATCACGAAAAGGTCATAGTCGAATTCGGCCATCATACGCTCCTGTTGCGTCCGCGATATGGCGACGCGCGCCGCGCCGCGCAATTGCGCAGTTGCGATCGCTGCAATCGGCCGCCTCGTTCAACCGCCCCGATTTCGAGCCAGTATGGTTACTCTATTCTTTTGGTCGAGATTATGGTGCGGCTCGTCGCCTGCCACTTGCGGCCGGCTCGTCCGGTGCCACCTTCACCCCCCGGAACCGGCGACTTGGGAGGAGGGCACAGGCTGGGTTTCGAGCTTATGGAGAATGGACAATGGCCACCGCACATGCCCCTTACCCCCCGCAAAGCCCAGCCCTGCTGATCGTTCCGGGTCTCGAGAACAGCGGCCCCAACCACTGGCAGACGCATTGGGAACTTGACTTGCCACAAGCCAGCCGGGTCGAGCTGGGAAACTGGGACAAACCCCACCGCAACACTTGGGTCAACAAGCTAAACCTGGCGATTCACCGCGCCGGGCGGCCGGTTATCCTGGTCGCGCACAGCCTTGGCTGCCTCGCAGTCGCGTGGTGGGCGCATTACGAGCGGCCCAATCCGGCAGGCCCGGTGCTCGGCGCGCTGCTGGTCGCTCCACCCGAGGTCGACTTCTTCCCGCGTGATGATCGCCTGACCCCGTTCGCTCCGGTCCCGCTCGATCCGCTACCGTTCGCCTCGACCTTGGTTGCCAGCCGCAATGATCCGTGGATCAGCCTGCCCACCGTCGAATGGATGGCGCACAAATGGGGCAGCGCGTTCGTCGATGTGGGCGAGGCCGGACACATCAACGCCGAGACCGATTTGGGCAGCTGGCCGCAAGGCCGCGAACTGCTAGCCGGCCTTCAGCAACGCGCCGGGTTACTTGATCCCCGCTTCGGCGAGCAGCGCCTCGGTGCTGGCATCGAAGATGGTGCCACCACTGACAATGGCCTTGGCGATTTCCTTGCCCAGTTCGACGCCGAACTGGTCGAACGAGTTTATCTGGAGGAGCACCCCGTTTGAGAAGGTCCGGTGTTCGTGAAACGCGATCAGCGCACCGAGGGTGGCAGCGTTGAGCTCTTCACACAGGATCGTCGCTGAGGGACGGTCGCCCGGATAAGCCCGGGCGCCGTCTTTGCTCGCCTTGCCCGCCATCAGCGCTGCGCCTTGCGCAAAGCAATTGGCGAGCAGGTTGCGATGATGCGCCGGATCGAGATCGTCGCCCGGGCCGATCGCTGCGATGAAATCGACCGGCACGAGGTTGGTGCCCTGATGGAGCAGCTGGAACACCGCATGCTGCGCATCGGTACCCACCCCGCCCCAGGTAATCGGCGCGGTCGGGCGGCCGACCGGACTGCCATCGAGCTTCACCGACTTGCCGTTCGATTCCATCTCGAGCTGCTGGAGGTAGCTCGGCAGCAAGCGGAGCCGCTCGTCATAGGCGAAGCAGGCACGGGTCTGCGTGCCGCACAACTGGGTATAATAGAGGTCGGCAAAAGCCGCGCGCAACGGCAAGTTGGCGAGCCCGTCGGTGTCCAGGAAATGCCGGTCCATCGCCGCCGCGCCGTCGAGGAATTCGGCAAACTCTGCCCAGCCCACCGCCAGCGCAATCGGGAACCCGATCGACGACCAAAGCGAATAGCGCCCGCCGACGCTTTCCGAAAACGGCAGCACACGGGTTTCATCGACCCCCCATTCGACCGCCTTGTCGGGAAACGCAGTCAGCGCCACCACCCGGCCGTAAGGATCGCTTACGCCGTTCTGGCGCAGCCATTCGAGCGCCGACATGGCGTTGGTCATTGACTCGGTGGTGGTGAAAGTCTTGGACGCGACCGCGATCATCGTGGTGGCCGGATCGCAGGCCTTAAAGGCGGCTTCCAATGCGCAGCCATCGATGTTGGAGACCACGTGGACGTCGCATTCCGCCCCGTCGCGGGTCAGCGCGTCGACCGCCAGCGCCGGGCCAAGCGCCGATCCGCCGATGCCGATGTGGATCAGATGCCTGACCTCGCCCAGCGCCCCGCCATGAATCGCCTCGACCAGGCTTTTCATCCGCATGTGCAGCGCATGGGCTTCTTCGACGCTGCTGTCTTTGCCCACGCCGCGCAGCGCGGTGTGCTCGACCGCACGGTCTTCTGTGACGTTGATGTGCTCGCCCGCAAACATTGCGGCGCGGCGCTCGGTGAAGCCGGCCGCATCGGCCAGCTTGAGGAACGCAGCCCCCAGCGCGGTATCCAGATGCGTCTTGGACCAATCGAATCGCACTGCCCCGCCCGGCAGTTCCAGCTTGGCCGACCAGGCCGTGAGCCGCCCGGCATCGCCGAACAATGTCTTGAGATCGGGCCGGGGCAATGCTTCCAGTTCCGCCCATGCTGCCGCTGCCGCATCGCTCATCGTGTCGCTCCTGCATTCGCCCGCCAGCGCCTATGCCCCGGTGCAGCGCCGGGGCCAAGTTACGAAATCGTATTCAAACACTTGTTAGTGTGTTATTCATATACCACACCATAAGACTTGACGCGCCCGCGCCAGACCAACATGGACTTTTCCAATGACCGACACCACGCTTGAAGCCCCCGGCAGCCCGGCCTCCGCAGGGCCTGATACCGCCCCGATGAAGCCCAAGAAGAAAGAGGATTCGTTCCCGGTCTTCGTGCTCAAGCTGGCGATTGCGGTGGTGTTGTTCCGCAGTCTCATCTTCGCGCCGTTCTATATCCCGAGCGAATCGATGCTGCCGCGCCTGCTCAACGGCGACTATCTGTTGCTCGCCAAGTGGCCTTATGGCTTCTCGCGCCGGTCGCTCCCGTTCGGAGTGCCGCTGCTGCCCGAAACCCGCGTGCTCGCGTCCGATCCGGAACGCGGCGACGTGGTGGTGTTCAAGGCTCCCGCGCACTTTGAGGAAGACTGGATCAAGCGCGTGATCGGCCTGCCCGGTGATACGGTGCAGATGAAGAACGGCCAGCTGTGGCTCAACAACGTCGCCGTGCCCAAGGTCCGCGTCGCCGATTTCGAAGTTGCGATCAGCCCCAACACGCGCTGCTATTCTGGCCAGTTCACCGCCAAGCGCGCCGATGGCACCGACGTGTGCCGCTATCCGCGCTTCACCGAAACGCTGCCCGGCGGCAAAAGCTACGATGTGCTGGATCTCAACACTAACCCCAAGGACAACACCGATCCGGTGGTCGTGCCCGAAGGCGCAGTATTCCTGATGGGTGACAACCGCGATAATTCCGAAGACAGCCGCTATCCGGCCGATCCGGCGGGCGGAATCGGGCTGGTCCCGATCGACAACCTGCTGGGCCGGGCCACGGTAATGATGTGGTCAACCGACGGCAGTGCCGAATGGCTCAAGCCGTGGACCTGGTTTACCGCCGCGCGGTGGAACCGGCTCGGTGGCGGATTTTAGGCAAGCAGTGCTCGCAGCCGCAACCCACGCTTTCCTCACCGCGCTGGCCGGCCAGCCAATCGCGGACGAAGCGCTGTGGCTCGAAGCACTGACGCACGGCAGCACTGGGCACCCGCGCAATTACCAGCGGCTTGAATTCCTCGGTGACCGGATGCTCGGCATGGTCATCGCGCAGTGGCTGTACGAGCTCGATGTCAGCGATGAAGGCAAGCTTTCGCAACGGCTCAACGCGCTGGTCAGCTGCACCACTTGCGCTGCTGTGGCCCGCCAGATCGATCTCGCCCCGCATATCCAAATGGGTAAGCAGGCGCGCGACGATGGCGGGCATGACAGCGACAATATCCTGGGTGATGTAATGGAAGCGCTGATCGGCGCCAGCTTCGTCACCCTCGGCTATGACCCAACCGCCGCAATGGTCCGCCGCCTGTGGGCCGATGCGGTGGCGGGCAAGGCCGGGCAGAGCAAGCATCCCAAGTCAGCACTGCAGGAATGGGCCGCGGGCAACCGCCGCAAGGGGCCGCAGTACAGCCTGGTCGAACGCTCCGGCCCCGACCACGCCGCGCGGTTTACGGTCTCAGTCGAGGTCCATGGCGTGGGCAGCGCTGAAGCGGGCGGTACCAGCTTGCGTGAGGCTGAGACGGCGGCGGCGGAAGAGTTTATGCGGAAGTTTGGGTAGCCCCAAAAGTCAGCGCTTCGACAAGTTCGGCGAAATCGGTATGGGGGGCCGATGAATGACACCCCCCTTACCCCCCACTGCGGCCTAGTTGCCGTCCTCGGCGCGCCTAACGCCGGCAAATCCACGCTGGTCAACGCATTGGTCGGGCAGAAGGTCGCCATCGTCAGTGCCAAGGCGCAGACCACCCGCGCGCGGCTGATGGGGATTGCGCTGGAAGGCCAGACGCAGATCATCCTCGCCGACACCCCCGGCCTGTTCGCGCCCAAGCGGCGGCTTGATCGCGCGATGGTCGCCGCCGCGTGGGAGGGCGCGCAGGAGGCCGATGCGATCCTGCTGGTGGTCGATGGCCGCAAGAAGCGCCGCGATTACCTCGAACCGATTCTGGAGGACCTGAAGCATCGCCCCGAACGCAAGATCCTGGTGCTCAACAAGGTCGATGAAGTGGCCAAGGAACCGATGCTCATCGCAGCGCAGGAATTGGCCGGGACAGACGAAGACGGCAATGCCGCGTTTGACGAAGTGTTTTTCATCTCGGCCTTGACCGGCGACGGGGTGCCCGAACTCAAGACGCGCCTCGCCGAACTGATGCCCGAAAGCGCGTGGCACTACCCCGAAGATCAGGTCTCCAATGCCAGCGAGCGGCTATTGGCCTGCGAAATCACCCGCGAACAGCTTTACCGCCAGCTCCACGACGAACTCCCCTACGACAGCGCGGTCCGCCCCGAAAGCTACACTCACCGCCCCGACGGCTCGGTCGAGATCCACCAGCAGATCGTGATCGCCCGCGACAGTCAGAAAGGCATCGTGCTCGGCAAGGGCGGGAGCAAGCTGAAGTCGATCGGGGAGACGGCGCGGAAGGAACTTTGCCAGCTGCTGGGGGTCAAAGTCCACCTGTTCCTCCACGTGAAGGTCGATGAGAAGTGGGGCGAGGATAAGGAAGTCTATGAGGAGATTGGGCTGGATTGGGTGAAGTAGCGGAACTCCTTTACCGCAACTTCGCAATTCCGATCCCGTCGATCTTCGCGCGTTCCTTGGTCGATTCCTCGCTGCGGTTGAGCGCTTTGGCGATTTCTTTCAGCCCCTTGCCCTTGCCCGCGAGGGTGCGCAGTTTGGCGACTTCCTCGGCTTTCCAGGGTTGGCGATGACGGGTGAAAATTTCGGCCATGGCTGCGGGATAGCGGAACCTGCGCAGGCTTGTCGCGCCAATTCGTCGTCCCCGGCTCGACCGGGGACCGGTGGCCGCATCGATGCAAGGTCGCGTCTGGAGGCCAGCGATCCCCGGTCGAGCCGGGGATGACGCTTATGCGTGGAATTGGATCAAATCATCCCATTCGGGATTGGCCGCCTCGATCAGTTCGATCTTCCAGGCGCGTTCCCAATGCTTGAGCTGCTTTTCGCGGACGATCGCTTCGTCGATGGTGGGATATTCTTCCATCAGCACCAGCCGGTCGATCCCGTAGTGGCAACAAAAGCGCGAGCCGAGCC
The DNA here is from genome assembly GCA_025359445.1 of Sphingomonadaceae bacterium. Taxonomy (GTDB): domain Bacteria; phylum Pseudomonadota; class Alphaproteobacteria; order Sphingomonadales; family Sphingomonadaceae; genus Novosphingobium. The sequence goes on from JANYGB010000032.1 coordinate 101,168, forward strand.
CGGTTTTGTGCTGGTGGATGCGCACCGCGATGTCTGCGGTTACACCGATGTAGAGCACACCGTACATCCGGTTGGCCATGATGTAGGTGAAGCCACTCTTCATCGAATTCTCCACCTTCGTCATCCCCGGCTTGACCGGGGACCGCTGGCCTCCAGTCGCAGGGTTGCATTGATGCGGCCAGCGATCCCCGGTCAAGCCGGGGATGACGTTATTTTTTTGCGGCTTTCTTAGGAGCAGCCTTCTTCTTTACGGGCGCCTTCTTAGCCGGAGCCTTCTTGCGCGCCTTACCCTTGGCCGGGCCCTTGGCGGCGCGTTCGGTGATCAGGACGATCGCGGCTTCCATCGTCAGGTCTTCGGGTTTCTGCTCGCGCGGGAGGGTGGCGTTGGTGGTGCCGTCGGTCACATAGGGCCCATAGCGCCCGGCCATCAGTTTCATCTCGCCTCCGCTTGTCGGATGCGGGCCGAAGGTGTTGAGCGGTTCGGCCGCCGCGCGTGCGCCGCGCCCGCCGCCAGCGGCAGCCTCGGCCAGTTTGGCAACCGCGCTGTTCATGCCGGTGTCGAACACTTCGGCGGTGCTGCCCAGCTTGGCATACTTGCCATTGTGCGCGAGGTAAGGCCCGTAACGCCCTATCGATGCGGTAATCTTCTCGCCGCTTTCGGGATGCATGCCGACTTCGCGCGGCAGGCTCAGCAGCTTGACCGCCCAGTCCAGATCGAGCTCGGGAATGTCCTTGGGGATTGAGCTGCGCGCCGCTTCCTTGCCCTCGCCCATCTGGATGTACGGCCCGAACCGCCCGGCCTTGCGGGTAATCGGCTCGCCCGTTTCGGGGTGCTTGCCAATCTCGCCGTCTTCGGCTGCGCCTTCGCCGCCCGGCTGGGCAAATTTACGGGTGTATTTGCACTCGGGATAGTTCGAGCAAGCCACAAACGCGCCGAACCGGCCCCCGCGCAGTGCGAGCCGCCCGCCTTCGCGGTGATCGATCAGGCACTGCGGGCAGATCCGGGGATCGCTGCCATCTTCCGTGGGCGGGAACAGGTAATCGGACAGGAATTCATCGAGCGCTTCGGTGACTTCGCTCGGCTTGCGCTCCATCACCTCGTCGCTTTTGGGTTTGAAATCCTTCCAGAATTTGGCGAGCAGCTCCTTCCAGTTCTCGCGCCCATCGGAGACGACGTCGAGTTCGTCTTCCATCCCGGCGGTAAATTCGTAGGCGACGTAACGCGGGAAGAAGCGTTCGAGGAAGGCGGTCAGCAGGCGGCCTGATTCCTCGGCGAAGAACCGGTTCTTCTCGGTGCGAACGTAGTTGCGGTCTTTGAGCACTTGGATCGTCGAGGCATACGTCGAAGGCCGCCCGATCCCCAATTCCTCGAGCCGCTTGACCAGAGTTGCTTCGGAAAAACGCGGCGGCGGCTGGGTGAAGTGCTGGTTGGCCTCAACCCCGAGCTTGGCCGGGGTATCGCCGCTGTTCAGCACCGGCAGCATCGCGCTTTCGTCGTCCTCGGCATCGCCCTTCTGATCGAGGCTTTCGTCATAGACCGCAAGGAAGCCGGGGAATTTTACCACCTGCCCGCTGGCGCGCAGCTCATGCTGGCCGGTGCCTTCGCGCAAGGTCACGCTGGTCCGCTCGATTACCGCCGAGGCCATCTGGCTGGCGATCGCGCGCTTCCAGATCAGCTCGTACAGCTTCCCCTCGTCGCCGCTGCCAAACTTGTCGCGCGAAAACTCGGTCGGGCGGATCGCTTCATGCGCTTCCTGCGCGTTCTTCGCCTTGGTTTCATAAACGCGGGGCTTTTCAGGAAGGTAGTGACCGTTCTTGTAGCGCTCGGTGATGGCCACCCTCGCCGCTGAAATGGCGCTTGAATCCATCTGCACGCCGTCAGTCCGCATATATGTGATAGCACCCGCCTCATACAGCCCCTGCGCCACCCGCATCGTGTGGCTGGCCGAAAAGCCGAGCTTGCGCGAGGCTTCCATCTGCAAGGTCGAGGTGGTGAACGGCGGGTACGGGTTGCGCCGGGTCGGCTTGGTCTCAACCTCTTCGACCCGGAAGGTCGCGGCCTCAACCAACGCCTTCGCCTTCGCGGCCGAGCCGGCATTGCCCAGGCTCAGCTTGTCGAGCTTTTGCCCGTCGAACTTGACCAGCCGCGCCGCAAACTTCGTGCCGAGATGCTCCAGATTTGCCAGCACCGACCAGTATTCGTCGGCGCGGAACAGCTCGATCTCACGCTCGCGCTGGCAGATCAGCCGCAGCGCGACCGATTGCACCCGGCCCGCGCTCTTGGCCCCGGGCAACTTGCGCCACAGCACCGGTGAGAGCGTGAAACCGAATAGGTAATCGAGCGCGCGGCGGGCGAGATAGGCGTCGATCAGATCCTGATCGAGCTCGCGCGGGGCTTTCATCGCCGCCAGGATCACGTCCTTGGTGATAGCGTTGAACGTGACCCGCTCAACTTCCTTGGGCAGCACCTTCTTCTTGGCGAGCAGTTCGCGGACGTGCCAAGAAATCGCCTCGCCCTCACGGTCAGGGTCGGTTGCGAGGATCAGGCGGTCGGCGATCTTGGCCGCATCGGTGATCGCCTTCACCTGCCGCGCCTTGTCGCCATAGACCTCCCAGTCCATCGCGAACTCTTCGTCGGGGCGCACCGAGCCATCCTTGGGCGGCAGATCGCGGACGTGGCCGTAAGAGGCGAGGACCATATAGTCCTTGCCCAGGTACTTCTCGATAGTCTTGGCCTTGGCGGGCGATTCAACGATGACAAGCTGCATGATGGGTGTTGCAATCCTTACGCGTATACGTACGCGCGAGGGTGGGGAGCGGCGAGGCTCCCCGTCAAGCCCTTAACGCACGTGCGGTTCAGCGCAGCAGCAGCAATTGACTGATGAGCCGCGCGTTGGCGAGCGAGGCTGCCTTGGTCGCTCCGGCCTCATAATTGCCCGGCTTGGCGGTGAAGGTGAACTTGCGCGTTTTGCCGAACATGCCGCCAACCCCCAGGCCCATCACGGCCGCGCCGATATTGGCGGCCGATTGCAGCGTCTTGTCCGCTCCTGATGAGGCCCCGGTGACATCGATGAAGTCACCATCAACCGACACCGGCTGGCCGAGCGTCAGCATGTCCTGCTGGCCGGTTACCCCGATGACGGTCAGCTTTGAATAGGTCGGCACGATCCCGAGGTTGGCGTTTACCTTGATCCCTGAGAAGCTGAACGCGCCAGGCCGCTGCTGTTGCGAAAAATCGATCAGGTAGGTGACATCGACCACCGGAACGTTCGAGGCCTTGGCATAAGCCCCAAGCAGATATCCGTTCTGGCCGGCTGACATATTGAGCCCGATACTGCCCAGGCCGCTCCCCGCGAAATCGGTACCGATCATGACTTGCGCCGGCAAGGCAGCGGGCTTGTAAAAGTCTGCCTTGCCCTTGCTGCCCTTTTCGAGCTGAATGTTGATCTCGGTCGGGCCCGGGCGGGTCTTGACCTTGGCAAAGTTGGGGTCGGTGAATACTGCTGCAGGCGGAACGACGGTTATCCCCGTGGCGGCCATCTGCGCGACGAAATCGGCATAGGCCGCATCGGTAATTTGCTGCATCATTGCCGGCGTCACGCCGACCAACTCGCTTTTGGCCTTGGTCGTGCCGCCGAAAGCGCCAAGCATGCCGCCTGTCTTTTTGGTCTGATCGGTGGATTCAAAGATGAAGCCGACGTTGAACGCGGCAATTGCGATCCGTGATGCGCCCTTGAACGCGCCTTTGCTTTTGACCTCGACCGGCTGGGCATCTTTGGCGGGCGCGTGCACCGGCGCCATAGCGAGCGACAGAGCAAGCACGGCAAACGCGGTCTTCTTGATCAGCATGATGATATCCCCTGCCGCCGCGATCCCAGCCGGACGGAACAGCATATGGCGCTGCCGCGAATGGGAAATCTTGTAAGAACGCGACGGGAGCTGGTTTCGGTCGATGGCCAGGCTTTGCTCAGTCAGCGACAGGCGTCCGCGACCAGGCGAACAAGAATCCGAGGCCTAGCAGCACGTCTATGCCGGCAAACGCTGCAACCGGCGGATTGACCGGATAGCCGCTGGCCCAGAGTGACAGGCACGGGACGGCGAACACCAGCTTCTCTGCTACGGCATAGGGCATCAGCGGGCGGTACTTGGCGGGATTGCTGCCAATGGTCCAGAATACTGCCTGGAACACCAAAGCCAGCCCAACGAAACCCAGGAATACCTCCGCACCCACTTTCGGCAAAGGCGTAAGGTACAGCGGCATCAGCACGATCACGCCGTAGATCGCGGCCCAGCGGAACATCCGTCCGGGAAATTTGCCCATCGTGTCCTCCCTCTTCAGGCGCGGCTGACCCGGCCACCGGCGTGGCGCACCAGCCCGCCGCCCAGTTCCAGTTCTAACAGCGCAAGCTGAACCGCCGCGCCGCTGGTCCCACTCTGGCGGATCAGCTCGTCGACCGCGATCGGCGAATTGGTCAGCAGGCTGGCCACATCGGCGGGGCGATCGTCGAGGTCATCGGGCAAAGGATCGAACTCGGCCGCGTGTTCGCGGAAGGTGGAGCGCGGGTTGCCATCGAAGCCCGACAGCAGCTCGATCACATCGGCGGCCGATTGCACCAGCACCGCGCCTTCGCGGATCAGCTGGTTGCAGCCTTGGGCGCGCGCCTCAAGCGGTGAGCCGGGGACCGCCATCACCTCGCGTCCAGCCTCTCCCGCAAGCCGTGCAGTGATCAGCGAGCCCGATTTGGGCGCGGCTTCCACCACCAGCGTCCCCGCCGCCAGCCCGGCGATGATCCGATTGCGGGCGGGGAAATGGCGCGCCAGTGGATCGGTGCGGGGCGGCTGCTCGGCCAGTAACAACCCCTGTGTCGCAATCACCTCTTGCAGGTCGGCATGTTCTGGCGGGTAGGCAATGTCGATTCCGCTGGCGATCACCCCGATGGTGCCGCCGCTGAGCGCCGCCTGATGCGCCGCGCCGTCGATCCCCCGGGCGAGGCCCGAGACTACGACGAAGCCCGCCTCGGCCAGTTCACTTGCAAATTGCCGCGCTAGTTTGACCGCCGCCGCCGAGGCATTGCGCGCGCCGACGATCGCCACTGCGGGGCGAGCGCCCAAGGCAAGGTCACCGCGGTACGTCATGATCGGCGGCGCAGAGTCGAGCGCGGCCAGTGCGGCGGGATAGTCAGCCTGATCGTGAAACAGGTAACGCGCACCGGCATTGCGGGCTGCGGAAATCTCGGTGCTGACCCGGTCCTCGCTCGCGGCGCGATAAGCCGTGCCGCCGCGCGAAGCGAGATCGGGCAAAGCCGCCAGCGCGGCCTGGGCATCGCCGAACCGGCGCAGCAATTGCCGGTAGCTGACCGGTCCGATATTGGGCGAGCGCAGCAGCCGGATGCGGGCAAAGGCTTCGTCCTGCGCCAGCATCGCCTTACGCCTTCTGGCCGATCTTCGGTTCGGTCCCCGCACCGAGTCGGGCTATGTTGGCCCGGTGCCGCCACAGCACAACCAGGGCAATCCCGGCGAGCGGCAGCACCAGATTGGGCCGGCCCAGCGCCCAAGCGGCAATCGGCCCTGCCAGAGTGGCGATCATCCCGCCCAGCGATGAAATCCGCGACACCGCGACAACCGCCAGCCACACCGCCGCGCAGATCAGCGCCACCGGCCACGACAAGGCCAGTGCGATCCCCAGCGCAGTTGCCACGCCCTTGCCTCCCTTGAAGCCGAGCCACACCGGAAAGCAATGCCCGACGATCGCCCCGAACGCTGCAATCGGCGCGGCGAGCGGCCACCACTGCGCGGTCAGCCACACCGCCAGCGCGCCCTTGCCGGCATCGAGCAGCAACGTGCTCGCGGCCAGGCCCTTGCGCCCAGTGCGCAACACATTGGTCGCCCCGATGCTACCCGAGCCAATGGTGCGCAGATCGCCCGCGCCGAACAACCGGGTCAGGATCAGCCCGAACGGGACCGAGCCCAGCGCGTAGCCCAGCAGCAGTGCGTAAATGCTCTCCATGTGCCCCAAATCCGTTTGCCCCGAGCCAGCCAGCGGCCCGTCCTTTCCTTTTTGGCACGAGCATCGCTAGAAGGACAGCCCTTGGGCACCCCGCGGCAGATGGACTGGTTGGAAATGGACGCATCGGCGCCGATACTGCTGTTCGATTCGGGCGTTGGCGGGCTATCCGTGCTGCGCGCGGTGCGCGCGGCGCTGCCCGATGCGCCGGTCATCTACGCCTCGGACAACGGCGGGTTGCCCTATGGCCCCAAAAGCGAGGCCGAGGTCGCAGCGCGGGTGTGCGGGCTGCTTGGGCGGATGTCCGAACGGTTCCGCCCACGGCTGATCAGCATCGCCTGCAACACCGCATCGACCATCGCGCTGGGCATGGTCCGCGACGTGCTGGCAGTCCCGATCGTCGGCACTGTCCCCGCAATCAAACCGGCCGCCGAGGCGACCCGGACCGGCACGATCGGCTTGCTCGGCACCGCCGCGACGATCCGCCAAGGCTATGTCGACCGGCTCGAAGCCGAATTCGCCGGGGGCAAGCGATTGCTTCGCTTTGCCGCCCCGGAACTGGTCGGCGCTGCTGAAGCCAAGCTGCGCGGTCAGCCAGTCGATCCCGCGATCTTTGCCCGCGCCGCCTCCGGGCTGCGCGATCAACCGGGCGGCACAGAAATCGATACGGTGGTGCTCGCCTGCACGCACTTCCCGCTGCTGGCGGATGAACTGTCCGCCGCATTCGGCCCCGATGTGCGGTTCGTCGATGGTGCCGCCGGGATCGCCCGGCGGATTGCCGCCCTCACCCAGGGGCAGACTTTTGCACGGAGCGCCCCGGACTTTGCGCTGTTCACCCGCGCCGACGACGGGTTGGCGCTTTTGCAACCGGCACTGGCGAGCTATGGGCTGACCCGGATGGAGCAACTGTAAATGACCCACCGCCTGAACCTGATCCTACTGGCGCTGATCCTCGCAATCGGCCTGCCTTATTACTGGTTCCTGATCGACAACAGCGGCGGTGCAGCGGCGGCCAAGCCGGTGACCATCGAACAGCTGCGTCAACTGGCGGATTCAATTCCCGGCGAAACGCCTTATGCGATCGAGATGGAGCGCGCCGCATTCCGCCGCGTGCCGGGCAACCTGATGGTTGCGGGATCGGGGATGAAGCGCAAGCTGATCGGCTACATGGCGTTCCGCCTGCCAGTGCGCGGCGGCAAGCCGGTGATGATCGAAAGCGGGATCACGCCGGCCATAGCCGCAGCGCAAGGGGCTGAGTCTTTCAACGTTTCGGCGCAAGCGCGGATCGATCGCGAACTGGCTGGGGCCGGGCTCATTCTGGTGACCCACGAACATCCCGATCACCTTGGCGCGCTGGCTGCGCACGGCGGCGGGGCCCTGGCGCAGGCGGCTTGGCTCAATCCGCATCAGCTTGCCGCCAAATTGGCGTGGAACGGTGCTTTGCCCGCCGCGCGGCTGAACGGCGCAGCGCCGCAAGCGGTCGCGCCGGGGATCGTAGTGATCCCCGCGCCGGATAGCCACACCCCGGGCAGCCAGTTGATTTACGTCCGACTCGCCGATGGTCACGAAGTGTTGTTCGCCGGCGACAACGCAAGCTTCGCCCAGAACTGGATCGAACTGCGCGGACGTTCACGGCTGATCGAAACCTGGTTCGCCCCGGAAAACCGCGCTGAAGTGTTTGCCTGGCTCAGGACCATCCGGGCGTTGAAGGCACAGGCGCCCGGTTTGCTGGTGGTTCCGGGTCACGACTGGGAGTGGCTGGCCAGCCCGGAAAATCACACGGGCGTAAAGATCGGCTTCCCCGGCGCACCGCAACCATACTGAAACTGCGAAATGACGCTGGAAAACCTGCCACGCATCGCGTAGAGCGCGCGGCAGAAACTGGCTGGACGAGTCCGTTCAAGCGGACGCAGCCGTAAGGCGGTGAGCACGTGAATTACGACCAGATATTCGACGCAGCGATTGGACGGCTTCATTCCGAAGGACGTTACCGCGTGTTTATCGATATTTTGCGTAACAAGGGTTCTTACCCCAACGCGCGCTGCTTTGCCGGGCACAACGGCCCCAAGGACATCACCGTGTGGTGTTCGAACGATTACCTGGCGATGGGCCAGCACCCCAAAGTGATCGAGGCGATGGAAGAGGCGCTGCACAATGTCGGTGCGGGCTCTGGCGGCACCCGCAACATCGGCGGCAACACGCACTACCACGTCGACCTTGAGACTGAACTGGCCGACCTGCACGGCAAAGACGGCGCGCTGCTGTTCACTTCGGGCTATGTCTCGAACGATGCAACGCTGTCGACCTTGGCCAAGGTCCTGCCCGGCTGCATTATCTTTTCCGACGCACTCAACCACGCCAGCATGATCGCCGGGATCCGCAATTCGGGTGCCGAAAAGCGCGTGTTCCGGCACAATGACCTCGCCCACCTGGAGGAATTGCTCGCCGCGGAAGACCCCGCCGTGCCCAAGCTGATTGCGTTCGAAAGCGTTTATTCGATGGAAGGCGACGTCGCCCCAATCCACGCCATCTGCGACCTTGCCGACCAGTACAACGCGCTGACTTACATCGACGAAGTCCACGCGGTAGGGATGTACGGGCCGCGCGGCGGCGGGATCACCGACCGCGAGGAAGCGGCGCACCGGATCGACATTATCGAAGGCACGCTGGGTAAAGCGTTTGGCGTGATGGGCGGCTATATCGCGGCCGACCGCAAAATCATCGACGTGATCCGCAGTTACGCCCCCGGGTTCATCTTCACCACGTCACTTTCGCCGGTACTGGTGGCTGGCGTTCTGGCCTCGGTCCGCCATCTCAAAGCCTCGAGCGTGGAGCGCGTAGGCCAGCAAGCCAATGCCGCACTGCTGAAAGCCATGCTGCGCGATGCCGGATTGCCGGTAATGGCTTCGACCACGCACATCGTGCCGCTGATGGTCGGCGATCCGGTCAGGGCCAAGACCATCGCGGATATCCTGCTCGCCGAATACGGAATTTACGTCCAGCCGATCAATTACCCGACCGTACCGCGCGGGACCGAGCGGCTGCGCTTCACCCCCGGCCCGGCGCATACTGAGCCAATGATGCACGATCTGACCACGGCGCTGACCGAGATTTGGCAACGGCTCGACCTGGCGCTTGCCGCCTAAGCCAATTTGCCGGGTTTTGCGCCCGATTGGCGCTGGACCAACCGCAAGAATCCGTTACGACTCCGCGGCGATGCCTCGAACCGGGGCACGGGGCGGCAATCGCGTAGTTGCCAATGTTTTGTGGGAGTGAAGCATGGCAACCGACTGGGCCGCAGACGTCAAGAAATACGATGCAAAAGCAGATGACGCGGCAATCGCCGGGCTGGTCCGCTATTGCGGGATTGCCTTGCGCAACCGTGATTCGGCGCTGGTTTCGTTCAGCGACAAGGCCGAGACCGACCGGGTCCGCACCAATTTCCTCAAGAAGAAGCTGGGCCTGACTCAGGCTGACAGCGTCCTCGACGCCGCAATCGCGAAGGTCGGCGTACAGATGAAGGCTGACCGCACCAAAAACCGCGTGACAGTCTACTATCTGCTCGCCAGCGAATTCAAGGCGCTGGGTCAATTCATCAAGGCTGCACCAGCGGCGAAGAAGGCCCCGGCGGCAAAGGCAGCGCCGGCCAAGGTGACCGCGGCCAAGACTACGCCTCCCAAGGTTACGGCAAAGTCGGCACCAGCCAAATCCGCCACGGCAACCAAGGCAACCAGCATCGCAGCGGTTGTCGCTGGTGCTGCGGCTGCCAAAGCCAAGCCGGCCAAGAAACCACCAGCTGCGAAGACTTCGGCGGCTCCAGTGAAAAAGGTAGCGGTCGCAGCGCCTCTCAAAACCGCCGCTGCGCCTGCCAAGGCAGCGCCCGTCAAGAAAGCAGCTCCTGCCAAAAAAGCAGCCGCCCCGGCCAAGGCGACCACAGCCAAGGCCGCTGCGCCGACTGCCAACGCCACCCAGGGCTTGCTCGACAAGGCGGCGAACACTGCCAGTGATCCCGTGAAGGCCGCACCCATGGCAGCGGTTGCAGCCGCAGCGGGGACTGCGGCGGCCGTCGGTGCAATTGCGACCGGCGCAGCCAGCTTGGCCAAAGATACCGCGACGAGCGCTCCCGCCCCCGTCAGCAACGCGGCCAGCGCCGCAGCGGGCAAGGCAAGCGCCGCAGAAAGCAAGGCCAGCGCGATAGCGGCGGATGGAGGCAAACCGGCCACCAGTGCAGCCGACGACGATGGTTCGGAAATAAACTGGCTGTGGTGGGTGATCGGCCTTTTGGTAATCGCGGTCGTGGCGTGGTTTGTGTTCGGGCGCGGTCCTGATGCCGATGATGCCAACGCCGCCGAGGGCGCAGCCAGCGCGGCTGCATCGGATGTCGGCACCGACCTTGCTGCCGCGGTTCCTGAAGGCAACGCCGCCATCCCGGCTGGCGCCGGCGTGACCAGCGAAATGCGTGACGGCAAGCCGGTGGTGAAGGTGTACTTCGACAGCGGGATGACCGCAGTGACGCCGGACTTTGCCAAGACTGCTGGCGGGCTCAAGTCGTGGCTGGTCAATCATTCGGGCGCGACGCTGGCGGTGTCGGGCTACAGCGACCCGAGCGGCAATGCTGCTCAAAATGCCGAATTGGCCAAACAACGCGCACAGGCCGTGCAATCCGCGCTCACGGCCGCCGATATCCCGGCAACCAGCGCCAGGCTGGAAAAGCCTGCCGAAGTGAGCGACGCGACCGTTGCCAAAGAAGCCGCCCGCCGGGTCGAGGTGGTCGTCAAGTAACAGCGGCCGCCAACGGCCCAACGAAAAGGGGCGGCTGCCAATCCGGCAGCCGCCCCTTTTGTTTTGCTTGAACCAGTGGGCCTAGCGCAGCGACACGACGTTATCGCTGACCCGCGGATCGCGGCGGTTGCCGAGGTACTGGCTGGCCATCGGCTCGTCTTCGGCTTCGATCGCAGCCGCCTGGCCAAAGCCATTGAACGCGGTCTTCATTGCCGCGCCGTAAGCGCCCAGCATTCCTATCTCGATATAGTCCCCCGCCTGCACATCGGCGGGCAGCATGAACGGCCCTTCCATGTAATCGGCATCGTCGCAGGTCGGGCCATAGAACGAATAGGCCTTCATCTGCTCGCTGCGGCCCTCTGACAGGCACAAAACCGGGAACCGCCAGCCAACGTGCGCCGCATCGTACAGCGCGCCATAAGCGCCGTCGTTGATGTACAGTTCTTCATCGCGCGTCTTTTCGACCCGCACCACCAGCGAATTGTATTCGGCGCACAGGGCCCGGCCGGGCTCACACCACAGCTCGGACGAATAGGACACCGGCAGCGATTCGGCCGCGCGGTGGATCGCACCGAAATAGTCTTCGAGAGGGGGCGGTTCCATCCCCGGGTAGATCGACGGAAACCCGCCGCCCACATCGATGATGTCGACCGTCACGGCCGCGACCACGATCGCCGCACGCACCCGTTCGAGTGCCTGGACGAAAGCAAACGGGGTCATCGCCTGCGACCCGACGTGGAAGCAAACACCAAGCCAGTCAGCGACCTGCCGGGTAGCCTGCAGCAGCGGTGCCGCATCGGCCAGATCGATCCCGAACTTGGACGCGAGGCTGAGCTCGGAATATTCCGACGAGACGCGCAGCCGCACGCACAGCCGCAAATCCTCGGCCGGGCTGCCATCGGCTTGCGCGGTGGCCGCGACGATCTTGGCCAGCTCTTCGTGGCTATCGAGGCTGAAGGTGCGCACGCCGTGGACCAGATAGGCCTCGGTAATCGCGCTCTTCGATTTGACCGGGTGCATGAAGCACAGCACCGACTCGGGCAGCGCGGCGCGGACCAGCCGTACCTCAGCGATCGAGGCCACGTCGTAATGCGTTATCCCCGCGTCCCACAGCACCTTGAGCAGCTCGGGCGACGGGTTGGCCTTGACCGCATAGAGCGAGGTGCCCGGAAACTTCTCGACAAAGAAGCGGGCGGCACGCGCGGCGGCGTGCGGGCGATTGAGAATTACGGGTTCGTCGGGCGAAAGAGCGCGAACTACAGCCGATGCATCAGGATAATGGTGCAATTCAAGGGACCCCCAATAGGCCTTGCGGCCAAAACAACACATTGCGAAAGCAGCCTTGCGGTTTGGAAGTCCCCATGGGGCTGCGGGGGGTCGCTATAAATTG
>JANYGB010000039.1 GCA_025359445.1 Sphingomonadaceae bacterium
CGGCCCGATGATTCGCGGCGCAGGCATTCCGTGGGATCTGCGCAAGAGCCAGCCTTACGACGTCTATGACCGGATGGATTTCGAGATTCCGGTCGGGACCAATTCGGATTGCTATGACCGGTTCATGGTCCGGGTCGAGGAGGTGCGCCAGTCGGCCAGGATCATGAAGCAGTGCCTCGCCGAAATGCCCGGCGGCCCGGTGTGCAGCCAGGACCGCAAGGTCACTCCGCCGGGGCGCGCCGAGATGAAGCAGTCGATGGAAGCGCTGATCCACCACTTCAAGCTCTACACCGAAGGCTTCCACGTGCCCGCCGGCGAAGTCTATGTCGCAACCGAAAGCCCCAAGGGCGAATTTGGCGTCTACCTAGTATCGGACGGGTCGAACAAACCCTACCGCTGCAAGATCCGCCCGACCGCATTCAGCCACCTTCAGGCGATGGACTTCATGTCCAAGGGCCACATGCTGCCCGATGTGACCGCGATCATCGGCGCGATCGATGTGGTGTTCGGGGAGTGTGACCGTTGAAGGGATTTCTGTTGATTGCCGCTTCGGCGCCACTGCTGGTTGCTGCCGCACCCTATTCGAACGACAAACTCGCAAATGGGTTTGCACAATTTGTTGCTATGGGGCGCGATCTTACGCCTCTGATGTCGACGGATATTCCTCCGGATACAGTGGTGAATTTAACACTGCTCAAAGGGTGCCGAGTTACGGAAGTCGACTCCTTGGCGGTGTCGAAATATGTCGGGTATGGCATTCAATGGAAATGCCGTGGGCTTCAGAAGGGTGTACATACAGCCGCCGTGATCAAGATCGCCGACGGCAAAATCTATCAAATTTTGATGTCGGATGCGAACTGATGGCTGACCGTCAGCTCGCCCCCGATACTCCCGAACTGCGCGCGCGTTGGAGCTCCTTTGCGTGGTCGCAAGACAACGCCAGGCAGGCCAAGATCATCGTCGCGCGCTATCCCGATGGGCGGCAGCGTTCGGCGGTGATGCCGCTGCTCGATCTGGCCCAGCGGCAGGTCGGCGCGGAGACCAACACGCAGGGCTGGCTGCCGATCCCGGTGATGGAATATGTCGCCAAAGAGCTCGACATGCCCGCAATCCGCGTGGTCGAGGTCGCGACCTTCTATTTCATGTACAACCTGGTGCCCGTCGGCAAATTCCACGTTCAGGTCTGCGGCACCACCCCGTGCATGCTGCGCGGGTCGGACGATATCATGGCCGCCTGCAAGAAGCGCGGCATGCGCATCGGCCACGTCAGCGACGACGGGCTGTGGACGCTGACCGAAGTCGAATGCATGGGCAACTGCGCCACCGCCCCGATGGTCCAGATCAACGATGGCAACTACGAAGACCTGACCGTGGAACGGCTCGACGCAGTGCTCGACGCGCTGGCCGCAGGCGGCTCGCCGAAAGAAGGCACGCAAGAACCCGGCCGCCACACCAGCGAACCCAGCGGCGGTCCGAGTTCGCTCAAGGAAATGGTCAAGGCCAATCACGATTACCGGGGGGAATGGTGATGGGTTGGGCTTTTAAGGTGTTCACGCAAAGGCGCGAAGAAGAAGGAAGGCGCAAAGGTGTTGCGCGCGCCGCAGGCTTCAAGTCCTTTGCAGATCGCGGCATTTCTAATCGGCTTCGCCGGGTCATCAACGTCTTTGCGCCTTCCTGTTTCTCTGCGCCTTTGCGTGAACCACTTTCTATCCTTCAAACCGGAGGCGCAGCATGAGCCTTCAGGACAAGGACCGCATCTTCACCAACCTCTACGGCTACCAGCCGTGGACGCTGGCGGCGGCGCGCAAGCGGGGCGATTGGGATGATACCAAGGCGTTGATGGCGCGCGGGCAGGATGCGATCATCGACGAGATGAAGGCATCGGGCCTGCGCGGGCGGGGCGGGGCGGGGTTCCCGACCGGGCTCAAGTGGTCGTTTATGCCCAAGGAATCGAAGGACGGCCGCCCGAGCTTCCTGGTGATCAACGCGGACGAGTCCGAACCCGGCAGTTGCAAGGACCGCGAGATCCTCCGCCACGATCCGCACAAGCTGATCGAAGGCGCGCTGCTCGCTGGCTATGCGATCCGCGCCCGCGCCGCTTATATCTATGTGCGCGGCGAATATATCCGTGAGGCAGAGGTGCTGTTTGCCGCAGTACAAGAGGCTTACGACGCCGGGCTGATCGGCAAGAACGCCTGCAAATCGGGCTATGATTTCGACGTGTTCGTCCACCGTGGCGCGGGCGCTTACATCTGCGGCGAAGAGACCGCAATGATCGAAAGCCTTGAAGGCAAGAAGGGCCAGCCGCGCCTGAAACCGCCGTTCCCGGCGGGTGCCGGGCTGTATGGCTGCCCCACAACCGTCAACAACGTTGAAAGCATCGCGGTCGCCCCCACTATCCTGCGGCGCGGCGCCTCGTGGTTCTCCAGCTTTGGCGCAGAGGGCAACAAGGGCACCAAGCTGTTCCAGATCAGCGGGCACGTGGCAAAGCCCTGCGTGGTCGAGGAAGCGATGAGCATCCCGTTCCGTGAGCTGATCGAAAAGCATTGCGGCGGGATCACTGGCGGGTGGGATAACCTCCTGGCCGTAATCCCCGGCGGATCATCGGTGCCATTGGTCCCGGCGGCCGAAATCATTGACTGCGCGATGGATTTTGACGGATTGAAAGCAGTCGGCTCGGGCCTTGGTACCGCAGCCATCATCGTGATGGACAAGAGCACCGACATCGTCCGAGCGATCAGCCGGCTTTCGTACTTCTACAAGCACGAAAGCTGCGGCCAGTGCACCCCCTGCCGCGAGGGCACCGGGTGGATGTGGCGGGTGATGGAACGCCTGCGCACCGGCGACGCCGAGGTCGAGGAAATCGACATGCTCCAGCAGGTGACCAAGCAGGTCGAAGGCCATACGATCTGCGCGTTGGGCGATGCGGCAGCGTGGCCGATCCAGGGCCTGATCAAGCACTTCCGGCCTGAACTGGAGCGGCGGATCGGTGAACGGGTAAGGGAGGCGGCGGAATGAGGTTGCCATTTTTTCAGTATTTTGAAGCGAGCCGTTCATGGTTCCTGCTGCTGGGCGCAGGAATTCTGTTCAGTTCGTTTGCAATTGGGGCCCACGCTGAGCCTGCAACGGGTTCACGGATCGACAATGGCCAAAGTCCTGCGGGTACGATGGTCTGGAGCACTGCCGACGTCGAAAAGGGCAACTTCAAGAAGGACTCAAGGGCGGAGGCTTATCAAACGTCCAGCAAGCTTGCGCGCTGCATGATTTCAATGCACCGACCAGAGGCCACCCAATTCCTTGCCTTATCTCCCAGTTCCGCATCGAGCGCGGTGTTTTTCAAATCGTTTCAACGCAAACTAGATGATTGCATCGGCTATTCAATGGGTGGCTATGATAGCCTGAGACTCCAGATTTCGACCGCATTGCTGCGCGGGATGATTGCAGAAGCATTTCTTCACAGCTGGCCGAAGCCTGAATTTCCCGCTGCTAGCAAAGTCCAGGACAGTTACGTGGCTGCATGGATGGCCGCTGACCCTCAGACAGCGATTGTCGAAGAAATGTCTGCGTGCTTGGCAGACGCTTATCCTGCGCAAACAGTTCAAGTCCTTGCATCGCCAGTCGGCAGTGCTGAGGAATCTCAAGCAATAGGAAACCTGACGAAGGTTGTGCCGCAGTGCCTTGCAAAGGGGGCAACCCTGCAAATGGATGCGACAGTAATGAGGTCTTCACTGGCACTGGCAGTTTATCATCGGCTAGTTGATCCGGTGCCTGCAAGCGGCAATCCCGCAAAGGTAAACTGAGCATGCCTAAAGTCACCGTAGACGGCATCGAACTCGAAGTTCCCGCTGGCGCCACCGTGCTCCAGGCGTGTGAGCTGGCGGGGAAGGAAATTCCGCGGTTCTGCTATCATGAGCGGCTGAGCATTGCGGGCAATTGCCGGATGTGTCTGGTCGAGGTCAAACCAGGCCCGCCCAAGCCGCAGGCGAGCTGCGCGCTGCCTGCTACCGACGGTCAGGAAATCCGCACCGACAGCGAAATGGTCAAGAAAGCGCGCGAGGGGGTGATGGAGTTTCTCCTGATCAACCACCCGCTCGATTGCCCGATCTGCGATCAGGGCGGCGAGTGCGACCTGCAGGACCAGTCGGTCGCCTATGGGCGCGGCAAATCGCGCTATGACGAGAACAAGCGCGCGGTCACCGAAAAGTACATGGGTCCGCTGATCAAAACTGCGATGACCCGCTGCATCCACTGCACCCGCTGCGTGCGTTTCTCCGAGGAAGTCGCCGGAGTGGACGAGATTGGCGCGCTGTATCGCGGTGAGAACATGCAGATCACCACCTATCTCGAACGCGCGGCCAAGCATGAGCTTTCGGCCAATGTGATCGACCTGTGCCCGGTCGGCGCGCTGACCTCGCGGCCCTACGCGTTCGAAGCGCGGCCGTGGGAACTGAAGAAGACGTTGTCGATCGACGTGTCTGACGCAGTCGGCGCGAACATCCGGCTCGACAGTCGCGGCCGCGAAGTGCTGCGCATTCTGCCCCGGCTCAATGATGACGTGAATGAGGAGTGGCTGTCGGACAAAGGCCGCTATCAGGTCGACGGGCTGACGCGCCGCCGGCTTGACCAGCCGTGGCTGCGGCGGGACGGCAAGCTGATCGCGGCGACGTGGGACGAGGCGTTTGCGGCGATTGCCAAGATCAATCCCGGCAAGGACGTGGCAGTCATCGCGGGCGACATGGTCGATTGCGAGACGTTGTTCGCCGCCAAGGCGCTCGCTGGGGCGCTGGGTTCCACGATGATAGAAGGCCGCCAGACCGGGCTCGATTATTCCTGCGAGAGCCTCGCCGCGGTAAACTTCAATTCGACCTTCAACGGCATCGAAACCGCCGACGCGATCCTGATTGTCGGCAGCCATGTCCGCTGGGAAGCCGCGCTGCTTAACGCGCGGCTGCGCAAGGCGGTCAAGGGCGGGGCCAAGGTGTTCGTGGTCGGGCCGGAGTGGGAAATGACGTATCCCGCGACGTTCCTTGGGACCGATCTCGCGGTTCTGGGCAAGCTGCCCAAGGACGTGACCGATGTGTTCGAAAAAGCGGAGCGTCCTGCCATTATCTTGGGTGGGGCAGGTCTGGCGAAGGGGGCGCTAGGTCCCGCGTTGCAGCTTTGTGCAAGTTTGAACCTGGTTCGTGAAAACTGGAATGGTTTCAACGTCTTGCACATGGCAGCGAGCCGGATGGGCGGTCTGATGCTGGGTTATGCGCAGAAGGGCGGGATCGCCGATTTGGCCGCCGCGAAGCCCAAGCTGTTGATTTCATTGGGCGCAGACGAGGTGGACTACACCCGCTTCGCCGGCAGCATGATCGCCTACATCGGCCACCACGGCGATTCAGGCGCACACGCCGCCGACATCATCCTCCCCGCCGCCGCGTTCAGCGAGAAACCGGGGACTTACGTCAACACCGAGGGCAGGGTGCAGTTCGCCGACAAGGCGGTGTTCGCTCCCGGCGATGCGCGTGAGGACTGGACGATTTTGCGCGCCTTGGCCGATGCGCTCAAGGTTTCGGTCGGGTTCGACAGCTTTGAGCAATTGCGCGCAGCGATGATCGCGGCAGTCCCCGCATTGGGCCGCGAAGGCTTGGCCGATTACGGCGCTTTGCCGAAGGGTAAGGGCACCGCCAGCGGCACGATCGACGCATACCCGATCAAGGACTTCTACCTCACCAACCCGATCGCCCGCGCCAGCGTGACGATGCAGCGCTGCTCGGCCGAACTGCTCCACGGGCAGGATTTCGCGGAGGCGGCGGAATGATGCGCGTCCGATGTATCTTTGTCGTCATCCCCGCGAACGCGGGGATCGCTGGCCGCATTGCTGCGAGCTCGCGTCTGGAGGGCAGCGGTCCCCGGTCGAGCCGGGGACGACGTGAAGGGGCCGCCGCATGACCGCTCTCTTCCAAACCTGGGGCCTTTCCTACGAATGGTCGTGGTTCATCGCGACCATCGCGGGGATCCTGCTGATCGCCCTCCCGCTGATGCTCAGCGTGGCGATGATCATCTATGCCGATCGCAAGATCTGGGCGGCGATGGCGCTGCGGCGCGGGCCGAACGTGGTCGGGCCGTTCGGTTTGCTGCAAAGCTTTGCCGACGGATTGAAGGTGTTCCTGCAGGAAACCATCGTCCCCAGCGCGGCGAACAAGGGCCTGTTCCTGATCGCGCCGATCATCACCTTTACCGTCGCCTTGATGGCCTGGGCGGTGATCCCGTTCAATTCTGGCGCGATCCTCGCAAATATCAATGTCGGGCTGCTCTACATCCTCGCGGTGTCGTCGCTCGGGGTTTACGGCACGGTGATCGCGGGCTGGTCGAGCAATTCGAAGTACCCGTTCTTCTCCGCGATGCGCGCCAGCGCTCAGATGATTTCGTACGAAGTCTCGATCGGGTTCATCCTGATCTGCGTGGTGATGTGGGCCGGCACGTTCAACATGGACGGCATCGTCCAGGCGCAGAAGCACCACGTCTGGATCTTGAACGGCTTCGTGTTCAACCCGCTGCTGTTCCCGATGTGGGTGATGTTCCTGATCAGCGGCATGGCCGAAACCGGCCGCGCGCCGTTCGACCTGACCGAGGCCGAGAGCGAGCTCGTCGCCGGTTACCAGACCGAATACTCCTCG
>JANYGB010000042.1 GCA_025359445.1 Sphingomonadaceae bacterium
TGCTCGATGACCAGTTCGACCAGCTGGTTGCGGTATTCGGCGGCCTCGTCGGCCATGTGCGCGGGGATTTCCTCGTAGAAGAATTCGGCGCCCAGCGCTTCGTCTTTCCAGATGATCGCGCGCATCTCGACCAGATCGACCAGACCCTTGAGATCGGCTTCGAGACCGATCGGGAGATACAGCACCGCGGGCTTGGCGCCGAGGCGGTCGATGATCGACTGGACGCAGTACTTGAAATTGGCGCCGGTGCGGTCGAGCTTGTTGATGAAGCACATCCGCGGCACGCCGTACTTGTCGGCTTGGCGCCAGACGGTCTCGGACTGCGGCTCGACCCCGGCGACGCCGTCGAAACACGCGACCGCGCCATCGAGAACGCGTAGCGAGCGTTCGACTTCGATGGTGAAGTCGACGTGCCCGGGCGTGTCGATGATGTTGATCCGGTAATCGCCCCAGAAGCATGTCGTGGCGGCGCTGGTGATCGTGATCCCGCGCTCCTGCTCCTGCTCCATCCAGTCCATCGTCGCGGCCCCATCGTGGACCTCGCCGATCTTGTAGGACTTGCCGGTGTAGAACAGGATGCGCTCGGTGGTCGTGGTCTTGCCGGCGTCGATGTGCGCCATGATCCCGATGTTGCGATACATGCTCAGCGGATGGCTGCGTGCCATGTCGTATTCCTTAGCGGATGCGGGTGGGGAGCCGAACTGGCTACCCCGCCCATATGGTTACGAATGTTACCGTTTGAAGGCTTTACGCCCCCAAATTCTTACCAGCGATAATGGCTGAACGCGCGGTTGGCGTCGGCCATACGGTGGGTGTCTTCACGCTTTTTGACCGCATTGCCGCGGTTGTTGGCCGCGTCGAGCAATTCGGCCGAAAGGCGCGCGCTCATCGTCGTTTCCGAACGGTTGCGCGCCGCAATGATCAACCAGCGGATCGCCAGCGCCTGCGCGCGTTCGGGGCGAACCTCGACCGGCACCTGATAGGTGGCACCACCAACGCGGCGCGAGCGCACTTCGATCTGCGGCTTCACGTTGTTCAGCGCATCGTGGAACAGCTGGATCGGATCGCTCTTCGCCCGGGTTTCCATGGTTTCCATGGCACCATAGACGATGCTTTCCGCAACCGACTTCTTGCCGTCCATCATGAGGTTGTTCATGAACTTGGACAGGATCTGATCCTTGAACTTGGGATCAGGCAGAATTTCCCGCTTTTCGGGACGACGACGACGTGACATCGGATGAATTCCTTAACTTGGCTCTTGTTCGTCGTCCCGGCGAAGGCCGGGACTTAGTCCGAACAAAAAAATTCAAACCAGCGTTTGCGCCCGGACCGTCTGGGCCCCGGCCTGCGCCGGGGCGACGGACTGGCTGCAACCCGCGCTTATTTCGGCCGCTTGGCACCGTACTTCGAACGGCTTTTCTTGCGGTCCTTGACCCCCTGCGTATCGAGCACGCCGCGCAGCACATGATAGCGCACGCCGGGAAGATCGCGGACACGCCCGCCGCGGATCAGCACAACGCTGTGTTCCTGCAGGTTGTGACCTTCGCCCGGGATGTACGAGATCACTTCGCGCTGGTTGGTCAGGCGGATCTTGGCGACCTTGCGCAAAGCCGAGTTCGGCTTCTTCGGGGTCGTCGTGTAAACGCGGGTGCAAACGCCGCGCTTCTGCGGGTTCGATTCCATCGCCGGAACCTTGGACTTGGTCTTCTGCGGGACACGGCCATGGCGGACCAGCTGGTTGATAGTAGGCATGAAGGTCACTTCACCTTAATTGAGGCCGATGGCACGATGGTGGAACAGGATGCGGAAAGCCGCGAGGTGGGACAGTGAGGCGATCCGCCACCACGTCATCCCGGCGAAGGCCGGAACCCGGCCCTTCAGGAATTGTCCCGAGGAGCCAGCACATCACGAACCGAAAACACTCCACCCCGCCACCAGCGGCCGGGTTACTTTGATGGATTGCACCGGGGTTAACCCCCTGCCCGCACCGCCAATGTTCAGCTCAAAGTTTCCCGAAGAGACCGTCGCCCCTCCGGGAAGTGGCCGCCGTTAGGGAGATTCGCAGACGGGGTCAAGCGCAGCGTGCACGCAATCGCACTCGACTTGGCCAGTCCCCGGCGGTTAGGGGCGTACGATGACCACAAACCGCTGTGACATCCGCTTCAACATCGTCGGCTTCGATCTCGACGGCACCCTGCTCGATACCTCGGGCGATCTGGGGGCCGCTGTCAACCACGCGCTGGCCTTGGCCGGCCGCGAGCCCGTCCCGCCCGCCGCCGTCTCCGGCCTCATTGGCGGCGGCGCAAAGTTGATGCTCGAACGGGCGCTGGCCATGACGGGCGGCGCCCAGGGCATCGACCAGGACGCGCTGTTTGCGCAGCTGCTTGCCTATTACGAAGCCAACATTGCCGTCCACACGGCCTTATATCCCGGCGCAGAAGCTATGCTCGATGCCTTGGCCGAGCGCGGCATCAAGCTGGCAGTGGTAACCAACAAGCGCGAGGCAATGGCGCGCAGGCTGTTCGATGCGCTGGGCCTGACGAGCCGCTTTGCCTGCATCATCGGCGCCGGCCGCTACCCCCTCAAACCCGCGCCCGATGCGCTCCACGCGATGGTCGCGCAGCTCGGCGGCGACCCAGCAGCCTTCGTCGGCGACACTACCTACGACACCCGCGCCGCGCGGGCAGCCGGGATGCCCTCGGTGGCAGTCAGCTTCGGGTTTTGTGATGCAGCGCCGGAGGAGTTGGGAGCGGATGCGGTGATCGGGCATTTTGATGAATTGGTGGCGGCGTTGGTGAGGCTTTAAGGCGCGACTTGCGCCCCGAGTTCCTTAAGCGCCGCGGACCCTCGGTGGCATATCCTTAGTCTCTAATCTGGATCGAAACCGTCGGCACGCCTATAGCCGCCGCCCCATCTCTCATCCGAACATCCAGCGTTGCCATCGTATGTCCGCCCAGCGACGCCACCGCCAAATGAAGCGCATCGCCGGCGCGCAGGCCGGACCCGGACATGTCGCAAAAGCGCGCGGCCAGGTCGAATGCATCACCTGGAACTGGGATCATAACCAGCTGATCTGTTTGCAGCTTGCGCCATTGTGTCAGCACGTCGGACTTATGATCGGACGACATTTTGCCGGTTCTTGCCTTGAGCCCAACCGCACTCGAAAATTCGGTTGCGGTCCAGGGACTGGTGCAGAGTTCCCCCAGGCCTAGCGTTCGCAGCCATGCTTGGACGGCTCCCGATTTTGCTTCCGGGGTGAGCGCGGCAACTAACAACGAGGTGTCGCAATAGATCATCAATAACGGTCGGTGTCGCGCATCTCGCGAATGAACTCGCCGGCGCTCTGTTCCTGATATGGCAAGCGCGACACGAGTGCCGCGAGTGCTTCGACATCAATTTTTTTAAGCTTGCGCTCGGGCGGCACCAGCCGCGCCGCAAGCTTGCCGCGCCGCATGATTTCCACCGTCTCTCCGGCTTCGGCGCGTTCGACTAGTTCGCTAAGGTGCGCTTTTGCCTCAGAGATGTTAAATCCGTCCATAAACAGCTCCTGACCAACTAGATGGTCAAGTAGCATAAGCGGCGTCGCCAACAAACCATTTTCCTACACCCCCGCGCTCGCGCTACGGCATGTCTCCAAGGGGAAATTCAACACTCACGCCGAGGCGCACCCCGTATGCCCACCCCTCCCCGCAGCAACTCCCTTCGCCCTTCGCGCCGCACTTCTGCGGTGGCGTTTACCGACTTGCCGCCCGAGCCGGACGTTCCGTTGCTCGGCTTTGCGCCTTATGTGCACCGCGCGCCGCGGCGCAACTCGATCACGCCGGCGCGGCAGCGCGAATTTATTGCAACGCTCGCCGCGACGGGGATCGTGACGCAGGCGGCGCGGGCGATCGGGGCGAGCCTTGAGGCCTTGTACCGTTTGCGCCACCAGCCGGGCGCAGAGGGCTTTGCGGCGGCGTGGGAGGCGGCGCTTGACCGGGGGATCGCCCGGCTGGAGGACTGTGCGCTCGAACTGGCGATTGCGGGCGAGGAGTTGCCGATCGTTTCGGCCGGGAAATTGCTCGGCACGTATCGCAAGCACAATTTCGGGCACATCCGGTTCGTCCTCAGCCAGCGCCGCGCGGTGCGGTGGACGGCGCAGGACGCAGACTTTGCCGCGATCAAGCCCGGGCATCCGGTTTATGAGCGGCTGCGCGCCCGGTGGTCCGAGGAGGAAAACGGCGACGAGCAGGAGGTGTTCGACTCGATCGACGCGATGATCGATGAAATGCGCGAGCGCACGCTGGCGTTTGAACGCGGCGATGCGGGTAGCTCTGACCCCAATGAAGAGGGTGACGACGGCGACGCCTAGCGGGCCGCGTGCGATTCGCTGCTGATGCGTGCGCCCCGCCCGATTGTGCGCCACACTGACGCTAGGGAACCGGCCCGCCGCCAGCCCCGTATTGCCAGCCTCGCGCCGCCATGCCATGCCGCGCCGCGCTTGCCGGCGGCATCAAACCCCGGATCAACCCTTTTCAGCGGAGATTTTCCCATGACCATTTCGTTCAAGGATCGCGTCGCGATTGTTACCGGGGCCGGCGGCGGCCTGGGCCGGGCTTATGCGCTCGAGCTGGCCAAGCGCGGCGCGAAGGTGGTGGTCAACGATCTGGGCGGATCGCGCGATGGCACCGGGCACTCGGATGCCGCGCTCAAGGTGGTCGAGGAAATCAAGGCGGCCGGCGGTGAGGCGATGTCGAACGGCGGCTCGGTCACCGAATTTGCGCAGATGGAAGAGCTGGTCGCCAAGACCAAGGAGGCCTGGGGCGGGGTCCACATCCTGATCAACAACGCCGGGATCCTGCGCGACAAGAGCTTCGCGAAGATGACGATGGATGACTGGAAGCTGGTGATCGACGTTCACCTCAACGGCAGCGCCAACTGCACCAAGGCGGTGTGGGACCTGATGCGCGAGCAGAGCTATGGCCGCATCCTGATGACCGCGAGCTCGACCGGACTGTACGGCAACTTCGGCCAGGCCAATTACGGCGCGGCCAAGCTGGGGCTGGCGGGCTTCACCAAGACGCTCCACCTCGAAGGCGCGAAGTACAACATCCGGGTCAACACGCTGGC
>JANYGB010000065.1 GCA_025359445.1 Sphingomonadaceae bacterium
TGGAGCGGGTAGCGGGAATCGAACCCGCATAGCCAGCTTGGAAGGCTGGTGCTTTACCACTAAGCTATACCCGCTAGGTGCCTGGACCACTGCGCTGGTCGCTATGCGTCAGGCGGGCGGTGCGGTCAATCCGCGCTGCGCAGCCATGTTATCGTCACCCCGGCGCAGGCCGGGGCCTAGTCCCCGAACGAACGTCATCGCTGCGCGACGGCATTCCTGCTGTGCTGGGTCCGGGCCTGCGCCGGGATGACGAATGTTTGCAAGCTTAGTGCTTCGTGCCCGACCAGACGTTGCGGTAAGCGAGGAACGACAACACGGTCACGAACAGCATCAGCCCGACCCACATGAAGCCCGCCTGGTGGCGCGCTTCAAGCTTTGGCTCAGCGGTCCACACCAGGAATGCCGAAACGTCCTTGGCCATCTGATCTTTGGTGGCGACTGTGCCGTCCGAATAGGTCACCAGACCGTCCGATGCCAGCGGCGGCGGCATCGCAATGTTGAGATTGGCGAAGTAGGGGTTGTAATACAGTCCTTCGGGGGTCTTGGTTTCCGGGTTGCCGGCGAGCTTGGCCGGCTGCGCGGTGTAACCTGTAACCAGCGAATAGACGTAAGGGGCGCCGCCGTGGCGGGCCTTGGTGATCAGCGACAGGTCTGGCGGAACGCCCTTGCCGCCGTAAACCACCGGCGGGAAGTGATCGGCGGGCATACCCGGACGATCCTTCATTTCGCCGCTGAGCGGGTCCTTGGCATTGATCGTTGCCTTGGCGGCAATCGCCTTGATCGCGTTATTGCTGTAACCCAATGCCGCCAGATCGCGGTAAGCCACGTGCTTGAGCGAGTGGCACTGCGAACACACCTCGCGGTACACGCCAAAGCCGCGCTGCAGCTGCGCTTTGTCGAACTTGCCGAACGGGCCGTCGCTGTTAAGCGACAACGCTTTGGGATGCTCGTGGAACTCCTTTTCGGGGCTGGTCGGCAGCCCGTCGGTGGCGAACGCCAAGGTATCGACAGTGGTCGACCACAGCAAGCCCAGGATAAAGAACAGCCCGGCGAGGATGGAGAAGATGCGGATCATATCGGTTCTCTTTCGCTCTGCTCGGGTTCAGCCCTTGGCCGCAAGCGCGGCCTGCCCATCGTGGCCGAGCACCGCTTCGGTGATCGAGAAAGGCAGGGGTTCGGGCCGCTCGATCGACGAGACCAGGGGCACGATGATGAAGAAGTGGGCGAAGTAATAGATCGTCGCGAGCTGGGCGAGCAGGATGTACGGCTGTTCGGGCGGCGAGACCCCGCAATAGCCCAGCACCAGCACGTCGATCACCAAAGCCCAGAAGAACTTGCGGTACAGCGGGCGGAACTTGGCTGAACGGACCGGCGACTTATCGAGCCACGGCATGAAGAACCACACCAGGATCGAGGCGAACATCGCGAGCACGCCCATCAGCTTGCCCGGAATGAACAGCAGCGGCTGGGTGAAGCTGCGCAGGATCGCGTAGAATGGCCAGAAATACCATTCGGGCACGATGTGCGCCGGGGTCTGCATCGGGTTGGCCGGGATGTAATTGTCCGGGTGGCCCATCGAATTGGGCATATAAAACACGAACAGGCCATAGATCACCATGAACACGCCGACCGTCCAGCCATCCTTGGCAGTGTAGTAGGGGTGGAACGGCACGGTATCGGCCTTGGTCTTGACCTCGACCCCGGTCGGGTTGGACGAGCCCGGGATATGCAGCGACCAGATGTGCAGGATCACCACGCCCAGGATCACGAACGGCAGCAGGAAGTGGAGCGAGAAGAACCGGTTAAGCGTGGCGTTATCGGGCGCAAATCCGCCCAGCAGCCATTCCTTCAGCCCATCGCCGATCAGTGGAAACGCGGTGAAGAACCCGGTAATGACCTGCGCCGCCCAATAGGACATCTGGCCCCACGGCAGCACATAGCCCATAAACGCGGTGGCCATCATCAGCAGGAAGATCACGACGCCGAGCAGCCAGATCATCTCGCGCGGGGCTTTGTACGAGCCGTAATAAAAGCCCCGGAAGATGTGCAGATAGATAACCGCAAAGAACAATGCCGCTCCGTTGGAGTGGCCGTAGCGCAACATCCAGCCCCAGTTGACGTCGCGCATGATGTGCTCGGTCGAATCGAAGGCGATCGCGGAGTTGGGGGCGAAATGCATCGCCAGCACAATCCCGGTGACGATCTGGATCATCAGGCACAGCCCGGCCATGAAGCCGAAGTTGTACATGTAGTTAAGGTTGCGCGGCACTTCATAGCCCGCGCCAACCGCACCATAGATCAGCCGCGGCAGCGGCAGTTTTTCGTCGAGCCAAACCATTGCCGGGTGGCTGGGGGTGTACTGTTTTGCCCAGGGGAAGCTCATTGTGGTCTACCTCAACCGATCTTGACGACGGTGTCTGACGTGAATTCGTACGGCGGCACTTCAAGATTCCGGGGAGCCGGACCCTTGCGAATGCGCGCGGCGGTATCGTAAGTCGAACCGTGGCACGGGCAGAAATAACCGCCGAACGCGCCCCGGCTCATTTCCTCGCCCGGACCCGCACCCAGCGGCACACAGCCAAGGTGGGTGCACACGCCAGCGGTGATCAACCAGTTTTGCTTACCCGGCTTCGTCCGGTCGGCCAGCGTCGCGGGATCGCGCAAGGTGGCAAACTCAGCCGGGTTGTTGTCGACATCGGTGGCCTTCTTGATCTCTTCGGCGGTCAGGTTGCGGACGAACAGCGGCTGCTTGTGGAACAGCGCCTTGATCGCTTGCCCCGGCTGAATCGCTGCGAGGTCGATTTCGGTCGTGGCTTCAGCCAGCACATCGGCCGAGGGGGCCATCTGGCTGATCAGCGGATAAAGCACGGCCAGCCCGCCGATCCCGGCCGCGCTGACTGCTGCAATATTGATAAAATCGCGCCGACGCACGCCGCCGCTCTCCAGCGCGCCGTCCCCGCTGCCGCTGTCCGCGGCCGGAGTGTCGATGCCCGCATCTTGTGCCATGGTCGAACCGATCCTGTTCCTGCTGGTCCGTCTTTTGCGCTGCTCTTGCGCATCCGTCAGACCCGTCCAAATCCTGCTTTCAGGAAGCCCCTATGCGAAGCGCCCGCCGCCCGCAAGTGCGGGGTGAACGACCCGATTTGGCGGGCCTGATATACGAGGGCCTTGCGCCTGCCAACAGCCAATTTGTGCACAGCGGTTGCGGGCGCTGCAACGCCTTATTCCAGCCCGATCAGCGAAATCTGACGGCCATAGTCGGGCTCGCCCAGGTGGGCCGCGCGCCGGAACGAATAGAACCGCGCGGGATCGGGGTAGGTATCGAGGCCGAGGCGCTGGACCCCGCTGAGTCCCGCTGATTCGAGCCGCGCGGCGACATAGCCTTCGAGATCGAACTGGGCGTGACCCGCCGCACCGCCGGCAAAGAACCGCCAGTTGGCAGGATCGGCAGCGCCGAAGCGGTCAACGAAAGCTTGATCGACTTCGTAACTGGCCTGCGCGATGCACGGGCCGACTGCGGCAACGATCCGGCTGCGCTGAGCGCCCAGCGCCTCCATGGCCGCAATCGCCTGGTCGGTCACCCCGGCGACCGCGCCTTTCCAGCCGGCATGCGCTGCGCCGATGACTCCGGCGGTGCGGTCGGCCAGCAAAACCGGGGCGCAATCGGCGGTCACGATGCCGAGCAGCAGCCCCGGGCGATCGCTCACCAGCGCGTCGGCCTCAGGGCGCCGGTCATCGGGCCACGGCGCGGTGACCGTGACGCAAAGCGGCGAATGGACTTGATAGACGCTGACCAGCTTGGCTCCGGGCAACACCGCCGCTGCCGCCAAGGCGCGATTGGCCTGCACCGCACCAGGCTCGTCGCCCGAGCCCAACCCGGCATTGAGCCCGGCGACGAACCCGGTAGAATGCCCGCCGCGCCGCCCAAGGAAGCCGTGGGGAATGCCCTCCAGCAAAGCCGAGCGAAAAACCTCGGGCGCTTCAGCCAAGGCTCTTGCTGACTTGTTCGAAGGTATCGCGCGACAGCCCCGGTGCGGCGACCAGCCGTTCGAGCGCGGCGCGCATCATTGCGGCGCGCTCCGGTTCGATCCGCCGCCACCGGCCGAGCGGCGCGACGAACCGCGCGGCGGTCTGCGCGTTGACCGGATCGAGCGCGAGGATCAGATCGGTGATGATCCGGTAGCCCGCCCCGCTGGCATCGTGGAACGCGCCGGGATTGCTCGCCATCGCCATGTACAGCGCGCGCACCCGGTTGGGGTTGGCCATGGTGAAATCGGGATGCGCGGCCAGCGCGCGAACGTGATCCAGCACAGCGGGATGAAGCGATCCAGCCTGGAGCGAGAACCATTTGTCGATCACCAGCGCGTTACCGGCGAACTTCGTGTGGAACGCCGCGAGCTTTTCCGCGCGGAAAGGCGTGTCGAGCCCGCAAAGCACCATCAAGGCGCCTTGCCGGTCGGTCATGTTGTCCGCCGCGTCGAACTGCGCAGCGGCGAGCACGGCAGCGCGATCCGGCACCCCGGCAGCAAGTATCGCCAGCGCCTGAGTCTTGAGCTTGCGCGCGCCGCGCGCCTCCGCGCTGAGGCTGTAAGGCACCGCCGAAGCGCGGGCGTGCAATGCGGTCAACTCGGTCTCTAGTCCGCGCCCAAGGTCGGCCTTGAGCCCCTCGCGCGCGGCGCGGATCGCGCCCGGATCGGCTGCCGCGAACTGTTCGGCGAGGTAACCTTCGCCCGGCAGGATCATCAATTCACCGCGCATCAGGTCGTCGAGCTTAGGATCGGCGATCACTGCCGCATAGGCCCGGCGAATATCCTCGCGCCCGGCATCGCGCTCGGCCGCGCACAGCATCCCGCCGCCGATCTCGGCCACCAGGTGCTGAACCACCAGCTGCTGCAACGCCTCATACCGCGCGCACGGATCGTCATCGTGCGCGGCGAGGAACACCAGGTCCGCCCCGGGTTGATCGGCGCTGATGATAACCGGCGCGGAGAAACCGCGATTAAGCGACAGCACCGGCCGCGCGGCAAACCCGGGAAAGGCAAATTGCATCTCGGCGCGGTCGAGCACCACCAGCTGCTCGCCGCTGTGCGCGCCGGTTGCTGGATCGAACAGCGCCACCCGCAAGGGAATGACCATCGGCTGCTTGCCCGATTGCCCCGGGGTATCGGGAACGGTCTGAGTCAGCGTCAGCGTCGCGACCTCGCCTTCGTGGTTCAGTGCCGCAGTCACCCTGGGCGTGCCGGCCTGACTGTACCACAAGCGGAACTGGCTAAGATCGAGCCCCGCCCCGTCCTCGATTGACTGGACAAATTGCTCGCACGTTGCCGCTTCGCCGTCGTGGCGATCGAAGTAGAGGTCGGTCCCGGCGCGAAACCGTTCGGCTCCGGCCATGGTCCGCATCATGCGGATTACTTCGGCCCCCTTGTTATAGACCGTGGCGGTGTAGAAGTTGGAAATCTCCTGAAACGAATCGGGCCGGATCGGGTGCGCCAAGGGCCCCGAATCCTCGGGGAACTGGGCGGCGCGCAGCATCCGCACATCCTCGATCCGCTTGACCGCGGCGCTGCCCATGTCCTGGCTGAACAGCTGATCGCGCAGCACGGTGAAGCCTTCTTTTAAGCTCAGCTGGAACCAGTCGCGGCAGGTCACCCGGTTGCCCGACCAGTTGTGGAAATACTCGTGCGCAACCACGCCCTCGATCCCGTCATAATCGCCGTCGGTGGCGGTTTCGGGATCGGCCAGGATGTAGCGGGTGTTGAAGACATTGAGGCCCTTGTTCTCCATCGCACCCATGTTGAAATCGGCGACCGCAACAATGTTGAACAGGTCGAGATCGTATTCGCGCCCGAAGGTCTGCTCATCCCAGCGCATCGAATCTTTGAGCGCTTTCATGGCGTGGTGCGTGCGGTCCTGATCGCCTTCGCGGACCCAGATGCCCAAATCCACCTTGCGGCCCGACATCGTGGTGAAGCTGTCTTGGTTGGCGACCAGATCGCCCGCGACCAGCGCGAACAGATAGCTCGGCTTGGGCCACGGATCGTGCCACTCGGCCCAATGCGTGTCGTCCGCGCCGTCTCCGCTCGCGGTGCAATTGCCGTTCGACAGCAGGACCGGAAACGCCGCCTTGTCGCCCGCCATCCGCACCGAATAGACCGACAGCACATCGGGCCGATCGGGAAAAAAGGTGATGCGGCGGAACCCTTCGGCCTCGCACTGGGTGCACAGCATCCCGTTCGAAGCATAGAGCCCCATCAGCTGGGTATTGGCGGCCGGATCAATCAGCGTGGTCACGCTGACCTCGTGGGCATCGCCGGGCAGATCGATCAGCAGATCGAACCCGTCCATCCGCCATGAATTGCTGGGTACCCCATCGACCAGGACCGCAGCCGGGGTCAGCCCGTCGCCATTGAGCCGCAGCACCGGCGAGGCGGCATTGCGCCGCACGGAAAGCCTGGCGGTGACGGTGGTGGCGCTGATCCCGAGCGCAAAATCGAGCGCAACCTGGGGCACCAACCATTCGGGCGGCTGATAGTCCGCGCGGCGGATGACCTTGGGGCAGTGATGATGCGGAGCAGCGGGGGGAGCGTCGGCGGGCGGGGTGAGGGTAGCGTCCATGGCGCGGGTTGTAGGTCGGCGCAGGCACCAAGGCCAAGCCAAACTTGCGCTTGACAGCAAGTTGCGTCCCGGCGCAGTGTTTTAACAAGACAATACACTGGAGGGGGTTCCATTGCGTCACAAATTATTGCCACTCGCTGCCCTGGCTTTGGTCATGCTGCCCAGCGCCGCACATGCTGCGGGCTTCGACGTCGAAACTGCGACTCGCGCCTGGCTGGATACGCTGCAAGGCCCGGCCCGGGCTAAAAGCGACGCCTATTTCGAGGGCGGCTACTGGCTGATCGCGTGGGGCACGCTGGTCTCGGTGCTGATCGACGGCGTGCTGCTGCGCTTCGGCTTGTCGGCAAGGTTCCGCAATCTGGGCGAGCGGTTGTTCAGACGCCCGACCGGGGTCACCTGGATCACCGCGTTGTGCTATTCGCTCGCAGGCACCGTGCTAACCTTGCCGTGGTCGATCTACACCGGCTTCGTGCGCGAAAAGCAGTACGATCTGATGAACCAGAACTTCAGCGGCTGGTTGTTCGACATGGCAAAGGACATCGGCATCAACCTTCTTGTCGTTCCACTGATCGTTATGGCGATTTACGCCGTGATCCGGCGCTTTCCCAGGAATTGGTGGATCGCCGCAACCGGGGTGATCGCTGCGTTCTTCGCGTTTGGCATGTTGCTTGGCCCGGTTTACATCGCGCCGCTGTTCAACACCTATACCGAACTGCCTGCGGGACCGGTGCGCGACCGCATCGTCGCCATGGCCAAGTCGAAGAACATCCCGGCCGAGCACATCTATCTGTTCGATGCCTCGAAGCAGTCAAAGGCGATCTCGGCCAATGTCTCGGGCATCGGCCCGACGATGCGGATCAGTCTCAACGACAACCTCTTGAACCGCAGCACCCCGCAAGAAATCGCCGCGGTGATGGGGCATGAAATGGGGCACTATGTCCTGAACCATGTGTGGTGGGGACTGGCCTTCTTCAGCGCCTTGGCGGCGCTCGTCATGTTCCTCGTCTCGCGGATCGCCCCGGCCCTGATCGCGCGCTATGGCGCACGCTGGGGCGGAATTCGCGACCTTGGCGATCCCGCCTCGATGCCGGTGCTGGGGATCCTGGTCGCGACGTTCATGTTAATCGCTACACCCATCACCAAGACCATGATCCGGGTTGATGAAAGCCAGGCCGACGCTTTCGGGCTCGACGTGGCGCAGGAGCCGGACGGCTTTGCCTCGGTGGCGATGAAGCTCAGCGAATACCGCAAGATCGAGCCCGGCCCGATCGAGGAAGCGTTGTTCTTCGACCATCCATCGGGCGCGACCCGGGTGCGGATGAGCATGCAGTGGAAGAAGGACCATGTGCCCGGTGCGCAGATGGTAACCCCGCCGCCGATGGTGCCGGAAGCGCTCAAGCCGCAATAGTGAAGTCACGCCTGTTCATCTTCGGACTGGGCTACACCGCCGCGCGGATCGCCAAAGCGGCGGAGGCACGCGGCTGGGAGGTGGTGTCAACCGGGCGCGCGGGCACGCTGGCGTTCGATGATGCGGGCGGGGTGCGGCTGGCGCTGGCCGATGCGAGCCAAGTGCTGTCGTCGGTCCCGCCGGGCGGCGACGGGCTTGACCCGGTGCTGGAACAATACGGCGCGGACCTTGCGGGCAAGCCGCTGAGCTACCTGTCCTCAACCGGGGTGTACGGCGACTGCGGCGGGTCTTGGGTTGATGAGAGCGCACCTACTGGCACCGGGCGGCGCACTGCCCGAAGCGAGGCCGATGCGGCGTGGCTGGCACGCGGGGCGCGAGTGCTGCGCCTGCCGGGCATTTACGGCCCGGGCCGCTCGGCGCTGGACCGGGTGCGCGCAGGCCGGGCGCAGCGGATCGACTTGCCGGGGCAGGTGTTCAGCCGGGTCCATGTCGATGACATCGTCAGCGGCGCGCTGCTGGCGTTTGCAGCCCCGCCGGGTGCCTACAACCTTGCCGATGACCTCCCCGCCAGCCAGAACGCGGTGATCGAAGCGGCTGCAGCGCTGCTCGGGCTTGCGTCGCCGCCCATGCAGACGCTCGAGGCGGCGCAGCTCAGCCCGCAGGCGCGCGCATTCTACGATGAAAACCGCCGGGTCGCTGGCGGCAAAGCCAAGCGCATACTGGGGTGGAAGCTGCGTTATCCGACTTACCGCGAGGGACTGCGCAACCTACTTGCGGCCCGATAACGCGATCAGCAGCCCGGTCATCGCCAGCAGCGCTCCGGCAATCGCCAGACCGCTCCAGCGGTAGCCTTCGAACAGCGTGGAGAGCCCCATCGCCACCACCGGCACCGCCACGCCGTTATAGGCTGCCTTGCCCGGCCCCCACGCGCGGATCAGCCCGGTGTACAGCGGGAACGTCACCACCGAGCCAATGATGGCGAGGTACGCGATCCCGGCCAGGTATTCGGGCCGCGGATCGAACTGCGGCGCGCCGTTGATTGCCCAGGCGAACAGCGCGTTGGCGATCGTTCCAAACAGCATCGACCACGCGATGAACGGGATTATCGCCTGCTGCCGGGCCAGATCGGTGGCGAGCAGCACGTTGGAAACCGAGGCGGACAGCAAGGCAAGCGTGACCATGACTACCCCGGTTACGACCCCGCTGCTGCCCACCGGCGCGATCCGGTATTCGTGGCCGAACAACAAACCGATGCCCGCCAGGGCCACCGCGCTCCCGCCGATGAACCGCCGGGTCACCGGGGTGCCGACGAAGATCCTAGCCAGCACCGCATTGGGGACCAGTAGCAGGGCAAAGAATACCGCGACCAGCCCCGAGGTCAGATAGTGCTCCGAGCGATAGACCAGCTGGAAATTCCCCGCGAACTGGAACGTCCCGGTAACCGCCGCCAGCGCGAGCGCAGGCCGCGACAAGGCGAGCGATTCGCGCCGCACCAGCGCCAGCGCGAACATGCCGACTGCGGCCAAAGCGAACCGCCAGGTGACGGTCCAGCCGACCGGGACTGCGCTGATCTGGTCCTTGATCACCAGCCAGGTCGAACCCCAGATCAGCGTCAGCAGAATGAAAGCGGCGAAATTGCGGGCCTGCGATGGCCCGGCAGTCGTCTGGCTCATAAGGCGCGGATCGCCTGCGCCAAAGCTGCGCTATGCGCTGGATCAGTGTTCCACGATGTGATCAGCCGCGCCGCGCCTTCGCCCCAGTCATAGAAGCTGAAGCCCTGCGCGCGGAGCCGCTCACGCTCAGGAGGCGAGGTGGCGAGGAACAGCTCATTGGCTTCGACCGGGTGCATCAAGCGGCCCGACGCGACGACGGCCAGTTCGCGGGCGGCGGCGTTGGCGGCGCGGGCATTGGTCAGCCACAAATCGTTTTCCAACATCGCCAGCAATTGCGCGGCCAGAAAGCGCCCCTTCGATTGCAAATGCCCGGCCCGCTTACGCCGCAGCTTCGCCAGATCGGCCAGCTCCGTATCAAAAAACACCAACGCCTCGGCGCTCATCGCGCCGTTCTTGACGCAGCCGAATGACAGCGCGTCGGCCCCGGCGCAAGCCTCCCACGGGGTGCAGCCGAGGAACGCCACAGCATTGGCGAACCGTGCCCCATCGACGTGGAGTTTGAGGCCGTGCCGGACCGCGCATGCCGCAATTTGCGCCATTTCCGCCGGTTGGTAAGCGCGGCCATATTCGCTCGCTTGCGTCACCGAAATTGCGTGCGGTTGAACCTGGTGGATGTCCTTGCGGATCGCTCCGATTGCTGCCTCGATGCTTTCCGGGGTGAGCTTCGCGCCTTCGCCTTCGGCCAGGATCAGCTTGGCGCCGTGGGTGTAGAACCCCGGCGCGCCGCATTCGTCGGTCTCGATATGCGCGTCGCGGTGGCAGATCACCCCGCCATGCGGCGGGACCATCGTGGCGAGAGCGAGGCAATTTGCCGCCGTTCCGGTCGCCGCCCACAAGACCGCGCAAGGCCGGCCGAACAGCGCGGCAAACTTTTCGTCGAGCGCCTGGCTCAGCGCGTCGTTGTCATACGGCAGCTGCGGCGCATCGGCGGCTCGCATGGCGTCCCACACGGCGGGATGAACGGCGGCGGCATTGTCGGAGAGGAATTGCATCGCCATGTTGCATGCGAGCGGGCGCAAGCCGCGTCAAGCACAGGAGCAGCACATGGCCGACGTTACCATCACCCGGCACGCGAATGGCAGCAGCGGGGAGTACCGCGCCGAGGTGGCCGGGAGCAGTGCTATCGGGCGTTTGACCTGGACCGAGCATGACAAGGTTCGCGCCACGGAACATACCTTGGTGCCGCCCGAGATCGGCGGTCGCGGGGTGGCGGGTAAACTGGTCGAGGCCTTGATCGACGACGCGCGCGAACAAGGCTTCAAGATCGATCCGCAATGCAGCTATGTTGCTGCAGCATTCAAGCGCCACCCGGATTGGGCCGATTTGCGCGCCTGAGCACAGAACAATTTACAATAAAAACCGTCATCCCGGCGGAGGCCGGGACCCAGCACTTCTGAAAAAGACCCGCGCAGCGTCGTTGTTTTTGTTTGGACTGGGTCCCGGCCTTCGCCGGGATGACGAGTGGGTTATATATTCTGCCGGTTTCCTACAATTCGCTTGGGTGCTACAAAGATGTTTGCCGCGCAGGCTTTGCCGCGCAGCCAACTAGCGACTGCCTCGATACCGCTGCGAAATTGCACAAGCCATTGTAATATCGGTATAAGCTATGATAATGGCGACGGCATTGTGCAGCCTTTCTGCCGGTTTGTGCCATACTGCTGCCAGCTTGTGCCGGTTTATGCACTGGCCCTGCCGCTTCCCCCAACAAAACTGCTTAATTTGGCTTTACCCCATGCCGTAAGCCGCGCTTCATGCCACTGCGCCCAACAGAGCTGCGACCAGGGACATCGTCAATGGAGCAACGCCATGCGCTATGTCTTTTACGCTGCCGCCGCTTTGGCTGCGGTTACCCTGTGGTTTAATACCAGCACGCAGGGCAGCCGGATCAAGCGGCAAATGACTGAACATCCAGCCGATCCGAGGCAGCTTTACGGGAGCTGACGCGGTCCCGCGCCTCAGCTCAGGATACCCGGCAAATCGAGCCCCTGTTCGCGCGCGCAATCGAGCGCAAGTTCGTATCCCGCGTCGGCGTGGCGCATCACCCCGGTGGCGGGATCGTTCCACAGCACGCGCGTCAGCCGCCGCGCTGCGTCCGGCGTGCCATCGGCGACGATCACCATCCCCGAATGCTGCGAATAGCCCATCCCCACTCCGCCGCCGTGATGCAGCGAAACCCAGGTCGCCCCGCTCGCGCAATTGAGCAGTGCGTTGAGTAGTGGCCAGTCCGACACCGCGTCCGATCCGTCCAGCATCGCCTCGGTCTCGCGGTTGGGGCTGGCGACCGAGCCCGAATCAAGATGATCGCGCCCGATTACCACCGGGGCCGATAGCTCGCCCGAGGCGACCATTGCGTTGAACGCGAGGCCCAGCCGGTGGCGGTCACCCAGCCCGACCCAGCAAATCCGCGCGGGCATGCCCTGGAACTGGATCTTCTCGCGCGCCATATCGAGCCAGCGGTGCAGCGCCGGGTTATCCGGCATCAACTCCTTCACTTTGGCGTCGGTCTTGTAGATGTCTTCCGGATCGCCCGACAGCGCGGCCCAGCGAAAAGGCCCGATCCCCCGGCAAAACAAGGGCCGGATATAGGCGGGGACGAAGCCGGGGAAGGCGAAGGCATCGGCCACTCCTTCGTCGAACGCGACCTGGCGGATGTTGTTGCCATAATCGGTGGTCGGCACGCCACGGCGCTGGAATTCGAGCATCGCCTCGACATGGCGCGCCATGCTGGCTTTGGCGGCTTTGGCCACAACCTCGGGCTCACGCTCGCGCTTTTCCGTCCATTCGGCCACGCTCCACCCAGCGGGGAGGTAGCCGTTGACCGGATCGTGCGCGCTGGTTTGATCGGTCAGCAGATCGGGGAGAATCCCACGCACCAGCATCTCGGGCAGAATCTCGGCGGCGTTGCCGAGCAGCCCGACCGAGACCGGAACTTTGCTGGCCTTGGCCGCATCGATGATTCCCATCGCTTCGTCGATGCTCTCGGCCGAGCGGTCGAGGTATCCGGTGCGCAGCCGCATCTCGATCCGGCTGCGCTGGCATTCGATCGCCACGCAGCTTGCTCCGGCCATCACTGCGGCGAGCGGCTGCGCTCCGCCCATTCCGCCAAGCCCGGCGGTGAGCAGCCAGCGCCCCGCCAGATCGCCGCCGTAATGCTGGCGGCCCATCTCGGTAAAGGTCTCGTAAGTGCCCTGCACGATCCCTTGCGTGCCGATGTAAATCCAGCTCCCAGCGGTCATCTGGCCGTACATCGCGAGGCCCTTCTTATCGAGCTCGCTGAAGTGTTCCCAGGTGGCCCATTTGGGCACCAGATTGGAGTTGGCGATCAGTACCCGCGGCGCATCGGCGTGGGTCTGGAACACCCCGACCGGTTTGCCCGATTGCACCAGCAGAGTTTGGTCGTCCTTCAACCGCCGCAGCGTCTCGACGATCTTGTCATAACTTTCCCAATCGCGCGCGGCGCGGCCGATCCCGCCGTAAACCACCAGCTCCGCAGGGTTCTCGGCCACGTCCGGGTGGAGGTTGTTCATCAGCATCCGCAAGGGCGCTTCGGTCAGCCAGCTGAGCGCGGTCAGCCCGGTCCCGGTGGCGGGGCGGATCACGCGGCTGTTGTCGAGACGGGTCATGCTGGTCCTTTGGCAAAACTGAGGCAGGCGGCGATCAAGGCGCGGAGCGTGGGCAAGATGGCGGGTTCGGCGGCCAGTTGGGCGGGCCAGTTTTCGGGGCTGGGGTCAGCCGGTTCGTCCATGTAACCGCGCACCGCCAGTTCCATCTGCACCGCGTGAACGCCGTCTTGCGGCGCACCGTAGTGCCGGGTGGACCACCCGCCTTTGAACCGGCCGTTGCAGACGTAAGACTGGCCAAAAGCGGCGCAAACGCCGACCAGTGCGGCCTCCAGCGCCGGATCGCAGGTCGCCCCGCCATTGGTACCGAGGTTGAACTGCGGCAGCTCGCCGTCGAACAGGCGCGGGATGCGGCTGCGGATTGAGTGGGCGTCGTAGAGCACCACCGCCGGATAGACCGCGCGCAACCGCGCGATTTCATCACCGATTGCAGCATGATACGGATCAAAGAAGGTCTTGCGCCGCCACGCGATCTCATCCTCCTCGGGATCGAACCCGCGATAAAGCGGATCACCGTCAAACGTCGTGACCGGGCACAAGTTAGTGGTCGCCTGCCCCGGATAAAGCGACGCACCCGAAGGATCCCGGTTGACGTCGATGATCGAGCGGCTGACTTGGGTGGCGATCGTGGTCGCACCCAGTTCGCGCACAAATTCGTAAAGCTCGGCGATCCACCAGTCCGTATCGCGCCGCGCCAGCCACGGCGAGACGAACCGGGCTTCGACCCCGCCAAGCTCTGCGCCGCCGTGCGGGAAAGCGACCACCAGCGGCGCATCGCCGCGGTGGACTTCGAGCCAGTCAGTCACGGCGTAACTCCCGGTAGGGCAAACCCCACCGACTGTGCCAGTGCGCCCGATCGGATCAGCGCATTGGCAGCCTCCATATCGGGATGAAAATGCCGGTCTTCACCCAGCGCCGGGACCTGCGTGCGGAGCAAGCCGCGCGCCTGCTCGAGCGCGACGGAAGAAGCCAATGGCGCATGGAATTCGCACCCTTGCGCCGCCGCCAGCAATTCGATCCCCAGCACCGCCTCGGCATTGGCGAGCATCGGCAGCAACCGCCGGCTCCCATGCGCCGCCATCGAAACGTGGTCTTCCTGATTGGCCGACGTGGGAATCGAATCGACAGAGGCGGGATAGGCCATCTGCTTGTTCTCGCTGACCAGCGCGGCGGCGGTGACTTGCGGGATCATGAAGCCAGAATTGAGCCCGGGGTGCGGGGTCAGGAAGGCGGGCAGCCCCGACAGCGCGGGATCGACCAGCATCGCGATCCGGCGTTCGGCAATGGAGCCGATTTCGCACAGCGCCAGCGCGATCATGTCAGCGGCGAAGGCGACGGGTTCGGCGTGGAAGTTGCCGCCCGACAGCGCTTCGTCGCTCTCGGGGAAAATCAGCGGATTGTCCGAAACGCCGTTGGCCTCGGTGAGTAAGGTCGTCGCCGCCTGGCGTAGCAGGTCGAGCACCGCGCCCATCACTTGCGGCTGGCAGCGCAAGCAGTAGGGGTCCTGCACGCGCGGATCGTCGATGCTGTGGCTGGCCCGGATCGCGCTGCCCGCCATCAGTTCGCGTAGGGCCGCCGCAACTTCGATCTGGCCCTTGTGCCGCCGCAGCGCGTGGATGCGCGGATCGAACGGGGTGTCCGAGCCCTTCGCGGCCTCAGTCGACAGCGCGCCAGTGACCAGCGCGGAGCGGAACAGGTTCTGCGCGCCGATCAGCGCGGTGAGTGCATTGGCGGTGGAGAATTGCGTGCCGTTGAGCAGCGCGAGGCCTTCTTTGGGGCCAAGTACCAATGGTACAAGGCCAGCCTTGGCGAGCGCCGCTGCCGCCGCGACGCGCTGGCCGTCCATCCAGATCTCGCCCACCCCGATCATCGCCGCAGTCATATGCGCGAGCGGCGCAAGATCGCCGCTCGCCCCGACCGAGCCCTGACACGGCACCACTGGGGCCAGCCCGCGAACCAGCATTGCCTCAAGCAGTGCGACCGTTTCTGCCCGCACTCCGCTTGCCCCCTGGCCAAGGCTGGCGAGCTTCAAAGCCATCATCAGCCGCACCACCGGCACCGGCGATGGCGCGCCCGTCCCTGCCGCATGGCTGAGCACGATATTGCGCTGGAGCGCTGCAAGATCAGCTTCGTCGATCCGCACCGAAGCGAGTTTGCCGAACCCGGTGTTGATCCCGTAAACCGGCGCACCCCGGGCGACGATCCGCTCGACCGCAGCCGCGCTGGCGGCGATGCGCGGAGCGGCCGCAGGATCGAGCCGGGCCGCCGCACCGCAATATATCGCTTCCCATTCGATCAGCGAAACTTCGCCGACGGTCAGCACAACGTCGCTCATTTGCCCCTCCACACGCGCGCATAAAGCGGCCGCGCGCCCATCCGATAAACCAGCTCGGCGGGTTCCTCGATATCCCAGATCGCGAGGTCGCAGCTCTTGCCCGGCGTGAGTGAGCCGCATTCGTCTTGCAGTCCGAGCGCACGGGCCGCGTTGAGTGTCACTCCGGCGAGGCACTCTGCGACGGTCAGACGAAAGCAGGTTGCCGCCATGTTCATTGCGAGCAACAGCGAGGTCAGCGGGCTCGTGCCGGGATTGCAATCGGTCGCCAACGCGATCGGCACGCCTGCGCTGCGCAGCAGGTCAACCGGCGGCAACTGGGTCTCGCGGCAGAAGTAATAGGCGCCCGGCAGCAGCATCGCGACGGTGCCCGCCTTGGCCATCGCCGCCACGCCTGCTGCGTCGAGGTGTTCGAGATGATCGGCGGACAAGGCACCATAGCGCGCCGCTAAAGCCGCTCCACCAAGGTTTGACAGCTGCTCGGCGTGGAGCTTCACCGGCAGCCCGAGCGCCTTGGCTGCGGCCAGCACCCGCTCGATCTGCGCAGGCGAAAAACCGATCCCCTCGCAGAACCCATCGACCGCATTGGCCAGCCCTTCGGCGGCAATCGCGGGCAGCATCCGCTCGCACACGGCATCGATATAGCCATCGGCGTCGCCCGAAAATTCGGGCGGCAACGCATGCGCGCCCAGAAAAGTGGTGACCACGCGGATGGGGCGAAGCTCGCCCAGCCGCCGCGCCGCGCGGAGCATCTTGAGCTCTGCTTCCAGCTCAAGGCCGTAGCCGCTCTTGATCTCGATCGTCCCGACCCCTTCGGCGAGCAAGGCGTCGAGCCGGGGCAAGGCGCTGGCGACCAGTTCGTCTTCGCTCGCGGCGCGGGTCGCGCGCATGGTCGCGACGATGCCGCCGCCGCCGCGGGCAATCTCCGCGTAACTTGCGCCCTCAAGCCGCAGCTCGAATTCGCGGGCGCGGTTGCCGGCATGGACCAGATGGGTGTGGGCATCGATCAGTGCCGGAGTGATCCAGCGGCCTTGACAATCGGTCGCTTCCACCGGTTCGAATGGCGGCGCATCAGCAGCGGCTCCGGCGAAAACGATCCGGCCGCCCTGCGCCGCGACCAGCCCGTCAGCAATCGGTTCCGCGCCGGAAATCATGGTCAGCAGCCGTGCATTTCGCCAGACCGTATCGCAGTGCATCGCCGCCTCGTGACTTGTTGAACGCGAATATGTATAGACAATTAGACTGGGCTGTATAGACCCAAAAGCCGGATACCCGAGCGAGACCGCCATGAGCGCCAGCCTGCACTTTGCCGAAGCCCTGCTGCCCAGCGGGTGGGCGCGCGACGTGCGGATCGAGATCACCGGTGGGCGCATTGGGCGAATCGAGACGGGCGTTCCAGCCCAGTCCGGCGACCAGCGCCACACCGTCGCCTTGCCCGGTCTGCCCAACCTCCACAGCCACGCCTTCCAGCGCGGCATGGCCGGCCTGGCTGAACGGCGCGGCGCATCGGCCGACAGCTTCTGGACCTGGCGTGAGGCAATGTATCGCTTTGTGGACCGGATCGGACCGGATGATCTGCAGGCAATCGCCGCCATGGCCTATACCGAAATGCTCGAGGGCGGGTTCGCCCGCGTTGGCGAATTCCATTACCTCCATCATGCTCCCGACGGATCGGCTTATGCGGGAGCGGCGATGGCCGAGGCGATCACAGCGGCGGCGGCCGAGACCGGGATTGGGCTGACCCTGCTGCCGGTGTTCTATGCGCATTCCGGGTTTGGCGGGCAGGCTGCCGGTCCCGGCCAGCGCCGCTTCGTCTGCGGTCTCGATCAATTTGCCCGGCTGCGCGAGGCGAGCGGCACTGGGCTCGCCGTTCTGCCCGATGGCGTCCTCGGCCTCGCCCCGCATTCGCTCCGTGCGGTGACCCCCGACGAATTATCCAACTTATCGGCCATGGCTGGCACCGGCCCGATCCATATCCACGTCGCCGAACAGCAGGGCGAGGTGAGCGATTGCCTGGCTTGGAGCGGCGCGCGTCCGGCCGAATGGCTGCTCGGCAACGCCGCAGTTGGCAGCCGCTGGTGCCTGATCCACGCCACCCACATCACCGCGCAAGAAAGCGATGAGCTGGCGGCATCGGGCGCAGTCGCGGGGCTTTGCCCAATTACCGAGGCCAACCTCGGCGACGGCTTGTTCCCTGCCCCGCGCTTCATTGCAGCGGGCGGTCGCTGGGGGATCGGCAGCGATTCGAACGTGAAGATCGACGCTGCCGAAGAACTGCGCTGGCTCGAATACGGCCAGCGGCTTGGTACACAGGCGCGCAATGTGTTCGCGGGCGAACCCGGCGCGAGCACCGGCGGCGCGCTGTACAGTGCGGCACTGTCCGGCGGCGCCCAGGCGCTGGGTGCGCCGATGGGACTGGCCACGGGCAACAGCGCCGACTTCCTCACGCTCGATGCAGAGCATCCCTCGCTCATTGCAGCAAGTGGCGACGGCTGGCTCGACCGGCTGATTTTCGCCGCCGGGCGCAGCGCCATCGACGGGGTGTGGCGGCAAGGGGTGCAAGTCGTGGCGGGCGGGCGGCATCGCGACCGCGAGACAATCGCCGCGCGCTATCGCACCGTGCTGGCCAAGCTGCTGGCGTGAAGGCGGCGCCGCTCCACGAACGCATCCGCCGCGAGATCGAGGCGCAGATCCTCTCGGGCGCATGGCCGCCGGGCGCGCGGGTGCCGGGCGAAATCGAGCTGATGGCGCAATACGGCTGCGCGCGGATGACGGTGAACAAGGCGCTGTCGTCGCTGGCGCATGCCGGGCTGGTCGAACGCCGCCGCCGCGCCGGGACGTTCGTCGCCCGCCCGCGCTCGCAATCGATGGTGCTCGAGATCGCCGACCTCGCCCGCGAAGTCACCGCGCGCGGACAGGCCTATGGCTGGCGCTTGCTATCGCGCCATGAGGTGCTCTCCACATTGCCCGAAATGCCCGGCCCGGTGCTCGAATTGGAAGGCGTGCATCTGGCCGACGGTACGCCGCTTGCGTTCGAGCACCGCCTGATCAGCACCGCTCAAGTCCCCGAAGTCCTCGCTGCCGATCTCGCCGCAACCGCGCCCGGCACTTGGCTGCTCAGTCACGTCCCGTGGACCGAGGCCGAAAATCGGATCAGTGCCAGTGCCGCCAGCCCGGCCCTCGCTCGCGCACTTAACATCGCGGTCGGCGATCCATGCCTCACGGTAACCCGCCGCACCTGGCGCAGCGGCGCGCCAGTGACGCTGGTCCACCAGCACTTCATCGCGCAGCGCCACGAACTGGTCGCGCGGTTTGGGGCTAGCGGCGGGTAAAAGAGATTTGCGGAATGGTGCGTGACGCAGTCCAGCGCGAGTCAGTCTCTGGCCGGACTTCCCTGTTAAATGGGAATCTACAGGGAAAACTTCATTTTCTGAACTCCAACTTCGATGCAATGGGCCGCAGAGTGCACGGAAATCCGTGGCTGGAGCGGGAATTTCCCTGAGCGCAGAACAGTGAATTCAGTTTTGCGAAACAGGGAATTGAAATCCCCAAAACAGGGATCGGACGCACCCACAACAGGGATTGGATTACAGCGCCAATTATTCGTCGTCGAATTCGATCTGAAGCAATACGAGGGCATAGCCGTCGCGCTGCGCAAGAACCTGTTCGGTCAATTCCAGAGTGCGCTTCGCGTCCCGCTCCGAAAGCCACGCTTCCGGATCTACTTCCTCGGTTTCGGAATATGTCCCGCTTGCCAGCTTTATGGCTGCCGCTGACTCTCCCGACACAGGCGCACCCTTGGGGATGGCGATCCAGGGAAAGTCTTCACCGCGATAGCAGCGCTGAACGATGCCATCGGAAAGGACAACTACTGCCGCAGGATTGCGATTGGCGGAGACCCAAGCGCGGGCCATCGCTTCCTTGCTGACTTCAAACTCGCGCGACATGGCAACAATAGCCTCAAGCGAAGCATCGCTCTGGCCGATCTGCTTTCGCACCTGGGCCGGCGGCATCAACACTTGCGCCGCGAAGCGGTTGGCTTCCGCCTCAACGCGCAAGCGCTGGTTTCGGTCGCGCTCGTTCAGCAGGTGGAAGTCAGACAGCGAGCAGTGGAACGCGTGCTCAGCTGTCGGCCGATGAGAGGGTAGCAAGAAGTGACCCAGTTCATGTGCAAGCGAATATCGCTCCCGTCCTGGCATTCGCCCAGCGGCGAGCAATATAGTGCCGGCGGCCTTGAGCTCGTCCATGACCAGCGCGGCCTCAAAGGCGGTGGTGGTCACTCTTTCGATCGTGCCAATGTCGAGTTGGCGGCAGAGCTGCTCGATGGGCAGAGC
Organism: Sphingomonadaceae bacterium; assembly: GCA_025359445.1. Lineage (GTDB taxonomy): Bacteria > Pseudomonadota > Alphaproteobacteria > Sphingomonadales > Sphingomonadaceae > Novosphingobium. Next base: position 19,983 of record JANYGB010000065.1, read on the forward strand.
CAGCGGCAGGTCGGGCTCGAGTTCATGGATTCGCGCCGCAATGGCAATTGGCGACCCGACACCGTCGAGGTCGAGCCGCGTTAGGTTCACTTTTCGTCGTCGCCGGGCTTGCGTTTCATCTGCTCCATCAAGTTGCGGATCAAATCGCGGTCACGTGGGTCGAGATCTTTCAGGTCGCGGAACATCGCGACCATCTCCGGCGCCTCGTTTTTGGCCGCAGGGTTTTCGCCCACCAGGTCGGCCACACCGACCTTGAAGAGATCTGCCAGCTTGCGAACCATCTCGATCGAGGGATTGTCAGAAAGTCCCTTTTCGAGGTTCCAGACATGCGCCTTCGACATGCCGACTTGGTCGGCGACATCTTGGAGCGAAAGGCGATTGGCGACGCGCAGCTCGTGCAGGCGGCGGGCGAAGGACACGGAAACACCTCGTTCAACTGATTGGCACGCTATCATAGGCGTACGATTGACAATGTCCAGCGCACAACCTATTTGTTCAATTCAATAGCACGAATCAGTTCAAGGGGAATGTCATGGGGTCGCACCAGCAGATTGTCGAACGCAGCATCACGTCGCTAAAACCGTACGCTGCCAACGCGCGCACGCATTCCAAGAAGCAGGTCAAGCAGATCGCCGCTTCAATCACCCGGTTCGGGTTTACCAACCCCGTGCTGATCTCTGACGACGGCGAGATAATCGCCGGACATGGCCGGGTCGAGGCCGCGAAGTCTCTGGGCTGGAAGGCAGTGCCGACACTTGCTCTTTCGCATCTCTCCGCGACTGAACGGAGCGCCTATGTGGTCGCCGACAACAAGCTTGCACTTAACGCCGGATGGGACCGCGATATCCTCGCCATCGAACTGCAGGCGCTGATCGACTTCGACTTTGACGTTGAACTCACCGGCTTCAGTCTCGCGGAGATCGACCTCGTTCTGGACGAGGCCAGTGATGCAGATCCAGCGGGCAGCGACGCTGAAGAAGATCAGGTCACGTTCGCAACCGGGAAGCCGGTATCGCGGCACGGCGATCTCTGGATCCTTGGTCGTCACAAGCTGCTGTGCGGCGATGCGCGCAGCTCGATCGACTTTGAAGCCCTGCTGGGCGGGGAGCGCGCCGACCTCGTATTTACCGACCCGCCTTACAACGTGAAGATCGACGGCAACGTCTGCGGCCTCGGCACCGTCAAGCACCGCGAGTTTGCCTTTGCCTCGGGCGAAATGAGTGAGAACCAGTTTACTGAATTTCTCACGGCAACACTGAAGAATGCCTCATCGGTGATGGGAGATGGCAAGCTCCCGGTACCGATCACCGGGCAAGTAGTCGGCTATGGCCGTCCGCCGGCCGAGCATCGCTTCCAGAAGGGTCGATCTGGCAATCCTGGTGGTCGTCCGCCGCGCAGCAAGAACAAACCCAAGCCGTTCGATCCGGCGTCTCAGCCAACCGACAACCTGATCCTTGAAGAAGCCTATCGCCCGGTAACGATCCGCGAGGGCGAACGCACGATTGAGCTGCCTGCGATCCAGGCTGCTGTTCGTGCGCTGGCGATACAGGCGTCGGTATGCCCGGAGATTACGATCCGTTGATAAAGACGGGTCTCGGCACGAAGGTCATCCATACGCTTGTTCGGCAGTTGAACGGATCGCTTGTCCTTCCCGCCGCAGGAGCGACGGCATGCTTTCAGGTGATCATCCCGTTGATGCGTTAACCGCTTGAATGGCGGCCTGACGAAGTGGACCAGCTGGCTGCGAGCGTGGCAGACGAAAAGGAAAAGGAACTGAGCGGAACTCGCGATACGTTCTAAGGTGATGTCGGCAGACCGCCCCAATTGCGCCACTACGGCTGATCCACCTCGAATGTGCCATTGCGGTTGGGCGGCGAACGACCCGCAAGTGGCCGTCCAAACATCCGTCAGCCGCAGCGATTAAGGCTGTCATTTCGTCTACGCCTTGAAACTAACTCGGCGGCTGACCGTTAGATGCGCGGGAGGACCTTTTAAACTCGTGGAAGTGGTGCGGCCGATACTTATCGTTGAAGACGAGGCGCTGATCCGCATGGGTTTAGCCGATTGTCTGCAATCTGGCGGCTTTGCGGTCGCAGAATGCAGCACCGGAGGTGAAGCGATGGGCTACATCGACGACACCACGCAACTGCAAGGTCTGATCACCGACATCCAGCTGGGCGCGGGTCCAAATGGGTGGGAGGTGGCGCGTCATGCGCGGACAAAGTTTGCCAACCTTCCGGTCGTTTATGTAAGCGGTGACAGCGCCGCTGACTGGACTGCCGAAGGCGTCCCCTGCAGCATAATGCTCCAAAAGCCCTATGCCGACGCACAGATATTGACGGCGATAGCCAGCCTCCTCAATGAGGCCGGGCCGTTGCCGCCGGCGACCGATTCAGCAAGCGATTAAATGGCTTTGTCGGAGCAAACGCACCGACTGGCGGCGATTGGGACTGGACAAACCCTGCCAGCGTCTTGATCGCTCGTCCGCGGATGTCCGCTTGCCACCCCAATCGCGTCATTGCAGTTAAGCGGGGAGCGCACATTACCGGTCATTCCCGACGCGCGGTTTATAACCGTTTCGACGGCCTCCTTTTCGGCGTTCAGGGGCGCTGTTACAGAATTTTAATGCTCGATCCCCACTGTGACCAGAACGGGTAGCGTTGACTGCAATCGGCGGCTGCAAAAGTGCGGTGCCAATGGGAGAGGTTCGAAGCCGGGCTCGAAGCCCGGTCGATACCTTTGTTGGGGAAACGGGACTTGAACGACCAGCCGCCGATCATTCGCGAACATCTTCGCCAAGAACTAATTTTATCTGCCAAGGTTCGCTACGGCGGACAGCCTGTTGACGGCCAGATAGTCAACTTGTCCGAGGCAGGATGCAAGGTGAAGGCAACTGCGCATCGCGCCGAAATTGGCGCATCGGTGTTCATCAAGCCGAGCGGACTGGAATTGATCGTGGGCAAAGTCATCTGGACTCAGGAAAACCAGTTTGGGGTCGAGTTCCAGGAGCCGATCTATCGACCCGTCGTGGACCACCTAGTCAGAGTCAATGCGTTCGAGGCGTGAAGTCAGCGCCTCTACGGTGTCCGCTTTCCACCCCAAACTGGTCGCTGAGGGCGGCCTGCAAACGACCCGATTGCGGACGTTACCGGTTGCAGTATGCTTGAGCGATGGATGACGGCGGTTACAAAAGCGGTGCAACCACTGGCGGGAAATGGGGTTGCGCATTGGCAGCGTTGGTCGGCTTGCCATTAATTGGCTTCTCGTTCGTAGTTAGCGCGCTGGGGGATTGTATTCCGGATGCACCATGCAATCACGGATTGATTTGGCGGTTATTTCTACCGTCCATATTGATCGCAGCGATCGTAGGATTTGGTTCACGGGCAGCAATCAACTGGATCATAGCGCGCTCTCGAAATGGCAGCTAACCACCCCTAATGCGCCGTCGCGGCTAGTCGGCGAACGACCCGATTGCAGACTTCGGTTAGCGGAGCGAAGCGTCACGAAGACCCCTGTGATCGACTGGGCCGCAGACTAAGCTGCCACCTCAATAACCCTATCGCGGCCAACCAAGGCAAGCGCGGCTAGATTGTCAATTGGACGGCTGAAGTAATAGCCTTGCACGCTGGTGCAGCCTTGTCCTCGTAATTCAGCAAGTTGATAGGAATCTTCAACGCCCTCTGCGGTCGTCTCCATTTCAAGCGAACTTGCTAACACCACAATCGCACGGACGATTGCCATCGCACTGGTATCGCTGGTGATGGAATCAATGAAGGATTTATCGATCTTGATTTTGTCGAACGGAAAACTGCGAAGGTACCGCCCCTGGGCTTGATTCCACCAAGTGCGTGCATCGCCAAAAATGCGGATGCCAGACAGTTGCCGTGCAAAGGGCACGCATTGCAGAAAATGCAATGCAGTTCGGCTTTGGAAGGGAACGTGAGCATTAAAGGCGCCGCGTGCCAAGCTGGGACTGGCGCTGCAAACGAGGGCTGCAGTCAGCGATGCAAAGCGGCCGAATTTCAGGGTAGGGCTTGCCATAAAAGTGATTTGGCAAATCAAGGTTATTTTCTGATTAACTTTGAAGTTCCAAGCAACAGGTATTGCCTGACGTGACAGAAGCGCTCGGGCTCCCTCTTTGGTGGAGCTGCTTATTGGCCTCACGAGCAGATAATGATCAGCGGAAAATCGACGCAGTTCGATCGGCCAACCGACCTGGGAGGAACGTACCAACAATTCTTCCGTCCATACTGCGATGCGACCGTATTTATGCGCGGCCCCAAAACCGTGCCGTGACAGGTGTTCCCATTGGGCTCTTCGATGACCCCATTCAATGCAGCCAATCCGCTCCGTTTCGGGGGACCGTCACCTTTGGGTCGACATACCGACGGAAGTCCAACATTTCCTGCACGCACGAATCGACTAAGGCGGGAAGAAGCCTGTACCGATGACACGAGCAATCGTGATCACGTCGACTTGGTCACAGCAACGCACCAAGTCCGCTTTCCACCCCCAAAGCGTCATCGCGGCTGGTCCGCGAGCGACCCGAAAGCAGTCATTTGCAAATTTTTCTTGATACTTCGAAGACATTGCGGTGCAATCGATGCCACGTCTGCTCACGGCCTTGTATTCCAGCCATCCTTTCGCGCAGCCAGTTCGGCGTCTGCATCGAACGCAGGTCCAGCAGCCATATCCTGCGCTGCGGCCATCACCGCAGAATCGGCACTGCCGGCTTGCCGATATTGCGTTGTTTGCTGCGCATCGGCCCCGCCAAGCACCTTCAGCTTCCAGCCGCGATCATCGTGACAGGCAATTCCGCTGGCGGTTTGGGCCGTATAGCCTCGGCATGCTGCACCTTCGCCGTTACGGAAGCTAATCAGCAGCCTTGTTCCATCCGGAGCGGTCTGGCCCGAAAGCGTCCCATCGAGCGCGGCTGCCAGCTGGGTATCGGCATAACCCTGAGGCACGCCACCGCGACCTCCGACGAGCACCGCCACCACCAGCGATGCTGCGATCGCAGCGCCCGCTCCGAAGCGGAACTGTGGGCGCTGCCATAGCGACTGCCGAGCTTGCCGTGCTGCATCTAGGCTGACCACCTTGGCAGCGTCTTCGATCGGGCTGCTCAAACGTTCGGGAACCGGCTCGGCCAGAATCGGATCAAACCGCGCTGCCAGCATGTTGTGCAGTTCGGTAAGCTGGGCAAGATCGCTGGCCAGGTGAGGATCGCCCTCGACCGCACGACGCACGCGCGCCGCCGTGATCTCGTCGAGTTCGCCGTCGGCGTAAGCGGCCAGTTGTTCGGGCGAAATAGTCATGCCGCTTCTCCCAGCTTGACCATCAAGGCCTCCCGTCCGCGCAGCAACCGCGAGGTGAGAGTGCCGATCGGGCAACCGATAATCTCGGCCGCTTCGGCGTATTTGTAGCCTTCGACCAGCACCAGCAGTACAGCTTCGCGCTGCTCGTCGGGCAGTGTTTGTAAGGCGCGGTCAACCATCGTCAGTTCAACCTGCGCCTCTTGCGCGCCCATGCTGCCGACATTCACACCCGCTTCTTCATCGGCAAAGGTTTTGTCATGGCGAGTGCGGCTCCGGGCGGTGTCGATCCAGATATTGCGCATGATCCGATACATCCAGCTATCGAGCCGGGTCCCGTCCTGCCACTGCTGGCGCGAAACGAGGGCTCGCTCTATTGTGGCCTGGCACAGATCGTCAGCGTCAGCCGAGTTACGCGCCAGGCCCGCCGCAAAGCGACGCAGCCGCGGGAGGAGTGCGGTAAGCCCGGTTAAAAACGCATCGTTCTGCATCAATACCTGTTCGTGGATGAAACGAGCCACCTGGGGCGTTTAATCCATCGTTAAGTGAATTTATTGTGAGGACCATCCGTGACCCTGCGCTCATCCACTATTTTTGCCGCGATCGCGCTGTGCTGCGCCGGGTCGTCGGCCGCGCAGCTGGGCGGGCTGCCCGGCGGCCTGCCGGCTGTACCAGGCGTCGGATCGCTGCCGGGTACGGTCGATGGAAACCTGAGCAGCCTGCTCGATCGCCCGCTGGGCGAGCTCGGCACCACTTTGCGCCTGGCGCGGCTCGAACGGATCACGACTGTACTTCACGACAATCCGGCGACGCTGGAACGCGACCGCGACGGTGCGCCTGCGCGGCGCGGGGTGGTGCTGCTGATCGATCCCGATCCGGCGATGCTGGCAATTGTCAATTCGTGGGGGTTCAAAGCCGCCGCGATCGAGCATGTCGACGGGCTCGATCTGGCGGTTAGCCAGGTCACGATCCCCGCCGGAATGTCGTTGGCGCAGGCGCAGAAGCTCATCACGAAGAAGCTGCCCGGTGCAATCGTCTCCAGCGACCAGATCTTTTTCCAAAGCGGCGGAAACGGAGCGTCAGGCACTGCTGCCGCCCATGTCAGCAGTGGTCCAGTGCAAACCCCGATCGGCTTGGTCGACGGTGCGCCGGCCCAGCCGGTTACCGGGGTCAAGGGCTTTGCCAGTGGCGCGCCCTTCGCCAGCAATCATGGCAGCGCGGTGGCGGCGCTGGCCTATGCTGCAGGTGCACGAAAAATCTTCGTCGCCGATGTTTACGGTAGCGATCCCGCCGGGGGTAACGCGCTGGCGATCGCGCAAGCGATGGGCTGGTTGCTCGGACGCGGCGCCAAAGTCATTTCGCTGAGCCTGGTCGGACCGCGCAGCCCCTTGCTGGAACGCGCGGTTGCCTCGGCGCAGGCGCGCGGGGCGGTGATTGTCGCGGCGGTCGGCAACGATGGACCGGCGGCGCCGCCATCCTATCCCGCATCGTACAGCGGTGTTCTCACGATCACCGGGGTCGACAAGCGCAATCGGCCCTTGATCGAAGCTGGGCGAGCCGCGCATCTCGATTATGCAGCGCCGGGGGCGGATATGTCCGCGCTCGACCGGACCGGCAAGCTGGTGCCGGTGCGCGGCACTTCGTTCGCCGTACCGCTGGCCGCGGTGCGCGTCGCTGCGGCGCTCGAGCGCGGGGTTGCGCCGCGCGGCGTGATCGGTGCGCTCGATGCCGAAGCGGTGCCAATCTCACGCCGCCGGCCTGATCCGCAGTCGGGCCGGGGCTTGCTCTGCGGAGCCTGCCGATAAAAATCTGCGCTGAGGCTGAAGTAAATTTCGCGGCTGTGTCGTTGTCACTGCGAGCGTCCAGTAAGACCGGGCGCTGCAAGATCACAAGGAGCACAGTCATGAAGGCCATTCTTCTCACCACCGCCGCAGCACTGATCGCAGTTGCCAATCCCGCTTCCGCGCAAATCCTCGGCGGAATTTCGGGCGGCGGCTCGGGCGGCATTCTCGGCGGCGTTTCGATGCCCTCGATGCCCGATCCGATGAGCATGCCGACCCGCTCGGTCGATACCGTCACCCGGGGCAGCGCGAACGGCAATGCCAGCGGCTCGGCGACAAAATCGGTCAACCCGCGTAGCGGCAAGGCCAGCGCCCAGGGTAACGCGCAGGGTTACGGTTCGGGAGCGCTCACCCAGAGTCTCGACACCCCCCTCAAGTCGGTCGCTGCGACGGGCAGTGGTTCGGGCAGCGCTGCAGGCTCGATCGGTGGCGATGCCCAGTTGATCGGCACCGATGCGGTGCGCGGAACGCTGCACCAGACCCGTGACAAGGCCGGCAACACCGTCATGACTTATCGCGACCACGCCGGGAACTTCGTCACCGCAACCCGCGATAAAGCAGGCAATCTGGTCGCGTCGACCAGCTCGGCCAGCGGCTCGGCGCGAGGCAGCGCCGCCGGGTCGGCCAACGGCATGTTCTCCGGCCTGAGCCACAACCTCGCGCTGGATGGCAGCGCAGCCGGGGATGCCGCAGGCACCTTCGACGTCAAGCCTGGGACCCAGCTCTATGACCTTAGCGGCGAGAAGATCGGCAAGGTACGCGAAGTCTACGCTGACGGCAGCGGCCGTGTGAAGGGCCTGCTGGTCAAGTCGGGTGACACCACGGCCTTGCTCCCCGCCAGCAACTTTGCCGCGAGCGGCAACGCACTGGTCACGACGCTCAGCGAAGCGCAAATCGCTTCGGCCGGTCAGGACCAAGCCAGCGGTGGCGGGTCTGGCGCGGCGAACGGGATTTTCTCCGGTCTCTCGCATAACCTCGCGCTCTCGGGCAGCGCTGCAGCGGATGCTGCGGGCAGCCTCGACCTCAAGCCGGGCAGCCAGCTGTACGACATGACCGGCGAAAAGATCGGCAAGGTCAAGGAAGTGGTCGCCGATACCAAGGGCCGGGTCACCGCGCTCGTGGTCAAGGTCAAGGACACCACCGCCACCCTGCCGACCAGCGATTTTGCGGCCAACGGCGACGTGCTGGTGACCGCGAGGTCGCAGGCGCAGATTATGGCAACCGGCGCCAAGCAAGCCAGCGATGGGTCTGCGTCGGCGCAGAAGGCCAGCACCGCTACGGCTCCGCGGGCGACGAGCGCTGATGCCATGCCGCTGCGCCAGTCGACCGACACCTCTGCACAGCCCGCTGCCGGCGGTGCCCAGCAGCACAGAGCCGACTCTAAGGGACACGTTAGCAGCGACTGACCGCAACGATTGAATTGGGGCCTGTCCCCCGCCACCCCCCGGCTGGCCCCAGTTGCGCCCGGACCGTCACGCTGGTCCGGGCGCATTTTTATCGCGTCGATCGCCATACCTTCAAGCGACGCCGCTCGGCGCTCTAAACCCCAGGTAATCCGCCACATGAGATCGATGTCTGCTTTCCACCCCAATCTCGTCGCCGAACCTGGGCCGTGAACGACCGGCGGGTTCAACGGGTCATCGCAACACCTTAATCTGAGAAGATGGAGGTGAGCGATGGTAACGTCACGGATCTGGTTCACGGCTACGCAGAAGGTTGAGCTGTGGGAGCGCTGGAAGCAGGGGCATAGTATTTCAGCCATTTCGCGGGCGCTGGAGCGACGCAACAAGACGGGTGTTCAGCGGATTGTGGCCCTGCATGGCGGGATCGCTCCGCTGCCCCGGCGCCGGGCTGCCTCGGCGCTGAAGCTGGAGGAACGCGAGGAGATATCCCGCGGGATCGCGGCGGGTAGGTCGATCAGAAGCATCGCACTGGCGCTCGGGCGGTCGCCTTCGACGGTCTGCCGGGAGATCGGCCGTAACGGCGGCTTGCGGACCTATCGCGCAGCGCGGGCGGACAAGCAGGCCTGGGAGCGAGCCCTGCGTCCGAAGCGGTGTCGTCTGGCACTGCATGGCCGGTTACGCTGGAGGGTAGCGCAAAAGCTGGCGCTGCAGTGGTCGCCGCAGCAGATTGCGGGCTGGCTGAAGCGGCAGTACCCGGATGATCCAGGCATGCAGATA